>JABGQM010000071.1 GCA_018648805.1 Verrucomicrobiota bacterium
GTTCTGCCGCCCGCTAGCGGGCGGCAGAACGGAAAAAGAGGTGACGTAACGGTGTTGGGTTGGCTGCTAAGCTCTTTCACCCACGACACAAGGTCGTGGGGGTCACAGAAACGGGTATGTTTACGAAGTCAAACTAACTCCCTATGGTAGAGATGATTAGATAGGAATACGTTATGTCGCCTTTGACAGAACGCGTTCGCTACATAGTAGAAATACAATGAACACATGCCTACGATACGCACTTATTCTGATTCTGGCAGTGAGCGGTGCAGCCGCAGAGGCAAAAACGGGGGTTAATCTCGCGCCGGTCGCGGAACCGTCGACTTCGCACGTGTCGCGCGACACATCGCTGGCGGCGCTCCACGACGGGCAGGTCCCCCAGGCCTCCGATGATCGCAGTAATGGATCGTACGGCAACTGGCGCAAGATTGGCACCCAATGGGTCCAGTATGACTGGGCGGCCCCCGTCCGCACAGGGAAGATCGATGTCTTCTGGTGGGATGATCATCGCGGCGTCGGCCTGCCCAAGGCCAGCCGCTTGCTCTATTGGGACGGCAAGGCTTTTGTCCCGGTCCGCAATCCCTCGGGGCTGGGGGTGGCCAAGGACCAGTTCAACACGACCACGTTCGACGAGGTCCGCACGACCAAGCTCCGCCTGGAGATCGACAGCACCAAGCATTCCACGGGTATTCTCGAGTGGAAAGTGTACAACGAGGGCAAGCTCCCCAACTTCCCGCCCTCCGTCACGGCTGGCGGTGACCGCATCGCGATGCGCGGCCAGAAAACGGCGTTCGCCGGAGAGTTGTTGCGGGCGATCTCTACAGCCTCGACGAAGGTCAGCTGGAGCAAGAGCTCGGGCCCGGGCAAGGTCGCCTTCGCCGACGCCGCGGCATTGGCTACGACGGCCACGTTCTCAACGGCGGGTGACTATGTGCTTACGCTCACCGCCCGCAAGGGAAAGATGAGCGATTCATCGACGTTGGCTGTCCGCGTTGTAGGCCGACCGCAACTCGATATCCGTGCCGTCGGCAGAACCGGGGTTCGTATCACCATCCAGCCGCACGATGCCAAAGACGCGTTTCCCTATACCCCCGCGCTGGTCGAGCGAGACTACCCCAAGGCGGCCATCAGTCTACGCGAACTTGACTCGGCCTTCAAACCGGTCAAGGCACGCGTGGGCGATGTGAATGTGACCGTAGAGAGCAAGCCGTTGTCAGTGCAGGTGGCGACGTTGGACAACCGAATTATCCAGACAATCACGTTTGCGCCGGATGGCACGATGTCCTTTGCTCTGGATGATCAGCCGGTGCTGGGAATGGGCGAAGGCGGCCCCAAGCAGACGGGGGATTCCTGGCGCACTGACAAGATCGAGCTGGACCGGCGCGGGCGTTTGCATCCCATGACTCCGTGGTACGGAACGGGTACCTATGGCTCGGCCAATCCGGTGCCCCTGATGATTGGCACGGCTGGGTGGGGAATGTTCATTCCGACGCCGTCGGGCGCGATCGACCTGAGCGACTCGGAGACGGGCAGCTTCATCCCGGCGGATCCCATTGCGATTGGCACCGTGGTCAGCCGAAGACAGCAGCGGATAGGTCGGATCGGCTTGCCACCCCCCGAGTACTTCATCCCGGGCACCTACGATGTGTTCGTGTTTGACGCACAGAATCCCGCCGCCTTCATGAAAGACATTTCGACGATCTCCGGTCAGGCCGTGCTGCCGCCAAAGTGGGTGATGGGCTATCAGCAATCGCATCGCACCATGCGGGATGAGGCGCAGATGCTTGGTATCATCGATACCTTCAAAGAAAAACAGATCCCGCTGGACAGCGTCTGTTACCTGGGTACAGGGTTCTGCCCGAGGGGCTGGAACAAGAATCAGCCCTCATTCGAGTTCAATCCCGATCTGTTCAAACGCGAGCCCAAAGAGGTGCTCGCCGATATGCATGACCGGCACGTGAAGGTCATGGCACACATGATTCCCTGGGATCGTGATCGTCTGGCAACGATCCAAGGAACGATTCCGGCCAAGCCCGGTGAGAAACTCGACAACACGCACATCCAAAACTACTGGAATGAGCACAATGCGCTGGTGGATGCCGGGGTCGATGCCTGGTGGCCGGATGAAGGCGACTGGTTCAATTTCCACGAGCGCATGAAACGGCACGAGGTCTACTACACCGGGGCACTCTCTAAGCAACCCAACGTACGACCCTGGAGTCTGCATCGCAACGGCTATCTCGGCGTCGCCCGGTGGGGCGGTTGGATGTGGCCGGGCGATCCGCTCTCGACGTGGCGCACGCTCCAGACCCATATCGCCATCGGCATCAACCACTCCCTGAGTGTCTCACCGTTCTGGAACTCCGACATCGGTGCGTTCTATACGGTGGATGAATACTCGGCCGAACTGTATGCACGCTGGGTGCAGTTTGCCGCGTTCAATTCGCTGATGCGGTGTCATGGCCGCGGGTGGGAGAATCGTCTTCCCTGGGCATGGGGCCTAAGCGAACCCGGACCGGGCGAAGGCAGCTACGTCCAGCCGAAGTCGGAAATGAACAACCCTACCATTGAACTGATCGCCAAGACATACATCGAACTGCGATATCAGCTGCTACCCTACAACTACACGCTGACCTGGGAAGCCCGCGAGACGGGTATGCCCATGATGCGGTCGTTGTGGCTGCACTACCCGACCGACAAGCAGGCGAGCCGCATCGCCGATCAGTACCTATGGGGCCGCGACATGCTGATTGCCCCGGTATACGAAAAAGGCGCTACCGCCAGAGACGTCTATCTTCCGGAAGGCACCTGGTATGACTGGTGGACCGGGAAGGCCGTCGCGGGTGGCAAGACCATCACCCGCGAGGTGGACCTCTCTACCATGCCCATCTACGTCCGCGCGGGGGCGATCATCCCACTCGATCCCGTCCGCCAATACACGAGTGAAAAAGTAGACAAACCCACGACGCTCAGGATCTACCAGGGCGCCGACGGTGAATACACGCTGTATGACGATGACGGCGCGAGCCTCGATTACCTGAAGGGGACGTCGAGCAAAACGCTGATCACGTGGGATGACGCGGCCAAGCGATTGACCCTTGAGCCGCTTACAAGACAGGATGAAGGCAAACAAGCAGAACGGGAATTCACGATTGAACTCATACCGGATGGTACGACCAAAGCCATTGGATACGCGGGGCAACGCCTGGCGCTTACGTTTTGACGCCCTAAAAAAGACCCTACAGCCGATGTTTTGTAACCAGAGGAGTACACGATGACCCCATCTCTTACCGTTCAAGCAAAGCGTTTTCAATTTGTGATTGCGTTTTCGCTGCTGCTGTTTGCCGTCGGCCAGACAGACGCCGAATCGCGACGCGACCACAGGCAATACGATTTCCACTACGATGTTCGGTATCCGGGCCAGCTGCGGAGCGATGTGAGTCTGGACACCGTGTCGGAAGAGAACGCCGCCGATCTAAAATCCTACAATCGTCGCACCGTTCAATGGTGGCCTAAGCGGGGCATGGATATCATTCCGCTGGAGGATATCCCCGGTGCGCCGTTGCGGACGTGGACACCAAGGGTTCCCTCCGACAGCCTGACCGGTACGATGGTTGACAACTTCCCAAAACAACCGTTCAAGGCGCACCTGATCGGTTTCCGTGGCGTGGGCGACGGGTTCCCAAAAGACGTGAAAGACCCCACGAGCTATCGTTGTCCCGCCGCCGTCTTACGGATGGCAGATGGACGTAAGCGTGTGTTCATGGGTAAGTACCTCAGCGAACCGGATCGGAACTATCTGATGAAGGTCTATCGCGCGGACCGCGCCCGAATGGCCAAGAAATTGCTTCCCGACGAATACATACTCAGCGACGAAGCCCGGAGTCATCCCGAAGGCGAGAGTCATCTGTACAAGAAGGAAGGCCACGTCCGGTTCGACACGAAACACTTCTCGGTGGTGGTTCCCTCCAAGGCGCCGTTGAGTGGGAAAAGCTGGGTGAAACCAGAAGATCACGAACAAGTGATGGCCACCATCGGACACCTGTGTAGTCAGGTGGAGGCCTTCTGGAGCTACCAGGAATATGGTGGCGGGTTGATGCGCTATTGGAAGTCAACAGATCGATACAAGTATGTTCCGACGTTTGGCCATGGAACCGGCGGTGGCGGTGGCGGATATGGTGGATGCACGATGGGGCGCGTGGTTGTGGAAGGTATCTGGCACGAGTTCGGCCACGGGATGGCCTGCGGCGGACTGATGTATCCCGGTGGTGCCGAGACGGCCTGTGACGCAATGCAAATGATGGGGAACGCAGCGTTCATCC
The DNA here is from genome assembly GCA_018648805.1 of Verrucomicrobiota bacterium. Lineage (GTDB taxonomy): Bacteria > Verrucomicrobiota > Kiritimatiellia > UBA8416 > JABMPJ01 > JABMPJ01. The sequence continues at coordinate 4,323 of JABGQM010000071.1, forward strand.
ACAAAGCGATCAACCAAGTCCGACGCCCATGGAAGACGGCATTCTTCGGGCAATATCCTGGTGCGGGCGCATACGACATGATGTCCGATGACCCGAACTGGGGGTATGCCCTCGCGGCCGTTACGTCGAATCTGGCAGCCCAGCAAGACAAAACGCCCATGCACGTCTACGCCCACCTAGGCGAAGAGCGAGGCCTATGGAAAAAGGGCGACGGCATCCGCGGTGTCGGCGACATGTTCGGACAAATCGGCGCCCGTCGCGCGGAGTTTGACTTCCAGCAAGAGTATCAGTACCGCCACCACTTCGCGACGCCCAACCGGTCGTACCTGATGGCGGTGGATACCGAAAAGGGAATCTATCGTTGCCCGCCCAGCGAGGCACCGGAACCGTTCGGCGTGAGCATTTCGCGATTGGTCCCCGATGCGGGCGCGAAGAGAGTGACCGTCGATTTCGAAGGCGACTTCGATCCGGACACCTACTCCGACTGGCGCGCGTGCATCGTGGCCGTCGACAAGAACGACACCTGCCGATACACGCCGCTATGGAGCAAAGGCAAAATGTCGATGGACATCAAGCCGGGCGACAAACGATTCTGGCTCACCGTCACCGCGACACCTAAAGCCTTGTTGAGTGACAAGAACGCCGGCGCGCCCTGGGTGGTCTACGAAGCGGGCTACGCCTACAGTTATCCCTATCAAGTCACGCTGGAGGGATGCACGCCCGGTTCGCCGTTCAACAACATGGCTGAGAATTACAACATGACGGTGGCGGCTCCGACGCTGATCCATTATCGGCAAACGGGCATCCTGGATCTGACCGGTGTCCAAACGCCTCAGGGCTTTCCGCAAGAGCGCCCGTATGCGTTGGACTTGCCGCCTCGCATGACGCCCGAGCAAAGCAAAGCGTTTGCCGAACAGCTGAAGAAGAACATCGCCCACACCACCGCGGTGAAGGCGAAGGCGGAGAAGACGTTTTACGCCAAGCACAAAGAGACCGATCGCGTCGCGGGCCGAGGGTGGAAAGTCCCGCGTCCGCGGATCAATTATACGAAGTCTAGCCTCCGTCGCCTGCAACTGCTGCTGGACGATTTGGGCGGAGCGCCGCACCCCAACGGCGGCGGATGGGTGTCGGCGAAATCGCATGCCGATCCGACGGCGTATGTGGGTCCGAACTGCTACGTGCTCGGCGGAGCGAAGGTGCTCGACCACGCCCAGTTGATTGAAGGAGCCGTCGCGATCGGCGACAAGGCCGTCGTGAAAGACCACGCGAAACTCAGCGGAAAAGGCGCGGCGATTGGCGACGTCGAAGTCAGCGGATACGCCCGCGTCATTTGGCCTATGATCAACCGCCCGAAACCGGGGTCCGATGCCGTCGATGTCGGGACGCTGCATGTGACGGGCCTTCCAAGTCGTGGCCGAGCGGAAGGATTGGTCGCCAACTACGATTGCGTGCAGGCCGAAGCCGTCCTGCTGGAAGACTTGCTCAAACGACGCATCACAACCGTGTGCCAATATGGATACCACACCGATTTTGGCCAGCTAAGCTACAACGGCCACCTCGTCGGATCGCCCGGGTTCGACCCGGCGGCAGGACGCGGCGCCTATGTGTTCAACGGAAGAGATCAATACGCGGAACTATCCCCCGACGTCGCGGATATGGGCGAGATTCTCGTCGACCTGCGAGTGAAGCTGGACGCAGTCGGCAAGCCACAAACGCTGTTTGATTTTGGCGGAAACGTGGCGAACCGGTTCATGCTGACGGCCAATCCCACCGGCAAGCTGACTCTGTCGTGGACGGTGGCGGGGAAGACCGACGCGGTCACGACATCCGCTGCATTGCAGTCGGGCGTGTGGTCGGACTTGCAAGTCGGCATCGACGGCACGCAAGCGACGATTCGCGTGAACGGCAAAATCGTTGCCCGCAGAAAGGCAACATTCAGGCCGGCCGACGTCTTCCCGCCCACGCTGGGACGTCGCACGCTGGCTATGCGAAGTCGCGACGACGCCCAGCCCAACTACACCAAGGGCCAACTCGACTCGCTGCGGATATATTCTTACGTGCCGGCCGATGGCGAATCGCTGCCTCTGATCCCGCCGGTGAGTCCGGTCCGAGTCTCGGCTGCGAGCGTGGCGAAAATCGCCCAAGCCTACGGCGACCACCCCTACAAGGAGCAGGCCTACCGCGAGCTGACTCGCGACTGCAGCGACATGAACCGGGCCTTCACGTGGAGCGACCGCCAGATGCTGCGAAAGAAAATCCACGAGCAGGAAGGCAATCCGAAAACGGTGGCCAAGACGCTGGCCTTGCGGGATGACTACTACAGACAGGAGGCGGAGGTGGCGATCAAACGAATCGGCCTTCACGACGAATACATGCGATCGGCCGGCGTGCTTAAGAAGCAGGCGGAGAAGGCGGCGATTGAGAAGGAAATTCAGGCCGCGACGAAGAAACTAGATCAGGCCCGCCGGAAGATGGGAAAGGAAACGCCCAAGGCGACAAACCCGGCGGAAGAGAAGGCCTATCAGAAGAAACTGGCCGCCTATAAGGCGCGGCGCACCGAGGCTGAAAAGAAGCACAGAGCGTACAGCCAGAAACTCGACGGGATGAAGAAGGCAGTCGTCGAGGAACTGACGCCGCAGCTCGAACCGATCCAGAAACGAGTGGCGGTGTTGAAGGGGGAGATCGCTGCCCGGAAGACGCAACTGCGTGAGACCGAGGGTCCGGTCGCCAAGGCCTTTGCCCCGGTCATAGCCGAAGCGAAGGCGAAGTGTGATCGTCTCAAGGCCATTCCCAAACGCACGCCCGAGCAGGAAACTGCATTGCGGCAAGCCCAGCGTGAGCTCGATCAGCTGATCGGGCATCGTGGCGGCGGAATCCGTGGTAAGGTGTTGGTTCTCAAGTCGTCAAGCTGGGAGGTACCCAGCCAAGGGATATTCTATAGGGACTTGGACTTGGTGAAAATGCAGACCGAGATGGATCGCCTCGATCGCGATGCCAAGGCGATGGTGGCTGACCGGTTGATTGCCGATACCGCGTATATGGCGATGGCGGTGCTGAAGAGTCGCCAGCAAAGCGTACTTCGCGATCGCGGGCCGCGAAGGCCCGGGAGCGGGTCGCGGCGCGGGCCTGAACTGCCTGAGCAGCAGGAGTTGCGGAAGATTGAGCAACGCAGGAGTCAGCTCAGCCGCGCCATAGACAAGGACCGCGAGGTCTATGCCGACAGGAAGCTCAGCCCGGACATCATAGCGGCCGAGAAGGCGAAGAATGAATTCCTGACGCAGTGTCACGAGAACGCCAAGCTGCACCATGCAGAAGAGTTCCGGATTGCCGAAAAGATCGAGTACAAGCGGATTCATTTCCGCCAGCTGGCAGGGAATATCGCGGCGCAGTTAGCGTCGGATATCGAGCCGCCCGACGATTGGAACCAACTGCAGCAAGCAGTGGAATTGCAGAAGCACTGGCAGACCTCCACCGCCGACTGGGACACCGTTCACAAGTATGAGAAAGAATATGACCAGCTGAACCCCGTGCTACAACGATGGCTACGACGCGTCAAACCGTATCGCTTCAGCCTTCCAGCCGACTCGAAAAACTCAGAAGGAATCCACAATGAATAGATCGATCTATCTCCTGTTTACGATTTCTGTTGGGCTCGGCTCAATGACCGGATGCGTTGCCAGCACGCCCGCAAAACCGGCTTCAACCGCCCAGGACAGGCCCGTCACCGCTGGCCAGATGAAGGCGCTCACGCCTGGCGTCTATGCGATTCCCGACAGCCACGAGGTGAAGCTGACCTACATTCCCGCGGGGAAGTTCGTCATGGGTAGCCCCTCCGGCGAAGTGGGGCGACGCGATGACGAAACGCAGCGCACCGTCACGATCTCTCCGCCGTTCTATATGGGCATCAAGGAGATCACGCAGGCGCAATACATGAACGCCATGCACCCCGACCATGTGGAAGACCGGATGAACAAGGGCCCGTGGGCCCACCACCTGCCCGCCTTTTACAAGGGCGGCCCCTGGGGTGTCGAGCGAACCGACGTCACTTCTCCGCTCAGAAGCGATAAGCCCATGGACATGCTGACGTGGGAAGAAGCGACAGCCTATTGCGCCTGGCTTACGAAACGAGAAGCCGCGGCAGGCCGACTGCCGAAAGGGTATGTGTATCGCCTGCCCACCGAAGCCGAGTGGGAGTACGCCTGCCGGGCCGGCAGCACCGGCCCATTTGGTGTAAAGGGCGAGCTCGCGACGTTCATGGACCTCAAAGCCGACATCTTCGACGGCACGACTTCGAACCCGATTGGGCGTCGCCAGGCGAATCCGTGGGGCCTGTATGACATGCACGGGTCGCTGTGGGAATGGGTCGTCGATGGCTATGCCCCCTACGACGCTTCGCAGGCCTTCGACCCGTTGGCGGTTGTCCCGGATGCCGAGAAGGTGATGCGTGGCGGCAGCTATATGTCGCACAAGCCCGCGGAGGACAAGGACAAGCCGAGTGATGCTGACAAGTTCCGGAGCATCCGCAGCGCGTCGCGCCGTCACCTGCCGCGCGATTTTGATTTGCCTATCACCGGCATGCGAATCGTGCTGGGGCCGGAGCGACCGTAGCCATCTCTCGCCTTGACGTGTATGGATTGGTGATATGCAGTTCGGTATAGCACTGGAGGGGATAATGAATCCATTCAAGTACGGACAAGTTGTGAGTGCCGAGGATTTCTGCCCACTCTCGCTCACTTGAGGCCGTCTGTCTCCGTTGATCCGTTCCTGCCAGATTAACCAGCGCCCGCCTCAGCCCGCCCTTCAGCCCCGTGCAGGGGCTGTATGCCGAGTTGGTCAACGCGACCCGTCGTCCCGAGGACGCGTCCCTTCACCATGTCGAGGAGGTGCTTTCCGTCGACCAGGTACTCGACGAGCTGGCAGGGCGCCTGAAATGCGAGCGGGGGGATTTTACTCGGCGTACCAAGGGGGCGGCGTTTCGACCGTTTACAGCGCGATACCTGACGCGTTACGCCGGTCTAACGCAACGGGGAGTCGCCGATATCCTCGGGGTCAGCACTGGTGTCGCGGTTAGTCTGCAGTTCGGTCGATTTGACGAGTTGGTGGCAGAGAACCCGAAGCTGCGCGCCTACTCACGGCCGCGCGCAGGTTTGGATCCTGCTACGAGCTCCCCGTGGCCACTCCTGGCCGATCCGACAGGTTGCAGAAACCCCTTGCTCTTTAGAATCGCGAGGTTCTTGTCGATAGATGTCGTGCTGATCCCTGTCGCGGTCGCCATAGCTCGTTTGGATATCCGCGGATGCTTCCCGCGCAAGTCTTTTCGCATGGGCGGGTGATTGACCTTTACCGATCTCCGTTCGATTCGCATGCCGGTGCCGAAGCTCTCCAGTTCTCGGCCTTCTGCTGCGAGGGCAGGCTCCGATTCGAGTGTCGTCTTCTTGAGGAGGCACAAGAGATTGACCCCGGAGAACGGGCCGATGGGTAAGTCACCGTCGCCGCTGATGCTCATGCTTGTTCCCTATTGTTTCCAATCCTTGTCAAGTATCCCAATCAATCCCAGCAAGCCTCCCCAATGGTAGAAGCGATCGCTCTTCTTGCTGTTGCATCCTTGGCCACTGTCAGCGCAGTAGTTCTCGTGGACATGGCCATGTTCCCGCCACTCCTTGAGGAGCAACGCTTCGGACTTCTCTACCAGTGCTGTGCGAGCTTTCTCAAGATCGTAATTGCGAATACCAAGATAGACCAGGAAGTTCATGGGTGCCCAGATACGTCCGCGCCAATAGTCCTGATCCGGATACGCAGGGTCATTTCGAGCGATGGACGGCAGAATCCAATCTCCCCAGAATTCTTCGGGATTGAAGAAATGCTCGTTGATCATGCGTTCCGCCTGTTCCTGCGTAGCCACACGCGCGATCAGGGGGTAGAAATGGGTCGGCGAAAGACGCTCGGAGTATTCGCCTGTCGCTAGATTCTTGTTGAGAAAGAGCCCGGTCTTTTCACACCACATTCCTCTTAGCTTCTCGGCGTACCTATCGGCGCGCTTCTGCAATTCGGCAGCCTCTGCGCTACGGTCGATGCGTTCTGCGAGATCTGCCAATGCATTGCAGTCAGCAATATACAGAGCCATAAGGCCTACATCGGCCATGAGGAGAAGATGGCTCTCCTGATCAAAAGGCACATCATCATACATGGGAGAATTATCAAGACCCGACTCAAGGGACCCCCCGTAGCGCTCATTGACACCTTTGGTTTCCCACTCATTACCGACCACCGGTTCATAGGGATCGGAGCCCCAGCACAGGTACCCATCTTTGTCGCGTTTCTCTGCCCACCAACGATTCCATTTCAGAAGCGCATCAAAGAGTTGCCTGGCCAAGACGGTCTCGTCAAACCGATCACAAAGCGCCTGCACGGTTATAGATCCCACCGGAGGCTGAGAGCGATCGCTTGATTTAAAGCCGGTGGGTAGAGCAAAATTCGGGATGAAGCCCTGCTCTGTCGCCTCTTCCGTAATCGCAATGGCATTACCATAGGCGAGTTCCTTATTGTCGACGCTCGCGATCCATGACCCAAAATAGGTGTCCCAGTCGAAAAGAACCCACCCGCCGCAACCGGAGCTCCAAACGCGACTTACCGGAGAGATAATGCGGTCATTGAACGGATCATAGACGGTGTCCCAGGCGAGACAGCCTTGCATGGCCTCGTACACTTCCTGCTTTTCACCATGTTCCTGACGGGTGACCAGAAAGGCCGCCTTCTGCCGCTCGATGACAGATTCTGTCTCGTCGAGTTTAGCGGGGTTCGTAGATATAGACACCGGCTGATCCAGAAATACCACGAGGTGCGGAGACGCAATCTCGGTGACAGGTTCATCCTCTTGGTGTGTACCAGACGCCCGAACGGTGACGGTTGTTTCGCCGCTCTGAATGATCAATGCGTCCTCTACTCGCTGGGCAAAACCAGGGCGACTCCACAACACAGCCCCCTCAATGGTAAGGGCCTCCGGCTTGATTCCGGTCGCAAGCGGGGTAACCAGTGCGTACCATTCGCCATCTTCGACGGCAGTCTCGACTCTCATCTTGAGTTTATGCCATCCCACAGTTAGGCACGTGTAGGAGCCATCATAGGCGTGTGCCCCGGGAATGACATCGTCCCGACCGACCAACATCTCGCGCATGCATTGGCCAGTGCTATACTCTTTTATTCCAAGAGAGATCGCAATCCCTTCCGGCAGACGAACATGTGACAACACGCTTCGCACATTCCAGGTGTTCCAGCTTTTCTTCATGGTTATATTCCCATTTCTGTCAGTTTCATGCCCTCACGGCTTCCGTCGACCATGCTCTGGTCTATTGCCTGAAAAAACTCTACGAAATACTTTTTGTAACCCTTGCCTGCCGTGTTCCTTACCTGAGAGACGACATGCGTTGTCAGCAAAACGTCTTGTCTCGCCATGCCACCAGCGCGTCTGCTTCTTGAGGGTTCGCAAAAACTGATGTCCGGATAGCGACGCCTGCGGGATCCAGCTCCTGAGCCACTTGCTTAACTTCATGGAGCGGGCAGTCGATAAACAGTGGCACGTTGTGCTGCTGGAACATGCGCAACATGGGGAGCATAGATATGGCCGACGGCGTGCCCGCACCCGGGGTATACTGAACTGCGGTTATCTCCGGGGCCTGGGCGAGCGCTTCGGCATGGCGGGCCGCATCCGGTCCGTCGAGATGAAACACGCACAGCCCCGCACGGCGTGCCTGTTCGCTAAGGGATGGAAGGCACGTATCAGCGAAGTCCTGTGGCCCGATCAGTGCGTTGAAGTCGCAGGTCGGAACGGTGAACGGCGCATCAGCCCAACAGGAGACCCATTGAGTCAAGCCGGTCCCATAGCCCAACACGAGCTCGTACATTCGGCTGAACACGGTTTCCCAAGCGTCAACGGCCTGAAACGTTGCTGCCAGAACAGCATCCCGATGCTCGTAAAGATCGAAGCAGAGTCTCTGGGTACCTCTCATGTTCGCAACCGCATCCATGGCTCCGGTAAGATCAGGAAGGCACACGAGATACTGATCGCGGGCGTCTTCGGCCAAGCGATCGAGAAGTAGCAGGACTTTTTTCAGCCATGGATTCTTCGGGTCGACGTCCAATCGCGCCGGATCCTCCCATGATTCAATGATCGGGTCTTGCCAGGATGTCTGCTCTGCTGAAGCGAAATGCAGGGGGGCGCCCATAAATGCTGCCGTGGCAACAGGTCCTATGTCTACTCTGGCGGAAGGCAGGGCTTCCCCCGCGAAGTGTGTCTGCTCAACCTGTGTGCGCCGCACGCGTACCCATGCTTCGGGTTGATCGAGAAGGTCAAATGCCTTGTCCCATCGGATGCCGGGTGTCTTGGCAACCTGTGCGACGATGAGCGGACGGTCGTTCGTCGATTTCCACCAATCGTTCCACCGCTGAGCGGTTTCAGGGAAGGCAGGACAGAACTTCAAAGGCTTGGCTTGGATTTTCGCAAGAGATTCCTGCCACGCTTGCCTTCGCGTGGCGATCTGCTGATCGTTCTCTGTCATGTTAGATCTCCCTCAATCTCTGCGCCCCAACGGTCTGCATGAGCGGGGGCTTCACTCGTCCGCTCCATTCGCCTTGTTGGGCATTCTGTCGGATTCGCTGTGGGTCACTCCGAGTACAGTCTCTTGAAGCGTTCTACCAGATCGGGTTTATCGCCGCGCACATACACGGGGATACCTTCGATCGGTGCATCGGCCTCGACAGTCTGTCCGCCGGGCAGTTTCTTGCCCGTCCAGGCATCGGTCCACTCGGTTCCGATCGGGAGGTATACCTTCCGGCTACGCACCTCATATCTGGTTATGGGTGCCACCAGAAGATCGGGCCCAAAGAGGAACTGATTTTCTACCTCCGCCGTTTTGGGATCCTCTGCAAAATCGAAGAACACCGGGCGCATGGGGGGTAAGCCCTTTTCGGAAGCCAGCTTCATCTGCACCATGACATAGGGACGCAGGCGCTCTCGGAGCAACATAGCCGCCCGGATATGGGGATAGGAATCTCCGCCGATAGTCCATGCCTCGTTATTGGGCCGCTTACCGTGAGTACGGAAGACGGGCGTGAACACGGCATACTGGTACCAGCGCACCATCAGTTCGTGAAAGCGCGGACTGCTGTTGTCGTGGGTTATGAAACCGCCGATGTCGCAGCTCCACCATGGGATTCCGCTCATGGCGACATTGAGTCCGACCTTCATGTATGCTTCCAGATGCTCAAATGAAGAAAGGATATCGTGGGGTGCGGGACATGCCCCGTAACGCTGGCTCCCCGCCCAGGCATTGCGGCAGATTGTCACGACCTCTTTCTCCCCGGCGGCAATCAGTCCTTCATAGATGTTCTTCTGATGGGCCACGGGGAAATAGGCGTGCGCTTCTTTTGCAGGGCCAATGTGAAACAGGACTTGATCGTAGTCCTGAATATCGTGGAAGTCGTCGCACGGATCGAGCCAGAACGTGCGTATGCCAATATCGAAGTAGTTCTGCTTCCACTTGCTCCAGAGATATCGGGCCGCTTTCGGGTTTGTCGGGTCGTACTGGTATTTCGGCCCACCAAAATCAACCGTGTCCTTTTTCCCGTCGATGGAACCGGTGAACAGGCCGTGTTCTTTCATGGGTGCAAAGTTCTCACTCTTCTCATCCACCAGAGTCCATGGCGAAATCATGATTCTTACGCCCATCTCGTCCAATTCCTTGACCATCGCTTCAGGGTCGGGCCAAAACTCAGGGTCTAGCTTCCAGTTCCCGGTGATGTCCCAATGCAGGAAATCAATGACCAGCACCGACAGAGGCAGACCCCGCCGCTTGAATTCCCGTGCCACGTTCAGAAACTCTTCCTGGGTCTTGTAGCGAAGTTTGCACTGCCAGAATCCGGAGGCCCACCAGGGAAACTCCGGCGCATGCCCTGTGACATCGGCGTAATTTTCCATGATGTCGGCGTAGGAATCTCCCGCGGTGACATAGTAATCCATTTGCTTGCTGCCATAGGAAACCCATCGGGTCATGTTATGGCCGAATTCAACTCTGCCAAGAGAGGGGTTGTTCCAGAGAAAACCATAGCCATCACTGGAGACAACAAAGGGCACAACCGCTTTGACATGGCGCTGGTAGAGATCGATCACGCAGCCCTTCAGATTAAGTCGGCCAGTGGCGTTCTCGCCCATACCGTAAAAGCGTTCTCCATCACGTGCGGCGAAATGCAATTCGGATTCGAAAAGACCATCGTCCACGGAGTTGAACCGGCGCGTGCCGGGGTTGTGGGCATGAACACCGTAGTCGTATTCACTCAGCATAGGGATCATTTTGTCTTTGGTATGTCTGAAAAACTCCAAATGACCCTTCTGAGTGTAGCTATCACGAATCCGTGCTGAGACGTTCCCGTTTCTGATGGTTGCCTCAGTATTGGAGATCTCGATGTTGGCCTGTGTGTCAACGGGTTCGGTCAGCGCCCACGGCCTGTCGATGACCTCAGGAAGCGGGGTCACGCGGACCCGCAACCCATCCCGTCCCCAAGGCTCAATGACAAGAGTCTCACCACCTGACTTGTAGACGAGCCTGTTGTCAATCTCTCTGATTCTCTTATCCATTTGCTTCCTCGTGCCCAACGACAAGCATGAGCCGCTTCGGGTTGGGCGCAGAGCGCAGCGGCCCAGGTCTACACACCCGCCTCAACGGATAATGAGCACCATGCCGGGGGGTGGGGGGATTATCACGCTGGACAAAGCCAAGTACGGAAATGCTTGATTTCGATCAGTGGCCGCAACCGCTATCCAATCAGAGCTCGTGGAACCAAATGTTCCGAACCGGATTGCTTTGCCCCCTGTGAAGTTTGGTTCTCCAAGTTCGTTGGTTCCGCCCTCAATGTTCGAGATGTCGCCGTTGCTCTCCGTCCCAGTCCAAATGCGGCCATTGCCGATGACGACCGTCCCGCCATCCTCGTATGTGATAGCATGGTCGATGTTCCCGTCCCACAGGTCGGCATTATTAGTCGCTATCAGCTGACCGGTCGTCGTGTATATCGGCACGTCATTCGCGTCGCCGGTGGTGTGGGTGCTGGTATTTGTCTTCGCCGAGACGGTCTTGGTTGAGCCAAGGCACGTCCATTCAACGCCGAGGTCGTTCAGCTCGGTTACTCCAGCGGCCGCCGTGGTGACGAATGCGTTGTAATCGGCGATAACCGTCGATGTCGCGTTTGTCGTCCCGGTCGTAACAAAGGCAATACGGTACGGGCCCGTATAGCCATCCCCGGGGGCGGCAATTACCCCATCATTCGTTGTTGTGGCAGTGATGGCGAACTCATATGGGTCATTATCGGTGGCATCGCTGACCAGACTCACCGTCGCGTCGTCCACTGAGCGTGCACTGCTGTGCGCGGTGTAGGTCACGGTGAAGGTGGCGGCGCCGCCGGGGACCAACACGGTTGCGGTCAACGCGCCTACCGCGAATCGCCCCCCGCCCCCCGTAACGGTTGCCGGATCGGTCAGGGTTAGTGTGCCCACCGTGCCAAAGTTGGTCACCGTGTAGGTTTTGACAATGTCCGCGCCACCCATGATGACTGAACCGAAATCGGTGTCATCAGCGAGGTTCGGAGTGGTGTCTCCAGGGTAGATTAAGGTGCTCGATCCGCTTATTAGGATTGTCGCCACTGTTGGAGCGACGGCGGTGAGCACGGGTGATAAGGCATGGTGGTTATAGGGATTAGCCGACGGGTTGGGGTTTCCATTTGGCCCTTCGCTAATCCACGCAGCGTCGTATCTACCATTTCCGCGTCCTTGGGAAACCACGTTGCCGGCACCCGGTGTTCCAAGCTCGTTGCCGACGTGGCTCGATCCGTCTGCGGCGGTTCCTGTCCAGATGCGAGCACCATTCACTCCCCCGTCGATTCTCAAAATCGGAGCGAGTAAAGAATCAGGCTGGGGTTCCCAATACGGAGGATAGTTGATATAGGGGGCGTGCGACGTGCCCCACAGTGCAGCATTATCATCCGCTACCCTCACGCCGTTTACATTGTAGATTGGGACGTCGTTCGCGGCACTGTATCCCCCATCGCCTGAGAGCAGTGTGCCGGTATTTGCCTTCGCGTTCATGGCTGCAGTTGATCCAATCATTTTCCAACCGCTTACGCCGCTTAAGTCAATGGCGTTCCCCGATGTAGCGGCGGCCGCAGTTTGGACACGCCCGTTGTAAGTGGCGATGTCCGTCGGTACCGCGTCATATGTACCGGAGGTGGTAAAGATGATACGGTAATCGCCTGCATAGCCGAAGGGAACAACGCTCGTCGTCTGTGCGTTGGCCGCCGGGGCGAGTGCGAGAACCATTCCCAAAACTGCAAACAACTTAATCATCTTCTTCATCTTACTACTCCATTTCCGCCCCATGCGGGGCCAAGCAGCGCGGTCATGGGCATCTGCATTGCGGTTGGCGGTTGGTTGACGCTCAAACATAGTTCGCCCTCAGTGTCTCCATAATACCTCACACAGCGACCTCTTCACAATGGACGTTCTGGGTTATTAGATCTACTTTCTGGCAATCATAATTGCCGCGAGAATCGGCGTTGTTGCTTGTTTTCGGGGTCATTTCGCCCGCCTGCTCCCTCCGCAGGAGGGCGGGCAGGGTGGACCCTCCAGCGGGCAGGCTGAGAAGGGCGCTCATGACCTCTCTCGGAGTGACCCGGTCACTGGTCACCGGGTCAAAAAACCTCCCCACCCACGGCGTTGACGGGCCGGAGTGTCATCAGCCCTCGAATGGGGAGTTCATTATGCATAGGAGGCCCTCTTTCCTCCCGGGACCTTCGGGCTTGAGGTATTGACAATACATCACACTTGTGCTATCAAAAGGCGTCACAACAGAGGAAAATCATGAACGCTACGATGGATGTGTTTACGGTCCGTGAGTTGAGAGAAAAGACGGGTAAATTGCTCCGCGATGCGGAGCGCGGAGATGTTTCGCTTGTAACAAAGCGCGGGCGTCCCGCATTCCTGACGGTTCCGTTGGACCGTCTCACCGTTGATGCCGGCGTGAACTGCAGCCTGGCCGTGCATCTTCTGGATCAACGCGTGCTGACACTCAGCCAGGCGGCCAAGGTCGCGGACCTATCGATCGAGGAATTTCTGGATGTTCTGTCCGGCTGCGGCGTCGACGTGGTCGACTATGCACCGGAAGAGCTGGCAGAAGAGATGGATGTCGCATTGTGATGCGGCGGATTGTCGCGGACGCCGGACCACTGATTGCCCTTGCCCGGACCGGTTATCTGCATCTTCTGCGCGATATGCTGGGCACCGTTGAGATTCCACCGGCCGTTCAAGACGAACTCAGGTTGGATTCGAACATGCCGGGCGCCGCCATCCTGCGCGTTGCCGTGCGCAAGGATCGATGGATTCGCAGACGCGCGTTGCGTGGTCCCCACGGCTCCCTTGGCCTTGCGTTGGGGGCGGGTGAGACGGAAGCGATCCTCTTGGCAGCCGAACGTAAAGCCGTGCTCCTCGTTGATGAGCGTCGGGGCCGCAGGGCCGCCAAAGCAAGGGGAATTGCCATGATCGGCACGGCACGCGTTCTGCTGGAGGCAAAGCAACGGGGGCTTATCAAGGATGTTGCTCCGGCATTGCAGGCGCTCATGGACTCCGGCTACCGAATCACGAGGGCATTACATGAACAGATTCTCCGCATCGCAAACGAAAGCGAAGTGTAGCCGACGAGCCCTACACATCTGCGGCGAATGTGCGGTCAGTAGCGCGGTCCCCCCCACGTCGCCGCCCTCTTCGAACTGCAACTGAGCCAAACTATTTCCGGCATTGCCCCCAAAACCTTGAGTGACGTGGAGGCCGGTGATCATGGACTCCATGAGCTTGACAAGTTGGTTGGCTCCGTTCTTGCGCGGCGCTGGCCCCCCGCGGAACGCGGGGCAAGCCGGGACCTCGCCACGCCGGAGGCGTGGGGGGCCGCGCTACTGGGAGCGCGGGGCTGAGAAGTACGCTCCACTGAACCGGTTAAGTCTATCGTTTATCTGCACGCGTTTCCCGCTCGGCGTGTGCCCGCTCTCTTTGCTTGAGGTAACCGGCGGGTGTGAGCACATCGATGGAGTGACGCAAGGACTCGGGGTAGTGGTCGGCATTACCGGTAACCAGGGGTACGGCGGCCGAAAGTGCCAGTTCCGCAAACGGCGCGTCATCTGGGTCGGGCAAGTCGGTGATGGATCGAACGGGAACGACATATATCGTATTCTGCTCAAGAAAGAGCACGACGTCGCGGACGGCCGACACATCGAAATAGCGGTTGAATCTCGGGCGCCTGAGTACCTCTCCGTATTCAGAAAGAACACGATCGTCAACCACCAGTTTCACATGTTCCTCGCGAACCAGGTCCACGATTCGTCCGGGGGCACCGTGCGCGTTGATCATGCCCGACACGAGAACGTTGGTGTCCAGCACGATCCTATTCATGAGGTACGAGCCTGACGTGCCGACTGGACCTCTGCGCCGATGTCCTCAGGCGACATAGGGGTTGTGCTTCCCTGTCGGTGGGCCCGCAGCACCGCCGTAGAGAACATGGCGCGCCGCACCTCACGCAAGGCATCGTCCGCCCCATCGGGTTCCACGCCGATCATGATTCCTCCGCCTCCCTATGTGCCCCACTGGGCATGATCGAGTCCATTTAGACGCAAAAGCGCTTGGGGGGGGCGAGCAGGCGTAACATGTTCTACATCATCGCCTTGCCTATTGATACGCAAATCTGCGAATGCCTGTCCGGTGCGGAAACATGGCGCTTTGCCAGTCGCTGGGCATGAACCACCCGCTTAATCGGCCCGCCAGAGTGTGTATGTGCATAGTGGCCAATGAAAAACAGCCGGAAATCCCGGAAGAGCCAAAAAAGGAAGCGCGCCGCGTCGGCGGTTTGGCCGCAGACGTGGCGCGCTTACGTTTCCTCTGCCGTGCGCCGGTTTCGATCCCGTCCAGGCTCCCCAGAATCATGACCGGGCGGCGCACACGAGCGGTTTGCCATCCGGCAACGCCCTCCAAGTCAGCAAGGATCTCGTCGAAACGCTGCTCTATTTCGGTTCTTTCGACCACATCAACGCATGCTTGACGCCCGCGGCGCGATGGGCTATACATAGGCTATCCAATGGAGGTGCATGATGATCACAAAAATACAAAGCTGGGGCAATAGCCAAGGACTCAGGCTCAACCGTCAGGTTCTGGCGCAAGCGCACATTGCGGTGGGTGACGAGGTGGATCTTTCTGTTCGTGAAGGTGTCATTGTCGTCGCACCGGCAAAGCGCATACGCGGCGGACACGACATCAGGAAACTCGTTGCCCGCATTCCCGCGGACGACAAGCCCGAAGAGGTGACTTGGGGAGAGCCCGTCGGACGGGAGGTATGGTAGATGCCTACGTATATCCCGAAAAAGGGCGACTACGTCGCGGTCACCTTCGATCCACAGTCAGGACACGAACAGATGGGACGGCGTCCCGCGCTCGTCGTCAGTAATGACCTGTTCAATCAACATACAGGCCTTGCCATCGTTTGTCCGATCACAAACACGCGCCGAGACTATCCCTTCCATGTTGTCATTCCGAGTGGCACCAGCGTCACAGGTGTCGTCATGGTTGAGCAGGTCAAGTCAATTGATTTTCGCGCACGGAAGATTCGAAAGATCTCTCGCGCGACAGCCGATGTCCTGGATGAGGTGCTTTCCTTGCTCGATGCCTGCATATACTGAGAGGCCAAGGAGAGAATAGGGAGAGGGAGAGAATCTATCCAGAGACAGTTGCCGCACTGATTGCCTGTCCCTACTCTCACACGGGCATGACCCCGACGACCTACCGGCGAGAGCGGCAGGGAGAGTGACTACGGGGGGGTGGCCCGCTGGCGCGCTACTGGGAGCGCGCAGAGCCGAGAAGGGTGCTCACGACCTCTCGAGGAGTGACCTGATGACCCGTGACCTGATGACCCCGACGTGCATGGGGAACCCATTTTTGCAGGAGTCAGTATGCATAGGAAGCCTGTCCCTCTTTCCTCGGCCGAACGGTGTAAAAAGTTCACTGGATATATCGAGCCATAAGTGGGCGCAGGAGGGCCACAGCCTCTGTCCATGG
>JABGQM010000072.1 GCA_018648805.1 Verrucomicrobiota bacterium
GGTTAAGAAATCGAGTAAGTGTGCTTGATCCTTCGTCATACTCGGATGGAAGTAGGTAGGTCGCCTGTCAGGCGTCACCCTTTGAACGTTATCAAAAGAGTCAGGACTACAGAATCTTGAGTTTGGGGAGATCCTGGATGTCGATTGCGCCCACCAGGCAGCCGTCATCGTCCACCACCAGCAGATCATCAATGGCGTGATCTTCGTAGATCTTGAGCACATTTACGGCCAGCTGATCCGGATTCACGCTGAAGGGGTCGACCGTCATCAGATCCCGGATAGGGAGGGTCAACAGATCCGCGCGCGCCACGTGGCGGCGCAAATCGCCATCCGTAAAGATGCCCAGAACCTTGTTGCCGGCATCCACAACCGCCACCGACCCGGCGCGCGCCTGCGTCATGGCGAACAACGCGGACTCCACATTGGCGGTCTCGACCACGCAGGCCAGGCGCTCACCCGTGCGCATGATATCCGACACGTGCAGCAGCAGCGTGCGCCCGATGGCACCGGCCGGATGCAGCAGCGCGTAGTCCTCCTTGCGGAATCCGCGGGCGTCGAGCAGCACCATCGCCAGCGCATCGCCCAGGGCAAGCGTGGCGGTCGTACTGGTGGTCGGTGCCATATTGAAAGGACAGGCCTCACGCTCGACCGCTACGGAAAGGACCTCCGTGCTGCAGCGCGCCAACTCGCTCTCCGGTTCGGCCGTCATACCCACGATGGGGATGCCCAAGCGCTGCACGACGGGCAGAATCTTGAGCAGCTCCTCGGAGGCGCCCGAATAGCTCAAGGCCAGCAGGACATCCCCACGACTGAGAATGCCGAGGTCGCCGTGCATGGCCTGGGTGGGATGCAATACCACGCTCGTGGCGCCGGTGCTGGCCAGTGTGGCCGATAGCTTCTCCGCGATATGCAGATTCTTGCCCACGCCTGATACGACGATCTTGCCCTTCTGATCAAGGCAGTCGAGCATCAGTGTGGCCGCACGGCTAAATGAATCGCCGATTGCAGCCCTGACGTTCTGCAGTCCTTCAATCTCAACATCCAGCACCTCGCGGGCGCGTGCTTCATAGTCCATCGTCGTCACCTCAGTCATCCTGTATCATTCCACGCCTGTGGGGTCAACCGCCCCCTCGCCGCGCCGTTTCAAAACCGGGTAGAAAAGTACCCGCGGAAGGACGCACAGCACCACCACGGCAATCAGCAGATTGGTCGTGCTCTTGACGTCCAGGCTGCAGCTGCGTGTCACGATGTCGTAGATCGTGACCCCCATCAACATCCACAGGTTCAATACCAGCCGTGCATGGCGGGCGCACCACGCCCCGACCACACGTGGCACGTTAAAAAAGAGATCGAAGATCGCATGCTCAAGCAAGGCCCCGTGTTCCCCGAACACCGGTACGATACGCACCGCATCCATGGCCCAGCGGCTGCCCATGAAACGCGCCAGCTCGGGGTAGGTCGTGATCATCTGGAACGGGAAGGCCAGGTAGCCGATATACTTCACGAACGAGAGCGGCGCCGCCACGAGATAGTCACGATAGTTGCGCTCACGAATCATCAGGGCGACCACGTAGACCCCGCGACAGATCGAACCGGGGGAGATAGGTATCACCTGGAAGAAAAGTAGAATGCCACCGAAATAGGCGCCCGCCACGCCCCAGCCGGCGCCCTGTACCAGCTTGGTGATCAACACGACCGTGGCCACGATGACGGAGACAATCTGTGTCACAGGCAGCGTCGCAAAATGAACCCCCAGCGATCGGAGGTATTTGATGATGAAGGGGTCTCGCACATGTTGCATAATGCGATCGCGCTCGGCCTCGCTCAACATCCCATCCTTGTAACCGGCCGCCACCTGGTCGCCCAGCCACTGCTCACGAAAGGCTTCATCGCGGAAGAACGACCGCATGAACTGCCAGGTCGCCGAGATCCGCTCCCACACAGTGCGCGGCTCGGCCACGGCACGATGCAGGCCGGCCGGCAGCAGGCGCAGCGTGAAGGCCTGCACCCAGAACCAGGCCGGCGTGGCGAGCAGGCGGCGCGCACGTGGGTCGCTGACGCGTCCACTGCGGATCCAGCCGACGAGGCGGTGGCGCAGACCGGCACCCCAAACGGCATGACGGTAGGCACGCTCAGCCCAGAATCGTTTCACATGTCGACGGTAGGCACCGTTGCCGATGCAGCGCCGCACGAAACGCCCCAGGACCGGGATAGCCCCCAGAAGGTAGAATCCGCTGAACACGGCCCCGCCCCCGTTCAGCCGCGCCGCGAAGGCTTCGTCGACCAGGTCGGCGCAGCCGTAGCCGGTCACCAGGCCCGCGCGCACATCGGCCCGCAGCGAGCGGTCGGTCAGAAGGCGCATGCCGTGGTGCGTGATGTCGGGCATCGAACGGCGGTAGGCCGTCTCGCTACGCTCCAGCGCATCCAGCATCCCCTGCATGCCCTCAAAGTGATCCTGGTGTTCCTGTATAAAGGCACGCAAGCGCGTCATGTCGCCGCGGTCGAACTGCACCAGCGAGCCGTGCCACAGCCCGCGCAGGATCAGCCAGACATCAATCGGACTCATCGGCAGGAAGGGCAGCAACGCCAGCCCAGCCCGAAAATCGAACGCGCACAGGCCCGCGGCAGGATCCGCATCGTGTCCCGACCGCTTGAGCAGGTTGGGCTGACTCTTGAGCGTGCCCCACTCGTATTGGCGCGCCAGCTCGCCGGCCCCCATGCGGTGCAGCAAGCGCACGAAGCGCCACATGAACTGCCGCTTGGCAATGAACTCCGGGCTGCCGCAGGTGGCCGGATCGGCCGTGCGCCAGGCCCGTCGCTCGCCCAGGCGCGTGTCCGCCTCGAGGCGCCACATGCGACCCTCAACCCATTCACGCACTTCACCGTAGGCCTGTTGCCCCTCATCGAAGAACCAGGCATACACATCCGCCACCGACGTTTCGCTGCCGAATTCAAGGGCGGCCGCACGACGAATTACTTTCTGCCATATCACCCCGGCCTCGCAGGCTGAGGCGATGACCTGGGCGCTGAAGGGCACCTGGAACGCCACCTGGTAGATACGGTCGCGGAAGCGGCGCGCGAAGCGGGAGGGTGGGATCAGGATCTTGACCCCGTAGACGTTGCCCACGGTCAGGCCCTCAATCGACGCCCCCTCGTCCGACACCAGCGACGTCAGCACACAGCGATAGACCTGTCCGGCGAAACCGCCCCCGATAAATTTCTCAATGGTGAAGGTGGCCTCGGCCCGCACGTCCGGCCAGACCCCGCGTAGGGGCAGCCGCAGCGTATCTCCCGACTCATAGCGGCCCGGACGCAGCGGAATCTCACGCCCCGAGCCACGCACGGCCTGCATCAACTCCCGGCACAACGCCACATTGTACGCTCTACTCGCCATGACCATCCACCCGTCCGCGCAGCTGTTTCTGCGCACCATGTATCCGTTTCTGATCCACCATCTTGGCCTGCTGCCGACGGCTGCGGCGCCGTTTCTGGCGGCGGATCTTCTCGCGTGCCTGCTGCCGTCGGCTCTCTTCACCGCGCAGCTTCTCATCCAGGCGGTCGCACAATTCGCGCCGGGCCAGGAAGCGGTTCATCTCACGTGAGCGCGAGCGCTGACACTTGAGCTCGATGCCCGAGGGTGCATGTCGCAGCTGAACACAGGAGGCCGTCTTGTTGACCTTTTGTCCGCCGCTGCCGCTGCCCAGGATGAACCGTTCGGTCAGGTCCGCCTCCTTGACACCCAGCTTCTTGAGCTGCTCCGCCAGCGCCCGCTGCTTGCTCGCACTGACATACGCATCCCCCATCTCACACCTTTATTCCTTTTCCTGCCGCGTCCCTTTGGATACGGTCAGCGTTGTATAGCAGAACCTGACCCAAAACTGGAGTTAAATCATGCCGCGCAAGGATGTTGCCTTCCTGGGCCCACCGGGAACCTATTCTGAGCTGGTCGCACGCAAGCAATTCGGCGTGCGCAATAATTTCGTCCCCCTGCCCTCGATCCACGACGTCTGCAGCTTCGTGGCACGTGATGCGGCCCGGGTCGGCATTGTGCCGATCGAGAACTCTTCCGGCGGAGCGATCTACGAGATGGTCGACATCCTGCTGGCCAACCGGCCACGCGTCTTCATCCAGGAGGAGATCTCACTCAACGTGCGCTTGGCCCTTCTCGGACGCAAGGATGAGCGCATCAAAACGCTCTACTCCCATTTCGTCCCGCTGGACCACTGCGACGCATGGCTCAAGAAGCATCTGCCGCGTGTGGACAAGGAGTCCGTCCCCAGCACCGCTATGGCCGCCCAGCGCGCCTGGCAGCAGCCCCATGCCGCGGCACTGGGCAACAGAGACCTGGCCAAGGTGTGGAACCTGGATGTCCTGCAGTACCCCATTGCGACGGATGAGCCGAACATCACGGTCTTCCTGGCGCTGGGTGGCAGGCAACGGAGCCGGCCTCACGCTACCAAGCTGACCCTGGCCGTGCAACTGCTCAACGAACCGGGCAGTCTGTGCACGTTTCTGGAGTGCTTCCGCGACCAGGACGTCAACCTCTCGCGCCTGCTCTCGCGGCCCATGCGTGGCTGTCCGCAGCAGTACATTTTCCTCGTGGATATCCAGGGCAATCCGACTGATATTCGTGTGAAACGCGCCATGACGGCCGCGCGCAAGGCCTCGGCCAAGCTGCGCATCGTGGGGGCTTACCCGAGTGGTAAGCTGTACAACTCGTAGATAACGTTCAAGGGTTGATGTCTGGCAACCGGATCGCCAATAACCTGCCACAGATTCCGAGGTGGATCACACTTCGTCCCACACTTCGTCGGTTACGCTTCGTCGAACGGCTTCGTCGGTGAACACATCGACCAAGCGGGTGGACGAAGCGTAACCAAGTAAGGGTGGCGACGAAGTGTACGAGAAAGTGTAGGGACTACCGCACCTGATAGGTCAGCTTGACCGGCTGGCCACCGCGCTCGATCTCCATTTCGAAGACATTGGCACGGTTGCGCGCGAACTCGCCGATGAAGAACTCGGCACGGCGGCGGCTGGTCATGTTCATTCCGTTGACTTTGCGCACCACATCGCCCTGGCGCATGCCGGCGGCGTGGTAGAACTCGCCCTCCCCCAGAATGTCGAGCCGGTAGCCGTTGATACGCCGGTCGGTCCCGCGCACAGCCTTCATGGAGTCGAAGATGCGGACCAATCGCTCGGGATCGTCGAGGACCTCCTGGTAATACTTCTGCAGCGCCGCGCGCTGGAAGACCCAGCTATGCTCACCGGTCTTACGGCCGCCAAACGCATTCTCACCCGCATCGCCCTCCACAGCGGCATCGTCCTCCGCGTCAGCCGCGTTCTCATCCGCCCGCGAGAATCCGAGCCAGAGTTCGGCTTCTTCAACACCGCGCCGCAGGATGACGCGATCGTCCAGGATGCGCACCACTTCCACATCGCCCATCCTGTCGCGTTCACCCACGATGAGCTGCACCGCCGCCTGAAGATCATGCAGAACCGCCTTGCGTGTATCGTCGGCACCGCTGCCATAGGCGAAGAACGTACCGGCCAGGCGGAAGCGGCGTGAGAGCGCGTCGCGCGCCGCGGGGGTCTGGGCCTGCTCATTGCGCAGGACCGACCAGTCGAGGGATGCCGACAGCTCACACGGTGCGGGCAGAGGCGTTAGGGCGGCAGAGGCTGAAGGCTCCACCAGCGGCAGAGGCAGTGAGCCGGTGGTGGTGAGAATCCACGCGCCGGCCCCCACGGCGATGAGCGGGAGTATGAGGGCCAGGCGACCCAACATGGTAGCGTAGCGACGATCGGGGGTCATAAGCCGGATTCTGTTGGCCCCGCTACGCTTGCGCGCTACGAGGACTCGGTCATTTATCTATGCGATCAACCCGAAACTTCCATCCCGGGAGCCGAAGCTACCCGGGAAACGAGACGGGTCGTCTCTTCGTTCCCTATTTGATCTTGCACCGGATGGGGTTTACCGTGCGATCGCGCTTACGCTTGACCCGGTGGTCTCTTACACCACCTTTTCACCTTTTCCTCAGCTTGCGCCGAGGTAGTCTGTTTTCTGTGGCACTGGCCGTCCAACACGCTTACACGTGCCGTCCCCCGTTTATCACGAGGCATCCTACCCTACGGTGTCCGGACTTTCCTCCCTCCTTCGCTAAAGCTTCCTCCGTCGCCCAAAGGGCTATGGAGGACAAGACGGGGGTAAGCCCGCCTCACTTCGGCCAAGGACAGCGACCGAGGACCCCCGATCGTCAAAACACTAAGCCATGTATAGCAGACGGCCGCAGTGATCGCAAGAAACCAGATCGGCCTTCTTGAGGATGTTCTGTGCGACAGAGGGGGGCAGCTTCATGTGACAGCCACCACAGATACCGCCTTCAACCGGCACGAGCGCGCGGTCACGTCGCTGCAGGATGCGCTCATAGCGTGCGAGCATATCCTCAGGAACATCACCCAACAGCTCAGCGCGACGCGCTTCGAGAGAACTGACCTCGGCATCGATCCCGCTCATGCGCGTGTCCAGCTCGGCCACGTCAAGATTGACGGCCTCCTCCTCAGCCTCCAGCTCTTTGCGCCGCTCGGTCACGTTGCTTCGCGCGGCCTCAACATCTTCCATCAAAACGAGTTCCTTGTCCTCATGGCCGCGGATCTTGGTCAGGACATTGGTGATCTCGATCTCCATGGCCTTGAACTCCTTGTTGGATTTCAGGACCATCTGCTGCTTGCGGTACTTGTCGATCTGGTCGCGACACGACTGCACCTCGAGCTCGAGCTCCTTGATGCGGGCCTGCTCGGCCTTCATGGCATCCTCGGCCTCGCCCAAGTTGGCCTTGTGCTCTTGCAGGCGGGTCTGCTCTTCTTCCTTGCGCGCGGGTATATCCTCGAGCTCGCGTTTCATATCACGCAATTGGCAGTCGAGCTCCTGGAGTGGCAACAGATTCTTAATTTCGATCACAGCTTAAGCACCTTCCCATCGCAGCAACCTGCGGTTGTCAAAAGAACACGGCGAATAGAGGTACTCGAAAGCGGGGCAGCTGTCGAGCGAATACCCAGCAATTCTCACTATGGATCATCCCGGGCGGCACGCAATGCGGGGTGGGGGCACCCCGCATCCAGCCTTCCCCCCGTTTGCAGGCTTTCCTGGAGGCAGGGTGCCCTCACCCTGCCAGCCATGCGCCGGACGCGCGCAGCGTTTCAGCCGAGAGCGTCCCGCCTTCCCGACCCGCCAGATAGCGCTGCACGTACTTCCCGATAATATCCGTCTCTATATTGACCGTACTCCCCGGGGCCAGCTCGCCCAGAGCGGTCTGCGCCCATGTATGCGGGATGATATGTACCTCAAACCAGCTGTCGTCCAAGCGGGCCACGGTTAAGCTGATGCCGTCCAGGGCGATAGAGCCCTTGGGCACGATGCCCGGCATGAGTTCCTCCGGACACCCCACGCGTACGACCCGGTCCGCGCCGTCCTGGCGCAGATCCAGCACCTTGCCCAGGGCATCCACGTGGCCCTGAACCATGTGGCCCCCCAGGCGGGCATCGGCCCGCATGGCGCGCTCCAGGTTCACACGCGCGCCGACGGCCTTATCGGCCAGCGAGGTCCGCGCCACGGTTTCGTCCAGTACGGCGCAGACGAACTGATCCTCTGCCACTGTCTCGGCCGTCAGACAGGCGCCGTTGACCGCCACGCTGTCGCCAACGGCCAAGCCTGCCGCGCCCTCCGGCCACGGCGCGTGAAGCATCGTAAGCCGGCGTGTGCTGCCGTCACGCTGCCAGCCACCAATCCGACCCACCTGCTCAATCAAGCCTGTAAACATCTCAGTTCTCCGGTCGCAGTCTGAGCAGCATATCCGCCCCCAACTCACGCTGCTCAATACGTTCAAAGCGGGGGGCCTGCTGAAGCAACCAGCCGCTCCCTCCAAAGGCCGGCACGGCCGCACGGCCCCCGATCACCTTGGGCGCCACGATCATGACCAATTCATCGACCAGCTTTGCGCGCAGCAAAGCGGCGGCCAGCCCTCCCCCACCCTCACACAACACGTGCAGCCAGCCAGCGCGGCCCATACGGGAGAGCAGACGCTTAAGCGACACGTGCCCCCCCTTGGCGGCGAGCGACCAGACGTCGACGCCGTTGGCGGCCGCGGCCGCGCAACGCGATGCCGGACAGGCCGCCGTCGTCGCCAAAACGGTTAGCGCCGCGTGATCATCGCATAGCAGGCGCGTGGTCATCGGGAGGCGGCCTTGTGAATCGACCACCACGCGGTGGGCCGTCGCCCGGCGGCGTCCGCGCGGCAGCAGTCCGGGATCATCCTGCATCGCCGTGCCCGCGCCGACCATAATCGCATCCACCTGGCTGCGCATGCGGTCCACCCAGCGGCGCGCTTCAGGTCCGCTGATCCAGCGCGATCGACCGTTGCGGTCGGCGATCGATCCATCCAGCGTCGTGGCCAGCTTCAGGGTCAGCGTGGGCCGACCGGTCGTGACCCAGGTGGCAAACGGCTCGATCAGCGCCGCGGCTTCAGCGCGGCAGAGGCCGGACTCGACCGTGATCCCGGCCGCGCGCAAGCGGCGCAGGCCACGTCCGGCATGGCGCGGGTTGGGATCTTTGACCGCCACCACCACACGCCGCACCCCGGCCTCAATAAGGGCGTCCGTGCAGGGGCCGGTACGACCGTGCGTGCTGCAGGGCTCAAGGGTAACAAAGGCCTCCGCACCGCGCGCGCGCGTCCCCGCGTCACGCAGCGCCTCAACTTCGGCATGCGGCTTTCCGGCGGCATGGTGATAGCCCTGCCCCACAACGCGTCCGCGCTTCACGACGACACAACCGACGGGCGGATTGGGGCGTGTGCGGCCGAGGCCGCGGCGGGCCAGGGCCAGCGCTTCGCTCATCCGCTTTGCGTCAGCCTGCATAGCTCATTCTGCCGTGCGATTGGGGCGATCAAGGCCACCGCGAATCCGGTCGAGTACCCCATTCACAAAGCGGCCTGAATCGTTTGTACCGAAGTACTTCGCGATATCGACGGCTTCATTGATCGATACCACCGGCGGCACATCTTCGCAGTTCAGCATTTCGTAGACCGACATGCGAATCACGTTACGATCGATTACGGCCAGGCGCTTCATCTTCCAGTGCACCAGCGTACCATCAATAATCTTGTCGATTTCAGCGCGCCGGCTCATGACGCCGCGCACGATGCGCTCCGCGTATTCGCGCGACCCTTTGTCACTTTTCACCTGCTCCCAGAAATGCGCCAGTACAGGCCGCATGTCCTTGGGGGGATTCAGGTCCGTCTGGAAGAGCAGTTGAACTGCCCACTCCCGTGCTTCACGCCGTGTTGCCACTATCGACCTCGCTACAGTTGTTTACACACATTGGCCATCTCGATGGCGGCCTGCGCCACGTTCCAGCCCTTGTTGCCGGCCTTGGTGCCGCACCGTTCAATCGCCTGCTCCAGGTTGCCGGCACAGACGACGCCATTCAGGATGGGGACGCCATGCGCAATGCCCGCCGCCGCGAGCGAACGCGACACCTGGGCGTTGATCAGGTCGGCATGCGGGGTCGCCCCCTGCACCACGGCGCCGAGTGCAATCACCGCATCGGTATTGCCCGCTGCCGCGACCCGGTCGGCGACCATGGACAGCTCGTTGGCGCCCGGCACCCATACCACCGTGATCGACTCTTCAACCCCGCCGTGGCGTACGATGCAGTCGATCGCCCCGCCCAGCAGTTCTTTGGTCAGAAAATCGTTAAACCGGCTGATCACAATCGTGAACCGCAGTCCCTCGGCCAACAGCTTGGCAGATATCTCTTTAACAGGCATCTTCTCCTCCTTACAACAGGTGTCCCATCTTTTCCTTCTTCGTATTCATATAGCGTTCATTGTGCGCGTGGTGCCCGACGATGATCGGCACGCGCTCGACGACCTCGAGGCCGTAGCCTTCGAGACCGACGATCTTGCAGGGGTTGTTGGTGATCAGGCGCAGACGGCGCGCGCCCAGCTCCGTCAGGATCTGTGCACCGATGCCATACTCACGCAAATCGGCATTGAAGCCCAGCTCCTCATTGGCTTCGACGGTATCCATGCCCTCTTCCTGCAGCGCATAGGCGTGGATCTTGTTGGCCAGGCCGATGCCGCGGCCCTCCTGGCGCATATAGAGGATAATGCCTTTGCCCTCTTCCTCGACCATACACATGGCCTCTTCGAGCTGACTGCCGCAATCACAGCGACGCGAATGGAAGACATCCCCGGTCAGGCATTCACTATGCACGCGCACCAGCGTGGGCTCATCCGGCGTAATGTCGCCCATGACCAGGGCCACGTGGTGGTCGTCATCGACCTGCGAGTGAAACAGCTTGAGCTTGAAGTCCCCGTGCCGCGTCGGCATGCCCACCTCGCGCACGAAATCCACCATGCGCTCCGTGCGCCGGCGGTACGCAATGATGTCGGCGACCGACGTGATCTTGAGCGCATGCTTCTGTGCAAACGTGCGCAGCTCGGGCAGACGTGCCATGCGACCATCTTCCTGCAGGATCTCACAGATAACACCCGCGGGCTTGAGTCCAGCCAGGAGCGCCAGGTCGACCGCGGCCTCGGTGTGACCGGCCCGGTTGAGCACGCCCCCCTCCATGGCCTGCAGGGGGAAGGTGTGGCCCGGGCTCACCAGGTCGCCGTTTGCGCTCTGCTCATCCACCAGGACACGCACGGTGGCGGCACGGTCATGCGCGCTGATCCCGGTCGAGATGTTGTGGGCCGCATCGACCGACTCCATGAAGGCGGTATTAAAGGCATCGCCGCGGCCGCGCATAGCCATGCGCGACAGACCCAGGTCATGGATGCGGCCGGCGGTAAGGGCCACGCATATCAGGCCGCGACCATGCGTCGCCATGAAATTAATAGAGGCGTCGGTCACCCCGTCGGCGGCACAGATCAGGTCGCCCTCGTTTTCACGATTGGCGTCGTCGGTCACGACCACCATCCGTCCGGCCCGTATCTCGGCCAACACCTCTTCAACCGGATCAAAGATCTTCTCGTCTGCGCTCATGCCACCTCACCTCTCACCAACACCACACACAAAAAACACCCGGGAGAAAAAGATCACCCGGGCGCACAAGCCGTACGTCGTGTCGATCATCTTCTCCCATCCAGACTATACTGTCGGCCACAGAATTTCGCTGTGTCTGCGCTGCGCACCAGGCGAAGCACTCGCGGACTATTACCGCCGGTCGGGAATTTTCCGCGTAACGCGGAATCGCCCTGCCCTGAAGACTTACTGATTTGAAAAAGGTATACCGCTTAGGCGCATCCGGCGCAAGCGAGGAATTTTCCCGTGCGCGATTCACTCGCCACTTGCCTCTCCGCACGCCCCTCGGTATGCTCGGTCCATGAATGAAATTATCGAGACAATAGCGTCGGGCGAGATCAAAGTGGGTGTGGTCGGATTGGGCTATGTCGGCCTGCCGCTCGCGGTGGAATTCGGCAAACGGTTCCCCACAACCGGTTTCGATGTAAAGGCAACCCGCATTGCGGATTTGAACAACCGGATCGACCGCACGCAGGAGACCACGCCGGAAGAGCTGGCCGAGGCCACCCGCCTGCGCTGCACCTGCGATATCGAGGCGCTGGCCGACTGTGACATCTATATCGTGACCGTCCCCACCCCGATCGATGAAGGCAAACAGCCGGATCTCTCGCCGCTCGTCTCGGCCTCCACCACCGTGGGCGGTCTGCTCAGCCCAGGCAATATCGTGATCTATGAGAGCACGGTCTATCCCGGCTGCACCGAAGAGGTCTGCGTGCCGATCCTGGAGCGGGAAAGCGGACTCGAGTTCAACCGCGACTTCTTCTGCGGCTACAGTCCCGAGCGCATCAACCCGGGCGACAAGGAGCATCGCCTGACCACGATCCTCAAGGTCACGTCAGGCTCTTCGCCCGAGGCTGCCTCTGCCGTGGACGCGCTCTACAGTGCCATTATCGAGGCCGGCACACATCTCGCCCCCACGATCAAGGTGGCCGAGGCCGCCAAGGTCATCGAGAACTCACAGCGTGACATCAACATCGCCTTTGTCAACGAGTTGGCGATCATCTTTGACCGGCTGGGCATTGACACCCTGGACGTCCTTGAAGCCGCCGGGACCAAGTGGAACTTCCTGCCCTTTCGTCCGGGGCTGGTGGGCGGCCACTGTATCGGGGTCGACCCCTACTACCTGGCCCACAAGGCGCAGGCCGAAGGCTACAATCCGGAGATCATTCTGGCAGGCCGCCGGCTCAACGACAACATGGGCCGCTATGCCGCCTCGCGCATCATCAAACTGCTGATCAAGCAGGGACACCGCGTACTCAACTCACGCGTGCTCGTGCTGGGCATCACCTTCAAGGAGAACTGCCCCGATATCCGTAACTCGCGCGTGATCGACGTGGTCGATGAGCTGACCGAGTTCGGCGTACAGGTTGATGTCCACGATCCGTGGGCCAACAAGGACGAGGTCGAAGCCGAGTACGAGATCGCCTTGGTCGACGCCCCCACCCCGGAGCAAAAGGCGCAGTACGACGCCGTGGTCCTCGCGGTGGGCCATGACCGCTTCCGCGAGTTCGACCTGGCGACCTTCACGAAGGATCAATCGGTCTGCTTCGACATGAAAGCCTTCTTCGACCGCGAGGCGGTCGACGAAAGGTTGTAGCCCCCATGGCCGCGGCCCTCATACTGCTTTCGGGCGGCATCGACTCTTCAACCCTGCTGCACTACGTCAAGCGGACGCTGGCGATTGATACCCTCTATGCCCTCTCGTTCCACTACGGGCAGCGCCATGCCCGCGAGCTGGACGCGGCCGCCATTCAGGCGAAGGCGGTCGGCGTCAAGGAGCATCGCGTGTTTGATGTCAGCGCATTCGGCGCGCTCACGGCGGCCGGAAACGTGCTGACTAACCCGCAGGTGGACGTGCCCGACCTCGACACCATTGATCCCGCCGACCGCGTGCAGCCGCCCACCTATGTGCCCAACCGCAACATGGTCCTGCTCTCACTCGCGGCGGCCTATGCGGAAACATGCAAGGTCAGCGACATCTACTACGGAGCCCAGGCCCAGGATGAATATGGCTACTGGGACTGCACCACCGATTTCCTGGTGCGTATCAATCACCTGCTCGCCCTCAACCGCAAACAAGCGGTCACGGTGCATGCCCCCTTTGTGAACAAGCGCAAGACCGAGGTCGTGCAGCTCGGTCATGCCTTGGGGGTAAACTATGCCGACACCTGGACCTGCTACCGTGGCGGCGATACCCCCTGCAGCAGCTGTCCGAGCTGCGTCGAACGGGCCATGGCCTTCCGTGAGGCCGCTCTTTCCGATCCGCTTGTCAGCGTCATCGCGTAAGTCCGAGTTGGAGCGCGGCCCGCTAGAGAGTACGGGGCAGATTAGGGTGAAAGATTAGGGTGAAAGATTAAGGTGCTTTGGCTTGATCCCTAATCTTTCGCCCTAATCTTTCACCTTAATCTGTAGACGGTGAGGAGCATGAACAGTGACGGAGAATCGACGCGCGTGAACGAGCTATTTCTTACCGCCCCTTAGCGAATCATAATAAGGAGCATCTTGAAGCGCTCCTCGGCCTGGACATCGTGCGGGATATTGGCCGGCATGATCACCATTTCGCCTGTCTTCGCCTTGAGGCCCTCGCCATCAATCGTGATCGTCGCTTCACCATCGAGCACGTAGACCGTGGCATCGAACGGCGAGGTGTGCTCGCTCAGGCCCTGCCCCGCATCAAACGCGAACAGCGTCAGCGTTCCTGTTTTCTTGTTCATCAGCGTTTTGCTGACAATGCTCCCACTCGAATAATCCACACTCGTAGCCAACGCCATGGCCACACCCTTAAACTCATCTGTCCCACTCATATCCGTCCCTTTCTATCTCTGTCTTCACTGCAATATCCCCGCCCATGGCAGATCGATTAGGGCGAAAGATTAAGGAGAAAGATTAGGGCACCGTTCGCCCATCCTTAATCTTTCGCCATAATCTTTCACCCTAATCTCCCTGCCTGTTGTCACGGAGTACGGAAAGACGGCCCTCAACCAATCAATCAAACAACGGCGTCGACAAATACCGCTCACCCGAATCGGGCAGGATCACCACAATCTTCTTACCCTTAAACTCAGGATCCTTCGCCAACCGTATCGCCACGGCCGCGGCCGCACCACACGAGATACCTGAGAGCAGTCCCTCCTCCTTCGCCAGACGGCGAGCCATCTCCATGGCCTCCTCGTTGCTGACCAGCTCGACACGGTCGATCAGCGTGAGGTCCAGGTTGTCCGGCACGAAACCGGCTCCGATGCCCTGAATCTTATGCGGCCCCGGCTGCAGCTCCTTGCCGGCCAACGTCTGCGTCAGGACCGGACTCGCCTCGGGCTCAACGGCCACCGAGATGATCTGCTTGCCCTTTTCCGTCTTAAAGAACTGCGACAACCCCGTGATCGTGCCGCCCGTGCCGACACCGGCGACGATCACATCCACATCGCCATCAGTGGCCTCCCAGATCTCAGGACCCGTTGTCTGCGCATGAATCGCCGGGTTGGCCGGATTCGTGAACTGCTGCGGCATGAAATAGTGATCCGGATCACTCTGCATGATCTCCGTCGCACGATCGATCGCTGCCGCCATGCCGCCCGCACCGGGGGTCAACTCCACCTCGGCCCCGAACGCCTGCAGAATGCGACGCCGTTCGATGCTCATGGTGTCCGGCATCGTCAGCTTCAATCCATAGCCACGTGCGGCGGCCACAAAGGCCAGTGCAATCCCGGTGTTCCCGCTCGTCGGCTCGATAATGGTCATGCCCTTCTTGAGCACGCCACGTTTCTCGGCGTCCCAGATCATCGCCGCCCCGATGCGACACTTCACCGAGTAGCCCGGATTGCGTCCTTCGACCTTGGCCCACACCGTGGCCTTATCCCCGGCCAGCCTATTCAGCTTCACCAGCGGCGTGTTCCCGATCGACATAGAATTGTCAGCGTAGACCTTCATACTCCGATTCCTTCTTAATGTGATTATCTAATACCTGTTTTTTTCTGTTGCATTCTCAAGGATGTGCCGTACAATACCCGCGAATCATGATCATGTCAATCATGTATTAACCAGGGACCTAAAGATGATGGCATTGTCCACTAAAGAGCGTTACGCGGCCAGAATAATGGTATACTTGGCCATACGCCAGGGAACCGGCCCTGTGACAAAATACCAGATTGCAGAGGCCGAGGCACTCTCTGCCGACTACATTGAACAGATCATGGTGCGACTGAAGGCGGCCGGTCTAGTTCTGAGTCACCGCGGCCGTAAGGGCGGCTTCACGATCGCACGCGACCCGCGCGTAATCACGCTGTACAATATTCTCACCGCCGTTGAGGGCCCCATCCGTCCGGTGCCCTGCATCGACACCCAGTGTAAGCGCGAGGCCACATGTCCTACCCGCCCCGTCTGGCTCAAAGCCGCCACGTTGCTCGAAGACCTGTTTAGCCGGACCACTGTGGCCCAGATGGCCGAAGAAACCAAAGCACAAGAGAGTATTTCATACAGTATATAAACATCGCATATAAGGACACGACAGCCATGAGTACAGAAACACAGAATCCAGAAACCCTCGCCCTCCACGCCGGCCAGACACCCGACCCCACTACGGGTGCACGCGCCGTACCGATCTACCAGACCACGAGCTATGTCTTCAACGACAGCGAGCATGCGGCCAATCTGTTTGCGCTCAAGGAATTCGGAAATATCTACAGCCGTCTGATGAACCCGACCTCGGATGTGGTCGAAAAGCGCATTGCGGCCCTCGAAGGCGGCGTCGGCGCCCTGCTGACCTCCAGCGGCATGGCCGCCATCTTCCTTTCCATCCACAACCTGGCAGAGGCCGGCGACCACATCGTGGCCTCCTCCTCTCTCTACGGTGGCAGCGAAACCTGCTTCCGTCACACCCTTCCCAAAATGGGCATTGAGGTGACCTTCGTAGCTGACGGCACCCCCGCGACCTTTGCCGCGGCCATCAAGGAGAACACCAAGGCGGTATATCTTGAGACGATCGGCAATCCAAAGGGCGACATCCTCGACCTGGCCGGCATTGCTGAGGTCGCACATGCGGCCGGTGTGCCGGTGATCGTGGACAACACCTTCGCTCCGATCCTCTGCCGCCCCATCGAGCATGGCGTCGACATCGTCGTCCACTCCTGCACCAAATGGATCGGCGGCCACGGCACTTCAGTCGGCGGCGTCATCGTCGATAGCGGGAAGTTCAACTGGAAGAGCGACCGTTTCCCCGGCTTCACCACCCCGGATGAGAGCTACCACGGTCTCGTCTACGCCGACGCCCTGAGTGACGTACCGGGCATGGGCAACGTGGCCTACATCATCAAGGCGCGCGTGCAGGGCATGCGCAACCTCGGCATGTGCCCCAGCCCGTTCAACGCCTTCCTCTTCCTGCAGGGCCTCGAGACCCTGCCGCTGCGCATTCGCCAGCAGAGCGCCAACGCACTGGAGCTGGCCACCTGGCTGCAGACACAGGATGCCGTCGAGTGGGTCACCTACACCGGCCTCGCAGAGCATCCCTCACACGCCGCCGCCGACCAGTATCTCACCGGTGGCTACGGAGCCGTGCTTGGATTCGGGATCAAGGGCGGCAGCACCGCCGGCACCAAATTCATAGACAGCGTCAAGCTGGCCAGCCACCTGGCCAACGTGGGTGACGCCAAGACCCTCGTCCTGCACCCGGCGTCAACCAGCCATCAGCAGATGTCCGACGACGCACAGCGCGCCGCCGGGGTCACTCCCGAGTTCATCCGCGTCGCCGTGGGTCTCGAGAACACCGATGACATCAAGGCCGACTTCACCCAGGCTCTGGCAGCAAGCCAGGCGTAGGCACGCAGGAGAGTCTGCCCGCAGATCACGCAGATCGGCGCAGATGGGATGGAGAGGGGCAAATGCTGAGGGAATCCGTCGCCGGCGGAATACCGCCGACTAGGATTCCCTCAACGTGGCTCCCCGGTCGCTAATCGCGGCCGGCTGTTGTACTGGGATGTGCAATGCAGAGTCTTGACGGTTAATGGGAACCGTTCTCACCCACGATATTGTCATGGGTCTTTCCGGCCGCGATTAGCGGCCGGCGGATAACGTTGAGCGAATCCTATGGGCCGGTATTCCGGCCCGACGGATTCGCTCAACATCTCCCCTTCCCGATCCTGATCTGCGTCATCTGCGTCATCTGCGGGCAGTCCCCATCTGTATATCGACAGAAGAGCAGGGATCGATCAATAAATCAGACATTAAAGAGGAAGTGACAGATATCACCATCTTCGATGATGTAGTCTTTGCCCTTGAGCAGGATCTTGCCCTGGTCCTTGGCCGCCTTCTCTGAACCCGTTTCGAGGAAATCATCGTACTTCGTGACCTCGACGCGGATGAAGCCGCGTTCGATATCGCTGTGGATCTTGCCGCCCGCCACCGGCGCCAGGCTCCCCTTCTTGATCGTCCAGGCGCGGCACTCGTCCTTGCCCGTTGTGTAGAACGACATCAGGCCCAACGCGTCATAGGCCGCCGCATTGACGCGGTCCACACCCAGCGCATCCAATCCCAAGCTGTCCAGGTACTCCTGCCGTTCCGTCGCATCCTCGATCGCCGCAATCTCCTGCTCGATCTGGCACGACACCGCGACAGCGCCCTCGACGCCTTCCGCCACGGCATCCTCAGAGACATTGCGCGCCACCATCACCGGCAGTAGCGTCAACAGGTCGAGGCTACGGATCGCCCCCAGCTCCTGCTCATTCAGCCCGGCCTCAGAGACCCACTTCTCATCCTCAAGCGTCGCCATGCACTTCTCGATGGCCTTCTCTTCTATCTTCTGGTCCGCGGTCAGCCCAGAGCGTTTATCCTTCACCAGCCGCGCCTGCCGCTTCTCCACCAGCTCCATGTCGGCCAACAGGATCTCCGACTCCAGATCACGCTGGTCGCGTGCGGCATCCACATCCCCGGCCGGATGATAGACCTGCTCCGACTCAAACGCCCGCACCACAAGGCACATCAGGTCGCAACGCCGTGCCGCATCCAGCCACTCGCGTGACCCACTGCCTGTCACCGCATCCGGGCAGAGCACGAAATTGTTCTGCGCATAGATCACCTTTTCCGGCTGACACAGTTCCGCCAGCTTATCCACGCGCGGATCGCGAATGTCTGCAATCCCCTCCACCACCTCGCCCGGCTTGCGGTTCTCCCCCACATCGCGCCCCGTCAACAGCGAAAACAGCGTCCGCTTGCCCGCCTGCTCAAATCCAATCAATGCAATCTTCATATCAACTCCAATTACCCATCCAAAATCAAGCGGCGCATCATGAGGCCAAACGGGGTACTTAGACAAGCACAGTCGGCTACCGTCGAAAGGTACGTAGACAGAGCTTGTCCGCCCCCCCCCCTTTGGAGGGCCTCCGGTGGCCCCCCCCTTCGGAAGGGGCTAGATGGACAAGCGATATCGTCGTCGCAGGTGTCAGTATACATCAGTGGTCGTAGGGGTGACCAAGGAAAACCTTTCGCCGCTCTTCACGCGACAGAATTCCGGCAAATGGGCCAAAATCCTTGAGGCGTCGGGCTGCATCCCCGTCATCCAGCAGGAGCTCAAGCAGGCGGTCCATGCCATCACGGCCGCCCTTGGCCGCAACAAGGACCTGTCGCCACTGCGTGCGGCGTCGTATCGGCCCAACCCCTTGCTCATCCCATCGATCGAGTACGGCCAGGGCCTCATCGAGCAATGAGGCATCCTCCCTGAAGCACTCCGCAAGAAGGGGGTAGATGTTCATGGGGTCAGGCTACCACCATCACGCCCGCCTGTCCACTGCTCGACACCCCACCCGGCGCCCTATCAGGTAATGGGCGTAACGCCCTTTTTCAGGATGATATTGCCATACTTGGCCGTCGTCCCTGTCATCACACAGGCATAGGCCGTCTTGACGCGGTCGTAGAACGCAAAACGGTCAATCCGAATCGGGGCGGCTGCTTCCGGCACACTGTCGCGCACTGCGGCCATGTAATCCGCTTCTACCTGCGGATCCAGCTCATCGCCCTCGACGGCCGCCATCATGATCAGCGGGTCGTCATAGCTATCCAGCTCCAGCAGCGGCAAGATGCCCTTCAACAAGTCAGGGATCTGCAATCCATCGCCACGCAGCACATTCTGTGGACAGAACGTGTTGCCAGGAAAATGCGCATCCGCCAGCACCAGTTCGTCTCCATGCCCCATCTCCGCCAGAATTTTCAACAACTCCGGACTCACAATCGAATCAATTCCCTTCAGCATCCCACACTCCTCTTCCAGACCACCCCACCCATCATCAAACAGAACCTTACCCCCTGCCCCACGCGGAAAAACAGAGATCGTGCAATTTGGCTCCGAGATAGTGCGCTCGAATGACCGCAATATCAAGGTGCTAGTGACGAATGGCACTTATATAGGGCGTTCATTGGCAAAACTGAACACCCAATATCCAACAAGGAATATCCAACTCCCAAGTGCGTGCGACTGGCGAATGTCCAGTCCAACGGCACTCCATTCCCTACAAACGCTCACTTGGACATTGGCCTTCCGCAGGCCTTTGAGCGTGGTATTCCACGCTCTCCAGCCAAGACCATGCGAGCGCCAAGCATTAACGAGCGAAGCCAAGGGGAGGCCTTCCGCAGGCCTTTGAGCGTGGTATTCCACGCTCTCCAGCCAAAACCAGGCAAGTGCCAAGCATTAACGAGCGAAGCCGAGGGGAGGCCTTCCGCAGGCCTTTGAGCGTGGTATTCCACGCTCTCCAGCCAAAACCAGGCAAGTGCCAAGCATTAACGAGCGAAGCCGAGGGGAGGCCTTCCGCAGGCCTTTGAGCGTGGTATTCCACGCTCTCCAGCCAAGGAAGGCCTCCCCTCGGCTGAGCGAGTTGGCACCCCGGACAGGGCTCGAACCTGTGACCGTCGGATTAGAAATCCGATGCTCTATCCAACTGAGCTACCGGGGTATACTGCTTGCTATCAACGAGTTATGGCACTTCCGAAAAACGGACTGTATTACATTTCTGTCGCAAATCCGCTCTGTTAGACCTGAAAATGGCACACACTTTCTCTCATTGACTGGTTGGAAGAGTAAGTGAATTGGTCGGTTCGGTCAACCGTCGCGAGGAGAAACAGAGGGAAATCCTTGTCGATCAGCTCCAGTGTATGGTCGCCGCACTCGTCAAAGAATGCGATGTATTCAGATGTTCCGCCAACATTCTTCATTTCGCCCCACCCTTATGCACCAACGCGTTCTGTCAAGAGTCTTGAACTCCTGACTCTGTAACCTTCTGCTTATCAGGGGGTTGCGGCGGTTTCACCGTTCTCCCCCCTTTTCGGGGGCGTTTCCCCCCTC
>JABGQM010000073.1 GCA_018648805.1 Verrucomicrobiota bacterium
AACCGATGCGCCGAAAACTGCGAAAATAACCGCGATTTAGCCGTTTTCAAATGACCATTTGAGAAACTTGGGCTAAACACTGTGCGCCTGTGATCCGGATGGAACCCTATCCCACGGTCCGTGACCGCGAGCCGCACCTCCGCCCCTTCATCATGCGAACTGATTTCAATCGTGGGGGCTGTGCCCGGTTTGCGGTACTTGATCGCGTTGTAGATCAGCTCCTGCAACAGCATGGTCAATTGCATCCGGTCGCCCCATACGACCGGCAGCGGCGCCTGTGTGATCGTGGCCCCGCTCTCTGCGATGGATTGCCGTAAATTGAGTTTCACAGTCCCAAGCACATCCTCGAGGGCCACCGGACGGAACTTGTCGCTGCAGTTCTCCAGGCAGGCATAGTCCAGCATGCTGGCGATCATCTTCATCATGCGATCAGCCGTATCCTTCACGAACGTCAGGTTGGCGGCGCACGCGCCGCTGCGCATTTCTGCGGGAACGTCATCGCCGTCCATCTTCACCAGGGCCTCGCGAATCGAGTGCAGCGGCAGCTTGAGATCGTGTGCCACCGCACTGGCAAACTGCTGCAGCTCGTTATTGGCCAGCTGCAGCGCCTCCGCCTTCTCCTCCAGGTCGTCCCTGTGTTGCGCCAGTAGATACCCCAAACGAAAACGCTCGGCCGCCAGCCGGTCCTGTGAATACCCCACCACCACCACACAGACCGCCGTAATGAAAGGCGTGAAGAAGAGCGTCATTTCAACGCGTGACGGCGCACAGCATACCATGATAGCGAATAGGGTCAGGGCCAGCGGCACCACCGCAATGACCCACAAGTGGCGTCGTACACCACTTCCGAATACGAAAACCGCCAGTACGGTCGCTTGCATCGTCCCGGCCGCACCGTAGGCCGCGCCGTCGGCCTGCGTGGCGAAGAGCCCGAACGAGAAGAGTCCCCCCGCAACCATGACCGCGGTCAACAGGACCACCTGGGCCGGCACCGTGTAGTGCCGGTGGCGCGGCAGCCACCGCATAGAGAGGATAAGATAGAGCACGGCCGGCAGCAGGCCCACCAGGCGCGTTGAGGCCAGGCGGCCGACATGCATCACCAAGGCGTCATGTATGAACATGAGCCCCAGCACCCCGATCGCCACGCCCGCCATCACGCGCCCATGACGCAAGGCCGTGGACTCGACTTCGGCGCGGTATTCCTGTTGGATGCGTTCTTTTTCGCTAGCGGACATCGGCTCTCCCGATCGTGCTCCGATCTGGGCCACACAACGTATCTTTAGACAGAAACGTTACCCGAGAATCGCCGCCTTGTCCAGCAGGTAGACCACCTCAGCCTGTTTGCACAGCGGTAGGATCCAGCGCTCATAGATCGTGCGCACCGTCTCCGGATTAATTCGGCCTTCACCCGCCATGAGCAGTTCACTGCTGTAGGCGGTGGCCTTGCGGGCCACACGGGAATAGAGCAGCTCCTCGACTTCCGGCACGGTGATGGAGGCCTCCAGGCCCGCCGCATCGTTCGCGCGGATCATGACATCAAACCGCGCGGTGCACTCGCGATACTTGCTCTCCGCAATAAACATGCCGTAGTGAATGCGCTTGGAGAGTGCCTGCAGCAGATGCACATCCATCACGGCGCACGAGCCGTAGTTCGTGTCGTCGCCCTCACGGCAGATGAACGGCACCATCTCGTTCACATAGGCCGCCATGATCTCCCCATTCAGGTTCACGTGGTGCACATGCAGCGGGTTGTCGGCGTAGACCAGCGGCGCCAGGATCGGCGCGGGCAGGTCCTCGAAAAAGGGGTACTCATCCGGGCTGGTATAGCGCCGTACCTTGGCGTGCGAGCGCTCAGCCTCGTGCAGGACATACTCGAGCAAGCTCTCGCCGTTCAGCGCCCCGCCCATGCCGCCCTGCGCGTATACCCGCGCATTGCGGCAGAACTGGGACCGCTCGATCAGACCAAAGATAATGGTCTCCTCGAGACGAACCAGTACCCCGCGTAGATGATCCAAGTGTAGCTCTGTCGACATCGTTTCGGAAGCATACCCCCATCCCCCCGCCCTGCCAATCGAACATTCGAACAATCGAACATTCGAACTACGAAGTGGGAACATGGGGAAGAGCCGGACCACGAAGTGGGAGCGTCTATGGTACCGGCCGCTGGGCGGCAGTCGGTATCCCCGTTCGTAGTTCGGCTGTTCGGCTGTTCGATTGTTAAACTGTTCCTGTTCCCCTTCTGCGCTACTCCTGACTTTACGACCTACCCCTTTTACGCTAGCGTATCAGCGGTCAGATAATGTAGCGCCTGTTGTCAGGCGCGCGGGGGGCGAGAGCATCATGAGCAACACCGAACCGGTCCGGTACCGTCGTATTCTACTGAAGTTGAGTGGCGAAGCCCTCCGCAACAAGGAGAGCGGGCTCAGCATCGACCCCGAAATCGTCAACGGCATCGCCAAGCGCATCAAGACCGTGGTCGATATGGGCATCGAACTCGCGATCGTAGTCGGTGGCGGCAACATCTTCCGAGGCATCAGCGGCGAACAGGGCGGCATTGACCGCACTTCCGGCGACTACATGGGCATGCTGGCCACCATCATCAACGCCCTGGCCCTGCAGAACGGACTCGAGCACAGCGGCATCGATACACGGGTCATGACCGCCCTTGACATGCACAAAGTGGCTGAGCCTTTCATCCTCCGCCGCGCGCTGCGCCACCTGGCCAAAGGACGCGTCCTGATCTTCGGCGGCGGCACCGGCAACCCCTATTTCAGCACCGATTCCGCCGCCGCACTGCGCGCCAGCGAGCTGCGCGTGGATGCCCTCATGAAGGGCACCAAGGTCGACGGCATCTACTCATCCGACCCGGTCGCCGACCCCACCGCGACCCGTTTTGAGCACCTCTCCTACGACGACGCGCTTCAGAAGAACCTGAAAGTCATGGACGGTGCCGCTTTCTCGCTCTGTCGCGAGAACCGCATTCCGATCGTGGTCTTTGATTTCTTTAAGCCGGGCGTTATGGAGCGCGCCGTCGCCGGCGAGAATGTCGGGACGACCGTGGGAGAGTAGGGAGTGGGCAAACAGGGGAGAGATCGTCATGGAATCGATTGAAGAAGTGCTGCTTGATTGTGAAGATAAGATGGAGAAATCCATTGCGTTCCTGCAGGAACAGTTCTCCGGCATCCGAACCGGCAAGGCCTCACCGGCCCTGGTAGAGAATGTGCAGATTCCCTACTACGGCACGCCCACGCGTCTGCGTGAATTGGCCAATATCGCGACACCCGAGCCACGCCTGATTGTGATCAACGCCTATGACCCCACCGCCCTGGGCGAAATCGAGAAAGCCATTCTGGCCGCCAACCTGGGCGTCACGCCCATGAACGACGGGCGCGTGGTACGCGTGCCCATTCCCGAACTCAACGAGGAGCGTCGCACCGAGCTGGGCAAGGTGGCCCGCCGCATGTCCGAAGATACACGCGTGGCCGTGCGCAACATTCGCCGCGAAGCCAACGACCAGGCCAAGGCCCTCCAGAAAAGCAGCACCATCACCGAGGATGACCGTGATAACTGCCTTAAAGAGGTCCAGAAATTGACCGACGACACGATCAAAGCCATCGATGACGGGCTTAAGGCCAAGGAAATTGAGATTATGGAAGTGTAGCGGCACCGCCCTTGACCACGGTAGAGGCCAGAGGCTATAGTGGCAGGGATTATTTTACGGGAGAAAGACCATGGCAGACGAATCCGACAAACAAGACGCCCCCCAGCTTCCGCCGAAGTTGAATCTGCGAAAACAGGGCATCCTCAAAAAAGAGCCGACCATCGTACCCGATGCCGCGGCCAAGAATGAGACCTCACGCCTGGTCGTGAAGCCAGCCGACGTCACGGCCGCGCCAGCCGCCGAAACGCCTGCTCAGGTTGAGGCCGCCCCGCCAGCCACAGCGGCGCCCGCCCCCACGCCTGCCCCCGAACCTGAAGCGGCCAAGGCCGCCGCACCGGCCATCAAACTGAAGCCCCTCGCACCCAAACCGGCCGCAGCCAACGCGACGGAGCCTGCCGCAACACCCACCGCCGCGCCTGATCCCACCAAGGCCGATACGAAGCGCAAGACCTCTCGTATTCCGCTCGCGAGTGCCACGCCGAGCGAACCGGATGGCGATAGCGACGAGCCGATCGGAATCAAACCCAGGACCATCAAGATCAAGCCCAGCGCTCCCGTGCCCAAAATCCGCTCGACCCAACCCCTCAGCATTACCGTGCCGATGGCCGAGACAGACGCCGCGGTCGCCAGCGCAAACGCCGATGCGGAGAAGCGCAAGACCTCCCGCATCCCGCTTGAAGAGGCGCTCACCGCCGACAAAGAAAGCACCGAGCCAGCCGAGCCGGCTGATCCCGCGCGGCCCAAGACGATCAAGATCAGGCGGCCCGGCAGCAGCGAAGCCGCCACGGTTAAACTCAAGACGCCGGCGTCCGTCGGTGGCAGTGGCCAGGCCGATATGGGCAAGACCGCGCGACTGGATAGCTTGGATCTAACAGATGCCGACAGCACCCCGACGCAGAAGAAGACCATTCGCGTCAAGCGGCCCAATGCCCCGCAAGCCGCCAAACCTTCGCTCAACAGGGCGGCGGCCGCCCCGAGCGGACGCGGCCTCATGCCGCCCGAGCCACTCGAAGAATCCGATGAACCCGGCGTGGTATGGGCCCTCTTCGGCATTGCGGCCATGCTCGTGCTTTGCGTTGTAATCTATATGCTCGCCGCACAAGCCGTAGGCCCCAACCTGTCGGGCACCCAGCTCTCATCTTGGAAGGAAGGCCCCGCATTGTCGTGGCCTGGCAAAATTCTTAACTAGAACATAACACCCTGTAGAGGAGACTCCATCATGGCAAGTGACAAGATCGTTCAGATCGAAGGCGATAACTGGCAGACCGAGGTGATGGACAGTAAGATTCCCGTACTGGTCGACTTCTGGGCAGAATGGTGCGGCCCCTGTCGCGCCGTGGCTCCCATCCTGGATGAGCTGTCCGCCGAAATGGATGGTCAGATCAAGATTGCCAAGGTCGATGTCGACAGCAATCAGCAGCTGGCCGGCCAATTCAACATCCGCTCCATCCCCACCCTCCTCATCGTGAAGGACGGCGTGGTGCAGGAACAGATGGTTGGCGCCATGAACAAGGCCGCGCTCAAAGCCAAGCTCGACGCCCACCTCTAGACCCATCCCCTAGATCAACATCATCAGGACGCGTCGGATAACCCCCCGATGCGTCCTGTCTGTTTCTACGGGCACCTGCCACCAGCGCAGATCATTCTCCATATCCATCACACCATCCACCACGACACGATTCCGTCTTGCGAGCATCACGCCCCCCTTTCTCTATCGTTACGCTTAGGACTGTACAGCAGAGGGTAGGACATATACTGTCCTATGGTAACTTTTTATTTTTTCAATATCCAACACCCAACACCCAACGCCCAACATCCAAGTGCGAGCGAGAAGCGAATGCCCCGTCCCAAGGACTCCCCATTCTCTGAGTTCGCTCACTTGGATATTGGGAGTTCCTTGTTGGACATTGGATGTTGAGATTCGCTTGTACAGATTCGAGGAGATGTCTCTATGCCCAAATTCAAGCCCCAGTACCGCCGCCTGCTCTTTATCGACCGCGAGATTCGTAGGGGCCGTTACCCCAACTGTCGTTCCCTGGCCGAGGCATGGGAAGTATCCGCCAAAACCATCCAACGCGACATCGACTACCTGCGCTACGATCTGAATGCCCCCATCGACTATGATTCTACCCGCTTCGGCTTCGCCTATACCGAAGCCAACTACCGTCTGCCCGCCATCTCGATCAGCGAGAGCGACCTGTTTGCCGTCTGCGTAGCCGAGCAGGCCCTGCGCGCCTTTCGCAACACCCCTCTGCACGCGCGCCTGCTCTCGGTTTTTAATAAGATTGAAGAGTCACTGCCCGACCGCATCTCGGTCCATCCCGCCTGGCTGGACAGTCGCGTCACCGTTTTTGCCGAAGCCATCACCACGATTAGACCTGAAGTGTGGGAGAACATTGCGATCGGGATGCGGGAGAACCACCAGCTGGCGATCCACTATGCCGGGGTCGGCCGCACCCCGGGAGACCGTACGATTGATCCCTACCACCTGGTTAGCCACCGCGGGGAGTGGTATGTGATCGCCTACTGCCACCGCAGCGAGGGAATCCGTACCTTCGCGGTGTCACGCATCCACAGCGCCACACTGGGGGCGCTCACGTTTGAGCTCCCCGAGCAGTACGATGAACAGGCCCTCACGCGTGAACAGTTTGGAATACGCTGGGATGCCAAAGAGCGTGCCGTGGTCATCCGGTTCGACCCAAAGGCCGCGCCCTATATCCGCGAACGGATCTGGCACCCCGGTCAGGCGCTGCACCCCAAGGCGGACGGCGGACTCGATATCCATTTCCGCACCCGTCACCTGCAGGAGGTACGCGATTGGATTCTCTCGTGGGGCGCCCACGCCCGTCCGCTCAAACCGAAAGTCCTCGTCAGCATGGTCCACGACGAACTAACCGCCGCCCTCGCCCAGTACGACTCTACCAACGGCTCTGCCTAACGCGTCAGCGCACTGCTCACTGCTTACTGCTCACTGCCCTCTGCCCTCTGCCCCCACCTACTTCTCCCCGGCCAATGTCTCGGCAATATTGAGCGCATGGTCCTTGGTGCGGCGATAGGCATTCAGAATATCAGCGTAGATCAAGCTGTGCAGCGGCGTGGTGATCTTCTCGCCCACGCGTTCGATATGCCGTGACCGCAGCTCCTTGATCTGGAACGTAATGGCATCGCCTTGCGTGTTGGCTTTCGAAATGATTTCCGGGTACCCGCCCTTGACGCCCACAGAAATCATATCCACGTATGCCGAGACGTCATCGTGGAGCGTCAAGAGCTCTGCCAGCTCCTGTTCAGAGAAGACGATCTCCTCTTTTTCAGCCCTGATATAGAGCTTCAGTATAGCCGCAATGTAGTCACTCACAGACTCATACTCATCAGCCATCCGGAGCTGCTCGCGTCCGGATGTGACCACCTCATGCGAAACATTGCCAGAGAGAATACTGCCCAGAAACTCCGTAACCTCCTTCTGCACGATGTCGAGTACCTCTTCCCGATGGAAGAGCTTCCTCACCAACTCCTCGTCCATCTCTTTGGAGGTCACAATCTCGCGCAGGAATCCAAACATCTTCGATGTGTGGCGCCCCATCTCTGCAATCTCGTCAAGGGACTGCTGGATGCCGATGGACGGGGTGTCCAGCATACGAACATCCAGGTACGCGAGATGCGGGGTTTCCTTGTGGGGTGGATCGCCTACCAGCCAGCTAACGAGCCTCGATAGCGCACCGATGAACGGAATAAACACCACCGTGTTGACCACGTTGAACCCAGTATGCGTTGACGCGATAAGCGCCGTAATGTTCAGAGGTTCGCCCGGCTCAGCCCAATAACCCACTATCCATTCGATCAGCCTGAGGTAGCCAAAGAACACAGGAATGACCCAAAGCGTGCCGACCACATTGAATATAATGTGCGAGTAGGCGGCCCGGCGGGCATTCACCGTGGCTCCCAGAGACGCGAGGAACGCGGTAATGGTCGTGCCGATATTCAGGCCGAGAATCAACCCCGCAGAGGTATGGAAGTCGATGATGCCGGTCTGGGCCAAGGCGATGGTGACACCCAGAGTCGCTGAAGACGACTGCACGATCATCGTGGCAACACATCCCACCAGCGCGCATTTCAGGACCCCCAGATAGGTCGTGGCGGCCATCTGGCTGAACACCTCCGCCAGAACGTCTTTCACCTCGGGAATCTTAAAAGCAGCCCCCATCGTGTGAAGGCCGAAGAACACCATACCGATGCCCATGATGCACATGGCCGTATACCGTAGCCGCTCGTGTTTGGAGAAGAGGTAGACCAGCGCCGACACACCCAGAATGGGGAGTCCGTACTTGCCGATCTTCAGAACCAGGATCCACCCTGTTATGGTCGTGCCAATGTTGGCGCCGATGATCACACCGATGGCCTGTATCAGCGTCATAAAGCCGCTGTTCACGAACCCCACGACCATAACGGTTGTCACCGAACTGGACTGCACAAGACAGGTGACGAGGGTGCCAACGCCACATGCCA
The DNA here is from genome assembly GCA_018648805.1 of Verrucomicrobiota bacterium. Taxonomy (GTDB): domain Bacteria; phylum Verrucomicrobiota; class Kiritimatiellia; order UBA8416; family JABMPJ01; genus JABMPJ01. Next base: position 8,165 of record JABGQM010000073.1, read on the forward strand.
CGAGCCGATTGTTCGTCACGGCCCCAATCAGGTGCCGCAGCCGGTTGCCGGCCACTGCCTGCATCCCTTCAGACATGTTCTTCATGCCGAACAGAAAGATGCCGAGTCCGCCGACGACCTGTGACGCAATCCTGAAGAACAGATCCATGCTCATGAGAACTCCTTGGGTGAAAGAGGAAATAGGAACGCGGACACCATAGCAGAATCGCCGCCACAGGCCATCCTGTTTTATGTTAGAGCTCAACGGGCGGGAAGAAGCTGTGGGTGTTTAGAGCCTGTCCGAAAAGGGGTGGTAGGGCGTGGCGTCCCCGCCGCGCCGCGCCTTACCTCCTGTTTCCAGTCCCTTCGGATGAGGCCGCAGGCGTCTCTCAGCGCGGCGGGCCACAGGCCATCAGAGAGACAAGGAGCGACTCCAGCTTGGCGGCCAGATCCCCATCACCGGCCATCCGGAAAAAGGCATAGGCGGGCTCGATGTCGCGCACATGGCGCCGCAACGCCACGCGCACCGTGACTCCCAGCTTGATATCCGCATCAACGAACTCGGCCAGCGCATGGCGGTGTATCGTCCGTTGTAGTCGGCCGTCCTTCCCGTCCGCGTGGCGCGCCGCCCCCGCCGCGGCCTCATAACGCGTCCAGCGCAACACCGGGCCCTCTGCAGGCGTGATGATCGCCTGCTCCGCATCGGCATAGCCACGGCGCACCGCCCCCGGCGGCGGTGCCACGAAGAGCCGCGCCGTGAGAAAACGCAGGGCCGTTTCGCGCGGAAGCCGCTGTGCCCGCTGGCGTAGACGCGCAATCTTACGCACCTCCGAGAGTCGGACGGTCTTCGCGCTCGCAAACTCAACCGTCCCGTCCGCCCCCCGCCGCAACAGCACCTCCCGCTCACCAGGAGCCAAAACCCCCAGGCAACGGACCGCCGCCACCCCATTGCTCGGCGACTCCGCCATCAGATGCACCACGCCACTGGGGCGGTCCCACTGCAGCGGGCTGCCGGCGCCGACCTCACCCACACAAACGCCCTTATCTGAGATCTGCAGCATCGGCACATCCGCACCCGCCACAAGCGTGATGCGCACATCCCCCGCTGCCAGGGGCACCACCACAACGTCAGGCGGCTCAGGTTCAGGTTCAGGGATAGGTTCTGGTGCCACCACAGGCGGCTTCGGCAGCCACCCGCGAAACATCGTGCAGGAGCTCAAAACCAGCATCAGGGAGAGCAACAGGCCTATGCGTAGGATCTTCATGACTGCTGCCCAGCCTACCCACCCCACGCCCTCGGTCAAGAACCGAGTGGTCGACCTCCGCCCTCCCTTTTGCTTCCCATCCGCCCATCGCTCAGGCACACTCTTTCCTATGCGAGATGTACCCGATACCACGGTAGAAGAATTCGTCAGCGCCTGTCATCGCGCAGCGGCACACGACCTGATGCGCTGCAGCAGCGGCAACATGTCGTGGCGACTGGATGACGATCGATTCCTGGTGACCGCCTCAGGAAGCTGGATGGGGTCCATCACGCCCGATCAGGTATCGGTCTGCTGCACGGCCGATGGCAGCCTGCTTGAGGGTCAACCGGCCTCGGTCGAAACCGGCTTCCATGCCGGCATCCTCTGTACCCGTGCCGACGTCGATGTCGTGCTCCACTTTCAATCGCCCTGCGCCACCACGCTCGGCTGCACGGCTGACGCCGCCACGCGCAACTTCGCCGTGATACCCGAAGTGCCCGTCTACATCGGCCCCATCGCCAGCGTACCCTACATTCTGCCCGGCTCGCCCGAGCTGGCCGTCGCCGTGGTGCAGGCCCTGCAGCAGCACGATCTCGCCGTTCTCTCCCACCACGGCCAGGTCACCGTCGCCCGCGACCTCAACGCCGCCATCCAGAACGCCGCCTTCTTCGAGCTGGCCTGCCACATCCTCCTGCACGGCGGCCAAGACATCGAACCGCTCCCTGAAGAAGCTATCGCCGCCTTCCAGGCCCACCGCACCTACACCGCCCCCGCCTAACCGCACGCGCAACCAGAGCGCGCCTAATGGGTCACCTTCCCCACATTCACAGACCCCCCCTCCGGAGTCAGCAGCGCGACAGACTGTGACTCAGCGTCTATCGCTGTCACCATGTATTCCCGGCCTCTGATCTGGATAGCTGAGCCCTTATGGACCCCCATCTCTTTCTTGTCTGGGGCAAACAGGAGAACAGCGCTCTTGTCATAATGGTGCTGTCCCTTCGCCAGGGCGATCTGCTTGTCGCCCTTCTGCAGCGTCAGGACGGAGACCTTAACGGTTACCGGGCTGCCGTGCGTGTTCTGCTTCTCACTACGCACGGTGTAATCGACAATTTCGAACCCCTCAACATCCTCTCCCACCTTCTTGAAATAGGACCGCCCCGGCGCATTCAGAGCGAATGTCAGAGACCCGTCGGGATTCTTCACTACGCTCGTGAATTTCAGCCGGAACCGTCGGGGAATGATCTTGCTGACGCTCAGATAGGACGTGAGAGGTGTCGACGTGCTCAGTCTGGGATCTGTCTTGCTGAGGAATTCCTCCAGGTTCGTGAAGCCGTCACCATCCCGGTCCTCCCCCGCATCGGCGGCATTCTGCGGGTCGAACCCATGCTCCCGCTCCCATGCATCCCACATCCCGTCACCGTCACCATCGAAGTCAACCGGGGGAGGCGGCGGAACAAACTGACAGAAAGGGCACGGCTTACGCGCCCGGTACGTCTCTATCGGAATCGGCTTTCTGCAATCCGCACACTGGACGCGCGTACCCGGGACGAACAGCCCCGCTTTGACACGAGATCCAGCATCCGCATTCAATCGACCCAAAGCGTCCTTGTAGGCACTGACATCCGTAGGCGCCACCATAGCCGGGGAGTCTGACGGCTCAGGAAGCGAGGCGGGACGCCGCCCCGCCCGCGTGGCAAGGAAAGCAAGTGAAACCAGCAGCAGCACAAGAACCGCCACCACGATCATCTTGTCGTAATAAGTCCTGAACCAGCCAGTCACCTTCATCACGCACCTCCTCGTATCGCCATGCTTCCCCGAAACTATAGAGACGCACGCCAATCCCGTCCAGGCATTCCTATGACGCTGGACTCCGGTGAGGAGTGTAAGAGCCCAGAACTCACGGCTCCTGTTTCATCTTTACTTGGGTGCCCCCGTATCCTATATTTCGCCCCTGTCCAAAGGGACACCCAGACACTTGGGGCGATTAGCTCAGTGGCTAGAGCGCTGCCTTCACACGGCAGATGTCACAGGTTCAAGTCCTGTATCGCCCACCATCCAAAAGCTCAAGGCTGCCTTGCCGGCAGCCTTACCACAACCCGGCACAGCAGCGCGCCCGGCCAGCCCATTTCAAAGCGACGCCCCAACGCCTATCGTCTCAAGCCCCTGATCTCGCCCGAAGAGCGCGAAGCGTTGTGGGAGGGGTTGCGGCAGAAACATGGCGCGCAACAGTTCCAGACGGCGCGTGACCTCGCCGGCACGATCCGCAAGTCGAATCACTATGAGACCATCGAAGCGCTCCTGCGCCACATCGATTCACACGGCCTTCCCACCGTACAGGCCGCCACGGCCAAAGTCGCCGCCCTGCACCCCACCAACCCCATGCGCCACGTCCGCTACATCATCACCATCGTCAAGAACGCACAAACCGCCACACCATAGTTTGCTCGCGTTCAGTCGCGGGAATAACTACGGGAGATTCCCGTAGCAGGATTTCTTGAATCTCTGGAGAACGGGTTTGCCGCACACCTCGTGAGCAAGTAGGATGAGTCCCACGTGAGACGGTGCAGCTGTACCCCCTGAGCACATGTAATGTGGCTTTGGTGTTCAGGCCGATCCATGCACTGCCGAGGCCCGAGAAAGGAAGCTCTATGCTGACTAGGACCACAACCCTATGTGCGGTCGCACTGCTGGCAACCAGTCACCTGTCGGCGGAGACCCAGCCGGCAGCCAAAACCATCCTGAAGCGGAGAGGACATGAACCTGAATTGGTCGACTCCGTTACGTACAAGAAGTTCGGGCGCGTTTACAGTGTTCGAGATGGTGGCGCCACGTACACCGTAGGCGAGAGGAGCGTCGAGTACTGCAAACCACCACAACCAGGCACACTTCGCGGGGACGCTAATATCGCGCAACTCGAAGAGATCGTAGCCACCTATCACATGCGGTGGTGGGACATCGAGGCGTTCAAGACATTGATGCCGCTCTACCTCGAAACGAAGGCTTACAAGAAGGCCATCAGGATCTACGATGGAATGGATCGTCGGCTGGGGCCCGCCATACCTGCTGCCATCCAGAATCTCTATTGGCAGGCACTCGACGGAGACGGGCAACACAAGACACTGAGTGATGCGATCCAAGGCACCATTGCTAACGGCAGCCGGGAATCATCCGCATGGGCCTATCTGATGCGCGGCGATCTTCTCCATACAGACGGCAAGCGGGAGGAAGCCTTGATCCAAGGTTACCTCAAGACCGTTGTCCTCTTCGCCGACATCAAGTCCTGCCGCAAACGAGCCCTCGAGAAAGCCACCTCAACTATGCATGAACTGGGCGACAGCCGCTTTGACATATTTAAACGGATCCTCGTGGAAGAGTTCCCGCAGTAAGATCTGAGGAGTGGGACATGAGGGACGATGGAAGCCGTAGGTTTGACTGATGAGTTCATCCTGGATACATCTCGTCTGGCTTGCGGGGGTCGGGGCATGGATCTGGTACGGCTTTGTGCGGTCACGGGAAGAGCTAACCGAAATTCTGAAGCGCGACCTCGCCGGATCTGGCTTCGTCCTGCTTCGCTCCGAAGTCCCGGCGCGTTATGTGACCGGACCATTCCCTCAAGGAGTAACGGAGTTCGGAAAAGGCGGAACATGGGCACCCTACCACGCATGGCAATACCGCCGTGTAACTCTGGGATTGGCTTCTGGAGAGAACTATGTTGTATGGGCAAGGATCTTCTTCGGCAGCGGCCGACCTCCCGAGGTGGACTGGGTGCCCCCGCTCAACACGCTCTGTGGCGAAAGAGGCCCTGTCCAAACGGCCGGACAGGTGCCGAATGAGGGGATTTGTGCCGAATGAAAAGTATCCTGATACTCGCCCTCGTTGCCTTTGCCGGATGTTCGGCAAGAGAGCTCGAGCCTTCTGAACCCGACAATCTTGGCGATGCCCGCGCGGCACTTCATGCGCTCCCGATCCTTGATGGGAAAACACCTGAGGCCGCAAAGGCACATCTGATGGATGCATTGCCCTCCGGGGCTGCTCGCCGCTCTGTCCTATGGCACCTCGATAGAGGGCAACCAAAACTGGCCACAGACGCTTTGAATAGGCTGATCGATCTCTGGCTCATCAACGAATCAACCAATGCCCGGCACGAACCTTTTCCTCACTCGACAGACCCGCCCGATGTGATTCAGCTTGTTGCAGACATCGCCCACTATAGGCGGACCCATCCATCCACCAGCCCAAGCAGAGAGGTCTCCGAGGCCCTGGCAGGTATTCTCGATAGGGGGCTCATGGCTGAACGGGACCTCAATACCGAAACCAGGATACGCACGGGGATCAGACGTCCAGACACCCCCCAACAGCTGGCCAAGCCCCCCTCAGATGACTCACAATTCCTCAGCATTTCCACGAAGACACCTCCACTCCTCTGGGTTGTCAACATTTCCACGATGGATCTACCTGAGATCGTTCGGTACTCAGCCGAGATTCACTGTGGCGGCCATGTCGAGATGATGCGAACAGTCAATCGCGGTTCGGATGACGATTTCTATGACATCTCAGAAAACGACGCCGAAACTGCTCTCATCACCCTTTCACCGACAGACGCCGCTTCTATTTACGGCAACGCCGTGGCTCTCCTAAACCGGTTCCACTTTCATCCCGGGACTGTCCCATCATCAGGCCACCACATATCCGTCCGTCTTCTCGTCGGTGATACGGCCATGGAGATACACGAGGGGGGATTTGCATCGGCAGATGAGTACCCAAAAGAGTTCCAAGCAATCCGCGCCCTTCTGGATTCGCATAGTCCAGAGTATGTGCAGGTATCGGATCTGATCAAATGAGCATTTCGCCAGCCATCGTAACAGTGGCGACAACACTGGCAATTGCTGAGACGACCGCTCCTGCAAACACTTGGCCCGCCGAAACCACTGGCCATTGAGTAGAATCAACGCTCTGAAAGGTTCCCGCGAATGAAGAACCAACCCGTTGGCGACAATGAAGCGTTTGTTACGCTGATGCGTGTGGCTCAGGAAGAGCCTGAGGTGGGGAAGATGCTGAGGGCCATTCTGGATCAGCCCCCCTTCCATCGCCGCTCCATGCTGAACTCTCTCGTTCAGGACATGGCGTTGGAGGGTGCTGACCGCGACTTCGTGTCAGCAGTCGAGTGCCTGCTGGATGATGACGTGGCCGCGAAAGCGGCGGAGTTGATTGGAGAGGACTCGGTGTGACGAGCCGGGTGGGCTCAAATGCCTATGTCGATCTCCACCTGACAGGCCCCATGCGCCGCGTCCGCGCGGCGTCCCGCGGTATGGTGCGACGGGTTGTTCTGCGAATGCCTCATGTGCTTCGCTCGTTCAACACAAGTCACTCAGAAAGGCTTGGAGATGTGGCTTGAGAGCCGGGAAGAGAACGGCATGTAGCTCGGCCAGGAACCAGAACGCCACGACTGCAAACCAGATGACCACGAGCCCCGTGATGACCTTGCCGACCACTGTCTTGGGCATCGCGAGTCGGAATGATCTCATTTCTCCCACGATCTCGCCGCAGAACGGGTCCGGTGGACCTGATGGTTCGGGCCTGACTTCTTGATCCGTTGTTCCGCAAGTTCGATCCTACGCTTCTCAATGGCCTCAAACACCTTCGTCCCCTTGGTGATCTGGCCAGGAAGTGAATCAATGGAGAGAAGGGTTCTGTTGTGACGAAGCGGCGAGAGATCCGACACATCGCTCCCGACCACGCTGAGTGTTCTCAGGGGAACGTTATGCAGGGGACGAAGGTCCGTCACTCTCGTCTTATGAATGTGCAGCGACACCAATGGCATGCCGGCGAGCGGCGTCAGATCGCTCACCTGGGTCTCTCCGAGGTTGACATAGACCAATGGCATTCCCTTCAACGGTGAAAGGTCAGTGACTCTGGTGCCGAACAGGTTCAAGTGAGTGAGCTTCATTCCCGCAAGCGGCGATAGGTCACTGACGAGTGTCCTCACAAGTTTTAGTGACGTGAGTTGCATTCCCTTCAAGTGGGACAGGTGCGATACCTTGGTCCCGCTGACATCAAGAGAGACCAAGGACATCCCTTTCAGTGGAGATAGGTCAGAAACGTTCGTGTAACGCAGATTCAGGTTTGTGATGGGTGCACCAGCGAGAGCAGACACATCACTCAAGCTGCGGCCTGCATCAACACGCAGAGTCCGGAGCGGCATTCCCGCGAGTGGTGACATATCGGACACATGCCCGCTCAGATGCAGGTGTTGGAGGGGCATGCCCTTCAGCGACGAGATGTCGCGAACAGCTGTGGCTCCGATATCAAGGCATCGAAGCTTCATTTTTTTCAGAGGTGCAAGATCCTTGACGGCTGTGTTGTGAAGGTTGAGTGAGGCGAGGGGCAGACCTTTGACACCCGAAATGTCTTCGACATCCGTGTTACTCAAGTCAAGACGAAGTCCGGTCTTCTTGTCGTATTCGCCCCGCAAGTAACAGTCTCTGGCTGCATGAATCTTGGCGCCAATGGCCACGACGTCAGGCGGTGATGGGTCCGCGACCAACGGCTCTTCGGCAGACGTCGTGGTCCAGACGAACACAGCGAGAAAGGCTACTAGGGAACGCGCGCTCATTGTCTCTTGGTCCGGACGTGTACACTCAAGCTTCGGCGCACCGGCGACGATAGCGTGCAGTGCTTAGTTGGCTCATTTCCTTGGTCTCATGAAGCGTCGAGCGATAAACCACTTGGCGTGTTCACGTAGCTGGGCTTCGATCGGCAGCTTCTTCTCGAACTGGGGTGCCCGGTTAAGCTTCGCGAGACGGGAACGCTTTTCCGGCGTGGTCACGCGATGGAGCCAGGACACAACGACGGCATGGATCGCACCGATCCGACCATCGGATTCGGCAAGGAGTTCCGCCTTGCCGGAGTTGATTTCCGCACCGACATACCAACGACCGTGGGTCTTGGTCTTGAGGCGACGGTCGATGAAGAAGTGGTACTCCTTCTTGTTTGCATCAACCAGTGTGCCTTTGGTTGAGCCGCCGTCCGGGCAGCCGCCGAGGGATGCGACGGATACGGGGTTCGTCAGACCCAACACGGCCGCTGGCTCACGATGTGCCGCCGTGGCACAAGAGGCGGCGGCCAGTAAGGCGACCAGTAGCGTTATTGTTTTCATCATGTCTTGAGCCACCATGTTGTCTGGCTCCGTCCTTGTACATCAAGACTGCTGACTCATCGCCTATAGAGGGCTGTGAGGGGCGCTTCCACGACCTGCCTGAATCCAGCTCCATCCCGTTGATTATGCGGGCGCCTCTCGCTCCACTTTGCACTGGTGAAGTCTACTTCTTGTGTTGATAGGCGGCAAACTTGTTCTGTGGATTGCTCGGGCTTCTGTTGTACGGGAATCTCCCGTAGTGGGCGTGAGGCCGACGGGGCTAATTGCCTTTTCGATGGGCCCATGGGGCACGGGCAGCAGTTTCAGCGATCTCCACACCTCGGGTCGCGCCCGCTGACGAGGCACTCTTCCGCAAAGACACTGCTACGGGAGATTCCCGTAGCAAAAACTGTCCAAACAAGTTTGCGGCGCGGCAACTCGTGAAGTAGACTTCAGGAGTGCAAAGTGGCGTGAGAGACAGTCCCTTCCTTTATCATCCATAGCGTTGTGCGACGGAGGACTTGTCCTCCGACCTGTCCTCCAAAGCCCGTAGGGCGAAGGAGGATGCTTCAGCGAAGGAGGACCTGTCCTCCGAAGCTTTAGCGAAGGAGGATGCATAATTTACGGGGCGGAGCTGTGGAGGGGGGTAAATCCCCATCCGATAGGCCCTTCCTGCAGTCTCTTCAGCCCACAGGACAAGAGCACGAGGAAGCACGTCTTCCCACAATGAGCAATGAGAACAAGATGAGTGAAGGCGACGTACTAAAGCCGCGCCTCACTCGCGATGTTCGACTGAGGAATGAAGAGACTCATACCATACATTCTCTGCGCAGTGCTGGTCACTGGATGCAGAACGCGATCCCCATGGAAAGAAACAGCCCTTGGTGAGGGGCGCTACTCTATCGATGTTCCCCATGTCACGAGTATTGTCGGGGCCACCAACAACCCAACCGTATGGGTTTATGAGTGCGGCAGGATGAGAATCGATGCCCCATCACCATATGGATCGGCCAGTGCGGAAATATGGATCCAGTGGGAAAACGGGGATATCTACGGGCACTTCACTCCTTCCAATGGGACACAGGAACTGAGATTTCAACTGAACTGTGATGGAACCAATGTGCAGTTCACAACCGACGACAAGTGAAACGGGACACCCAAATCAACAATATTATGCCCGCGGGCAATAACATACGTATTATTGCCCGCGATAACTAATAGCTGTTCTGTGCTGATGATAAAAATGAACACACGGAGAGCCATAGTCGCGGGCCTTGTTCTCGTGGTGCTGACGGCTGTTGTCCTTGCTGGCCGCCGGAGGTATCATCGCGTGCAGAACCAAAAGCGTGAAGCAATCAGAGCCAAGGCGAAAGAACTCTACCTGATTGGCGGACCGCCTCCCTCTTCACTTCATGACCTGACACAGAGAGTGGCCACCGCACAGTCGATGACTAACGAGGCAAGATGAAGGGGCACAGAACATCCCCCTCCACCGTACTCGCGTGGGACGCGAGCCGGTGAGGGAAGCGTTCTGCTGAAAGACTAATAAAGCATGAGTACTGGCTTGATATATGATGAGAGTTTCCTGTTGCACGATACCGGATCGGGGCATCCTGAGAGTCCTGCACGCCTCATCGCCATACATGAGAGGCTCGAGCAGACAGGTTTACTCGAGCGGTTGCACCACATTGATCCGGCCAACTATCCGGGCGCTGATGTCACAACAGTGCATTCACCCCTATACGTCCAAAGAGTAAAGCGCCGTTGCGAGTTGAATTGCGGGTACATTGACAAGAAAGACGTTGTAATATCTAGATCCTCTTACAAAGTGGCTCTCGCAGCGGCACACGGTGTCTGCTCAGCAGTCGATGCCGTATTCAAGGGCGAGATAGCCAATGCGTTCTGCGCTGTTCGTCCGCCGGGTCACCATGCCAACCGAACCAAGGCTATGGGGTTCTGCTTGTTCAACAACGCCGCAGTTGGTGCGGCTCGCGCAATCAACACCCATGGTGTTTCTCGTGTCCTCATTGTCGATTGGGATGTGCACCATGGCAATGGCACCGAGGAAATATTTTACTTCGATCCGACTGTGTTCTACCTGAGCATACACCAGCATCCCTTCTACCCTCTGACGGGTGCGCGTAGGCGAATGGGGGAGAGAAAAGGAAAGGGATTTAACAGAAATATCCCCATCCCTAAGGATGGAGATGACGACATTGTCCTTGAGTCATTTGCTCAGACGTTGGAGAAGGTTGCAGCCCGATTCAACCCAGAGTTCGTCATCATCTCCGCTGGGTTCGACGCTCATGCGAAAGACCCCATAGGACGACTGCGTCTCTCGACTTCCGCGTACCACAAACTTACACAATTTGTGGCTAACGTTGCGGCTGCTCACTGCAAAGGAAGGATTGTGTCGGTACTTGAGGGTGGATACAATCCTAAATACTTAGCTCTATCTTGCGAACAACATATATTAGCCCTCCTTGAGGCTGGTGACGAAACAGACAAAGAAAAGAAGCAGAATCGGATGGCCGGAGACTGACCCAGTAGGCCAGTCCCGGCTTCCACACCACCGTACATGCGGGTCCGCATACGGCGGTTCCGGCAGTTTATGCCACGCCCGAGGGCGCGGGATAATGAAGATCAACCCATTGTTGCCGCATGTTCGGCACACCTTGATCCCATAGCCACTGTTTTGTCAGGGCGCGCTGGACGATACTGTTTCCGGCCATCCGCCAGTACCCCTTCCGGCTGCGTGAGGCCAACTTGACAGTATCTTTCGATATGCCAAGCGCCATCAGATGCCGCCTTCGGGTTCGCGGTCGCTTCCACTGTTTCCAGTAGCAAAGCCGCACACGGCGGCGTAGCCACTGGTCGAGTTCGAGCAGTTGTGGTCAGCGACAATTACACTTCCCTAGTGACGACAATTAGACTTCCCCACTAACCGGCGGCATCAGAGACTGACCTTGTAAGGAGGGACAGGCTCTATGATGACGCCAGACCGGAAAGTGAGGAAGATGATGGGAGAGTATCAGAAGACGGGGAACGTGGTGAA
>JABGQM010000074.1 GCA_018648805.1 Verrucomicrobiota bacterium
TATCCATGCCCAAAACATACGCGCCCGGAGACTGAAAGTCCAGCTATCTTTTGTGTATAAAAGACAGGGCAAGCTGGTGGGGGTCTCTCCAAGCTATCTCCCCTACTCATATTCCCCCTTCATCCTGCCCCTGCCCCCTGACTCCTGACACCTGACGCCCTGCCCCCTTCATCCTTCATCCTTCCTACTTGTACAAATACGGTTTCATCCTCTGCAGCCAGCGCAGCTGGTGCGGTTCGAGGGCCTCCCGGCCACCCATCTCTAGTGGCCGGCGCGAATCCCAGTTGACTACGGTGGTCCACTCGCCCTGCTGCGCGTCAAGTGCCTGCTGCAATGTATTCTCGTTCTCTGTGATCGAGAACGGCGTGAACTGGTTCAGATAGGCCTTGGTAGATTTTCCGAAGTTGCCCGAATACCAGGCACCCAGCCCGTAGTACTCGTCGGCATTGGTCAACATCTGCACGCGAGTCGCGTAGCCCTTCGCTGCCGCTTCCTTCTTCTTCATCTCAATGAACATGTCCAACGAGCCCTTGCGTACATACTCCTCGCGATCTCCCTGCAAGTTCTTCTCATCAAACGTCTTGCCGAGCTCGGCACGGACCGCTTCGACCTTCTTCTCGAACGCCTCGGCCTCCTGCGTGAGCTCAGCGACTCGTTCCTTGCCAAGCCCCTCACGCGCTTTGCGCAATTCGCTCACCTGCCGCCCCCACGTGTCGCCGCGTGAGGTGTCCACGCTCGGCGCTTCCTTAGCGGCGGCCGATGCCTGCCACGCCTTGAGCCGCTGCGCGTTCAGCTCCTTGAACGTCTCGAACCGCTTAATGAAGCTCGCATCAACACGCCGCGAGCTGAGTTCGGGCACGATGCCGTCCCGCTCAAACTCATCGTGTATCACGGAATATATGCGTACATGGTCCATCGTGCCGCTGAAGCAGTTCTTGCCGTCCCGAGTGGCCGCGATGAAGTTGCGCTTCTCGCAGCCGCCCGCGAACACGTCCGCCGGCCGGAAACTCGACGTGCGCGAGGCGACCTTCTTGTTGTCGTAGAAGATGGTCATCGTCTTACCGTCGATCTCGACACGGACCGTTGTCCAGGCCTCGGCCGGAATCACGGGCGCCGTCAATGACGCCTTCTTGCCGTCCACAATCGTGATCAGCTCTGCCTTGCCGGCGCGGTTGACTATCAGCTTGAAGCAGTTGTCTGCGGAACTCCCGAAGTCGAAGATTGTCCCTCGGTCGCGACCACCTGCCCTGAGCCCTGTCGAAGGGCTGGGCTTCAAGGCGACGTCGACGGTGATCTCGCCAAAATCGGCTATCATCGGATCCAACTCACCGTACTGGTTCTTCCCGTTGAACACATAGCCGCGCCGCTCGCCGTCTACGGCGAAGCCGGGCTTGCCGTAGAGAACGCCGTCATAGTGGATAAGCTCATCATAGGGTTTGTTCCGTTCCTGGAACAGGTCTTCCAGCAACACCGTTTCTTCGCGATCCATGCCGTAGTTGGCCTCGAGCCCGATGCAAGTGGTACGATACCAGTGGGTGCGCCGCTCAGGATGGTCACGCAATATCGGCTTGTCGGGATATGGATAGACCACATAGTCCGGCGTGGTCGGATGCCCTTCCCGGTTATACTCCAGGTGCATCTGACGGTTGCTGATATTGCGGCTCAGTCGCGCATAACCGCTGACCGTTGCCGCGCCGCACACGACCGCCCCGCAGGAGAGTCGTGCGTGGTCCTTGATCACGACATCCTTGCCGCTGGCCATAGCGTTCCCTTCCAGGATCGCGTTGTCCAACACCTGCGCCCCATCGAGCACCATACAATCGGGTCCGACATAGGCGGTTGGTGCGACTGTGCATCCCTTCGCGACCCAGCCTCCGCCGTTCGGATGGCGCGCGCCTATTGCGTTGTCCAACAGGTAATTGGCCCTGTGCTCGAGGAACAAGGTCATGATAAGGACGCGGTTATGCATCCAACCGAAGCGGTCGTTGAACAGCTCGGGATCGAAGAGCAGCTTGGCGTAGGCCGGGTAACCCGCAATGACCGCTTCGAGGCGCTCTTTCATTCTGGCGTACTCGGGCGTATCAATCGGGTGCGGCCATTCGAAGCATCGGCCACGCGGCCCGCCGGTAATCGCCTGCGTCGCGTAATAGTCCGGTCCGTTCAAGCTGCAGTTGTCGTTAACGCCCACCGGCAGGTTTGGACCTACGGGTCGACAGCCCTTGAGCTTCACGTCGTAGGGATACTTGTAGAAATAGCTCTGCTGATACACAAGCCTACCCGCGCGACTGCCGGGCTCGAGCAACGCCGTCGGCGTGGCGGTCACAACCAGCCAATGGCGCCGGTCACCCTCCTTCAGCTCGAACGACATCTTGCCCTTGTTCCACAGCGGGCTGTAGCGACAGCGCCCCATCGCGTCGACGCCCACGATACAGGCACGCCAGTCGCTGTGCGTTGCCGCATCGAAATGGCCCCGAAAATCGACGGTGATCTTTGTGGCCCCCGCCTCGGGCTTGAGCAGAACGATGTTACAGCCAAACGGTTCCGGCGCCTCTGACACTCTGCACCGGTAGAGCCCCTCTTCGCGATCGAGGCAATGCAGAAAATGGCGCAACGGCGTCGTAAAGGTCTGGCGCATACCCGCCTCGACCTCGACATCAAAATCGGCCATGCGCGCGGCGCACTGCGCCATCATGTCACCCATGCCACGAATGGCCTCGCCCTGCTTCCAGAGCCCGCGATCACGGCCCAACCGCGCGATCGTGTGCATTGGCGAATTCTCGGCACGCGACGCCAGGGTGCTCACCGTAGCGCTGAAGGCGTAGCCCCAGTTCGGATCGTCGGCGATCGTTATGTAGGCGTAGCAACCTGGATAATCGCCATGAAAAAGGTTCTTGTGCGGGTTATTGACCTGGTGCCAGGCCTTGTGACAGATATGCGGGTCGCCGAGTGGCTGCATAGAGTCAGCCAGCGTCTCGCCGCCGCCAATGCCCCAGCCGCCACCGCGCGTACCGTGGGACCATTCATGGAACAGGGCATTCCAGGCGGCATGACGGATACCGCAACCGCCACCGCCACCGCCGGCGTGTCCGGGGATTTCACCGTAGCCATCCTTCATCGTGCCGGGCACATCGACGAAGTAGCGCACGAAGTTCTTCGCAGGTGCGTCCCAATGCGGCATGAAATGGCCCGCGTATTCGAGGTAGGCCCAGAAGTCCTCGAACACACCCAGCGTCGCGTTCCGGTATTGCGTGGTTTCCTTCTTGCGCGCCGCATCGACCCACGGCGAGTGGGTCCCAACCGGGCTCTGCGATCCGGCGTTCACGGTAAAATGCTGTGTCTCAATCCGGAACGTGCCGGGCTTGTAGATCTCGCCCTGCGGCCACCTCTGCTTGATGCCATCGGCCGTCGGACGCGGCAGGTTCTCAAGCGACTTGCGGATGCGAGCCATCTCCTTGACGTAGAGCTTTGTGACGTATTCCTGGTCCGCGTTCGACAGGCTGCCGCGCGGAAAGCAGCGCTTGCGCCCGTCCGCCAGCCGCAGCACGACCGCTGGGCATTGGCCCCCGCCGTAGGTGCCGAAGGCGCGCTTCGCCGCTTCAGTCTCAAATGGACTGCCAAGCTCGCTCCCCACACCACGGAACCCGAGCAAGTGCGCCTTGAACTGCGTCTTGCCTCTGAGCGTCTCGTGCTGCCACCTGGCAAAGTAGCCCATCGCGACCAGCGGCTCTTCTTCGACCGTACGTAGCGTCCAGGACCGCAGCGGCACACCATCAGGTATATCGACGCGATCAACACCGCGCTTGGGCCACCACTGCACGACGCGGCGGCCGGGCGCCCCACCCTTGTCCGCCGCCTGCTTGATGGTGTCACGCCCAACATCGTCCCGCAGCTCGCCGGGATAACGGGCATTGCGGAAATAGTCATACTCACCGGCCAAGGCTGCAGAGCTGCAGCACAGACCGACAACAAGAATCAGAAGTCGTCGTTTCATACAAGGTTCTCCATATTGGGTGCTTCCGGAATTTGCGGGTGTTTATTCATTGGCCTATATGCACGTGGCCCCGAAACAGCTGCATCGACGAAGCAGTTCGACGAAGCGTAACCGACGAAGTGAAGGGACTAGGAGTGCGACTAAGTGTTCGCTTCGCGCTCCCCCAACACTTTGTCCCACACTTCGTCGCCACCCTTAGTCCTCATACACTTCGTCCAACTGCTTAGTCGGCCTATGCTCCTCAAGTGCTGTGACTTCATCCTCAATAGAAAATCCCCCTCTAAACCCGGAAGCGCCCCATATTGATCAAATACGGAAACCTGCACACTTACTTGCCTGTCGGCAGATCACAACAAACACGAAAGCCGACATAGTGACTACTGGCTGACTGGCGATAGGAGTGCCGGCTGGCACTGCGAACGCGCCTGTCGCTGCTATGCGAGCCGCCGCCGCGCAGCGGATGGCTCGGCTCTTTGCCATCTGCCCGCGGCTTCATCCACGCGCTACCGTCTGTCGGCGCCCCCTCGTAGTTCCAGTTCGGCTGAGCGATGTCCCGGCACATTTCCCAGACGCTGCCGATGGTGTCGTAGATGCCCCATGCGTTCGGTTTCTTCAAGCCCGGCGCTTGGACATATCTATCGTTCTCGGGGCGCCCGTACCAGCCCTCTTGACCGTACCAACCGTAGTCGTTCAGTTTCTCCAGTTTGAGATCATCGCCGTAGAAATAGCGGGTCGTACTGCCTGCGCGGCACATGTACTCCCATTCGGCTTCTGAAAGTAGTCTATAAGGTCTGCCCTCTTTCTTGCTGAGCCTGGCACAAAAATTCGTGGCGTCATCCCAATCAACCCAGGTGGCCACATTCGCGGGATCGTCCTTTATACCGTGCGCTCTCTCAGCCATCCACGGTTTGCTGCCCACCACGGATTTCCATTGGCGCTGCGTCACCTGGTGGATCGCCACATAGAACGGCTTCCGAATCGTTACCTTGTGCTGCGGGCCCTCTGCCGGATACCGGCCCGGCTCATCCTCGGGGCTGCCCATCAGGAACTCGCCCGAAGGTGCCAGGACAAACTTGATACCCGCCTTGTTCTCAAACGCAACAGGCACCCCCAGCTTCGTCGCCGCGGCGAGCTGTGCCTTGGAGACCTTGGCCCAGGACGGTGGCTTCACCTGTGCGGCGGGTTGAGAGTCGACCGTCGCGCAGCCAAAGCAACAACACACGATGGCGGATAAGAGCGGTATGCTTCCAGGATGTTTCTGCATAGAGGAAGCGTAGCAGTCCGCGTGCAGAACGGCAAAGGGCTAGAACCCCACATTATCGGTACTATTCCGACTTCCCCGTATTAACAGGCAGATCACTAGTTTGACTTCGTAACGTTGACCCCAGCCGGGTTGCCCGGCTGGTGAAAGAGCTTAACTGCCAGAATATCGAAACATATAACCCTCTTTTTTCCGTTCTGCCGCCCGCTAGCGGGCGGCAGAACGGAAAAAAGAGGTGGCGTAACGGTGTTGGGTTGGCTGTTAAGCTCTTTCACCCACGACACCGCCGAGCGAAGCGAGACAGGCCGACGGACGTCGGCAACGAAGCGCAGCGTAGTGGCAACGTCGTGAGGGTCACAGAAACGGGTATGTTTACGAAGCCACACTAGGCCCATGCCGATAATCTGCCGGATTTGACATTGCCAGCCCGACTCTCTACATTCCCACCGTGAAAGCACCCCTTCAGATCGGTTCCAGCGGGCAAGTGACCGTGCCGCATGAAAAGCGATCTCTTATCCGTCATTGGGTATTGCAACGCAAAGCGCTCTACGCATGAGACGAACCTGTGCCACAATCCTGGCAGGGCTTCTGGGCGCCCTATTCATTTGGGTTGCCACCCCGGTCAACAACCTCCTGCTGGGTAATGCCTTTATCTCCGACGACTACCTGCCGGTCGGCGCCGCGTTTGTGATGCTTGTCCTCGTCCTGGGCATTAATCCGCTCCTGTGCCGTTGGGCGCCGCGGTACGCGTTCACGGGCAAGCAGTTCGCACTCGTGTTCGGCATACTGCTTATCGCCAGCGTCACCCCGGGCCAGGGCCTGCTTCGACAGTTGCCCTATTCGCTCGCACGCTCGGTACAGCGCGTGTCGCAGGAAAAGGTCTGGGCAGAACGATACGAGGCCATGAATCCGCCGGCCGCACTCTTTCCGGGTACACTGGCCCACGGCGCGAAGGTCCCCGCGGCAGACAAGTTGCTCGACAAGCTGGATCCGGGCGAAAGCATCCCGTGGCGTGCCTGGCTGCGGCCGCTGCTGGCCTGGGGCGGTCTGTTGGTGCCCCTGTGGGCGATGATGCTGGCCATGGCCGTGATTTTTCTGCCGCAATGGCGCGACAAGGAGCGGGTGGCCATGCCGCTTCTGGAGGTGCATCGACTGCTCGTGGGCGCGCCGGAAAAGGGTCGTTGTTTTCCGTCCATTTTCCGCAACAGGCTTTTCCTTGTCAGCTGTGGCGGCGTACTTCTGATCCACTCCATGGGGTGTGCCGCCACGTACTGGCCGGACAGGATCCCCGCCATTCCGCTCACGTGGCACCTGAACCAGTGTTTCACCGAAGGCGCCCTGCGCCATGTTCCCTGGTACATGCAGCATATTCCCTTACACTTCATCTATGTCGGCATTGCCTACTTCATGAACAATCGCGTGGGCTTTTCCATATGGTCCATGCAATTTCTGATTGCGATATGGATTGTTCTGGCCAAGACCTACTCGCCGCCCTTTAGGGTGGTGAACCAGATGCAGCTGCAGTTGGGTGCCAGCGTGATGATTCCGCTGGTCGTGCTCTGGCTGTCGCGACAGCACCTCAAGCATGTGGCCGTGTGCATGGGTCGCGGCGCCAAAACCGAGGCCGACAGAATGTACCGTACGGCGGGCCTGGTCTTTATCGCCTCGCTGGTTTGCCTGGTCGGCTGGCTGCTGTGGGTGCATGTGACGCCCCTGTGGGCGCTGGGCATTGTGGTTGGGCTTGTGTTGTTCGCGTTGCTGATCACCCGGCTGGTGGCAGAGACCGGATTGCCGCTCATCGCGCCCGGAATAGGCGGGGTCTATCATTTCATAAGTATACTGCCGGTCGCGTGGCGTACGGCGGCCTCCATGTTCTTTGCCGGCATTGGCGGTTTCCTGGCCACGCAGGCGAACCGCGTCTGCGCGGCGACCGTAGCGATACACGCCCTGGGCCTGGATCCGGACGCCGCGCCGAAGAAGCAGACACGCGTCGCGTTGCTACTGCTGATCGTACTGATCCTATCGCTCGTGGTCTGTGGCGGCGCGCACCTGATGGTCGGTTACAATTTTGACACCATGCTAAACGGGAGCGGCACTCAGATCTCTGGCGATTATGGAATATGGGCCATGCTGGGTAACGCCGACCAACTGCTGGCGCGCTGGCACACCGGGAATATCGTCGATCCGGGACCGGGCAATGGCATGTTCATTCTGTATGGCGCGCTGCTCGCGTTGGTCCTGTATGTCCTGTGTCTATCCAGCCCGAAGTGGCCGCTACACCCTGTCGCACTGGTTTTTGTCGGCGGCTGGTACGCCTGGCACATCTGGTTCAACGTCCTGCTAGGCTGGTCCCTACGGCTCATCATCACAAAATACGGTGGCGCACGCGTCTGCTCGCGCGCACGGCCCCTGTTTCTTGGCATGATCATTGGCGAGGTCATGGCCGTCGTCATCTGGGTCTTATTCGGCGCCATACGCGCCGCCATGGGCCTGACCTACCAAGCTGTAAACGTATTGCCGTACTAGGCCTGGAATGGCAGTTTATGTCGCGTGCGGCCTACCCGATATCCTAACGGCTGCTCCGCCTCTCCCTTGCGATTTCGCAACCTCAATTCGGCCAAGCAATCGACAAAGCAGTTCGACGAAGTGTAGCCGACGAAGTGTGGGACGAAGTGTATGGATAAAGAGCGGGAAGTGTACACTTCATCGCCCTCCCCGACATGCGTCGGGATGCAAGCACTTAGTCGCCACACTTCGTCGGTTACACTTCGTCGGTTACACTTCGTCGGTTACGCTTCGTCGGTTGAGCCTGCCCGGAAAAAGTAGACAGTCCTCATTCCACTACGATCCCATTGGTTTTCTAAAGAGGCCACCTCCGAGCTTGTCTCGGGGGAGCCAGTGGTCGATGGCTACTTGGCGACACCCCCGCACAAGAGCCCGGAGAGCGCGAGAAATGGAGAGAATGGCTCCCTTCGCTCTCTTTGGGCCAAAATGTGGTCGTTGCGTCGCGGGTAGCTTGCAACCATTCGCTCCCCCGAGACAAGCTCGGGGGTGGCGTGAATTCTGCAAGCCAATTTTGCGTGGGCAATCCAGACCATTAGGGAATCTGCCCGCCGGAGCGTGGAGCGCGAAGGAGGGAGGCGGCTCCGCCGGGATTTGCAATTGGGAGAGTGCGATTGCGATCGGCGACAGTAACTTTCGTATCCTGCGCCCCATTTGGCCACCTCGGAATTGTGCTGCAAGTATACGGTTGCGTGCCCTTGCTCATGTCTGCCCGGCCGCTGTATTATCTTTGTGCACTCACGTTAAAGAAAAGCGCCAGGCCCCCGATCCAATCGAAAGGAAAAGATGATGCGCCACACGATGCTCATGGCCCTACTTGCTGCGGTTATTGCCATGGGATCGGCAACGGCCCCTGCCGGCGAACGGGACTACTACAAAAGCTCAGTCTACCCGGGCACATCCCTCCGCAAAGATGTCGAGCGCCCCACGCTGACGACCCAGAAAGCGCTCCCCGGCGAGTTTGCGCAACGCGAAGTAACCTTCTGGCCGCGCAAGGGCATGGACGTCGTGCCCATCGAGAAGAACATGCCGTTACGGACATGGACGTTCCTGCAGGTCCCGGGGAAAGAGAGTATCTGGGGCCGCAAGCCGGGTGTGCCCGAGGCGGGGAAGGACCCCAGCTATCGCGAGAAGTATTGGGATGCACTGTCGTCGTTCGAGCAAAATGTTCGGGCGGGACTTGTGATGGCGTTTGTACGGGGCTACATCATTCCGCCCACATCAGGTCGCTACACGTTCTACTATGCCGCCGATGACCGCGGCACATTCTCCCTGAGCACGGATGATAAGCCAGAGAACATGGAGACGCTGGCCTACAACAAAGAGTACGCGCGCAAGATGAACTACTTCTTCCGTGGCCCGGCACAAACGTCGCGAATGGTGACGTTGGAAGCGGGGACAAAGTACTATTTCGAGGCCTCGTATGTGGACATTGGTGGCGGGTCGTGGATGTCCGTGGCATGGAAGTATGAGGGGCGCACATATCCCGAACTCATCGTGGGTCGATACCTGGAATCGCTGGACGGCAAGCAGGGATATGCCAAGGCTGTCTATTATGAAACCGCGGTGCCGGCACCGATGAATCAGTACATCGCGAAGAAGACACTCAAGGCTCACCTGCTCGGGTTCCGCGGCGTGGGCAACGCGAGTATCGAGAGTCCCAAGGGGAAGAGCGCCGGTCGCAGTTTGCCCTCTGTGGTTCTGCGCTTGCCCGATGGTCGTAAGCGCACCTTTGACAGTAGTACCTTCAGTCCCGAAGATCAGGACTTCCTCGAGAAGGAGTTCATCAAGGCGCGTAAGCAGGTGTATGACGCCAGCGACAAGACCCCCCACAAAGCGCGTCGCGAACTGAAGAAAGAGCAAGCCGGCAAACCCGGAATGCTGTGCGAACAGACGGACCACATGAGTTGGGTTGCAGGAAGTCAGAGCCATCCCGGTGCAAACAGCCCGTGGGTGAACGAAGTTGACCTGGAAGAGGGTCGGATCTATCGCGAGGAGACCAAGGCCTGGGGCGAGAACATGTGGCTCATCCAGGAGTATTCGGGCTATCCCATCTACACGTGGCGCAGTCCCATCGGGTCGCAGACGAAGTACCAAGTGACCGTCGCCGGGACGATGAAGAATGGTTATGACAAGATCACCGGTTTCGCCGGTGGGGGTCGTGGCGGATGTATATCAATGAACGCTGCCAACGGGATCCTGGCTCACGAATGGGGGCACGGGTCGGGTGCCGGGTATGGCATGGAAGGCGACAGCGATACGTTCGCGACGTTTTGCATGCCCGGGCCGAAGGGAAATCCACATGTAAAGGGCGCACCCTACCGCAATTTCTACGGGGCCAACGACAATATGTACGGGATGTGCTCATTTGGAACGCTGTGGGGCGACGATCCAAACTGGGGGTACGGATTCTACATTGCGGCGCCGCGGGGAGCGGAAGAACCCGACGTGGCGTACACCTATTCACGACTCATGGAGCAGCGTGGATTCGTCAAGGAAGGCGATGGGATCCGTGGATTCGGCGATCTTGTGGGTGAATATGGCGCCCGCTTGACAACGTTTGATGTCGAGTTGGAAACCGCATTCGAGAACATGTATAACCTGCCGACGCTCTCGCTGCTGGAGCGGGTCGATGCCCGCAAATCGCTGTATCGTATCCACAGCGATCACGAACCGGAAGCCTTCGGGATGAACATGGTGCGTCTGGATTCCGAACCCGGTGCGAAGGAAATCACGGTCGACTTCGAGGGGATGATGGACCCATCGATTCACAGCGACTGGCGGGCCTGCCTCATCGCCGTTGGCCGAGACGGCTTGCGTCGATATTCCAAGTTGTGGAACAAGGGAGCCCTGTCACTGGCCATTCGTCCGGACGATGCGTCGCACTTCTTGACCGTCGCGGCGACTCCCACGGCACTGACGTCGAAACGTGATCGCGGCATTTCGCCCACGGGACGCTATGCCCCGGTGTATCCGTGGCAGGCGAAAATCACCGGTGCGGTTCCGGGAAGCACGGCCAAGCGGTTGGGCGATTCCGGCAACGTTGTGGTCAACTACGCCGGTCGATTGCTGGCGCCGCGTCGCACGGCGGCCGCACAGATTCAGAAGGTCAAAGCGCGCTATGCCGCGGTGAAGAAGGTCGTGACCACCGAGCCGACAACGGAGAAAGAGGGCCGTGACCGCTTCTACGCCGCGCTGAACTTGACGACGTATCAAACGGCGATAGACATGCTTGGCAGCGGGAAAGCCCACCCCAACGGGGGCGGCTGGGTGGCTGATACGGCCGAAGTGGACGCAACGGCCTATGTGGGGCCGAGCGCCATGGTTGTCGGAGCCAGCCAGGTTCGCGGGAACGCCGTGATCGAAGATGCCGCCATCATCCTGGGGCGCAGCGTGATTGGCGGGAACGCGAAGGTTTCCGGCGGGGCCGTACTGGGCGACAAGATCATGGACGGGTACGCCCGATGCTGGGACGAGGTGCAGGATGTCGACGGGCACATCCGTCAGCTTCCCCTGCGGTCAGGCAGGAAACAAGCTCACCCCGACGGTTTGTGGATCAACTACGCGATGAACGGCGATGGCGGGATTCGCTTAGACGACTATTTTCGCCACGCTATTGGGGCCCAAGAGAAGTATCACGGGCCGCCCGGGATCAGTCTGCATGGGTTTGTGTATGGCCAGCCCGAGTATGCAAAGATCGACGGACAATGGGGCATGCGGATTGCAAACGCCTCACAGTTCGCGATGCTGAACCCGCGTGCGGTGGACGTGGGCGAGATCACATTGGCGCTGACGCTCCGTCGCGAAAAGGCTGTCAACGCCACCCTCTTCGATCTCGGCTCCAACGAAGACAACTGCATGATCTTGACGTTGGACAAGAAGGGACGGCCAACGTTCATCGCCCGAAAGGACGGCAAGACGGTGGTGAGCCTTTCCGGTAAGACCGCGATCCCGCTGGACCAATGGGCGCAGCTGCGAGTGGACATTGATGGTAAGCAGGCGCGCCTGGTTGTCAACGGACAGCCTGAAGCGAAGACCCAAACAGCGTTTCGTCCCTGCGATGTGGCCCTGCCAGAAACCCCGCAGTTGAACGTCCTGGGTAACAACCGACAGAAGAACCGTCCGCTGATGGGCGTGCTGGACGAGCTGGTGATCTACAGTAAGGTAAATGATGACTTCACCTCACTTGCGGCCCCCGTGGTGAATTGCCCGATCCGCCCCAGTCAGGGCGCGCTGGAGGCGGTCACGGAATATGCCAAGTTTGTTGAGGAGTACAACGCGAAACTCAAAGCAACCCAAGCCCCGGCAGACGACAGCCAAGCCGATATCGGCGAGTTCGCCGAACAGTTGGCCTACTACAAAGCCCTCAAGCCTCGAATGCAAGCGCGCCTGCAAGCGTTGACCATGCGGGATACGGCGGTCACCGCGGCCCAAGCGGAGTTGGACGCGAAAGAGGCGGAATACAACGAGCGAAAGAAAGCGCTGGGTAAAGAGGCCAAACAGACGCAGTCGATTCAGCGGGAAATCGGAGACATAAAGACAGAACTCGCCAATGCCAAGCGCAATGCAGAGGCGCCGTATGCACCTGAGTTCCGAGCGCTGGGCGGGTTACGCGCATATTTCAGCCATCATTACAACGTGGATCTGCCGGGCTATACCAAACGCCTCAGTGGGGAGACGGCCACTTCTGTTGCCGCACTCGCCAAAACCGACGATCTCAGGGCTGTCGGGGAACTCTTGGAAATCTGCTCGTCGGGCCAGATGTGGCGCACTCAAGTCGATTGGGATTGGCGGATAACAGAAGAGGTGAATGGGAGTATCAAGACTCTTCCGCTGTTACAGAAGTGGCTTGAGCGGATTCGCGGTCCGATTCTGACGAAACGGCCGGTTGGGACTGATCCGAGACAGTAGCGGGGAGATCGGTGGACGATTAGATGGACGTTATTCGAAAAGCTTAGTCGATGGTCAATGTGTGCGAGCCGACGAAGCAGTTCGACTAAGGGTAACCGACTAAGGGTGGCGACGAAGTGTGGGACTAAGTGTGGGGAGAGCGCGAAGCTCACACTTAGTCGCACTCCTAGTCCCTTCACTTAGTCGTTTACACCTAGTCGAACTGCTTAGTCGATGTAGCCGTTTCGGGGCCACGTGCATATAGGCCAATAGAAAAACATCCGGACAATCCGGAAGCAGTAGACAAGGAGATCGGTGGACGACTACGGCGACGAGAACGGATAACGAGTAGAGAATTAGACACTAGCGTCCACTGGCTTAGTCGATGGTCAATGTGTGCGAGCCGACGAAGCAGTTCGACTAAGGGTAACCGACTAAGGGTGGCGACGAAGTGTGGGACTAAGTGTGGGGAGAGCGCGAAGCTCACACTTAGTCGCACTCCTAGTCCCTTCACTTCGTCGTTTACACCTAGTCGAACTGCTTAGTCGATGTAGCCGTTTCAGGGCCACGAGCATACAGGCCAATAGAAAAACATCCGGACAATCCGGAAGCAGTAGACAAGGAAACAATCATGAAACAAACACACTACCTGCTCGCAGCAGCCATGCTGTTGACCACGACGGCGTTTGCGTTGGATCCTGTCACCAGGCCGTTGCGCACGAAAGTCGAGAAGCTCCCGCCCGCGGAATCCATCAAGGTTCCCGCGGACCACGTCAACGCGATGAAGACGCTCGCCGCCAGCGAGTGGACCGTGCCCGGGCTGAATCTGAAGATGGTCAAGCTCCCCGCCGGCACGTTCACGATGGGTAGCCCGAAGAACGAGACCGCCCGGAACGCCGACGAAACCCGACACAACGTCACGATCAGCAAACCGTTCTACATGGGAGTCTACGAAGTCAGGCAGGAAGCGTATTACAGGCTGCTCAAGGCCGACTTCAACTTCGAGCGCTGGCGGCACTGGCGTGGATCTCTGGCCGACGGAATGGCACTCGAGTTCCGCAACAAGATTGTGCCCGGGGGCGCCGACGGATATGAACTGCTGCTGGACAACCCCATGGAGTGCATCAGCTTTGTCGATGCCGTCACCTTCTGCAAGGCCATCAACGAACGTGAGACCAAAGCCGGGCGACTGCCCTCAGGCTACGACTATCGCCTGCCGACCGAAGCCGAGTGGGAATACGCCTGCCGCGCCGGAACAAAGGGCATGTTCGCGCTCGGTGATGAGAAGCAGATCATCAAGGACGCTGAACGCCTGAAGACAAAGCAGAGCGCCAATCGCGAGCTGCGTTCATTCGCCGGGTGCCGCGACGTTTCCCCCGTGGGCCAGGATCGCAAACCCAACGCCTGGGGCCTGTACGACATGCACGGCAACGTCGCCGAATGGTGCATCGACTCCTACGCCCCGTACACGCCTGGCAACGCGACAGACCCGCTGGTCATCAACGATACCCCCGAGAAGCTCATTCGCGGCGGGAGTGCCTACGCAGGCTATGAGTTCATGCGCAGCGCGGCACGCTACCCTATCCCCTTCGACATCGACTACTACCCGTTTGTCGGCATGCGCCTGGTGCTCGCACCGAAGGTCGAGTTCCCGATGGTTCAGTAGTGAATAGTTACCAGGAAAGACATTCACATGAAACGATTGATTAGAGGGTCGATGATGATTGCAGCCGGACTTGGCTGCCTTGCGGCCGGCGCAGCGGAGTACGAGTCGCGCAGGGACCACCAGGAATACGATTTCCATTACGATATTCGCTATCCCGGCCGGCTGCGCAGCGATGTCGGGCTCGATACCGTCAAACAGAAGAAACCCGACGACCTGAAAGGCTATCATCGGCGTACCGTAAAATGGTGGCCCAAGCGCGGCATGGACTTCACGCCGCTCGACGACATCCCCGGCGCACCGCTACGCACCTGGACACCGCGCGCTCCGAAACACTACCACTCCGGGTTCCTGCCCGATAACTTCCCGCAAAAGCCGTTCAAAGCGCACCTGGTCAACTTCCGCGGCGTAGGCGACGATGCGCTCGCAGACGTTAACGATCCGGAAAGCTATCGTTGTCCGGCCGCCGTGTTGCGGTTTGAAGATGGCCGCAAACGCGTCATCCTCGCCAAGTACCTCTGCGAACCGGATCGCCGGTATCTGATGGATACGTACAACAAGGATATGGCGCGCATCCAGAAGACACTGCTGCAAGATGAATATGCCGTTGGCGGCGAAGCGCTCACTTTCCCCGAGGGCGAAGAGCACCTGTTCAAACATCCGGGCAAAATCCGGTTCGACACCAAACACGGCTCCATCGTAATTCCTGGTAAATCCCAGGACGGTCAAAAGAGCTTTGTGAAGGAATACCAGCGCGAACAGGTATTGCAGACGATCGCGCATCTAAAGAATCAGATGGAAGCCTACTGGGCCTATCACGAATACGGCGGCTCGTTGCCACGCTTCTGGGAGCAGGAGAAGTTGTATAAGTATGTCCCGCAGTTCGGCCACAGTGGCGGCGGTGGCGGTGGTGGCTACGGCGGCTGTAATCTGGGCGGCCCGGACATCAATGGCGTGTTTCACGAGTGGGGACACGGCATGCCTTGCGGCGGCTTGCTCTACGTGGGCGGAGGCGAAAACTGCGCGGACTCACTCGCAGTCATGGCGAACCCGTCCCGCGGATCGAAAATAACCCACCAATCGTTACGGCCATGGAAGTGCCTCTTTCACGGCGGCTATCCCGGTGCCACAGGCTACGAAAACATGGCCGACGATCCGAACTGGGGCTATATCATCCCCGCACTCACCTCCACACTGGCCTCGCTCGAAGACACAACACCTTTCCACGTCTTCGCGCACCTGGGCGAGGAACGCGGACTGTGGAACAAGAAGAACGCGATCCGCCGCGTGGGCGATATGATCGGACAGATCGGCGCACGATTCGCCGAGTTCGACTGTCAGCAGGAATTCCAGTTCCGCGCCTTCGCCGCCTCGGCCAACCGGTCGTACCTCGTTCCGCTCGACATCGAAAAGCGTATCTATCGCTGCCCTGCCGCGGAAGCACCCGAACCCTACGGCGTATCCATTTCACGACTGGTTCCCGATGAGGGCGCCAAGGCCATCACCGTCGATTTCCGGGGCGACTTCGATCCGGACACCTATTCCGACTGGCGCGCCTGCATAGTCGCGGTCGACAAGAACGACCGCTGCCGCTACTCGCCGCTCTGGAACAAGGGCAAGATGTCGATGGACGTCGAACCCGGCGACAAACGCTGGTGGCTAACCGTCACCGCCACCCCCAAAGCGCTCTTCAAGGGTCGCAAATGGGTGGCGCGGTACCTCTACGAAGGTGGCTTTGCCTATCGATATCCATACCAGGTCACGCTCTCCGGCGCCACGCCGGGCTCGGCGTTCGGATCGGTAGTCGACAACAACAACAGCGGGCTCGAATTCCCGGAACGCGGAAATGAGGCGTATCTCCCCGTGGAAGGAAAACCGCATCACAGCCTGGATTTCATCCCCTCACTCAGCGCCGCCGAACGCGAGACTCTGAAAACGAATCTAGCAGAACAGATGCCGGCTTACGTGAAGAGCAAGGCGCATTATGACACGCGACAGGATGAGTTCAACGAGATGGGGCGCAAGCAGGGCTGGTTTCTGGGCCGCGCCATGCACAACGCCAGGGCCCGCGTCTTCCGCGCCCGGTTCCTGCTCGATAATCTCGACGGTGCCCCCCACCCCAACGGAGGCGGTTGGGTCTCCTCACAGGCGCATGTCGCGCCGTCAGCCTATATCGGGCCCCGCTGCGTCGTGCTCGGGAAAGCGCAAATCCTCGACCAGGCGCAACTGATCGATTCCGCCGCGGTCAGCGGCGACGGCGCCGTCGTCAAGGACCACGCCAAGCTCAGCGGCAAGGCGTGCGTACTCGGAACCACGATCGCCTCCGGCTACGCACGTCTCTTCGATGCCGGGGCGGGTAGCCGTGTCTACCCGGACGCCAGCAGCGCCGATCAGAAGGTCACACATGTGACCGGCATTTCATCGCGGCGCGGCGTCGAGGCCACGCTCGGGAACCTGCTCGCCAACTACGATATCCTGCGGGACGAATCCGTCCTGCTGGAGGACATGGTCATCCTGCGCGGCAAAGAGTTCACCGGCTACCATTTCGCCAACGATCCGATCAACTTCAACGGCCACCTCAGCGGGCGGCCGGGCTTTGAACCGCTCAGCGAGATCAACGGGGCACTGGTTTTCAACGGTAAAGACCAACACGCCGAAATCGCGCCTGAAGTCATCGACCTCGGCGAACTGATGCTCGTCCTGCGCGTTAAACTCAACGCTTTCCGGAAGCCACAAACGCTGCTCGACTTCGGATCCACACTAGAGAACCGCATCACACTGACGGTCGACAAGGCTGGGAAGCCCCTCCTGCAATGGACGGTCAAGGGCAAGACCACAGCCCTGCCGGCAGGCCAAGCTCTGCAGGCCGGTCAATGGGCAACGTTGCGCGTAACAATCGACGGGGAACGTGTCGCGCTCCATGTGAACGCGACCGCGGCTGAGAAGAAATCCGCTTTCCGGCCGGCATCCGTCTTTGCCCCGCAGTATGCGCGGCGCAACTTCCTCTTCCGTTCGCGTGACGCGAACAACCCGAATTACGCCGTCGGTCAACTCGATCATGTGCGAGTCTACAGCGAGGTGCCGGACAATGTCGCCGCTCTGCCCGAACCGCCGCTCATGACCCCGACCCGGGTCACAGCGCCAATCGTAAAGGACATGCACGCCCGCTACGGTGACCTGGAAGCACGCCGCCAACTACTCAGCCGGCTCTACAGCCAGGGCCAGATGATGCAGGATGCCAAGGCCTGGCACGACCAGGTTCTGCAGCGACTCTATACAATGGAACTGGGCGACACTCCCGCCGCGATCAAGACGTCGCGAGCCGTTCGGGATAACTACTATCGGCTCATGGCGGAATACCAGGTCAACGAACACCAACTGAACAAAGCGTACATGGCCAGCGATGAGGTCATGAAGCTGCAGGCCCGAGTGGATGAGCTTCAGGCGGCAAACAAGGAGCAAGATCAGGCCTTCCGTGAGAAGCAGCGCGCGGCGGAGCAGGCGTACCGTGAGAAGCGGAAAGAGGTGGAACAGGCATACAGGGAAGCACCGGCAGGCTCACGCAAGGCGCGGGCATACAAGGCGTGGCAAGACGCGGAGATCAAGAAGGAAGCGATACTCCGCTCGCTCGACGACCCCGCAAAGATCAAGGCAATGCGGGCCACGCGGGATAAGCTTCACAAAAAGATCGTTGCAGCGACGCCACAACAGGACGCGCTCCAGGCCGACTATGATGCCGCCAAGGAACGACTCGACGCGCGAGTCAAAGAGCTGACGGAGGTCGAAGGGCCGGTGGCGGAAGTGTTCAATGCCGCCCTCGCCGAGGCCGACGAGGCCGCGAAGCATAATCTGATTAAACGACGCGCCAAGGTGTTGACGGTCTACAACCACGACACGCCAATGGGCGGCTACCTGTATGACGACCTGGAAGCGATCACCTTGCGGGCCCAAATGGACCAACTCAAACGGCGGCAACAGGGCATCCTCAGCCAGGCGCTGTTAGCGAACAAAGCCTACATCGATGCCGAAGCCTATGTTAATGCATCCCAGTTGCGCGGCCAGGATTGGCGGGCCTGCCAACGGTATGTCACCCCCTTCTCAAACGAATATACCGATGCCCTCGATGCTGTCCAGCGGCCAGCTAAAAGACAACGGGAACGACAGCACGAAGCGAACGCAATACGTCGACAGATCAGAGACGGAGTGAAGCCCTATGCCCTGCCGACGCTCGGCGCACTCAACGTCGCAATCGACGACGCGCGGATCGCCTGGGAGGAACAGCGGCGGAAGAACGGTCTAAGAAGCAATCCCGACGAATGGCGCACCATACAGTCGACCCAGTACTTCCGCTATTACTACAGCGTCAGATCCTACACCCTGGCGCGGGCAATGGCGGACACCAACATCGGCACACCGACCACCGATGCGTTGGATCAGGCCTTCGCAGCTCTGGAACAGCAACCGAAATGGCTGCTCACAACCGACGACTGGCTGACCATGAACCGCGAAGAGAAGCACTTCGAGCAGAAGAACCCCCTCGTCAAGCGCTGGTTGAGACGAGTCAAACCCTATCGCTACGCAGATGGGGACGGACAAGAGTTTAGTGAAAAGTAATGAAGATGAAATGAAGACAGGGATCGGTTGACGATTACGGTGGACGAGTCTTCGCCCTGAAAGGGCTTGATATACTAGCCCAGGGCAACGCCCTGAGCCTTATACGTAAGTCGGTTCGATAAATGCCCCCTGCCAGCTTGCCCTGTCTTTTATACACAAAAGATAGCTGGACTTTCAGTCTCCGGGCGCGTATGTTTTGGGCATGGATA
>JABGQM010000075.1 GCA_018648805.1 Verrucomicrobiota bacterium
ACCTCTGCACGATGCGCGATCTGAGGCTCGAGCCGGTCTCTCTACCCAAGGCGGCCTGACCACGGCTGTCTGAAGTGGTTCAAAGTTGCCAGCGAGGATGGGGTGTGCCCTATCGTGCCTACTCACACACCCACACACCATTTCGCTAGCATGCTTAGCTCCAAACCCTTCAACCGTGCCGCATCGCAGAATGCTCTGGCCGAATGAATCTCGATATGTCGGATCTGTCGCGCTAATGTTCGCTTCTGTGCCCTGTTCACTGTAGGGGCCCTATGGTACTTTGAGAGCATGTTTGAAATGAGCGGATTGAACACAAGAGTGTCTCTGTCTCTTGCCGTGACCATCGGTTGGGTTGCGGCCGGTGCGGTCAGGGGAGGGGAGCTTACGGAGAGCGTGCGCCGTGACACGACGTGGCTGGCTGGCCACGACTCGCGGACGCCCGGCACCGTGGGCCATGATCAGGCTTCGGATGGGCTGTTGGAGCGGGTTCGTGCGGTGCCTGGTGTGCAGACGTGGGTGCATGAGTTTCCTGTTGTGGTGCCGACCGTTCGGCGAGCGACGATTGAACTGGCCGGTGGTGCTTTAGCAGGGACCCATGCGGTCTATCCCGTCTGGCCGGACCTCGTGCGGGTGAAGACCACGCCGGAGGAGGGGCTTTCCGGAGATCTCATCTATGTCGGCGGCGCATCGCATGCGGAGATGCCGGCGCGCAGTTTGCGCGGCAACATCGCGGTGATGGAGATGTCGGCCTACCAGAACTGGAAGCACCCGTTTGCGATGGGCTGCAAGGCGGTGCTTCTGCTTGGCGGCAAAGACGATGTGGCGCTTGAATCGGAGTATCAGCGTCTCTACATGCCGCGCTACTACGTGCCGCAAGGTCCGCTGGCGGACGCCTTGCGACAGGGCGGGGTAGGGCGGGGCACACTCCATTGTGATGGCGAGTGGCGCGAGGTCACGGCGCGCAATATCTATGCCTTGCTCCGACCGGAAGCGGTGGACCCGGCGTTGCCCCCGATCGCGGTGGCGGCGGCGTACGACTCCATGAGTGTCGTGATGGGGCTGGCGCCCGGTGCCGATCGGGCCGTGGATGCCGCCTTCGCCCTCAATGCGCTGCGGGCTTTTGCGCCCGAGCCACCCAGGCGACCCGTCCTATTCTGCTTTGTCGATGCCGACGGCATCAATCAGTTGGGCGTGCGTCAGATGTTGGCCATGCTCGCCGTGACGCCCGAGAACACGATCCGGAAGCGATACCAGAAGGTCGACGCCGATATTCTGGCCTCATATACCGAGCTGCATGAGACCGCCACACAACT
Organism: Verrucomicrobiota bacterium; assembly: GCA_018648805.1. Lineage (GTDB taxonomy): Bacteria > Verrucomicrobiota > Kiritimatiellia > UBA8416 > JABMPJ01 > JABMPJ01. The sequence continues at coordinate 1,314 of JABGQM010000075.1, forward strand.
CGGTCAGGGCGCGGAGGCGGTCGGTCAGCTGCACGACAAAGGCACGTACCGCGAGGTGCGCGGCTATTTCAAGAATGTGGTTGGCCCCTCCATCTTGAAGCTCAGGGATCAGTGCGGGATGTTGCGGTTGGCTATCGACGATGCGGACCCGGATGACACCGCACGCGTTGAAGCGTTGCAGGCAGAGCTCAAGACCAAGGATACCCGGCAGCGGCTACTCACGCGGACCGTCACGCAGGTGTTCACGGACGATCCTATTTCTGAGTCGGTCATGCCCACGGCCATTGATACATGGCAACGGGCAACGGCGGGGATAGCGGCACAACTGGCCGAGCAGAAAGCGCGGCTGACCTTTTTCGATACGCATGACCGTATACGGCACGAAATTCTGACGGCCATGGGGGCTGAGGGGGCTGAGGGGGCAGGGGGCCGGCTGGCGCCCTTCGTGTTCGGAGTGGACCTTTCCGATGCCGGCACCACGCTGGGCGCTCTGGTCACGTGCAAGCATTTGCATACAAGCCTGACCAAGCCGGCACGTCCATTTACCCAATGGATGCGCACCGTGATGGCCGAGGAGCAGGCCGCCGCCTGGGATTCCATGGTGCTGCCGGGCGCAGCGTCGGGCGCGTCATCACCGGCCGTCTCGACCGCGGCCCTGGTGGCGCGAACCGTCAATGTCGACCTCGCGACGGGACGTGGGGAGTTGGACTCGTACCTGTTCGGCCGCCGCGCGGCCCTGCTTGCGCCAGTGGCCAGTTTGGGCCCTCTGGGTGTGACCTGGACGACACTGGGTGGCTTGGCCTCGCGCACGGATACGCCACAGGACACGGCCGCACGGCTGGACTGGAGTCGTCTGGATCCGCAGGTGGAAACCACCTATCTGTTGCTGGCTCGGCTGTTGAACGATCAGACGTTCGCTCCGACGTATACCCCCCGCGCACGGGATGTCAGTGGCTGGCGCTTCGGGCGTGGCCTGATCGTGGAAGAGTCCGTCGCCGAGACCGTGGCCCGTACGCCCATTCCCGGATGCCTGGTGACGTTGGCGCCGGCGAGTCGCAAGGCTGAGGACACCGATGCGACCGGCGTTCGGCGCTCCGAATTCGTGCGGACGGGTGCGGACGGCAGCTTTCGTTTTCCACTGCTGCCGGCAACGGTCGGCCCGAGAATGAAGAACCTCAAAGTCCAGGGCTTCGTGCTGGATGAGCGGGGAGGGGTTATCCGTGGGATTTCAGACCGCCGTAGCATGATCGCCGGCCTGGATGCATCCATCGTCGAACTCAACGCCAAACCGGAGGTCAAGGCGCGTCTCGAATCGTTCGAGTGCATGGAACTGGATGGACCTGAGTTCTTTGATCCACGCTTTCTGGAGCCTCTGAATGAGGCGTCTTTCATGGACGTGACGCGGGGGGGGCCGCCTAAGCGGTTCCAATTCAGTCTGGTTGATGGGCAGATGAGCGCGCTGGTGGAGGCGGGGACGCGCTGGAATATGGTGCTGCGGGCCGGCCAGACCGCGAACCGTATGGTGTTGTTGGGACTGGATCAATATCTGAATGAGACCGGGCGGACATTGCGTGAAGGCCTGCGTTCGGGCGGGTTCGAAGCCGGCGAGGCGCTGCCGTCCACCGCGATTCACATTTCGGCAATGGATCTGTACTCGATTGACGCGTACCGACAGGCTGCGTTCAGGCGTGCCGGCATCGAGAATCAGGCGATTGATGCGTTGCATAACAGGACCGGTGACTCTCTGGCCGAGGCGGAGGAGGCGCTGAGCGATAACGATGGGGCTACGTTCCACCGAGCCGCCACCACGGCACTGGCCAGCGAAATCAGGGCCTACACGGCGCTGCGGGCACTCGGTGACGACGTGATTCGCGGGGCCATTTTCCTGCTGCTTCTGCTGGCGCCGTTCGCGGTGGCGATGGAGCGTCTGGTCTTTGCCTTTCCAAAGATTGGCCATCGAATTGTCGGCAGCGTCCTGATCTTTGCGCTGATGTCGGCCATCTTGTGGAGTTTCCATCCGGCCTTTCGGATTACGGTGCAGCCGGCAGTGATTATGATGGCCTTCAGCATTCTGTTGCTCAGTCTGCTGGTCATCATCATGATCATGAAGAAGTTCGAGAAGGATCTCGAAGCGTTGCGCAGCGGACGGGCTGAGGCCAGTGGTGCGCAGACCACGCGGGGCGGTGTTCTCGGTAGCGCGGTCTGGCTGGGGATCGCCAACATGCGCAAGCGTAAGGTCCGTACCGTATTGACCGGCACGACCATCGCATTGGTCACGTTCGTGCTGCTCTGTTTCTCGTCGACATCCTACTATCGAGACAAGCGGCAGATGACGCTACGCGGGGTAGAGAGCCCCTACGCCGGTGTCCTGGTTCATCTACCGGGCATGAAGACGCTGTCGCCGCGCGCTGCCGCCACGGTCGAGAACCTGCTGGGTGACGGCGGGAACGTCGCCGCGCGCTGGTGGCTCACTAGTGCGACATCCGGATGGCAGGTGCCCATGCGCAACCCCGCAACGGGGCAGCCCCATGGTGTGCGGGGCGCGCTGGGACTTACGGGTCACGAGTCCGGCCTGGCGGTGCCCCACGATTTTCTCCCTAATTGGGAGCAGTTTGCCATGGGCGCGGGGTGTTACATCTCGGAACGAGCCGCCGTGGCACTGGCTGTTGAGCCGGGCGAAACCATTGACGTGTGTGGCCGGGACATGAAACTTCTTGGGGTATTCGACGGACGGCAGGCTGATAAGAACTTACGCATGCTTAACGGCCAGTCGCTGTTGCCAAACGATCTCTCTGTTCTCAGCGACGCCATGCAAAGCCAGGGGGATATGGAGCAGTCGTACGCTTCGGGGGGCGGTATGGATGTGGATCGGAATGTCACGGCGTTGGCGGGCGACGATGTGGTGCTTTTGCCTGCATCGTTCGTGAAGTCGCTCGGCGGAACGCTGAGGAGCCTTGCGATCGGCACCGGGTCGGCAGAAGCGGCCGAGGCGACGGCGTTCTCCATGCTCAAGGTGCTCTCGTTCCCCATCTATTACGGCGCCGCAAAGAATGTGCAAGTGGCGGTAACCATTCCGCTGGTGCCTAAACCGCCGCGCAGCCTGCTGATCCCGATGATTATCGCGGCGCTGATCATTTTCAACACCATGCTGAGTTCGGTCGCTGAGCGCAAGGGCGAGATTCATATCTACACCAGCCTGGGGCTGGCGCCACGGCATGTCGGGGTCCTGTTCCTGGCGGAGGCGGTCACCTACGGTCTGATGGGGTCAATTTTCGGCTATGTGGTGGGGCAAGGTGTGGCCAAGATATTGACGCACTTCGATCTGATGGGCGGCATTACGTTGAACTATTCGGGGTCGAGTGTGATTGTGACGATGGGTGTGGTCATGGTTGTGGTTGTGCTTTCCGCGATCGCCCCCGCCCTGATGGCCAGCCGCCTGGCCACCCCGAGCAAGGACATGAAGTGGCGTGTGCCGGAGCCCGAAGACGATGTGATCCGCGACATGCTCCCGTTCACCGTTTCGCTCGCCGCGGCCGGGGGCTTGAACGCCTTCATCCACGAGTTTATGGCGGCGCACAAGGATGGGAGCACCGGTAACTTCACAACAGACGCGCTGACGCTGCTGCCCTCGACCGACGCGCTGGTGGCCGGACAGTCGGCAACGGTCTGGATCGCCCCGTACGATCTGGGCGTGCGCCAGAGCGTCCGGATCGAAATCCGGGCCGCCGAGGAAGACCTTTGTGATATTCACATAGAACTCGGGCGTGAGTCGGGCAAACCGCGGAACTGGTGGCGCTTGAATCGCACGTTCCTGGGAGACATGCGCAAGCAGCTCCTCGGCTGGCGCAATGTGAAACCGGAGATGGTCCGGGAGTTCCTGCGGATGGCATCCGAATGGGACCAGAAAGAGCAGACGTGAGAGAAGATAAGGAATTTCGCGAATTTCGGGATCTGATGCCCCGACCTGACACGTTCAGTGACGGTTTTAAGATCGGCACGATCCTGATGGGACTGTTTGTAGGCTTCGTGATGGCGCCTGCATCCGTCTACATGAACCTGGTCGCCGGTCTGCAGATGGGCGAGGCGGCCAAATGGGTGACGGTGCTGCTCTATGTCGAAATCATGCGCCGTGCTTTCAAGAAGCTGAAGCGACCGGAAATTTTCGTCCTGTTCTACATGTGCGGTGCCGCCATGGCTGCCGGCGGCGAGGGGTTCCTATGGCGCCAGTTCCTGGTTCAGAGCGAGGAGTTGCGCAAGATGGGCATGACCGGCTTGATCCCCGCCTGGTATGCCCCGGCCGATGCCGGCGAGTTCCGTTCGTTCTTCCGGGCGGCCTGGGCCGTACCACTCGGCCTGACCGCACTGATGATGCTGTTCCAGCGAATCGATCATTTCGGGCTGGGCTATGTCATGTTCCGGCTGACGGCGGATGTGGAGGAGTTGCCCTTCCCGATGGCCCCGGTTGGCGCGGCGGGGATGACCGCTTTAGCGGACTCTTCGGATGACCGGGAAACGTGGCGCTACAGGGTCTTTGCCATGGGGGCGGCCCTGGGTATTGCGTTCGGCTTCATCTATCTTGCCGTGCCCAGTATTACCGGTGCCATATTCTCAAAGCCGATGCGGCCCTTGCCCATCCCGTTCCTGGATCTGACCCGCTACACGGAGGGCGGCCTGCCGGCGATGCCCATGATGCTCTCTTTCGATCTGGGTCTCGTGATCACGGGTATGGTGATGCCGTTCTGGGCGGTCATGGGCTCGCTCTTCGGCGTCATATTCACGATGGTCGTCAACCCGCTGTTGCAGGGCGTCGGGGTGCTGGGAAGCTGGGAACCGGGCATGTCAGCGATGGAAACCGTGCGCACCAATACGTTCGACTTCTACTTCAGCTTCAACCTGGGCCTGACCTTTGCGGTTGCGATCATCGGCTTCCTGCATATGAAGAGCAAGTTTGACGAGCGCAAAAAGGAGATGGATGAGACCGGGCGGACCAAGATCCACTGGCGCGATGCCCTGGCGCGCAACCGGGAGCGGGGGGACATCCCGATATGGGTCGGACTGTTGATCTACTTTGTCTCGACGATCACCTACATCACCCTGACCTATATTCTTGTCAACGAACTCTCGCCCGTGATTGATAAGCGCTTCCCGTTGCTCCTGTTGTTGTTCTACGGGTTCATCTACACGCCGTTGATGTCGTACATCTCGGCGCGTATGGAGGGGATCGTGGGCATGCAGATGAATATCCCGTTTGTCAAGGAGGCGACGTTCATCATGTCCGGCTACAAGGGCGCCGCCATCTGGTTTGCGCCCATACCGCTGCACAACTATGCCAACCAGGTCCGCTCGTTCCGGGTCATGGAATTGACCGGCACCAAGCTCACGTCACTGATCAAGGCCGAGGTCCTGACCTATCCGCTGATGCTGATCGGGACGGTGCTCTTTGCCCAGTTCATCTGGTCACTCGGGCCGGTACCCAGTGAGATGTTCCCCTTTGCCAATGAGTTCTGGGAGCTGCGCGCTTACAACAGCGGGCTGATGTGGTCGGCCACCCTGCCGGATGCCGGTATCAGCCCATTCCGCGAGGCGTTCCGGTTGGACTTTATCGGGTCGGGACTGGGCGTGGCGCTGATGTTCTATGCGGTACTGGCGCGCTTTAATCTACCGGTGTTCCTGGTGTATGGCCTGATTCGCGGCTTGGATCAGTCGCTGCCGCATATGATTATCCCCACCGTTAGCGGGGCCTTTATCGGGCGATTCTGGTGCCGCAAGCGCTTTGGTGACAAATGGCCGCAATACCGAATCGTCTTTGCCGCCGGGTTCGGCGCCGGCATGGGCCTGATCACCATGCTGGCCCTGGGCTTTGTGTTCATGGCCAAGAGCGCCAATGTGTTACCCGTCTAGAGAGTGGAAACGAAAGCCATGACAGACAATTCATCTTCTGCGAACGAGGCCCGGCAAGCGGACAGCCGTGTGCTGACCTGCCTGCCATTCGGTGATATATTTGCGATTGCCGTGAAGGGGCTGCGCATCCGCATCTGGCGGGCCACGCTGGTCATCAGTGGCATCGTGCTCGCGGTCGCGTTCTTGACCTACATTCTGTGTGGGGATGGACTGCTCCGCGGTGCCGCGACCTATGGCTCGGCGGATCTGATCGAGCGTCTGACGCAGGATGGCCTGATCGATCAGACCGACGCGGCGGACCAACGCGTACAGACCTTCTGGATTGTGGGGCTGGCCACATTGATCAGTTTCGTGGGCATTGTGAATGCCATGCTGATGAGCGTGACCGAACGGTTTCGCGAGATTGGGACGATGAAGTGCCTGGGCGCTTTGAATCGCTTCGTGTTGAGGCTCTTCCTGATTGAGAGCGCCTTGGAGGGGGCCGTGGGTACAGGTTTGGGCGTGCTGCTTGGATTAGCGATTGGTTTTGGCGAGGGGCTGACCCTGTATGGTGGCGAAGTATGGGCCCTGTTCCCCGCCTCGCGGTTCCTGACGATGGTGGCCGCCTGCTTTGTCGGGGGGGTTACGCTGACCATTCTGGGCGCCTTGTATCCGGCCGCGCAGGCCGCGAAGATGTCGCCGGTCGAGGCGCTGCGGACCGAGGTTTAGTGATGATATGGAATTCGAAATGAGCGAATCGATAGACAAACAGCGGCCTGAACCGGACGCGGCGCAGGCGGCGCCTGAGGCTGATGCCCAGGACGAGGCCCTGCGGGCGGCCAATGTGGTACGGGCGCTCGGCGTGCGGAAGACCTACTACATGGGTGAGGAGGCGGTGCATGCGCTCAATGGCGTAGACTTCAGAGTCAAACGCGGCGAGTATATCTCCATCATGGGGCCGAGCGGCTCGGGCAAGTCGACGCTTTTTAATATGATCGGCGGGCTGGATAAGCCCACCGAGGGGCGCGTCTATATCGACGACGTGGATATTGCCTCGCTGGACACCGTCGAGCTGGCCTGGTTGCGCTGCCATAAGATCGGGTACATTTTTCAGTCCTTCAACCTGATCACCGTGGCCACGGCTCTCGACAACGTCATGTTGCCGATGACCTTTGCCGGCATGCAGCAGGCGGACGCGCAGGACAAGGCGGTCGAGATCCTGAAGAAGGTGGGTCTGGGCGAACGATTGCTGCACAAGCCGTTGGAGATGTCGGGGGGTCAGCAGCAGCGCGTCGCCTGTGCACGCGCGTTGGCCAACGATCCCACTATTCTGCTCGCCGACGAACCCACGGCCAATCTCGATCGCGCTACCGGTGAGCAGATCATTGATCTGCTCAGGGAGATCAATAAAACAGAGGGCGTCACGATCATCACCGCGACGCATGACCACAAGATGCTGGCCGCCTCGGATCGTATCGCCTGGGTGCGTGACGGGAAGATAGATCGCATCCAGAGCCGTGACGAGATCGAGATCAAAGAGGGGGCGATGCATGTCAGCTGACGTCATCATATCGGCAAAAGGCGTTAAGCGCCGCTACGTGCTGGGCAAGGAAGAACTCTGGGCGCTGGGCGGGGTGGATCTCGATGTGGCGCGCGGTGAGTACCTCAGCATCATGGGGCCCTCGGGCAGCGGCAAGAGCACCCTGTTCAATGCCATTGGCGGGCTGGACACCCCGACCGAGGGCACCGTGACCATCGACGGGCATTCAACAACGGACATGAGCGAGGGGCAGATTGCGTATCTGCGCTGTATGACGATCGGGTTCGTTTTTCAGACATTCAACCTGATTGAGATCATGAGTGCGCTTGAGAATGTGACGCTGCCCATGATTTTTGCCGGTGTGAGCCAGGCGGAAGCGAACGAGCGCGGTCATAAGCTGCTCGACCAGGTGGGACTCACGGGGCGGCACGACCATCTGCCGACCCAGCTATCCGGCGGTCAGCAACAGCGCGTGGCCTGTGCGCGTGCCCTCGCCAATTCGCCATCGATTATCCTGGCCGATGAGCCAACCGGCAACCTCGACCTGAAGACGGGCGAGGAAATCATTGCGCTGTTGGGCTCATTGCAGCATGACCTGGGCGTGACGATCATCAGTGCCACGCATGACCACAAGATGCTGGCGGCATCGGACCGGGTCGTCTATCTGGAAGATGGCAAGGTGGTCGACATCAAGACCCGCGACCAGATCCAGATCAGTTTTGGCGAAGTCGACGGAGCCGTTGATTGATGTACGGAGAATTGACGGTATGAAGCGGACTATAGTAGCTATTTTCATCGGGCTAGTCGGCTCGCTGCTGATCTGGACTCTGGGTACGGCTAGTCAACTCATCGGCACCGGCGGGTTCTGCAGCGACTACCTGCCGGTTGGCGCGGTGGCGTTGATGCTGGTCATCGTCTTCGGGCTCAATCCTCTGCTTTCGCTGGTCTCGCTACGGCTGGTATTGAATCGCGTTCAGCTCGCCCTGGTTTTCGGCATGCTGCTCGTGGCCTCCGTGACGCCTGACCAGGGACTGCTTCGCGCGTTCCTGTTCCCCCTGGCAAGCTGCACACAGAACGCGTGTGAGGATCCGGCAAAGGCTGAGTTGTATGAGAAGATGGATCCCCCCGCGGCACTGTTTCCCGACAAACTTGAGTTCGGCAGCGAACCGTTCGCTGCGAATCGGCTGCTCAACGGTCTCGAGCCCGGGGAGCAGATTCCCTGGAAGTCATGGGGCAAACCGCTGATGGCCTGGCTCGGACTGCTGGTGCCCTGGTGGGTGATGATGATCGCGATTGCGATGATTGCACTGCCGCAATGGCGTGATCGCGAGCGGGTGACGTTCCCGTTGCTCGAGGTGCAGAAGGCGATCTGCTCGGCACCTGCAACCGGGCGCGGCCTGCCCGCTATCTTCCTGGACCCACTGCTGCTGACGGGTCTTGGTCTCTCATTCTTCATCATTATGCTCTCGCGTGTGAGCGGCAAGTGGCCGGGTATGTTTCCGGCTATCCCGCTCTCGTTCGACATGTCGCCGTACTTCACCGAGGGCTTTGTGCGTCATCTGCCCGGATGGATCAGCGGGCGATACAGGCTGCTCTTTTCCGTCGTGGGCCTGGGCTTCTTCATGCAGAAGCGGGTGAGTTTCTCTATCTGGTCTATCCAGCTGCTGGCAGGGCTCCTCATCGCGATGGTGACCGTCTACTCGCCACCCTTTGAATGGGGGTGCCTGATGCCCATGAAAGTAGGCGTACATTTTGCCATCGCGGTGGGCGTCTTGTGGCTCGCGCGTTCGCATCTGACACACATCGGGTCCACCTTTATCAAGGGCGTTAAAACGGATGCCGAGCGTCGCGATCGGCTGGCGGCAGCGGCGCTTTTACTGAGTCTGGTCGCCATGTTTATCTGGTTTACGTGGGTCGGCGTACATCCTGGCTGGAGTGTCGGCATCATCCTGGTGGCCTTCCTGTTCGGGATTGTCTATGCGCGGGTCGTGGCGGAAACGGGGCTGCCGATTGTCTCCTCTACGGCGCATTACGGGAATGCGTTGATCGCGCTTGTGCCGGTGGCCTGGCGTACGGCCTCCTCAATGTACTTCGCCGGAATCATGGCTGTTTTTGTTGGCTACATGAACCGCATGTGCGCGGCCACGGTCGTGTTGCACGCCCTGGGGCTGGACGAGAAGGCCGACGCGCGCAAGCACGTTCGCCTGGGAGTGCTGCTCTTCGGGGTGCTGGTCGTGTCGATGGTGATCGCCGGCGCCACCTACCTGGTGGTGGGCTACAAGGTCGGGGAAACGATTACCGGCGGTAACATCGTGGGGTGGTGGCGCGGGATCTTGCCGTGGACCGCGGAGGGAGCTTTGAGCGCATGGGGCAGCGGCAAGATACTCACTACAAAGCCGGAGCTGGGCTGGTTCATCCTGTATGGCGCGCTGCTTGCCGGGCTCCTGCAGTGGCTCTGCTCATTCAGTGTTAAGTGGCCATTTCACCCGTTGGGCTTGCTGCTGATTGCGACGTGGACGGGCGGAGTGGTGTGGTTCAGCGTGTTCGTTGGCTGGCTGCTCAAGACGCTCATTATGAAGTATGGCGGGGCCCGCACCTACGAGCGTGCCCGCGGTCTGTTCCTGGGCCTCATCCTGGGCGAAGTGACGGGGATCGCCATCTGGACGCTGATCAATGCCGTTCTGCTCGCCAGGGGAGCGGCATAGCCGCTGCCCAAAGCGTAGGGCGTCGCAGGGACTTGGCTTCTGTGGGGGGAGATTCTCGCGCAAAGGCGCCAAGATCGCCAAGGGGAGGGAGACTCGTCGTCTGCGGGGGAAGGCAAAATAATTTTGGGGGCAAAATCATTTTGATAGGGTGGCAGTCAGAGCCTCTTGAGGATGCGCAGCCTTCTGGGGTTTGGGTGGCCGCTGCGCGGCCGGGACTCGGCTTCTGCTGCTTTTGACAGAATCATTTTGCCTTCCCTCAGCAGAACCCGAGTCCCCACTTGTCCTACGAAGCCTTGGCGAAGTAGGATCCGTGCCCATCCGTGTCATCCGTGGTCAATTCCCCCAGCAGACGACGAGTCTCCTTTGCGATCTTGGCGCCTTTGCGCGAGAATCTCCCCCACAGAACCCGAGCAATCTCCCCCCGATTAGCCCTCGCCACCATCTGCAATCCCGCCCAACCCAGTCATAATGATTTTGCCCCCAAAATGATTTTGCCATTCCCCTTCAGACGACGAGTCCCGTGATTCTGTCACCCATCATTCTGTCATTCCCCCGCAGACGACGAGTCCCCTTTGCGATCTTGGCGCCTTTGCGCGAGAATCTCCCCCCCACAGACGACGAGTCCCATGATTCTGTCACCCATGATTCTGTCACATTCTTCAATACAGGTTGGGTGTCGGATGCCGAGATCGTTAGCAACGTCGAGTGGTTGTGGTCCGGTATCAGGGCTTATGGGGTGGTCGTCAGAGCTTGTCTGGCATCTCAATCACCAGCAGGCCCTTCGACATGAGGGTGCGAACGAACTTTGTCACGGCCATTTCGGCTTCCGTCACACTGACATGCGTGCGCTTGGCAAACTGGTTGATAATGGCCTGCACGGTCTGTTTACCGTCGCAGCACTCATAGACACGTCTACCGTAAGCGTCCAAACCGAATGTCCGTTCACGGGTCTTGTCGGCACCCAGGACGCGCTGCCATCCCGATCGCTCAAGCTGCACGGTGACGTAAAGCTTGCCGTTTTCTTCCTTCTGTTTGACGGTGGGTGTCCGGTGCGGCTTCCCGCGGAGGGCTGCCTTGCGTTCGTCCGATCTGGGTAGCTGCTCCTTCTTCTGTTTACGCATCAGCCCAGTCTCCCCGGTTCATTCCGTCAATAGCGGCCGCGCCTGTCGCCGGATCGGGCGCCTCGCGGGCCATGTGTTCTACGATCAAAAGGCGGTCGAGTCCGCGGTCATGCGCGGCGAGGGCCAAAGACTGTCGCGGCGCCCATGCTCCTAGCGGTGACGGCAGGCGCTTCCAGGCCGAGCGTTGCAGCCCGACCAGGTCGGGGCGCTGGCGGCACTGCCAGGGATCCGTTTTCAGGGTCGCTCGACGCAGCCGCCGGTGCTGCTTGAACGGGTAGCATTCCAACCACTTCTCCATGTGGCGTCGCTGCAGGGCCAGTTCGGCCGGGTAGACCTGTCGGAGCAGCAGTTCCTCGTGTTTCCCCTTTGAGAATTCCAGCGCGATATCGCCTGAGAAGAGCTTACGCTGGCTCAGCTCAAAACCGGCCGGTGAGCTGAAGCTCACGTTGTGCATGGCCCAGGTGGTCTCTTCCTCCCTAGCGCTCGTCGTGAGTGTCGGCAGGACGTGGCGGACCACCTGCTTTCGCGTGGCCTCGGGGATCATGCCGTTTACAGAAAACCCGATCAGCAGGCGGGCCGGGTGCGAATACCCTAACCACTGGGTTGATTCGCTGCCCTCCCGGGTCTGCACGTCGCGTGCCCATCCACACTCCGTAAAGTGCGCTTTGGCCGGCGGATTGTCCGCCGGTCGCACACCCAGCTTCTTGAAGCGGCCCGCGATCCATTTTGCGCCGTCATACGAAGCGGTCGATGGCCGTTCCCAGTTGATGATGAAGAGAGGCCCCTCGTGATTGCCCACGATCATCTGGCCCTTCTGTTGTGTGCCCGCAAGCTTGAGGGGGTGCCAGGCACCGGGCATGGTCAGGCGCCAGTTGGCCCAGGCCAGTAGCGTGGCCTGCTTCTTCAGGCTGGTCGGTGTTTCCGTCACATTTCTTCCTTAGCAGGTAAGACGCAGATCGCCTGCCTTCAGGATCCGCTTGAATTCACGCAGGCGCGTATCCGCGTCGATGACCACCAGTTCGACGTTGGCCATCTCACAGAATATCTCGATATGACGCGTGTCGACCTGCTGGGAGTAGACGCTGTGGTGCGCGCCGCCGGCGAGAATCCAGGCCGCCGCGCCGACCTTCAGGTTCGGTTGCGGAATCCAGAGCGCCCGCGCCACGGGCAGTTTAGGAAGATCGTGCTCCGGCACAACCGCTTCGACTTCGTTGAGGACCACGCGGAAACGGGTTCCCATATCGATCGGCGACACATTGATCGCCGGCCCGGCGGGTGAGCTGAAGACGAGTCGCGCCGGATCGTCCTTGCCGCCGATGCCCAGCGGGTGTGTTTCGAGCGCCGGTTGCCCTGCCGCAATCGACGGACATACCTCCAGCATGTGCGACCCCAGCACTTTGCTGCCCGCGGGATCGAAGTGGTAGGTGTAGTCCTCCATGAACGAGGTGCCGCCCTCGAGCCCTTGGGCCATCACTTTCATGATACGAAGCATGGCCGACGTCTTCCAGTCGCCTTCGGCGCCAAACCCGTAGCCGTCGGCCATGAGGCGCTGAACCGCGAGGCCGGGGAGCTGCTTGAACCCGTGCAGGTTTTCAAAGGTGGTGGTGAACGCGCCAAAGCCGCCCTCTTCCAGGAAGGTGCGCATCCCGATCTCGATGCGGGCCTGCTCGGCGATGTTGTCCATCAGCGCATCGGCGGGGATGGTGTAGTCGGCTCTATACTGATTCACCAGGTCGCTGATCTGCGCGTCGGTCACTTTGTCGACATACGCTTTCAGGTCACCCATACCGTAGCCATTCACGGAGTAGCCGAACTGGATCTGTGCTTCGACCTTGTCGCCTTCGGTGACGGCCACTTCGCGCATGTTATCGCCGAAACGCGCCACCTTCAGGCCTTGCGATTCATTCCAGGCCCTCGCGGCGCGTGTCCACACGCCGAGTTCCTCGCGAACCTCGGGATCTTCCCAATGCCCCACGACTACCGTGCGGTTTTTGCGCAGGCGCGTGCAGATGAAGCCGAACTCGCGTCCGCCGTGGGCGGACTGGTTAAGATTCATGAAGTCCATATCGATTTCCGACCACGGGATATCGCGGCCGAACTGGGTGTGCAGATGCACGAACGGCTTCTTCAATTCGGTCAGTCCTGCAATCCACATCTTGGCCGGACTAAAGGTGTGCATCCAGGTGATGAGCCCGATGCAGTTTTCGTCCGCGTTGGCGTCGCGGCACATCGCATAGACTTCGTCGGGTGTCTTGACGGTCGGCTTCCATACCACATCAACCGGAATGACGCGGTCGGCGTTGAGGGCTTCGGCGACCTGTTGTGCATCCGCGGCAACCTGCGCGAGCGTCTCCGGCCCATAGAGGTGCTGACTGCCTGTGACAAACCATAGTTCCTGATTCGTGTTCATTGGGGTTCTCCTGTTGTTTACTTAGTTGGTGCTTCCGGGTTTTCCGGGTGCTTTTTCATTGGCCAATATGCATGCGGCCCCGAAACGGCCACATCGACTAAGCAGTTCGACGAGGTGTAAACGACGAAGTGAAGGGACTAGGAGTGCGACTAAGTGCTTGCCACGCCATCGGCGTGGTGCGCTTCCTACTCCGCCCTCGCTTCGCTCGTGGCTACGAAGGACAGGTCGCGCTCTCCCAACACTTTGTCCCACACTTCGTCGCCACGCTTAGTCCTCATACACTTCGTCCAACTGCTTAGTCGACCTATGCACCTCAAGTGCTATGACACTATCCTCAATAGAGAATCACCCGCCAAATCCGGGAGCGCCTTCTTTCTGTTTCTGCCCGTAATAGGCATTGGTTCCATGTTTACGAAGGTAATGTTTGTCCAGCAGGAACGGGTCAACCGGTCCCATATCCGGACTCAGCGCCAGCGTTGTGGCCGCCATTTTCGCGATCGCCTCGAGGATGCGTCCGTTGACGACAGCCTTCATCGCATTGGCGCCCCAGGTGAACGGTGCGTGGCTCGAAACCAGCACCCCGGGAAGCTCCCCGGGTTTCAGCCCGTTCCGTTTGAAATGCGCTTCAATCACCTTGCCGGTGTTGAGTTCGTAGGCCGCTTCAATCTCAACCTGGGTCAGCGCACGGGTGCACGGCACGGAACCGTAGAACGTATCGGCATGTGTGGTACCCAGACATGGAATGTCACGCTGTGCCTGCGCCCAGGCGGTTGCATAGGGGGAATGGGTGTGGACGATTCCACCCATGTCTGGAAAGGCGCGATAGAGGTGCCAATGCGTGGCGGTATCCGAGGAAGGGTTCATCTTCCCTTCAACAGGTTCGCCGGTCTCCAGTGAAACCAGGGGAATGTCTGCCGGTGTCATGTCATCATAATCCACGCCGCTCGGCTTAATGGCGAACACGCCGGCCTCGCGATCCACCTCGGAGGCATTGCCCCAGGTGAGGATCGCCAACTGGACGCGGTTGATTTCCTTGTTCGCCGCGCAAACGCGCTCTTTGACTGCTTCATGGCTCATCGCGTGCCACCTTCCTCTTATGACAACGACTCAACGGCCGCCCGCTCAATGGGTAGCCCCTTGTGGTAACGCTCGAAGAACTGGTCAAAGCCGGCCACATCCGAGGGGTCGGGCTTTACGGCTTCTCCCATGCTGCCGGCAAAGACCTGCGTCAGAAAGTCCGGCAGCGACGCGTCGCGGTGCTCGCGGGTCATATACGAGGCCAGCAGGGCGATGCCCCAGGCTCCGCCTTCGCCGGCCGTTTCAAGGATCGAGACAGGGGTGCCGGTGGCCGCCGCCATAATGCGCTGTCCCACTTCAGGCGTTTTGAAGAAGCCGCCGTGACCTCGGATTTCGTCGACGTTAACCTGTTCTTCATCCATCAGGATGTTCAGCCCGGTTCGGAGTGCGCACAGTGCGGTGAACAGGTGGGAACGGATAAAGTTGGCCAGCGTAAAATTGCTGTCAGAAGCGCGGGTGAAGAGGGGCCTGCCTTCGCTGAACCCGGTCATATGCTCGCCGGAAATATAGCCATAGGAAAGCAGCCCGCCACAGTCCGGATCCCCTGTCAGTGCCAACTCGAGGAGCTTGTCGTAGAGATCCGGCGTGGACAGCTTCAGGCCCAGCACTTCAGCGGCCTCGCCGAAGATATTGATCCAGGCGTCGTAGTCTGATGTGCAGTTATTGGAGTGTGCCATTCCCACCAGCTTCCCGTCCGGCGTGGTCACCAGATCAATTTCAGGATGGGCACGCGACAGGTCTTTCTCGAGCACCAGCATCGCGAAGACGGACGTGCCCGCCGACACATTCCCGGTACGTACCTCTACGCTGTTGGTGGCCACCATGCCTGTGCCGGCATCGCCTTCGGGAGGGCAGAACGGAACGCCAACGTCCAGGTTGCCCGTCGGATCTAGCAGCAGAGCGCCTTCGGCCGTCAGCTCTCCGGCCGGCTCGCCGGCGCCCAGTACCTGCGGCAGAATGTCCTTCAGCTTCCACTCGAACCCCCTGGCCTCGATATGGGCATCGAAACGGTCCGCCAACGCGGTGTTGTAATGCTGCTCTTGGATATCAATGGGGAATAGGCCTGAGGCTTCACCGATGCCCACCACGTTCTCGCCCGTCAGTTTCCAATGGACATAACCGGCCACCGTCGTCA
Organism: Verrucomicrobiota bacterium; assembly: GCA_018648805.1. GTDB lineage: Bacteria > Verrucomicrobiota > Kiritimatiellia > UBA8416 > JABMPJ01 > JABMPJ01. The sequence continues at coordinate 17,182 of JABGQM010000075.1, forward strand.
GGTGGTCGATACGGCCGACATGCGCTTCCTCGTTAAGGATGGCCTGATACAGGTGGGCAATGCTCCAGCGTTGTGGGATGGGATGGTTGAACAGATCAGAGAGCTCCTCTGAAGCCTGAGCGGTCATATTGTTGCGCCAGGTCCTGAACGGTACGAGCTGGTTTCCTTCGGCATCAAAGACCATGTAGCCGTGCATCATGCCGCTGAAGCCGATGGCCTTGAGCCGTTTCAGGGGCACGCCGTAGAGATCCTGAACATGCTTCTGCAGGTCGGCAAAGCTGGACTGAATCCCTGACCATACCTCCCCCAGAGGATAGGTCCAGATCCCGTCGTCCAGCGTGTTTTCCCAGCCGTGTCCGCCCGATGCTATGGGGGCGTTATCGCTGTCGATCAACACCGCCTTGATGCGGGTCGACCCCATTTCAATTCCGAGGACAGCCTGACCGTCCTGAATGAGTGCTGCAATCTCCGAAGGTTCTCTCTTTTTCATAGTGATACCATCCCCTTATGGTGTTGGAGGTGTGACACGACACGCTAGCAAGAAAGGGGCCCTGCTACAAGGGGACAGAACCATAGAACTTGGGCATGATTCCGACTTTTTCGCCGGATGCCATGGCTCCGCGGACGGCGAGCATTTCCCGCTAACGCCTAATTGTTGAGTGCCAACACATCGTAGACACTTCTTGATGCCAACACATCGTAGACGGCGAGCGACTGTGATTGGCAGCAAGCAGAGATCGAGTAAGCTGGTCGGTTAAGACCGTCATGTAGTTGTTCAAGTTCTTTTATTAGGGCAGACCCCGAGTGCCGCTGTCGAGCAGCGTTTT
>JABGQM010000076.1 GCA_018648805.1 Verrucomicrobiota bacterium
GTTCATCGAGTTCCTGGAAAGCCATTGGGGCCGCGGTCTCCTGCCGGGGGACATCACTCCCGAGATGATCCTCGCGTTCCTCGACTTCCTGGCGAACACAGGCTACCAGAAGAAGAACGGCGCGGCATCGCGGGCCAGGCGGCTTGTAGCCATCCGCTCGTTCTTCCGCTACCTGCAACGCCACGGCCACGTTGCGCGCGATCCGGCTGCGGACATTAGGGCACCGAAGGTTACGTACGCCGAACCATACTATCTGCAGGAGGATGAGTACTGCGCGCTGCTGAAAGGGGCAACTCACCATCCTGATCCGTTCATCGTGCTGCGCGATCAAGCCCTCATCGCCACGTTCCTCGGCACAGGTGCAAGGGTGTCTGAACTCATCCATGCCGATAGGAAGGACGTCGATGTCCACGCGAAACGCATACGCCTTCATCGGAAAGGCGGCGACATCCAGACGCTCCCGCTGAGCGACGACGCAATCTCGTACCTTCAAGGGGCGGGAAACTATACCGTCAGTTTATCCACAAACTGCTCCGGTCCCCGGTGTACTGTGGCAGAATTCAAAACGCCCTGACCGACGGTAAGGTCATCCAGGCTGCTTTTGCCCCGTTGGTCGACGGGGATCTCTATGACCGCGCCCAGCTCGTGCTCAGTGGACGAGGACAACCTGATACGCGACGGCGACGTGTTAATGTGGATTTCCCGCTCCGCCGATTCGTCAGATGTGGGCTGTGTGGCTCACCGTTGACAGGTTCTCACTCCACGGGTCGCAGCGCGCGTTACGCCTACTACCATTGTATGAACCGCGAGTGTCGGCGGGATAACATCCCAAAGGTCGACCTCGATAAGGCTTTTTGCGATCTCCTGGGCGATCTTTCTGATGTGGCTCGGGTAAACCTAACGAAGTTCCGGAGGAAGGTGCTGGAGAAGTGGTATAGCAAGAAGGGGGATGCCCTTGATGACCAGTGCCGCCTTAAGGAACGCCTCAAGAAACTAGAGCGCCAGCGGAAGACTCTCCTGGACAAGCTGGTTGATGGCACCATCGGTGACGACGTGTACAAGGTCAAAGAGAAGCAGCTGAGCCTTGATATTGCTCTCGTGAAATCACAAAGAAACGACTCCAAGCTTGACGAGTTTGAGATAGAAGAGGCGCTGAACAGCGCAGAGTTCATACTCAACAACCCCGAACGCCTTTGGATCGATGCAAATGCCGAGATCCGGCAGCGGTTCCAAAAGCTCCTTTTCCCCGATGGGTTGAGCTATACCAAGGCAGACGGATTTGGAACCGGCGTAAGTTGTTGTGTTTATGAGCTTTTGGGCCAGATCGGAACCGATATGTCCGATATGGCACCCCCTAGGGGAATCGAACCCCTCTTTCCGGGATGAGAACCCGGTGTCCTAGCCGATAGACGAAGGGGGCACAGCTAGTCAAGAGGCGCGTAATGTACGGAATGGGGCGGGGGAAGTCAACATTGGATTGGGCGTCCTTTTTCGGCGATGCGAGGCGGCGGCCTTTTTTGGTTGTTGACGCGGAATCTGAATGTTGTAACAATGTTGCAACATTGCGTGTGGTATGTTCCGGGAGGTCGCTATGATTAAGACATTGAGAAGGCAGGGAAATGGGCAAGCACTGCCGGTTGATAAGAGCATGATGGATGCCATGGGGATCGATCTGGATACGCCGCTGGAGGTCACCCTCACGGCCAATACGATGGTCGTGACGCCGGTGAATGTTGGCCTGTCAAAGGCCGACCTGGATGCATCTCTGGTCAAGATGCGGGCGCGATACGGGAATGCCTTGAAGGCGCTGGCAAAGTGATGGACCGGCCTATTTTTCTGAGCGTTGATAACGTCCTCTACATGCACTCGGATTCCATGCGGACCGAGGGCGGCTGCGATGGCGTGCGGGATCTGGCGCTGCTTGAATCGGCTGTCATGATGCCGCAGCAGCAGTTTGGGGGAGAGTATCTGCACCACGGCCTGGCGGCAATGGCGGCCGCGTACCTCTATCACATCGCCTGCAATCATCCCTTTGTTGATGGCAACAAGCGCACGTCGGCGATGGCTGCGTTTGTGTTCCTTGATGCAAACGGACAGGACTTGACCGCTACTGAGGCAGAGCTTGAGGCATTGGTTCTCGAGGTGGCTTCCGGCGCGATATCAAAAGATGATCTCATCCGTTGGTTCGCCGAACACTGTTGTCCAAGAGCGTGACCATGTTTGTACTGAGGATTGAATGCAGTCGGGTGGCGGCGGTGGCGGTTGAAGTGGCGCTGGATATGGTGGGTGCCGCGGTGACGCGCTGGGACGAGGCGGATGAGGACTGTGTCCGCTTCGAGGAGTACTTCTGCACGAGCGACACGGCCACTGCACGCGCGGCTCAGATGGAGTCTGTGCTCGAGCAGTGGTCCGGGGAGGCGCGTTGCGCTATTGGAGTGACCGAGCTGCTCGATCGCGACTGGCAGGAGGCGTGGAAGGCGACGATCCATGCGGCACGCGTGTCGGAGCGGGTGGTGGTCAAGCCGTCGTGGGAGTCATGGGATGCTCAGCCGGGCGACTGCGTGATCGAGATCGATCCGGGTATGAGTTTCGGTACAGGGCTCCATTTTACGACGCAGAGCTGTCTGCGGTTCATGGACAAGGTCCTGGGTGAGGCTTTGCGGCGTGAGGGCACGCCGCCTCCAGTGGATGTGGATCGCTTCTGCGACCTGGGTTGCGGCTCCGGCATTCTCTCCATCGCGGCGGTCAAGCTGGGTGTGACGGCGGTGACGGCCTTTGATATCGATGCGGATGCGGTTCGCATTGCCGACGAGAACTGTGCGCGCAACGGGGTGGGGGAGGCGGTGAGCACGACGGCCAGTGCGCTGGCCGATACCGAAGGCCTCGGGACCTTCCCGCTCGTGGCGGCCAACATCCTGGCGCACGTGTTGCGCGAGGAGATCGAGACGATCACGGCGGCCGTGGCGCCGGGCGGTCACCTGATGCTGGCGGGTACGACCGAGAAGGATTTCGCGGACGTCGCGGCCCTCTACGAGGGGCGCGGCTTCACTCGCATCGACGATACAGGTGATGGCGAGTGGCGCAGCGGTCTGTTCCGGCGCCGCGGCGCCTGAGCCATGCCTGCTGGACGTTGTCCGAAAAGGGGGGGTAGGGCGGGACGCCACGCCCTACCTCCTGTTACCAGTCCCTTTCGCATATGCTGCCCCTTTTCGGACAACGTCTGGCTAGTGGAGCAGTAGTGTGGCGTCGGAGGCGGGGAGCTGGGCCAGGACTTCACGTGCCTGTTTATGGGTTGGGGACATTTCAGGCGCGAGGGTGAGGGCGTCTTCGCAGTGCTTTCGGGCGCGATTATAGGCGGCTTGCGCCTCATACCTGCGCCCCATATCAAGGTAGATATCGCCGATCCGTTTCTCGTTGAAGCCGAGGACCGCGTCAACGTGGACGGCCTGTCCGACGGTGGGGTCGGTGATGTCCTGGTCGCTGCTGCGGATGATCTCCATATGCGCTTTGAATCCGGCGATGGCCGCTTCATGCCGGCCCTCCTGGAGCGCGGCATGGGCCCCCAGCTTGCCGTAAATCATGGTGTGCCACGCCTCGTCTTGTCCCGAAACGCCCTCTGTGATGAGGGTCTGTGCGCGCCGGAAATCACTCTCAAAGAAACAGTCGTCGAGGCAGAGTAGTGCAAACTTGCCCTGCTCCTCCTCGCTCAGGCCTTCGCAGGCGCTAATGGCTTTGACGATGCTGCTGCACATGGCCTGTTGCGCGGGGTTCCCTTTCTGGCGGATCTCGTAGTACGAGCCGCGCAAGGCGGTCAGTGAGACCTTGGGGTTGACATTAGCGGTCACCACGTCGCCGAAACGGTGGAGAAATTCGTTGTAGTCGTGGCGCTGCTGGGCATCCTTGAGCCACCAGGTGGCCAAGGCATCGCGCGCCGACAGGGCCAGGCTGGTATCAGCCAGCATGGAGCGGGCGAACTGGTCGATGCGGTCGGAGGAACTGTTGGCTTCCACAAGACGCCGGGCCATAAGGAGTAGCAGTGCCTGCTGCTCGCGATGCGGCAGTGTGGCGGCTTCACGCAGCAGCATCGTTGCGGCCTCGTCATGCTTGTCATCGTGCAGCAGCATGCGCAGCTGTTGGCTGGCGATGAAGGGCTGGAGGTGTGGAAAGCGGTAGTGGTAGCCGGACAGGGCGTTGATCATCGCCCAGAACGTGTCGTGCGCACCTGCGTCAATGGCACCGCCGCAGACCGGGCGCATGAGACCGGCAATGTCGTCGGCGGGCACGTGTTCTACCAGCAGGGGGATGTAGGATGCCACGAGGTCGAGTCGCTGCATGCCGGTCAGGGCGGTGAAGAGATGGCGGTAAACCGTGGCGGCCTGGGCGGGTGCCAGGGACTCTTCAAGCAGTTGGTGTGCCCAGCTGCGTGCGGCGGCGTAATCGCCCTCGCGGAGCAGGGCCGCCATGACTGGATCCCACAGGTCGGCAGGTCCCTCGACCTCGCCGCGCAGGGCAGAGAGATAGAGCGACTGGGCGCGATCGACCTCGCCGTTAGCCAGGCAGGCGTCCAGGGAAACGGTGAAGGGATTCAGCAACGGATCAGGGCTCTGATTCTCGGGGCCGGGCGTCTGGGGGCCCGGCATTGATAGCACGCCGGCCGTGGGTGGTGCTGGTGAAGCCGGTCGCGTCCGCACGTCGCGCGTCCCTGTTTGAACGGCGGTCGGCGAGGCGGCTGGTCGACAGCCGCCTGCCACGCCAAGGAGCAGGAGTGCCGCCAGAAGGGTCGGTTGGGTTGTTGCGTGCCTCTTCACTGGCATCTTTGTAATGAAACCCGGCAAGTGAAGCAATCCTTTCCTGTGCGTGGTCCTTCCCGAATGTCACCAGTTTAAGCCATTGGACCCACTATTCCGTGAACTTTGTCGCTAACTATACCGGAACTAACTATCCCGTGAACTTTGTCGTCAACTAGTTCGAAAGGGCCTCGTTTCAGGGGGGGCGCTACAGTACACGACAAAGTTCACGAAGTAGTTACGTCGAAGCCGTTCACGACGAAGTTCACGATGTAAGATAATGCGGGCGCCCCTCAAACCAGTGCCATTTTGGTCCTTCCCTGCTGCCCGTAGAGGGGATAGCGAGTGGCACAGTGGTCTCTACACAAAGAACGAGGGCGGCTCTGTGTAGAGCCGCCCTCGCAGTGGTCCTAATCAGTCGAAACGCTTACAGGTCGAACGGGCTGATGTAGTCGCCCTTCTCGGCCTGCAGGGCCTCGAGGCGCTTACGCTCACCGGCCATCTCATCGGTCCACGTCTGCGGCGTATCATCGATCGTCGCGTAGATCTTGGCCATGCGGTCGTGCTTGGCCAGGAGCTCGGGGATACGAATGGTGAACTGGGCGATGTAATCCTGTTCGGTGTAGTCCTCGTCGCGCACTTCCTTGAAGAGGCGCTTGAGATCTTCGAACTTCGGGATCCTGCCGCAACCGGCCTCGAGGGCCTCGGCTTCGTCATGGATCCGGAGGTCCATCCACTTGACCCAGACCGACTTGTCCAGCTTGCCGTTGAGGAACTGACCGTCCTTCTTGATGAAGTAGTTGGTTCCGAAGACCTGCGGGCGCTTGATGTCCTTGGCGAAATCCAGGTTGTTCTGGATGTAACGACCTACGCTCATGGAGAGGAAGTCCATGTTGGACATCACGTTCCAGGTGCGTACGCCTTCCTGACCGATCGTCGCGGCTGTGGTTTCGGACTCGAGCGTGGCGCCCATGGTGCAGATACCGTGCTCCCAGCTATAGGCTTCACGCACGGGCACGTTGGTGTCGCTGTCACGACCACCGTAGATGATGCCGCCAATGGGCAAACCTTCGGGGTTGTCCCAGTCGGGATCCGCATTGACGAGATCGCTCATCTGTACGGTATAGCGGGCGTTCTTGTGACTGCATGTGGTCGGCGCGCCGTTGGGGCCTTCCATGCCTTCGGTCCACTGACCACAGTAGTTCTCGCCGGAGGCGGGAATCTCATCGTCCATGCCGAGCCAGTAAGGCTTGCCATCCTTCACCAGCACGTTGCCGAAGACAACTTCGCCGGGCTTGGTCAGGACATCCCAGATGACGGGGTCATCCTTGGAGTTGACATCGGTGATGATGCCGAAGATACCGTTCTCCACGTTGGCGGCGCGGAACTCACCGTCGATGACCTTGAAGTAGGCCAGGTCGTCGCCGACGATGTTCTCGCCCGGGATCATGGCCGTGGCGGTCTTGCCGCAGGCACTCGGGAACGCGCCGGCCAGATAGGTCTTGCGGCCGTTGGGGCCGTTGCAGCCCATGATGAACATGTGCTCGGCCAGCCATCCCTCGCGGTCGGCTTTGCGAATGGCCAGGCGCAGGGAGAGCTTCTTCAGTCCGACGGTGTTACCGGCATACTGCGTGTTGACGCTGAGCGTGGTGTTCTGGGTGTAGTCCATGTACACGCGGTTCAGGTCGTAGTGCTTCGAGGTGAGCCGCTCGTCGACTTCGCCTGTGGCGTGACGATACTTGAAGAACTCGAAGTCAGGCTTGGCCGCTGACTGACGTTTGAACTCCTCGTAGCCACGGCGGTAGAGCAGGTCTTCGCTGTGGCAGACATAGGCGGAGTCGGTGATCTGCAGGCACGGAATCGCGAAGGTGGAGTTGGTGGTGCCGAGGCAGAAGAAACGGACCAGCATTTTGCGACCCTTGTAGGCGCCACGCTGCAGGTTCTCCATCTCGGTGACGCCTTCGTCACGCGGCATCTGGTTGAGCTTCTTGTCGAGATCAACGCCCTCGGGAACGAGGTACTTGGTGACATCCTTCTTACGGGCCTGGTCGAAGTAGCCGTCCCAGTGGACCGTGTGGCCTTCGATGTTCAGCGAAATCTCTTCCTTCTGATCGATCGCCAGCTGGCGGATGTAGGCTACATCCGCATCTGAATCGTCGCCGACCCAGACGGAATCAGGTTCGCACAGTTCAATCGCGTGCGCGATGAAATCATAGACAACACTGTTGTCAATTGCGGCGAGCTTCTGGAAGCTCTCGTCACTCATATTGCTCTGCAGCAGAGCTTGGCTGTCACTCATGGTCATGGCCCCTTATGTATATGTTACCCATCACTCGAAGAACGGCGGACGTTGTCAACAGAGTAAACGCCCGCAGAAGCGCGGCATTTAGCCATATTCGGTTAAGCTCTGCAAGCTTGAAACGTGCGTGTTTTTTGGTTTCCAACAGGACGGGGTGGGGTGTAACCTCCGTTTATCAACAAACAAAGGAGTATCTGATGAAGAGGATGGTTCTGTTCACGATGGGGCTCTTGGTGCTGGCTGGTGTGGCGGCAGCGGTGGAACCGATGATTATGCAGGGCACGCGCGCTGTCAGCGTCAGCGGGTCACTCGATGACGATGGTGAAGATATCGGGGTTAACCTGAACGGCCGCTACGGTCAGTTTATCTCGGACGGCATTGAGGCCGGTGGCTATGCCGGATTTGGATCACGGGGGGATAATAAGGACCTCTCGGTCGGTGCCTTCGGTGAGTACAGCTTCGATATGGGCAGTCAGGTGGTCCCCTATGCCGGTGGCAGTGCCGGATTCGCATGGATAGACCGTGGTCCCACGGATGACAGCTATTTTGAGCTGCAGGCCTGGGGGGGTGCGCGGTATTTCTTCATCGATTATGCCGCTCTCGGTTGTGACCTTGTGATGAAGTTCGCTACGGAGGATGTCTATAACCGTGGCGAAGATGCCATAGACTGGGTCATTCGCCTCAGTACCAAGTGGTTCTTCTAGGTAGACGGTGTCCGAAGAAGGTTAAGGATACAGATATGCTCGGAAACAGGGAGAATATCCAATATCCAACAAGGAATATCCAATATCCAAGGTCATAATTCGGACGATACACACGGGAATCGCAGGAGGTCCCGTGAAGCCTGGAAAAGGATCCCCCCTTGGAAATTGGATTTGAGTGCTTGCCTGCCGGAGGCTGGTTGGCTGTTGGATATTGAAATCTCCCGGAGCGAGGATACCTTTTTGGATGACATCCAGGTAGCCCCTACTGCTCACTGCTCACTGCTCACTGTCTTTGCCGCCCCTCCCCACGGCTATTTCTTGACCCTGTGCGGTAGGTCTGGCACAGTCGTACGACTGTCCGGTTTTTGAGAACTTACTACACTAAGGGGTGTTTCTATGGGTGGATTTTTTGGGGTCGCTGCAAAGGAAGACTGTATTCAGGATCTGTTTTTCGGGACTGACTACCAGTCACATCTGGGAACACAGCGCGGCGGCATGGCCGTTCTCAACAGGGACGGGTTTACCCGCCACATCCACGACATCACCAATACGCAGTTCCGCTCGAAGTTCGACGGCAACATCCGCGACATGCATGGTGCCACGGGGATCGGCGTCATCAGCGACTTCGAGGATCAGCCGATCCTGATCAGTTCGCACCTGGGGCGCTACGCCATCGTGACGGTGGGTGTGATTCAGAACGCCGAGGAGCTGGCGGCCAAGGCCTATCTGCGCAAGAATACCCATTTTTCCGAGATTGCAGCCAACTACGTCAACCCGACCGAGCTGGTCGCCACGTTGATCAATGAGGAGGATTCCTTTGCGGCGGGCATCGAGAGGGCACAGGCCGCCATCGAGGGCTCCTGTTCGATCCTGCTCCTGACCGACGACGGCATCTATGCGGCGCGCGATCGGGTGGGACGTACGCCGATTGCGATTGGCGAAAAGGATGGCGCGCGTGCGGCGACGTTCGAGACCTGCGCCTTTCCCAACCTGGATTACGAGATCGAACGCTATCTCGGGCCCGGCGAGATTGTGCGGCTGACGGCCGACAGTGTCGAGCAGCTCAAGGCGCCGGGTGAGGAGATGCAGATCTGCTCGTTTCTATGGGTCTACTACGGCTACCCTTCTTCCGCCTACGAAGGCATCAACGTGGAGGATTCGCGCAACCGCTGCGGGGCCGCTCTGGCACGCAACGACAGCCATGAGGTGGATGTTGTGGCCGGGATCCCTGATTCCGGGACGGCACATGCGATCGGCTATGCCATTGAGGCGGGCGTGCCCTACCGTCGGCCCTTCGTCAAGTATACGCCCACCTGGCCGCGCAGTTTCATGCCGCAGGTGCAGACGGTACGTGACATGGTGGCGCGCATGAAGCTGATTCCGATTCCCGAATTGATCAAAGGGCAGCGACTACTCTTCTGCGAGGACTCGATCGTACGCGGTACGCAGCTGCAGGATATCGTGCAGCGGATCTTCGATTACGGCGCCAAAGAGGTCCACATGCGGCCCGCCTGTCCGCCCCTTGTCTACGGTTGCAAGTACCTCAATTTCTCACGCTCACGCTCGATTCTCGACCTGGCCACGCGCAAGGCGATCCGCGCGATAGAGGGGGATGAAAATACGGCCACACCCGAGGTCTATGCCGACTGCACCACGCCCGAGTATGCCGAGATGATCGAGCGGATCCGCGACCGACTGCACCTCACCTCGTTGCAGTTCCAGAAGCTGGACGACCTGGTGGAAGCCATCGGGCTACCCAAGAACAAGCTCTGCACCTACTGCTGGGATGGCTGCGAAGGCTGTGGCAAGTAGCCTTCGCAACCCTCTACTTCTATTCTGCCTGACAACGAGGGGAAGGGGAGCTGCCCGCAGATCTCGCAGATGACGCAGATGAGAAGAGAGGGGCAATGTTTAGGGAATCCGTCGGCGATGGAGTACCATCGCCATAGGATTCCCTAAACGTGGCTCCCCGGCCGCTGATCGCGGCCGGTGTGAGTGTCGGAATAAGCAATGCAGGGCCTTGACGCCTGATCGGTGGGCTTCCCGGCTGCGATCAGCAGCCGGCGGATAACGTTGTGGGAATCCTATGGGCCGGTATTCCGGCCCGACGGATTCCCGCAACATCACCTCTGTCCCGACCCCATCTGCGTCGATCTGCGAGATCTGCGGGCAGCCTCTCCTGCGACTTCAGAACGTCAGCCCGGCCTGGATCGAGATGCGTTCGACGTCCGCGGCACGGGGATTGTCTGCGCTGTCATCGGCCTGGTAGTTGGCGTACTTGGCGATCATAGTGACGCGGTCGTTGAATTTCTTGGTCGCCACCACATCGATCTCATCGCCATAGGCGATGTCGCCTTCATCCGACTCGAAGTCGTGGTAGACGATTCGGATCGTGGGCATGATGTCACGCGGACACTTGAGCGTGACGTAGGCGTACAGGTCCTGCAGCCCTTCGCCCGGCGTGGTCAGGAAGACATCAGCCCAGCCGTTGAACTTGTGGCCCGTGGCCAGTGGGGTGCGGAAGGCGCTGCCCTCGTCGCTGCCGAGCAGTTCGTAGCCGACGCCCAGGCCGATGGCCTTCAAGCCGGCGGATGCTTCGAGTTTGATGTAGTCGGCATCGTAGTTGACGCCGTCGGTGGTACCACCGTTGTCAGACTGGCGGGCATACTCCAGCTCGCAGCCGGCCGTGACATCGTTCTCGAAGGTGTGGCCGATCGTGCCGCTGATACCATAGGTATCGCTCGAGTTGGCCTGGCCGGTGGTCCCGTGACCGAGATCGAGCAGGTAGGCGTAGGCTCGGCCTGTGAAATGATCGCACGGGGTGAAGGCCAGGTTGACGAGGTGTGAGTCCGACTCGTAGCGGGCGGCATTGCCGGCTTCGCCGACCGGTTCAGCGCCCCTCTCCTGCCCAAAGATGCGGCGCACGGCGTCGAGGTAGGCATAGGTCAGCTTGAGACCGAAGAACTCGGCGGTATCCAGGCGGACGGCATCGTAGGTCTGCTCGTTCTGGCGCCATCCGACGTTCCCGATGAAGCGGGCATTGTCCAGGATCATGCGTTGGCGTCCCACACGCAGCGTCAGGTTTCCCTCTGGGCAGCTCGCTTCAAGGTAGGCTTGGTTCAGTTCGGTGCCCTCGACATCGGCAATCACCGCCTTGCCGGCCCCCTCGGGGTTGAGACCGGCCTGATTGTACTCGCTGTCGGCTAGCAGGGCGCGCACATCTTCAAACTCCACGAAGGCGTGCAGTCCGTGGTAGGGCGCCGTGGCGTAGCCGAGGCGGGTGCGCACGGTGAGGGCATGGCCCGCGTCCAGACCGGAGGCATCGGCATGCTCATAGCGCAGTCGCACATCGACGGAGGGTTGACCCGCGGCGAGTGCCTCGAGAAAGGTCTCGGGTGCGGCGTCGTCTTCGGCAGCCATGACGGATAAGGTCATGATCGTTCCCAGGACCAAGAGTCCCGCCAACATGACGCGGTGGATTTTCTGCATGTGTACCCCTTTGTGTGTCCGGCCAAGCCTGACAGTTGTTAATATGAGTGTCGTAGTCATGTATCGCGTCCGGCCGTGCAGGTCAATGGTCTATTCGTGAACGTTCTCAACATTGTAGCGCGTGGCAGTTGCGTGGGTTTCTCCTACATCATGCAGGACAGAAGTAGACTGACCATATCTTTAGTCGTCAGTCGGCGTAGTTCACGACAAAGTCCACGGGCTAGTTTTTCGAGGTAGTTCACGACAATGTTCACGAGGTAGTTTTCAGATCCATCGCATGGGGCGCGAGGCCACTGTTATCCATAGTCCTTCCTCGCAGTCATCTGGCCGATACGTTCGAGAAGCGGTTTAGCTTCCGCAATCTCCTCTTGTGTCCAGACATTTCGCCGCCCCCCCATGTCCAGGCTGACGGCTAGCTTAGCGACGGCCTTGTTTGCGGTATCAAGGAAGCCTTGCCGGGAAAGCTCTGCGTAGCGGCCGTTGCCTTCAGCAATGTTGAGCACAACGCGTGTGGCCAAGACATCAACAGAGCGGTCGAATCCGGTTGCCAAATGTTTGCCCGGCCCCGTCGATAGAAGCCAGCGGTAGAAACTGAGCGCGACTCTGTACATGTCCAACGTCTCGTGGTGAAAGACTCTCGATTCCAGTCCCTTCGGTTGAGCAGTAGTGTACGTGCATCCATCTTCCGCAACCCTTGGGGTCATCCAAGAATTACGAAGACCAATCAGCATCTTGCAGACCTCCAGAAGCCGTTGCTTCTCCTCAACGCTGGTCGCAGCGTCAAGCAAGCCCTTCAAAACGGCAACATCGAGGCATGCGGCACATTCAAATGTCGAACCCAAGGCGTAGTCCAGAGTCAGCAGCTTCTTCGGTTCTTGGCGCAGGCGTGTTGCTTCAACAAGATTGAACAGGATACTTTCCAATGCTCGCGAAAGATGATCTACAAATGCGTGTGTCTTACTCCAAGAGGACAAGAGCGGCTGCACAGAAGCGAAGGACTCGAGGCCCTTCTGATAAACCTTAAGCTTTTCATGTGCAAACGACATAACGGCCTCCCCACACCATTCCGTGATGTGCCGTTAGAGCACTCACTCCGTGAACGTTGTCGTAAACTATCCCGCAATAACTACTGCGTCAACTTTGTCGTCAACTATTTCGCCCCACCGGGCACTCCGCCCACCTCAGATGTTCGGGTTACCCACGCATCTGTCATGCGCCCTCTCAACATTATCGCGTCCGCGATCACGCGACGTTGGGCGTGATGACGCTGAGGCCGCGCGGCATGGGTGGGACGTTGAAGAGGGTGGCGACGGTCTGGGCGATGTCGAAGAAGCCGTGGCGGATGCCGAGTGGCAGGCCGGGGGTGCCGGGGCGATAGAGCAAGAGCGGGACGTATTCGCGCGTATGGTCGGTGCCGCGAAAGGTCGGGTCGTTGCCGTGGTCGGCCGTAATCATCACGCAATCGTCGGGCCCCAGCCGGGGCAGCAGCTCGGCTAGAAAAGCATCGCTGTTTTCCAGGGCGGCGGCATAGCCTTTTGGGTCGCGCCGGTGGCCGTAGAGCATGTCGAAGTCGATCAGGTTGACGAACACAAACTGCGTCTCGTCCTGTGCGGCCATCGCCAGGACGACGTCCTGCGCCGCCTGGTTGTTCGTGACATGTTCGGAGTGGTCGATGCCTCTGTGGGCGAAGACGTCGTCCAGCTTGCCCACTGTTACGGTGCGAATGCCATGGGCCTGCAGGTGGTCGAGGATCAGCGGCTCGGGTGGAATCAGCGAGAAGTCGCGCCGGTTCGGGGTTCGCTTAAACCGGCCGGGGCCTGACCCCACAAAGGGGCGCGCGATGACGCGGCCGACCCTGAGGGGGTCACACAGCTTGCGCATCACCCGGCAGCCGGCATAGAGTTCCTCCAGCGGAATGATGGCCTCGTGCGCCGCAATCTGGATGACGGAGTCGGCGCTGGTGTAGACGATCCACGCGCCGCTCTGCTGATGCTCCGCGCCGAGTGCCTCGATGATGGCCGTGCCGCTGGCGGCGCGGTTGCCCAGAATGTCGCGGCCGGTGCGCGCGGTGAAGGCGGCGATGAGGTCCTCGGGGAAGGAGGGATAGTCGGGTGGGAAGACGTGGAACCCTTGCTCGATCAACAGGCCGGCTATCTCCCAGTGGCCGGTCGTGGTGTCCTTGCCCTGTGACAGCTCCTGCAGCGCGCCCCAGCTCGCGGTCGGGGTCTCCGTCGGTGGCACCCCGGCGATGGGCAAGCCGCCCGGCAGAATGGCGGGGATGTTGCCTAGGCCCATGGCCTGCAGCGTTGGGAGGTCCAGGCCGCCCACCGCCGCGGCGCAGTTAGGTAGCGTGGCCGCCCCCGCGTCACCGTACGCCGCCGCGTCGGGCGCGGCGCCGATGCCGACCGAGTCGAAGACAATAACAAACACGTTCATCACTCTCACTCTTGCGCCACCACGCCCGCTTGTCAAGAATCGGAGGACGCTTCTCCGACGAGCCTTCTGCGAAGCGAAACGAGTCAATGTGAGCAGCGCGAGATGATGGTGTAAGATTCTGTTTACCCCAAGAGAAGTATGTGGGGGTGGGGGTATGTGGGTGTGTGTGGGGGGACATCGCAGATTTTGACCCCACGGGGTTGCGGGAGTTACACAACTCACGCACTCCCATACTCACACACCCACACACCATTTCGCTAGCATGCTTAGCTCCAAACCCTTCAACTGTGCCGCATCGCAGAATGCTCCTCCGACCGGTTGTGCTTGCATTACCTTCCGGCAGGTTGTATAGTCTTTCGAGAGTAAGGAGTGACATATTGATGTTCGGGCAGTATACAAACACGTGCGCTAAGGCGGCCACGCCTGCCGCTTGGCATGATTGTAGCTCTCTCTCTCTCTCTCTCCGCTGAGCCCATCACCGGCCGGGTCCCGGCTGTGATTTTCTCCCGCTATCGGCATCATCAACCTGCGCGCTTCGCTTGCTTCGCAGGCCTGGCCGATCACGCAATACGATTTTCTGCCCCTCGCCATCCCTGTAGCCCGCGCCCCGCGGAGCGGGGTAAACTCGCCGCTTGCCCCGCCTTGGCGGGGAGCGCGAGGCCGTTCGGCCCGATACGCTCTCACAGGAAGGCCTCGCTTTCGGCGAAAGCGGGCTACACCACAACAACAGTCCAAGAGGAGGAGATCGCATGCAGACAAGAATGAAGATCACAAGCGCATTGGCTGTCACGGTAGTGGCGCTGGGTATTGGGGGGTTCACGGCCGACCTTGCCAACGCGGATGTGCTTGTTCCCACAACTGGGGTGACGGCGCACAACAAGCTCAACAATCATGGCGGCACGATCGAGGACATAACATCCGGCAGCGGGATGAATCTTGTCGCGCCAACCGATCCCTCGACATGGACATGTACATCGACTAGCTACGGAAACGAATGGCCTGGGCGAAAGCCTCTCGATTTTGCCACGTACGGCAAAGTCGGTTGGGCAGGGTTTGATCTGGGGGCCGTGAAGGACAATCTCCAGGACCTGTACATCTGGAACGGTCGAGAGAACACCTCTGTCGGGTGGCTAGACTACAACGTCTACTACGCTACATCGCCAACCGTGCCCTTGCCTCCCGCACCCACAGCTACTGCCAATGATTACGACTTCTCAAGTGCCGGTTGGACGAAAGTCAATTCGACGGTCTTAACTCTGCCCACGAATCGTAACGCCCCGCCGGACGCCATCGTCGATCTGGGCGGCGTGTCTGCTCGGTACATTGCCATGGAGGCAATATCGAGACGCAGCACTGGCGATAGATGTGCGTTGGCCGAAATCGCCATTACACAGACGGATTCCACCCCGCCGACGCTGATCCCCGGCGACATCGACGACGACAATCCAGGCGGTTCGATCCTTGCGAACGAGCTGGTGACCTACACGGTGACCTTCAGTGAGGACATCGACGGTACGACGGTTTCATCTGATGACTTCGACAACGGCGCCGCGAGCCCCTCGGACATTACCTATGTTTCGATCACAGAAACTGATTATGGCGTTTTCACGCTTGAGATCCAGCCGACAACCCCCGGAAACCTGCAGCTTCGTGTGCCAACCGGAGCCACCATCAAGGACCTTTCCGGCAATTCACTGGGCTCTTTACCCATTCTCGATGTGGAGACCATTGAGGTGACATCGGACATAACGCCCCCGACACTGGCTGGAAGCAATATCGTCGATGATGTTGCAGGGGGGCCGATCACCGTGGGTACGCTGGTAACCTACACGGTGACTTTCAGCGAGGACATCGACGCCGGCACCGTCGAAGCGGCGGACTTCACAAACGGTGCCGCTGGCGCTGCGACCATCAGTTTCGGGACCATCACCGAACCTCTGGTAGGGGAGTTCGAAGTCCAAGTTACACCGACGAGCTCCGGCAACCTGCAGCTCCAAGTTGCGGGTGCCGCAGTTATCAAAGATCTCGCAGGCAATTCGTTGGCCTCGTTGCCCATTGGCGACGACACGACGATTGTCGTGGATGGAACCGCACCGACCCTGGCGGGCAGCGACATGGTTGATGACAAGGGAGGTGGATCGATCAGTCAGTACGCACTGGTGACCTACACGCTGACGTTCAGCGAGGACATTGACGAGACGACCGTTTCATCCGCCGACTTCAGTAACGCGGGCACCGCGAGCGTGACCTTCGGCACGATTTCCGAGACCGCTGCCGGTGTGTTCGCAGTTCAGGTGCAGCCGACAACCACCGGCACCCTCCAGCTGCAGGTGCCCGGCGGCGCCGACATCCGGGATGTCGCGGGCAACGCGTTGGGTTCCTTGCCCATCGTCGATGCCACGCCGGCTATGACCGTCAGTGCTCTCGATACAACGACTCTCGCCCCGATCAGCACCATCACGGCCCACCACGTGGGGCAGGGCGCTGGCATCACGCTGGCGATTGACGGCTCGGGGATGACCAAGGCCGATCCCTTGGATCCGTCAACGTGGACTCGCACGAGTAGCGGTTGGACGGATGAATGGCAGGCAACGGCCATCCTGAATGCGGGGTCTTCTATCAATGGTAAGATCGGATGGCTTGCTTTTGATCTCGGCAGTTCGACCCCGCTATTGCAGGACCTCTATCTGTGGAACTGCGCACAGAGCGCCTCTGCAAGAGTAAAGGAATTCAACATCTACTATTGCGTCACTCTCAGTGTGGCCCTGCCGGCTGCCACGGGTACTGCAACGGACTACGATTTCGCCAGTGGGGGATGGACAAGATTCAATCCTTCAGTCCCGATGCTGCTCCCGTCGGGTGTAACCAGTAGCCCGCAGGGAATTGTCAATCTGGGTGGCATCTCCGCCCGCTACGTCGCCTTGGAAGTCATCACCAACTATGGGAATACTTCGAGGGCTGGTATGGCTGAAATCGGACTCACGCTCCAACCACCCCCTTCCGGGACGATGATCATGATCCGGTAGCCGTTGGGATGAACATACTCGCCGGTCTCGCCGACGCGCAGATCCCGTTGGAGGGTCTGCGGGCGGATTGGCGAGTGACCATCCCGATTGCCTCTCTCTGCATGTGCGGCGACAGGCGCTTTTGTTGATGCCTGACGACTGGGTTTGTCACATCAACATGGTCCATTGGGGTCGCGTCCCCAATAATGGAAGAGTAGAGATCTCCGCCAGGAGGCCCGGCACTTGAGGCTGAGATCGCTGCCGAGACCGGTCAAGGAACAATGGTGGTCAGGTTCTCGATGTTGCGGAAGTGCTCGTCAAGAGTGCAGACGGCGAGTCCGTGCTCCACATGTCGTGGGTTGTGAAGAGGTAGGGCCTGACCCGCTTAAGGCTCTTCGGTGGCGAGGTCGGGTTTTGCGCTTTCATCTTGTGGGCGCTCATCGAGCAAGCGGTGCACATTCTGGAGGACCGTCTCTGCGATCTGCGTGCATTTGCTGCAGATATCCGCATCGGGTTCGCTAGCGGGAAGGGCGGAGCCCAGTGGATACTTTGATGGAAGATAGATGGAGTCCAGAAGTTCGCATTCCT
>JABGQM010000077.1 GCA_018648805.1 Verrucomicrobiota bacterium
ACCGATGCGCCGAAAACTGCGAAAATAACCGCGATTTAGCCGTTTTCAAATGACCATTTGAGAAACTTGGGCTAAACCTTGCAGAGCATATCGCGGTTATAGAGTTCGCGCACCATGTTGCAGTCGAGCGCATGGCCGGCCTTGTAGGAAACGATACGGCCCACAAAGCGTCCGCGATCGATCAGGGCCACTGCGGCCAGGAGATCAAGCGTGGCGCGATGCCAGACCGCCTCAAGCGCTTTGCCGTTGTGCACAAGACGCGGACGGTTGAAGTAGTGCCACAGTCCGGCCACAAGCACGTTGTGGCGGGTATAGCCCATGTTACGGGTGTCGGCAAAGAAGGCACCGACGGTCTTGCAGTAGAACATGTCGAGAAAGGTCGCATTGGTCCGGGCCACGGCACCGTGACGGCAGGTGTCGGCGGTGACGGTAAAGCGGATGCGCTGCTTGCGGATGGCGGAGTTGAAGTCGATCGCGCAGTCAATATCCAGCTCACGGCGGCCATCTTCGGGTGGAAGGAAGGTCAGGAAACGTCCGCTCTTGCTAACGAGGGTGACAGGCTCCTTAACGGTCACGTAGCGCGCGGGCTTGTCAGAGACCGCCACCCCGACACGATCGATGTTGTCCACCAGGTCCATGCTGGCACGGTCAAACAGGGGGGGGTCGCCTGAATCCATCCGGATCATCACGTTGTCGAGTCCCATGCCGGTCTTGAGCGCAATGATATGCTCTACCAGGCGCATGTAGTTGTGCGGCGAGCCGCTGCGCAGGACGATATTGCGAATGGTATTCCAGACATTCTCGATCGAGACATGGATCGGCAGCTCGTGGCGCCGGTCGACGCGGTCGAACCACCAGCCCTCACGATCCGTCGGCTCGAAGGTCAGGGTGCGGTGTGCCTTGCCGAAGAAGGTGCCCGGTCCGGTCACGGCAAAGGAGTCCTTGAGGGTCGTCTGCCCCGCCGGTGTGAGCGATGCGTCGCCCCACTGCAGCTCCTGGTCGACCGGGAACGCCTCAAACTCGGCCACGGAACGGCGCAACAGGCCCGCCTCACCGCCTAACAATCGTCCTGTATCCAGCTCGCCCATTTCTTGTCCCACGGATAGCCTCCTGCGCCACGTGAGGGCACTGTACCTGAAGCGGCGGGGGAGCGGAAGCCGGAAGTCCCGCCTTCAATCCTTATAGCGGTGGCGCGGCCGGCCGGCATCTGTGTTCTGGCCATCGGGGCGGAGATATGGTCTACTCCCTGCCATGCAACTTGAAGTAAAACGTTTGACGCCGGATGCCGCGCTTCCGCTCTATGCCCACCCGGGCGATGCCGGTATGGATCTGCATGCTAACGAAGCCCTGTCCCTGCGCCCGGGGGAATCGGGTATGGTCCGCACCGGCATCGCCATCGCGCTGCCGCCCGGAACCGAGGCCCAGGTGCGCCCGCGCAGCGGCCTGGCCCTCAAACATGGTGTGACAATCCTGAACGCACCGGGAACCATCGACGAAGGGTATCGTGGTGAGGTGGGGGTCATTCTGATTAACCACGGCCCGGCCGACTATCACGTTGCCAAGGGCATGCGCATCGCGCAGATGGTGATCCAACCGGTGCTGCGCGTCGACGTGGTCGAGGCGCAGGAACTCTCTGAGACGCGGCGCGGCGAGGGCGGCTTCGGGTCAACCGGCGGGCATTAGGCCTCGCTCAGGCGGGCAGCGGTTCGGCCGTCCGCTCACACGGCAGAATCACAGTGAAGGTGGTGCCGGTACCGCGTTCACTGGCGATATGCAGCGTGCCCTTGTGGGCCCGTACGATTCCTATGACAGACGCCAAACCCAGGCCGCGGCCGTCCGGCTTGGTGCTGAAGAACGGATCAAAGATACGCGCCCGTACCTGGCCGTCGATGCCTCCACCGCTGTCTTTGACATCCAGACAGACATAGGTGCCGCCGGGCAGGTGATCATCCACGGCCCCTGCGTCCAGGTAGCTTTCCTCAAGATCGCGAACCACAGTGGTAATCATCACGTGGCCCGCCGCATCGCCAATGGCCTCGGAGGCGTTGAGCAGCAAGTTCATGACGACCTGCTGCAACTGCACGGCGTCCCCACGCACCACCGGGAGCTTCTCATCAACATGGCAGTGCAGCGATACCTTGGCTCCCAACGACACCCCCATAAGACGCGACGTCTTGCTGACAATATCGGAGAGATCAAGCGGCTCAATCGAGAACTCGGCATTGCCGGCATAGGCCAGCATCTGGCGGCAGAGCGCGGCCGCGCGATCCGTCGCGGATAGAATCGCATCCAGCTGGGCGCTGCCCTTGGCATCCGCTTCGACTTTCGGCTTGAGCAACGCACCATTGCCCTGGATCACCGCCAGCAGGTTGTTAAAGTCATGCGCCACCCCGCCGGCCAGCAAGCCAAGACTCTCCATCTTCTGCTGTGCCACAATACGCTTCTGCAAATGGCTGCCGCGCTCCTGGGCTTCCTTCCTTTCACTGACATCGCGCAGGAGCAGCACGGCCCCGGACCGGCCGCCAATTTCGCCGGCGATGATCTCCATCGGGAAGGTCTCACCCGTGCGCCGCTTGCCACGGGCCTCACCGATATGAAAACCGTCCCGCTTGAGCGCATCATAGATCTCGCGCGGTCGATCCTGACTGACCCGTCGGTCGAAATAAAGCAACTCGCTCTTGCAGCCGACCACCTCGTCGGGACGATATCCGAACATGCGCTCCACCGAAGCGTTGCACATCAGGATATCGCGATTGGGCAGGACCACCAGCAGGACATCAGGGCTGATGCCTGAAATGATGGCTTCCAGTTCAACGCGTGAGGCGGCGGCCGAGCGCCAACGCCGAAACGCCATGATTAAAAGGACAAGCAACCAGAAGAAGAGCAGGTTGATCAGCACATCGGTCACCGGCACACGGGCATAGACCGTAAAGAAGTCATTCAGGCCGCGGGAGAAGTTGATGGCCAGGTTCAGGACGGCCAGCGTAGCCGCCACAATGAGGGCGACACAGAGATCGATCAAGGCACGCCGTCCCTTGGGTTTGACAAACATCCCATTCTGCATGGCGTCCTCCCTGCTGCGGGTTCACCCGATCACCGCTTCAAGCTAGTCTGCGCCACGCGGCATTGCAACCAGAATCGGACGATCCGAGATCCGACCGAATGACCCAAAATGCTCCTTGCAGTGCTGGCCGACGGGGAGTAGAAACAGGGTGAGGATCGAGTGGATACGACTACGGAAGGAAGAAATGAGATGACAAACACGACGAGGGTACTGGGACTGGGACTGCTGCTGGTGGCCATGGGGGCAAGCGGCTGCAAGACGACGCCGCCCACGGGGCGCGGCAAGCTCTGCATCGACGTGACCGGCCGGCGCGCCGGAGATTCCGTCGCCGCCGTCTACATTGACGGGACCAAGGAATGCGATATATCGATGCTCAAGGGCAAGGGGTTCTTCCTCTTCTGTCCCGCCGGCAAACATGTGATCAAGATCGAGGCAGAGGGGTTCACGGCCTACGAGAAAGAGATCAAAGTGCGGCGCAACGAGACCACGTGGATGAGCATCCGGCTCAAGCGGCCCGACCCCGCCGCGGTCAAAGCAGCCGAAGCCGAAGCGGCCGAAGCATCGGCGGAGAAGGAAGCCGATCCCCCCGCGGACATGAAGGCGTCCGAGTAACTTCGGGGTTGCATTCAGCCGCCCTTGCGCTATCTTGCGGGGCATGCGAGGGGAGCTGACACAGCCGGAAAAGGGGCTGGGTCGGCTTCCCTTTTGTGTTTACTAACAATAAGAGGAGATAGAAATTATGTGTGAAACAGTAACATCACTGGTTACAAAAGAGGCACCCGACTTCACGGCCAAGGCCGTGATGGGCGACGATTCATTTGGCGAGGTCACCCTCTCAAGCTACCGCGGCAAGTTCGTCTTGCTGTTCTTCTACCCGCTGGACTTCACGTTTGTGTGTCCCTCGGAGATCGTCGCCTTCGACAAGGCGCTGAAGGACTTCGAAGCGCGCAACACGGTGGTGCTGGGTTGCTCGGTCGATTCCGAGTACTCGCACTGGGCCTGGCGCCAGACCCCGCTCAACAAGGGCGGCATTGGCCAGGTCGGGTTCCCGCTGGTGGCCGACCTCACCAAGAGCATCGCCCGCTCCTACGGCGTGCTGTTTGATGAATCAGTGGCCCTGCGCGGCCTCTTCCTGATTGATACGCATGGCGTGGTGCGGCATGCACTGGTCAACGATCTGCCTTTGGGGCGGAGTGTGGCCGAAGCGCTGCGCACGCTGGATGCGCTTCAGTTTGTTGAAGAGCATGGCGATGTCTGCCCGGCCAACTGGCAGAAGGGCGACAAGACGATGACCCCCACCGCGGAAGGCGTGGCCACCTACCTCGGCGACGAGGCCTGAAGCGCAATAACACCCTTGCGCGATTGAAAAATCGCCCCTAATGTTCACGGGCATGGGAGCGGCCATCGAAATGCGCGGGGTAACGGTCCGCTTCCCCTCACGGGGGGGAGAGGTCACAGCTCTGGACGGGCTCGACCTGACGGTCGAGCCCGGACAGGTTTTTGGATTTCTGGGACCCAATGGCGCGGGCAAAACCACGGCCATGCATGTGCTGTTGGGCTTCACCGAAGCCACGGCCGGGACGGCCCGCCTGTTTGGTCGCGATGTACGTGAATCGATCGCACGCCAACGCATCGGCTACCTCCCCGAGCACCCCGACACCTACCGCTTTCTGACGGGACACGAGCTGCTGGACACCACGGCCCGCCTGTTCAAGCTCGACGGCCGCACGCGTCGCATGCGTATCGAGGGCTCGCTCGAGGCGGTTGGCATTGGCGACGCCGCCGCGCGCCGTGTCGCCACCTATTCGCGCGGCATGATGCAGCGCATCTGCCTGGCGCAGGCACTGATCAACGACCCCGATCTGGTGATCCTCGACGAACCGACCGGTGGTCTCGACCCGATCGGGCGCATGGATATCCGGCGCATCATCGGCGAGCTGCGCGACCGCGGCAAGACCGTCTTCTTTTCGTCGCACGAACTCTCCGAAGTGGAACTGGTGTGCGACACCTTGGCGATTCTCTGTCGGGGACGCATCGTGGCAGAGGGTCCGGCCGACACGCTGGTGGCGCCCGGCGAGCGCCTCGAGAAGGTCTTCATGAAGGTCATTGCCGATGCGGAGGCCTCGTCATGACGCGCACCCTGACCGTGGCCCGTGTGGTGTGGCTGGATGTCATCCGGCGCAAGGACTTCTATGTACTTCTGATTCTGATGGCGCTCCTGCTAGTCGCCCTCGTGAGCATGAATCTGTTCGGCTTGGGCGGGGTGACCGCTTACGTGGCCGATATCGGACTCATGATGAGCTGGGTGTTCACGTGGATACTGGCCATCTCGATCGGCAGCCGCCTGCTCCCCCAGGAAGAGAGTCGTGGCACCATATTTTCTCTGCTGGCCAAGCCGGTGACCCGTCTTGAGCTGATCCTGGGCAAGTGGCTGGGCGCCTGGAGTATTGTGAGCGTGGCAACGGTGCTGTTTTACGGACTGGTTTTCGCCGTGACCGCTCTGCACGGCGGACGTTTCCCGGGCTGGATCGTGCTGCAGGCAATCGTGTTGCATGCGATGGTCGTCGCCATCGTCTGCGCGGCCGCCCTGATGTTCTCCACCCGGCTCAACAGTGACGCCGCCGCGACGCTGACCGGTGCCCTGACCGCCACCTCCTTTCTGCTGGTGCCCCGCATCCCGGAATTTGTGGCCCAGGCGGGGGGCCTGCGCGGCGGGCTGCTTCTCTTCCTATATAATCTGCTGCCCCACTTCGAAATCTTCGATTTGCGCATGCGGGTCTTGCACGACTACGGTGCCGTGTCGGCGGCGACCTTCATGATGGTAATCGGCTACGGCCTACTGGTGACCATCGGCTTCCTGGGGCTGGGCTGGATCGGCTATCGTGGCAAACAGTTCACACGGGGCAGCCTGAGCGGGTATTGAAGTCGGAAGTCCCCCCTTCGCTAGAGCTACCGGGGGCAAACGGAGGCCGGATGTCGGTGAGACGTGGATTTGCAGCGTGGTTGGTTGTGCTCGTAGGGGGGGCGTTCGCGTTGTCCTGCCAGATCCAGGCCCGTATGACGCCTCAGCCGAAAGATGCGCCTGCCTCCGCCGGGGCGGCCCTGCTGGGGGAGAGTCGGCTGGGGCTCGCCAGCTACTTCCACGAAATGGCCGACCTCTATTTCCACTGTGGCGTGGCGCATACCCGTCATGAAGCGATACACGACACCTGGTTTCAGAAACGACTGACCGCCTTGCGCCCCAGCCTGCACAAGCATGCCGACCGGCAGGCTGCCCGCGAGATTGTCGCCTGGTTGCGCCTGGCCGCGACGATGAACCCGCACGACGTCGAGATAGTCCTACTGGCTGCGTTCTGGCTGCATCACGAGGTGGGCGAACGTGAGCTGGCCCAGCAGATGCTGAAGGAGGCCCAGGTCGCGAACCCGTTCGACTACGAAATCCAGATGGAACGCGGTCGCCTCTACCTCTACGGCGGCGACGTAGCTGCGGCGCGAGCGCGCTTCGATGCCGCCCTGGCCTTCTGGCCCGGGGCCCGCGCACCCGATAACGACACCGCACGACATGATCAGGCACGGCTGCTGCTCTACCGCAGCTTGATCCACGAAGTCGATGGGGAGCGACGCGAGGCCATTGCCGGCCTGCGTGAGATCCTGCTACTCTTCCCCGAACGGACCCACCTCGAGAATCGTATTGCCACGCTCGAAAGCGGCGCCGAACCGGCGCTACTGGGGGGCCACGTCTGGAATAATCTATTGCAAAGCGAGGACGAACGCAGCATGCTGTGCGAAACCGATGCGGACGATACGAAAGCGGCACATGTGCACGGCGAAGACTGCCGTCACTGATCCGCCACGCGGAACGGGACGCGTCAACCTGAAGGCAGAGAAGCTATGTACCTTGAGTTCTACGGTCTGGATGAGTTCCCGTTCAACATTACGCCGGATCCCCGTTTCCTCTATTTTGCGCCCCACCATCGCGAGGCCTACAACCACCTGATATACGGCATCATGCAGCGCAAAGGCTTCATCGAGCTGACCGGTGAAGTCGGCTCGGGCAAGACCACCCTCTGTCGGGCCGTACTATCGGATCTCGACAACAGCGTCGAAACGGCCCTCATCCTCAATCCCTCGCTGACGGAGACGCAGCTACTACGCTCGATGCTCAACGACTTTGGTCTCGAGGCCGGGGGGCGCGACCGCCTGGCCTACATTGAGCGACTCAACCGCTTCCTACTGGAACGTAACCACGAGGGCATCAATGTAGCGCTCGTGATCGATGAAGCCCAGAACCTCTCGCCACAATTGATGGAGCAGGTGCGACTGCTCTCCAACCTCGAAACCGATCAGCACAAGCTCATGCAGATCGTCCTGTGCGGCCAACCCGAACTGCGCGAACGCCTGGCGCGACCCGACCTGCGCCAGCTGCGCCAGCGCATCACGGTGCGCTACCACATCCCCCCGCTCACGCTGGAGGATACCGCCAACTATATCGAGCACCGCCTCAACGTGGCCGGGGCCAACGGCTCGATCACGTTCGCGACCGGGGCGGTACGCGAGGTCCACCGCTACTCCAAGGGCGGTCCCCGCCTGATCAATGCCGTGTGCGACAATGCCCTTCTGGCCGGATACGTCAACCGGGTCCGCCACCTCGACGCCCGCTGCATAAAGAAAGCGATCAAGCAATTGGAGGGAATCGTATGAGCCTTATACAGGAAGCCTTACGCCGACAGCAGGAAGAAGAAGCAGGCAAAGATCTGCCGCCCATGCAGGAACCCGAGGCACCCGAGCCGCCGCCGACGCCAGCGCCACCGCCTGAGCCGCCCCCCCCTGCGCCGCCGCCAGCTTCCTCGCCTGAGCCGCCCCCCCCTGTGCCACCCCCTGCAGCGCCGTCGGCTTCGCCGTCGCTACGCACACGGGCAACACTGGCACCGGACGTCCAGACTATACCGCCCCCGCTGGCCCCGCCCTTGCCCGAGCCGCCCCACCCCGCAGAGGCCGACGCGGATGACGCGCCCGCCCCCACAAAGGAGAAGGGCGCACTGCCAACCCTACTGGGTATTCTGCTGGTGATCCTGCTGCTGGTCGGTGGAGCCGTATGGATGATCATGTTCGCTGTGCAGCAGTGGAAACAGCCGGACGCCCCTCCATCACCGTCTGAAGTCGCCGCGCGCGTGGAGGCGGCCACGCCTGCGTCCACCTCAGCCGAAGCGCCCATAACGTCGCCAGGTGCTCCGCCGCTCACCGTCGCCAAGCCGCCCCACTCCGCCGTACCCCCTATACCGATCGCAGACCCGGGGGCCTCATCGACCCCACCGCCCGTGGCATCGGTTGGAGCAGACCCCGCTCAGCCGGTGGCTGTGGCAGTAGAGCCCGTCGAGTGGCCGACGGTCACGCTGCAGGGCGTCATCGGCCGCGGCAAGAACGGTTCGGCCATTCTGAACAACAAGGTGCTGGCTGTGGACGAGACCATTGAGGGCGTGCGGGTGATCTCAGTGGGTAAACAGGGCGTTGAACTTGAGTTCAAGGGACGGCGCCGCTTCATCAAAGTCGGCATATCCACCAACTAGTGTCCTACGCGTCAGAAGCGGACTCGATATCAATATCGGTGATGCGGTCAACCGCGCGGTCGAACTCCGCCGCGTGCGTGATGTAGAAGTGACAGGGCCGCTGCGCCAGCATCTCAATATCCTTGCGCAACCCGCTGTCGTACGGGTTCATGAGGACCGCCAACGCATGCGGGCCAAGGAAGTCGAACACGAGCGCCCCGCGCCGCACCACGAAGTCCAGGGGCAGCAGGGACCCCGCCTCCCGGGGAATGTCAAAGCTGTCAAGCGCGATGTAGGGTACCCCGCGGTCCTGCGAGACGTAGGCCACGATCCGGTCCACGCCCTTGAAACCGCGTGCCTCGAGCGCATGCAGCACCGAAACCGTGGCCGTGGCGTCCGCCGCGGACATCTCTGTGAGATCCTGCACCACCGACGCATACTCTTCCTGCGTCATCTCGCCTGCCTGTAACAGGTTCCATGTAAACGCCAGCTCCTCGGACATGTTGGGTGTCATGCTGACGGCCGCATCGGTCGGCTCTACCTGAGGGCCACCTCGCTCAGGCAGGGCTTCCGAGGCCGGCTTCATTTCCTCGATCACGGCGACCAACGCCATGCCCGCGGCGTCGTCCCCACTCAGTTCGCGCAACCGGTCCAGCAGGTCCAGCGCACTCTGCTGGTCGCCATCGGCCACCAGAACGCGTCCCAGCCGCAACACATATTCGTATGCCTTGGCATGATCACCGATCTGACCATAGGCATGTGACAATGTTTCGAGTGAGGCCCGATCCTCCGGCATCGCCTCCAGGATCTGCTCGAACGCTGCGATGGCAGACCAGACCTCTTCCTCCAGTTGCTTCCGCCCCTTGTCTTCCGTCTGCTCAGCCGCCATTGCCGGTATCCTTCCGCCTTCAGCCCAATCCATTTCTCACATTTGCTATGTATCACCTTCCCCACCGGGGTTCAAGGTTCAAGGTTTGCGGCCTTATTGAGGTTATTGGAGTTCGGATGGATCAAATCTTGAACCCGGCACGACTTCTGCTATCCTGTGACTGTCTAGTCTGAAAAGGAATCGGGAAGCGATGGGCAAAGAACCCTATAGTGGAAAGATCACGGATATCCTGATTCGAACGGCTGGCGTCGATCCCGAAACTCTGGGGGCGGCCGAGGAAAAGGCGGCCCAGCAAGGCGAGCGTCTCGAGAAGTATCTCGTGGAAAAGGGCGTGGTGGAATCCGATGCCATGGTTTTGGCCCTTTCGGAATACCTCGGCCTGGCCCCAATGAACGTGACGCATCTCAGCCCACACCCCCATCTGCTTGAACTGATTCCGCGCGAGGCCCTGAAGAAGCAGATGCTGATTCCGGTGGCCCGCGTCGCCAAACAGCTCACCCTGGCGGTGGCCGATCCGTTCGACCTGCCCGGCATGGACGAGATCGCCTCCATGACCGGCCTGCAAGTTGTGCCCCTGGTGGCCTCCGAACAGGACATCAATGAGGTCCTGAGCAAGCTCTTTGCCGAAAACACGCAGGGGCTCGACATGGAAGAGCTCATGCGCGACGACAGCGACGTGCAGATCGTGGAGGATGCTGACGCGGAACAGAGCCTCGACGAGATGCTTGAAACCGCCGAAGGGGCTCCCGTCATCCGCATGGTCAACATGATGCTCGTGGAAGCCCTGCGCACCGGTGCCAGCGATATCCACATTGAACCCATGGAGAAATCCGTACGCCTGCGCTACCGCATCGACGGCAAACTCACCGAGCGGCCGGGCCCACCCAAGAACCTCCAGAATGCCGTAATTTCACGTATCAAGATCATGTCGGACCTCGATATTGCAGAGCGGCGTATTCCTCAGGATGGGCGCTTCAATATCAAGGCCCTCGGCAAAGAGATCGATCTGCGTATCAGCATCCTGCCCACCGTACACGGCGAGAAGGTCGTGATGCGTACCCTGGACAAGTCCACCCTCTCCCCTAACCTCGCGGCACTCGGACTCGACAACTACTCCGAGAAGGCCATGACGCACGCCATCGCCCAGCCGCACGGCATCATTCTGGTTACCGGCCCCACCGGTAGCGGCAAGACCACCACGCTCTACTCCTGCCTGCAGGAGCTCAACCAGCCCGACGTCAACATCATTACCTGTGAGGATCCGGTTGAGTATCAGCTGGCCGGCGTCAATCAGGTGCAGATGCATTCTGAGGTAGGCCTGAACTTTTCCTCTGCCCTGCGCTCTATTCTGCGCCAGGACCCAGACATCGTACTGGTCGGTGAGATTCGTGACGGCGAAACGGCCGAGATCGCCATCAAGGCGGCCCTGACCGGTCACCTGGTGCTCAGTACGCTTCACACCAACAGCGCCCCCGGTGCCATCACCCGCTTGATCGATATGGGTATCGAACCCTTTATGCTCGGATCGGCCCTCGTCCTGGCCCAGGCGCAGCGACTCTACCGCCGCATCTGCCCGGCCTGCCGCAAACCGGCGGAGGTCTCGGCCGAGGTCCTGGAGCGGAACCATATTGACTCGAATTTCTTTGACGGCACCACAATCTACAAGGCCAACGGCTGTCCGCGCTGCTCGAATGGATTCAAGGGCCGCGGCGCGATCATGGAGGTACTGCTCCTCAATGATGATATTCGCAACGCCATTATCCGCGGCGCCAACACCTCCGAAATCCTGCACCTCGGCATTGAGGCCGGTATGGTCTCGCTCAAACAGGCGGGGCTGACGCGCGTAAAGGATGGACTCACCAGTCTCGAGGCCGCCCTCGAAGTCACCGGTGGCGACTAGAAAGGATCCGCACGTGAGCCCAGTTGTCAGAAAGACAAACAAGACCGCATCGCGCAGTGGCCGGAGTGCGTCGGGCGGAAAGCGTCAACAGCTCAAGTCACAGCGCGCCCCCACCCCGGGCACCAAGCCGGGCAGGAAGAAGGGACATATCCCGGGCGCTAGGAAGATTGCCAATGAGGCGCTGCCCGGGTTCTCGCGCCAACTGAGCGCCATGTTGACCGCCGGCATGCCGATCGTGGCCGCGCTCGAGGCCTTACAGGAGCAGACCGACAACCCCAACTTCAAGGTCGTCCTTCAGAAACTACGCGCAGCCATCGAGAACGGATCGGCCTTTTCTGAAGCCCTGCGCATGTTCCCGACCGTCTTCAACGACCTCTATGCGAACATGGTTCGCGGCGGTGAGACCGGCGGCCAGCTGGCCGAAACCGTAGGCCGCCTGGCCGGCTTTCTTGAGGCCAGCGCCAGGCTGCGCCGAAAAGTGAAGTCGGCCATGATGTACCCGGTCATCGTGCTCTGCATCGCTTGCGCCATCGCCATCGCCATGATCCTATTCATCGTGCCCGTGTTCGGCGCCATGTTCGACGATTTCGGAGCTGACTTGCCTGCGCCCACGCAGGCGCTACTTGACGTGAGTGATTTCCTGCGCGCCTACGGCATCTATGTCGGCCTCGCGCTCACCGCCGCCATCATCATGTTCAAACGCTGGAAGAGCACTGAACATGGCGCCTACGCCTTCGACAACTTCGTGCTGCGTGTGCCTGTTTTTGGTGAGCTGAACAAGAAAGTAGCCGCAGCACGATTCTCACGCACCTTCGGTCAACTGATCCGCAGTGGTGTACCCATCCTGAGCGCTCTCGAGATCTGCTCCGGGGCCACCGGCAACAAGGTGGCCGGACGCATCGTCATCGACGCCCGCGAAGCCGTCGAGAATGGGGAACCCCTCTCAAGCGCTATGCTGCAACAGACCGTATTCCCGATTATGATGGTTCGTATGCTCCAAGCCGGCGAGAAGACCGGCAAGATCGACGAGATGATGGACAGCATCGCCGATTTCTATGATGACGAAGTCGACACCATGCTCTCCGGCCTGACCTCGCTCCTCGAGCCCCTGCTGATGGTCTTTCTGGGGGTCATCATCGGAGGCATTGTGCTCTGCATGTTCCTCCCCATCTTCAAAATGGGTGAAGTCGTCGGCTCATAGTAGGCCTTTAAGCTTATTATTAAATCTGAGAAAACACCTTTACCCTCTCTCAGCGCAGACTTATACTACTCCCGCAATAGAGCGATCATGCCCTGTGAACCCAAAAGAGTAGTATCATGCCCAAGATTCTCCTGATTGATGACGAACCCAGTATCCTGAGTGTGTTGAGCACCCTTCTGAAGGCCGAGGACTACGACGTGCAGGCCGTGCTGGGTGGTGAGAATGCAGCCGAGTTGATCGCGGGCGGTGGATTTGACCTGATGATCACTGATATCCGGATGAGCCCCATCAACGGTATGGAGCTGCTCAAGCAGGCCCATGACCAGTGCCCGGGAATGTCGGTCATCATGCTGACCGCCTACGGATCGGTCGAAACCGCCATAGAAGCACTTAAACTCGGGGCCTTTGACTATGTCACCAAGCCTTTCAAGGTGGATGAGCTGCTGATCACTGTGCAGCGGGCTATCGACTACAACAAGGCCATTACCGAAAACGCAGATCTCAAGGCGCAGCTCAACACGCGCTACCATTTGAAGAGTATCGTGGCCGAGAGCAAGTCCATGCAGAGCGTGTGCGATATGATCCAGCGCGTGGCCCCCACCGACGCCACCATCCTGATCGGCGGCGAAAGCGGCACGGGCAAGGAACTCGTCGCCAAAGCCATCCACGCATACAGCCGACGCAAAGACAAGAATTTCCTGGCCGTAAACTGCGCCGCCCTGCCCGAGCCGCTCCTCGAGTCGGAGATGTTTGGCCACGTCAAGGGCGCCTTCACCGGGGCCTCAAGCGACAAGGAAGGGCTCTTGGAGGCCGCCAGCGGCGGTACCATCATGCTCGATGAAATCGCCTCCATGCCGCTCAGCATCCAGGGCAAGCTTCTGCGCGTTCTGCAGGAGAAGGAAGTACGCCGCGTGGGCAGCAACGAGAATATCCCCATCGATGCACGCGTCCTGGCCGCCACCAATACGTCGCTCGAGAAGATGATTAAGGAAGGTACCTTCCGCGAAGACCTCTACTACCGGCTCAGCGTAATCCCGATCGATATCCCCCCTCTGCGTGAGCGGCCCGAAGATATCATGCCGCTGGTCTACCACGTCATGAAACGCGAGACCATGGAGGGGCAGGCCCTGCCCGTGTTCGATCCCGAGGTAACCGCTATACTGGAATCCTACACCTGGCCCGGCAACGTGCGCGAACTCGAGAATACCGTCACGCACGCCATTACCTTTGCCCGTGAAGGCAAAATCACCAAGGCCGATCTACCGGCCAAAGTTGCCACCACCCCCCTTCGCAGCGGCCCAGCCAGCCTGGCCGATGACGGCGATCGCGGAAAGTCGCTCAAGGCCTTCCTGCGGGCCAAAGAGAAAGAATACCTGCAGCACGTACTCTCCCTCTCAGGCGGCGATAAGGAAGAAGCAGCCAAAACGCTCAAGATCAGCTTGGCGACCCTCTATCGCAAGCTTCCCGAAAACGAATCCTAGCCCAACCAATTCTCTATTGTGAGAATAGCGAAGGACTCGTTCCCTTCCACCCACTTGTCACCAATTGTTCAAGTATGTGCACCATTCTTGTACACTCCGCCCAATTTCGTACACCCCTTGTGTCACTAGAGAGAATCGTTTCGCGTATTTGCAAATTTGACACAGAATTCATGGATTGATCTAAAGACTAAACTATCAAACATTAGTATTGTTTCAAGAAATACACGCCATGCTTATCGCTTTTGAGAACCATTTCTCATAATAAATCATAGCACCGGACAGAGTTGGCACAGCCGTTGCTACTTAACTGCGCCGAAGAGAGTTTTAAACGGGCACGTTCGCAGCCCACTAACCGATAGGAGAATGCGATGAAGAAAAACCTAGGTTTCACACTTGTTGAGATCATGATCGTTGTGGCGATCATCGGCCTGTTGGCCGCTATTGCCATCCCTTCCTTTGTGAAGGCTCGTAATACTTCACAGCAGAACGCCTGCATCAATAACCTCCGTCAGATCGACGGTGGCAAAGAGCAGTGGGCTATGGCTGACAAGAAGAGCGATGGCAACACGGTTGACACTGCCTTGGTCAACGAGTACATCAAGGGCAACACGACTCCGGAATGTCCGGGTGGTGGCACGTATGATTACGGCAATGTCGGCTCGAACCCTGACTGCGACGGCGTGACCGTAACCGCTCATCAGTTCGCTGGTGGTGGTGCATAATCGATAGTTTCGATTAGTCGGATAGGGAAGCCCCGCCTCGGCGGGGCTTTTCTTTTGCACTGCGCACCCGCGCCAAGTTCTTTTTGGCATGCTCAAATCCGGGGTTGAGACGAACCGCCTCGGCGAAATGATGCTCGGCCCTCTCAGGGTCCCCCTGTCGAATACGACACACACCCATGTAGTTGTGCGCAATCGTGTAGTAACGCACTTCACGATGAAGGACCACCTCTGCGGGTGTCCGCCCCCACTCGGGAACATCGCCCGGGTCCACCAGGCGGCAGTAGTCCAATCGGTCCAGTAGAACCTTGGCAGTTGCCTCGGCCTCTTCAGCCCGCCCCGCCGTCAAGAGGGCACTGGTCAGGTTGAGGTGGGCGCGATAGTTTTGCGGCCTGACCGCTACCACGTTCTGCCACATCCCCAAGCCTGAACGATAGTCGAGATTACGGTGATGGGTCATCGTCGCACCGCCCGCACCCAGAAGCAGCACCACCGCCACCATCGCTAGTCGAACCCAGCGGGTCCGCGCATACAGCCGGCGCAGCAGCCAGAACCCACCCAGTACCAGCGAGGCAATGACCGCCGCAAGCGGCAGGTACATGCGATGCTCAAACGCCGCATCCGGTATCGGAATCACGCTCGAGGTGGGGGCCAGGATACAGAAGAACCAGAGCCCCACAAAAGCGGCCGGACGGCCGTAGATCCACAGCACCAACGTCAGCACGCCCAGCCCGACAAGCAGGCTTCCCGGCCCAACGACCTCCTGCCATGCACTCACAATGGGCCAGCCGTAATCCAGGCAGAGCGGATGAGGCACCAGGCTCAGCCTGAGGTAGTGGGGAATGACCTGCATCTGTGTCAGGAGGTAGGAAACAGGTGACACGGCGACCGTCACGCCCCCTCCCTCCTGAGCAACCAAGCCGAAGGTCTGTCGTTCCATCACCCACAAGCAGACCAGTGTGGCCCACAGCGCCACGTGGACAAGCCAGCGTTTCGTCAACGCCTCGCGCGCAGAACAAGCCCCCAACAGGGCATCATACAGCAACACAACCAGCGGTGCCGTTGCCATGACCTCCTTGGTTCCCATCCCCAGCATACAGATCAGCACCGCCACACCAAACCAACCCGCCGCCGCTTTCCGGCCGCGTGTCTGCACGCCCCGCACAAAGGCATACAGCGTAGCGATGAAACAGAGTCCCATCAGCGACTCATAGCGCTGGCATATATAGGTCACGCTCTGGGTCTGCAGAGGATGCACGGCCCACAACCCCGCAATCGCCCCGGCCAGGCCGGTGGCATGCCGGCGCCACACCTCGCCGACACGGGGCAACAGAAGCGTCCGACGCACCCACCCAAACAGCAAGAGGGCCGCTGCGAGATGGATCATCAGGTTGGTGGCATGATAGTCAGCCACGCGGAACTGGCCGACAGCGAAGTTCAGCTTGAAGGTCAGGTTCACAAGCCACCGCCCGGCGAGAACCAGCGGAAAGAGGCTCTGTGTATGCGGATTGGCCATGATGATCGGTTCATCATCGAACAAGAATGGATTGCCAAAGGCGTTCACGTACGCCAGAACGGTCGCCACTACAATGGCCAGTGGGACCCAGAGCCGCCATCGAATGTCTCTCTCGTTCACCGTTACCCCCTTGGGCGGCGCGATCCAGTGCCGCCCGCGCATGTCAAATCCACACGCTAAGGCCGAATGGCACTTAGATAAGCACATCTTAGGAGGATTCTCCAGGTGCGTTTTGGTGTCGTGGCCAAGTCATGAGGCGGTAGTTTTTGGGACGTCGTTTTCGGACGCGCGGCTCGGACCTCTCTGGTCGGTAAGGGACCGTATCTTCGGCGATGATCTGGAGCAGTTGATTGAAGAGGCGACGCTGTTCTCTTGGTTGGGAATGAGAGGCATTGAATGTGTCAGTCCACTGGCGGAGGGTATCGACGGATCCCTTGAAGCTAAGACGGGTGATGTCGACATCATAGAGTGCGGCCGCCTGCTGCATGAGTCCGCGGATCAGGTTATAGGCGATGACATGCAGTGCGATTTCCTTGCGAACCATCTCGGGAGTGCGGCAGCGAAGCACGTCCATGCCGAGGGTGATCTTGATGTCGCGAAAGAACAGCTCGACACTCCAGCGGCGGAGATAA
>JABGQM010000078.1 GCA_018648805.1 Verrucomicrobiota bacterium
GACACCCCCCACGCTCCAGTTTTCAGTAAATCGAGCTGCATCGGCAGTCGGGATCCCCGCAGAGGTGAGATGCGCCCTGGGCAGTGGGCAGTGGGGGAAGTTAGGCGAGTGAGTTGGGGGGAAGTGAGTGTGAGATGATCCCTGTGCGACTTGACTTGCCCGCGGGATTGACCACATGGTGTCGCATGGATTGTTCTGAAGATGTCTCTTCTTCCTCCCTGCTGATCCGTTGGGCGGATGCCGTTGCGATTACGCTCCTGCTGGCCGTGGCCGTGTGGATGCTGCGCTTGAGCTTTGTGCTGCCGATCACGCCGGATGCCTCGATTTACCTCCTGCACGCACGCACCTTTACCGAGACGCTGAACCGCTTTGCCCTCTCGCACGACTCCAAGGGCATCATGTTGGTCTTTCTGCTGGCCCTGCCGGTCAAACTGTTCGGGGCCACCATGGTGGCGGCCGCCACGGCACAGCTCGGGGCCTATCTCGTCGTAGCCGCCGCGATGATCTGGCTGTTGCGCCGCTCGATCGGTATGGCGGTCGCGCTGGCCGCGCTCTGGCTGATCGCGGCCTTCTCGCCGCTGATGTGGGGGGGGCGCGTGCGGCCTGAGGATTTCGGGATGGCGTTCGGGATGGTCGCGCTGCTTGCCGCCGTGGGCGGACGCCGGTCCGGGTTGGCCGTATGCGGGGCGATGGCGGCCATGGCGTTCTTCACGAAGGGCTCGCTGGTGCTGGCGCCGTTGGGGGTGGGCTGTGTTGCATGGCTTCTGTCGTGCCGGTCGCACAAGCCCGTGGGGCGTTGTCTGGCCTGTGATCTCGGGCTATGGATTGGGGGGGCGGGCGTTGTGGCCCTGCTCGTGGTGGGCTGGATTGTATGGGTGGATGAACCGGCTGCCTGGATTCGGCAGACGTTCTTGTGGCCGGCTGAGTATAAGCGTGCGGTGGGCAAAGCGGGGGGAACACTGACGGGTATAGGCAATCTGTTTGCCCTGTTGCAGGCCGGACGCCTGCAGTGGCTTTTCGTGGGTGGGATTGCCGGTATCTGTTACGGGTGGCGGCGTGGGGCGCCCCGTGTGGCCGCGCTGCTGGCCACGTATGTGGCGTGCGAGTGCCTGCGCGTCATCTTGGAATGTGAGCCGTGGCACTATCTTGTGGCCGGCATGGTGTCGCCGCTGCTTATGGGGTGCGCGCTCTTGGGGTTCACCCCGGAGGGGCGTTTCCGCAGGCGTGGGGTAGGGGTGGCGCTGCTGCTGCTGGCTCCTGTTTTGTGGGGCCAGCTGCCCGATGCACTGCAGGCTACGCGTACCCGCCTGCTGGACCCGCAGAAGACGCCCTTGGAGGTGCTGGCCGAACGCATGGCGCCAGGCTACGGGCCCGGCGAGCAGATCATGGTGAACGGGGCCGACTATCAGCTACTGCTCCTTTTGCACGCCCCGCGTCCTTACCCGGTGCTGCCCCTTCATCTGTATGCCGTATCACCCGAGGAGTACGCCATGGCCGCGGCACACTTTGCCGGGCAGCCCCCCGACTGGATCATCGACAGCCAGCCTGAGAACAGTCCGGTGTCATTTGATTGCACGGGGCATCCCGATAGACTAGCCTATGTGTACAAGGTCTCAGGAGAGAGTCGCGAGGCCCTCTTTGCGCTTGGTGGACGCTACCCGTTTGGAGGGGCTGCGGGTTCAATACCTCGCCAGCTTCTGGCGGGTCACCCCTACCGGTTGGCGGCCGATACGGGCCTTCACCAAGCCTGGAGGTACGAAACCG
Source organism: Verrucomicrobiota bacterium (assembly GCA_018648805.1). Classification (GTDB taxonomy): domain Bacteria; phylum Verrucomicrobiota; class Kiritimatiellia; order UBA8416; family JABMPJ01; genus JABMPJ01. The sequence continues at coordinate 1,765 of JABGQM010000078.1, forward strand.
ATGAAGAGACCCCTACGCCGATTAGAGCAGAAGAGGAGCAGTGATGTCCGGTCCGAAACAGTTCAAGCGTCCGCCCAAAAGGTATCAGCCCAAGGGCCTCACGATTCTGTATGAGGATCGGGATATCGTCGTGGTCGACAAGGTGAGCGGCCTGCTGACGATCAGTACGGAGTCGGTCAGGGAGAATACGGCCTACTTTCTGCTCACAGACTATGTGCGCAAGGGGAACCAGAAGTCGCACAAGCGCGTCTTCATTGTGCATCGACTTGACCGTGACACCTCGGGCGTGATCGTGTTCGCCAAAAGTGAGGAGGCCAAGCGCTTCTTACAGGACGAGTGGCAGAGCTTTCAGAAACGCTACGACGCCATCGTACACGGCTCCATGCCGAAGCCAGAGGGCGTGGTGGTCTCCTACCTCACCGAGAACAGCGCTCACAAGATGTATTCGGTGACTGACCCTGAAGGGGGTCAGCGGGCTGAGACCCGTTACCGCGTTGTGAAGGAGCGCGATGGGTTCAGCCTGCTTGATGTCGAGCTCATGACCGGCCGCAAGAACCAGATCCGGGTTCACCTTGCCGACCAGGGCTGTCCCGTGGTGGGCGACAAGAAGTATGGATCCAAGGCTAAGGGCGTGAAGCGTCTCGCGCTTCATGCGGCCTCGCTGACGCTTCGGCATCCACACTCTAAGGAGGAGATGACCTTCATCGCCCCCCGTCCGCCCTGGTTTGAGTCCCTCGTGGGTAAGTGTTAGATGCCAGGACATCGTTGCCTGCGAGCAGGAATCGAGTAAGCTGGTCGGTTAAGGGCATCCGAGTAAGGGTGGCGGTTAAGAGTACGTCTAAGTGTGTGCGTGGCGTTTCTTACACTTACTCGCACACTTCGTCGTCACCCTTAACCGGATACACTTAACCGAACTGCTTAACCGGTGAGGTCGGAGTCTGGATCCATGCGAGCTTATCTAGACCCCATCCGAAAAGGGTTTGCATATGCGAAAGAGCCGGAAACAGGAGGTAGGGCCCGCGCTCCGCCGCGGGCCGTGAGCAAGACATGCGCAACGAAGTGACAGAAGAAACGAGAATCACCTCCCTGTCACCGGTCTTGCACACCTCTTGCACCCGGCCCGCTCGGAGATCGGGCCCTACCGACCCTTTTCGGATGGCGTCTATCTAGAACGCCTGTTAACGATGTCCAGGCATTCAACAGGCAGGCACTAGCTGAAGAAAAGGTGCACATTCGTGCCGGCGGCCAGGAGCATGGTAGGCAGCAGGCCGTAGCGACTGAAGACCAGGCACCCGACAAGGGTGCGCCCCAGGGTTGAAAGAACGAGAAGCAGGCCAAAGTCGTGAATCCCCGAGGTCAGAAGCTGTTGGTGGAATATGTATGCTTGGATCGTCACGCAGATGGCTATAGCGACCGGTTGGCTTCGCGTGAGGCGTGCACCAAGGGACATGGGTGCCGCTTGTGTAAAGAGGACTTGAAAGCCGCACGACCACAGTATGAGGGCCGCTATACCCCTCAGGCTGTCGGGGTAGGCGAGTGCGTGAACCGATGGCGAGCTCGCGCTGAGGAGGGCGCGCCGAACGAGGGCTTCAAGCCAGAGCAGGCGCAGGGGCAGGACGATCAGTGAAAGCGTGAGGGCCACGGCGGTGCCGCGCCGCAGTGTGCCACGATCGGTCACAACGCCCGGCATACCGGCGCTCTGCCCCCACGCGGTCACGGCGCCACCGACAAACATCATGAGACCGAATGTTGCGGGTATGAACAGAAGCAAGGGCATCTGGCCCTGGACGAGCCGGCCGAGTGACATGAGCGTGACAACGGTCGCCAGGGCCGCCGCCCGGATCAGGTTGTTGTATGAGAGAAAAACACGCATGGGATTGGGGCTATCCTAGAACACTCCTTACCTGTCGGCAACGGCGAAGCAGCGGCAGGTTGCAAAGTTGGGTGCTTCCGGGTTTTTCGGGTGTTTCTTCATTGGCCTATGCCCTGCACATGCTCTGCTGGGCCGGTTAAGTCAGGCGATTAAGCGTATCCAAGTAAGTGTTGCGGTTAAGAGTGCGACGAAGTGTACGCTTAAGTGTGTGCGCTGCGCTCTCCTTACACTTTCTCGGACACTTAACCGCTTTCTTAACCGCCACCCTTACTCGGATACCCTTGACCGAACTGCTTCGTCGACTCCTCCGGCATCGTGACCATGACCCGCAACCCACAGATTCAGCGGAAGACCTACCTTTTTCTGGGCATCCCGGTGGCGGCGGGGTATCCTGATGGCCACTGGGGTGACACGCATGCGATTTACGGCGATAGATTTTGAGACGGCGAATGAGCGACGCTCGTCGGCGTGTGCGGTCGGGCTGACGGTGGTCGAGGACGGTCAGATCGTGGATGAGATCTATCACTTGATTCGACCCAACCCGACCTACTTCGCCCCGATCAATGTCTCGATTCACGGGATCACCTCCCGCGACGTCGAGGATGCACCGACGTTTGCGCAGCTATGGCCGCAACTGATGGATCGTGTCTCAGGGCCACTTGTCGCGCACAACGCGTCCTTTGACATGAGCGTGGTGCGCCAGGCGTCGGATGTATGCGGGCTACCTTATCCGGAGACGGACTATTTCTGTACGGTGGTGATAGCGAAGCTCACCTGGCCGCAGCAAGACTCGTACAAACTCAACCATCTGGCCGAGTGGTTGAAGATACCGCTGCGTCATCACGATGCCGCCGAGGATGCCCGCGCCTGCGCTCTGGTTGCCTTGGAGGCCTGCCAGAGTCATGGCGTGGAATCGCTTTACGATCTGCGGGAGCCGTGCGGCTTACGCGTCGGCTCGCTCTGCCGCGACGGTTACACGCCCTGCGGTGCGCGCCGCAGGAAACGCTGATCACGGCGCATCGCGCGTGTCGCTACGGCTGAGTGGTGACCGGTGCGGGGGCGTTCATCTGCTGCATCTTCTGCATCTGGATGGCCATGGCGGCCTGGCCGATACGCGCCAGCAGGTCGGCCGGCATATTCATGCTCCACTGCACCAGCCCGCCGCTCTTGTGTCCGGCGGATGTGATGGGCTCGGCTCCCTTGAGCAGCTTGCTGATCATTTCGAGCGGCATGGGTGTGGCCGGCATGGCGGGCATGAAAGAAGACACAAACTCCATGTAGCGCCCCATGTCGATGTCGCCGTAATAGAAGCCACCGGCCGGAAATACGGTGCGCGCCCTGAGGGGGGCGATGCCTGCTTTGGGATTCCGGATACCGTCGATAACGGACTCCATACGCGTGTCGCCCATGGTGTAGGCCATGATGCCGTCGAGGATCGCGACCTCGTACTTCATGTTTGAAAGGTTCATCGCCTCAAACTGCTGGCGCTGCATCTCGGGCATCTGTTCCATCGAGATTTTTGTGGTGAGGCGGTGAATGCCGACGCCTTTGTACTGACGTGTGTTCTCCTTGAACTCGAACGACATGGGCATGCCCATGTCGGCATAAAGATCCATGAAACCGGTCGCCTTCAGTTCGGCCTGCATGTTGCGCAGGAGGGCCAGGGCGGCCTTCTCATCGCTGACTTCCATGATGTAATCGAGGCTGAGTCCGGGGGTGGTGCCGCCGAAGATGCTCTCGGAGACGGTGCCGCCGCAGATGCCCATGCATTTCTGCATGTACTCACTGATGCGTTTCACCTCGGCACCCTCAAGCTTCATCTGGCTGACAAGGCTGGCCGTTTCGGCGGCGACGAAGGCGGATAGGGCGTCGCTGTTCTCAATCAGGAAATCGAGCATGAACGCGGCTGAACCGGCGGCCCCGGACTGGATCTTCGGGTTCCACTGGTTCTGACGCGGGGCACTGACCAGAGCCGCCAGCCGGCTGCCGGCGACAGGTTCAAGCACCTTGTCTATCCGTAGCGATCCGCCTCCCGGGGCCAGCGTGATCTCCATGGCCTGGACCTGCTTCATGATGGAGAGCAGCACGCGCAGCTCGCCCTCAAGTAGCCGGGTAATGCCCTGCATCGCCTCGGGCGATTGCCCCTGTGCCTTGGCCTGGGCCTGCATGCTCTGGCCCATCATGGCCGGCATCATCTGCATCATTCCGTCAATCTTTTCGCTGTTGGCTGTGATGTAGCCGGCGGGCTGCATGGCGATACGCAAGGTCGGGGTGCGGTGCGCGAGGAGCGTGGCCCTCACCCGTGGGGCGGCCGCGATGCCCTTTTGGACGGCCGCGGCCGTCTTGCCCACCACGAGCAGGCCCTTGGTGTAGTGCGACTGCATGCCGGTCGCGGCCAGTTTGTTGGTGTAGGGCGCGAGTTGTGCGGCCGAGAGCTCTATCACGCCAAAGATCGTCTTCGGATCCAGCGCCACTACGGCCAGGCCCTTGCCGGCTGCAATGCCGGCCAGCTCGGGGTCGCCCAGCTGCATGCCGAGCAAGCTCTTGAGGGTGGTGGCATTCATCATCGGGGACACCTGCGATGCGGTCGAACCCAGTCCGTCCAGCATCCCATGAAAATCTGAGATCGTCAGCGAAAGCAGCGCCTCTTGGAGTACGGCTGGCTTCTCGATCTGTGCGCCCTTGGCTGTCGTGATGCCCGCCGCCACGACCATGGCCGTCATAAGAATGCTGATGCGCTTGAACTGTTTCATCTGTCGTGTCTCCTGCTGGATGTTTGAATGAAGCGCCAACTATTGCATTGGATCCATTTACATGCAAAGATATTCCGATTGTCAGCAAACCGGAGGAACGTGATGCAGAAGCGAGTATGGATGGGTAGCGCACTAGGTCTGATCCTGGCCGTCAACGTGGTGGCCGCGGAAGGCCCCTTCAAGCCTTACACGCTGGCGGACACCGCGCCGGCCGACGTAACCGCTAAGCTGGTGGCCGCGGGCTTCGAGGTGGCCGGAACCTATACGCCTTTCGAAGGCACGGAGATCATTGTCATGACGAGCGACGCGCTCAAAGCCAACGCCGCCAACTCCGAGCGTGGTGCCTACGGGGCGGTGCTGCGGGTGGCCATCAGTGGCGATACCGTCTCATACACCACGCCACAGTACTGGGCCAATGCCTTCCGGCTCACGTCAGATCTCGGCGATGTGGCCGCGACGCTTGAGAAGGCGCTGGGGAATGCGGGCACCTTCGGTTCCAAGAAGGGGCTGAGCGTGAAGGCGCTGCGCAAGTATCACTACATGGCCATGATGCCGCATTTTGATGATCCCGTTAAGCTCGGCAGCTTTGACAGCTACACGGAGGCCGTGGCGGCCGTGGCCAAGAGTCTTGCTGAGGGGAAGCAGAGCAGCAAGCTGGTCTACCGTATCGACATCAAGGACAAGAAAGAGACGATATTCGGTATTGGGATGGTGGGTGAGCAGGATGGTGCCGATGGCGTGATCATGCCGGTGCTGGGCGGTTTCACCGGTAAGCCGGAGCATAGCGCCTGCCTGCCCTACGAGATTCTGGTATCGGGTGGCAAGGTGAGCATGCTGCACGGCAAGTTCCGTATCGCGCTGAGTTTTCCTGACCTAAGCATGGGGCAGTTCATGAAGATCCGCAACGCCCCGGCGGCCATCGCGGCCATCGCCAAGAGCTTGCTCAAATAGGTCGGGCCCTTGCCGGCCAGCCTGGAGGAGATCGATGCGGAATGTTCTGCTAGTCGGTGCGGGTGGCTTCATCGGGGCCTCGCTGCGTTACCTGCTGGGCGGTCTCGTGTTGCATCACACCGTCAGCTGGAAGTTCCCTGCCTCGACCTTTGTGGTCAATGTGGGCGGCTGTCTGGTGGCCGGTGTTCTGATGGCCCTGGCGGTCAAGCACGACCTCCTCTCGCCGCCGGTGCGCCTCATCCTCTTTACCGGCCTGTTGGGGGGCTTCACCACCTTCTCGGCCTTTGGCCTCGAAACGGTCTACCTCATCCAGCGCCAGGAATTTCTGTGGGCAGGTCTCAGTGTGGTCTCAACCGTTTGTGCGGGCATTGCTGTGCTCTGGTTTAGCATGACGCTTATACGTTAGGAAGGTGGACAGATGCGAAACGGCATGATGGGTCTCCTGGTTTGTTGTTGGGCCGTCCTGGTGTCTGCGGTCCCCGCTGCGGGGCAAGGGGCTGAGCGTGATGCACGGCTGCCGCTGCCGTTCGGGATTGGCGTCAACATTTACCACCAGGACCAGGGCTATGACCTGACCAGCCTCAAGGTCGACGTCCTGGAGGGCGATCTCGCCGCGCTCGAAAACATCGAGATCGATAACGATGTCACCGAGGTGAATCTCAAGCTCGACTGGTGGGCCCTGCCGTTCCTGGATCTGTTCGGCATTGTCGGTTTCGTGGATGGCCAGACCGATGTGGACAACGATATCATCAAGAATCTGAGCGTGGACTACGAGGGGGTTGTCTACGGGGGCGGGGTCACACTGGTGGGTGGCTGGGAATCGTTCTTCATCTCCCTGACCGCCGCGATCATGGAGACCGAGCTCGACACCAGCACCTCAAGCGTCAAGGCGTTCATCGTCTCCCCGAAGGTTGGTGTTGTGACACGCTATGGCGCCCTCTGGGGCGGTGCCATGTATCAGGAAACCGATGAACACCACGAGGGCGTCATCGATGTGCCCATTTTCGGCCGCGTGGAGTACGATGTTGAGTTTGAGCAGAAGGAGAGTTGGAACGGTTCCGCGGGCTACACCACCGGGGTGGGGGAGCATTGGCAGATCGATCTCGAGGCCGGCTTTGGCAACCGCATCCACGCCTCGGCCTCGGCCACCTACCGCTTCTGATCCGGGCGCTTTACGCGGCTATTTCAGCGCAGCGCGTAGCGCCGTGATGGTGGCTTCAAGCGCCACCACACGTGCCTCCAGGGCATCCACCCGGGCCGACGATGCCCCCCCTGCCGCAGGTGCAGGTGCAGGTGCAGGGGCAGGAGGTGTGGTGGCTGGTGCCGCCGGGGTCGCCACAGCCAGCGTGGTGGCATGGGCCGTGGCTTCTGCTTTCATCTCATCGGTGACCGCAAACTTCTTGCGACACTTGCCGCAGGGAATCTCTTTGATGAACCGCAGCGCGGCAGGCTTTACCATGAGCTTGGCACCGCAGTGCAGGCAGGTTAGTACAGGCATTTCCATGAGAGTCCTTTTCTGTTGTACGCTCTAGGATGCAACCCTATGGCGACCGGCCCGCTCTGTCAAAATCTAAAAGAAGAAGCTGGCATTCAACTCTATGAGGCCTTCCTTGCTGTCGCGCGGATGTTCGTCGAGGGCGTGCCACGTCAGTTGATAGGCACTGCCGATCCGGCTGCGCGCGGGCTGAAACTCGATGCCGATGCGGTCGCGCCAGTAAAGGTCGTCGTCGCGGTCGAGCAGGAGGTGCAGCCGATTGGCGGCAAAGAGGGTGCCCCACGCGGAGTCCCACAACCGGGCGCGCAGATCGTATTCCATATCCCACCACCAGTTGTTGCCCTCGTTGAGGGCATCCTCATCGACCAGCCCGAACAGTTCCTGCAGGAAATAGCCGACCTCAACGTAGTGAATCCAGCGCGGCGCCTCGTCGGCCAGTTGCTTCCAGGTGGCGCGGCGGTATGAGGTGGAGCCCACAGCGGCAAAGAGACGGTTGTCATACACATCGCGCAGGATCTGCTCTCCATTGCGCATATACCACGGCTGCGCCGTGTCTTTGAGGATGAGATGATCACAGCCGTGGTCAAGTCCGAAGCGCACCAGCCGCCCCCGGCTGCGATGCTCTATAAAGGGCACCAGGGCATAGCGCACTTCCTGTACAGAGAAGGGCAGTCCTGAGGTCGTGGCCTCGCCCATGCCCGTGGCGCAGGTGATCGACCATACGAGGTGTGTGTCGGGCGTGAAGCGGTAGAGGAAGATGTCTGCCTCCAGCGCGCCCTCGGTAACATAGCGATCCTCCTCGACCGCCCCCTGCTGGTTGGCGAAGAAGCCGAGGTAGCCGCCGCCATGCAGGCGCGAGAGGTATCGGCTCTCCTCGCCCCCGCTTGCTGCGGTCGCCAACAGAACGATCAGTGCCATCCCACGAGGTATAGTTCTCATGCGTGGTATCATGCCGTATCCTCATAGCGCTGTCTATGCGTGTCTCCGGCCTCCGACCTCCGACCTCCGACCTCCGGCCTCCAACTTCCGACCTCCGCGCCGATTCTTCGGCGCTGCCCCCCGCCCTCTTCAGTTGCAGACGCCTGATGGTTGGGTTATGGTCTGGGACATGAACGAGGCAAGCCTTAGACGCGTGATGGTGCTGGTCAATCCCAAGTCGGGGTTGGCATGGTCGTTTGATGCGATGCGACGGGCGTTTGATCGTCACTGGGAGACGCTGCCGGGCGTTGAGCTTGCGTATCAGTTCACACAGGGAATTGAAGACGGTGAGCGCAAGGCGCGTCTGTGCGTGGCGGATGGGGTCGACACAGTGATCGTGGTGGGCGGCGATGGCACCCTGAGCACGATTGGACGCATCCTGGTGGACACGGAGGTGGCCCTGGGGGTGGTACCGGCCGGCAGCGGCAACGGCTTCGCGCGGCACTTCGGCATCTCGCTCACGCCCGAGAAAGCTATCGCCCAGTTGGCGACGGCGCAGCGCCAGGGGATCGATGTGGGACGTGTCAATGGCAAGCCCTTCTTTGTGACCTCGAGCATGGCCTGGGATGCGTCGATTGTGAGCGGATTTGAGCGGCTGCCGGTGCGCGGCATTCTGCCCTATGTGTTTGCCGGGGTGGAGGAGTTCTTTGAATACCGCCCCCAGCCGATGCAGGTCGTGCTTGATGGTGATGAGTCGTTGAGTTTCAACAACGCGCTGGTCTTCACGGTGGCCAACATGACGCAGTTTGGGGGTGGGGCGCGTATTGCGCCGCACGCACGTGCCAACGACGGACAGCTTGAGCTGGTGGTGGCCTTGCGGCAGGATATCGCCAAGCTGGTGACGAATATCACGCGGCTGTTCGACGGGTCGCTGAGCAAGCTGCCTGAGGTGGTCTTTCGCAGTTTCCGGTCGATGCACCTGACGCGTGAAGAGGCGACGCCGATCCAGGTCGATGGCGAGCTGATGGAGTGCGGCAAGGAGATTGAGGTGACGGTGTCGCAGGCGGGCCTGCAGGTGTTGGTTCCGGGGGGAAGAGGTGCCGATGCCCATTTATGAATATCAGGCGGCTGATGCAGAACAGTCGTGTGCGCACTGCCGCGATGGGTTTGAGCATTTCCACAAGTGCGCCGGTGTCTTGACGGCCTGCCCCGCGTGTGGGGCTGTGGTGCACAAGCTGATCTCGGCGCCGAATGTGGGCGCGTCGGAGAGTGGTGCGGATGACCGCGCCAAGTCGGCTGGTTTCCACAAGCTCAAGAAGGTCTCGACGGGCGAGTACGAGAAGCTCTATTAAGCCTGCTTCGCGCGGTACGACTCGACTTCCCAGTTCTCGATGAACTCGCGATGGGCGTCACTCATGTAGGTGATGCCGCCAAACGCCTCGGCCAGCTGTAGCAGCAGGGCGGCATCCTCGGCGAACTCAAGGGCCAGCTCGGCATTCTTGCGGGAGGTCCCGATGCCATACACGCGCTCGGCCGTGACAATCACCTTGGGCGCATAGCCGCGTTCGTCCCGGTAGCGCGCGGCGGCCTCGGGTGTGAGGGCCTCCGTGAAGGCGAAAGCCTTGGCATACACCAGGTGATCGGGTGTGATGGGACCCGGCGCCACGCCGAACGGGCCGCTCGAAGCGAGAAAGGCGGCATCCTCGCCGAAGAGCGCGCGGATGGTGCGCTCGGTGTCGTCGCAGGTGGGAGGGGCCGGTGCGATGGCGAGCGTGGTGCCGATGCCGGCGGCGGCATACTCGGCCCGTAGCGTCTCCATGACGCGGGCGTAGAGGGCGTGAATCTCGTCGGCCGTATCGGCCGCGATAAAGATGCCGTGATTCTTCAATACAAGCAGGGCGGGGTCGTGGCCCTTGTCGCGGCGCCACTGCGCCATCCGGTCGCGCACCTGCATGCAGAGCGTGTAGCCCGGGTCGATATACTCCACCCAGAGGGCATCCGGGAAGAGACGGCGACAGGTCGCTTCACCGTCGCGCGCGCAGGTCATACCGTTGACCAGGGCCGGATGCGTGTGCACGACGTAGGTGGCTTCAAACGCGTTGTGCAGCGGGGCTTCCACCGAGGGACGTCCGGCGTCGTTCTCGACCGCATCGGCCATCATGTTCTTGACCAGCGCCTCGCGGGCGTCGGGGGTGGTGGGGGGCGTCACGCCGTAGAGCGCGTTGATCCCGGTGCGGGACATGGCCACGAAGGTGTCAGGGGTCAACCCGGCCAGGGTCGTGCCGGAAGGCTTAACCCAGAGGGTGGTGTCGTCTTTAACGGAGGTGTTGCCTCCACCGCCTTTGACGTAGTCGGTCGATCCGAAGGCGTGCGACAGGTCGACAATAGTAGTGAGGTGATTCATGCGTCGGTCTCCGGTGCGTTGTGGGGGCGTGGCGATGCTATAGCGTGAGCTGCAGGGCCAGGACGGTATAGGCCGTGACCAGGATGGGGTCGCGCTCCCAGAAGCGGTTGTCTTTATTGATCCAGTAGCCGCCGCCGCTGTCGGGGTCGATCTCCTGCAGGGCCACGAGGCGCTTGGCCAGGTCGCGGCGCCAGTCGATCAGCTTGCCATCGGACGTGGGGACCAGGTCCTGGCCATAGGCATCCAGTGAGCGGGTCAGGACGTTGTAGAAGAAGTAGAGCCCCTCGGCGCCCATGCCGGGATTCTCCTTGAGCGACCAGTGCTTGGCGGTCCAGTCGAAGGCGGAACGCACGCGCGGATCGTCGCGCGAGACATCCGCATAGATCAGACCCAGCAGGCCGGCATAGGTCATGCTGCCGTAGGAACGAAAGATTACTTTGCCGGCCGCGTTGGTGGTGGTGCCGGCCTTGGGGTCGGTCGGGTTGTAAAAGAAGCCCCCCGCGTCATCCCCGGTGTCGGCCGGATTCTGCAGTTTGCTGATGAAGGTGGCGGCCTCTTTCCAGTCGATCTCGACCTTCTTCTCGCCTGCGGGGCGGGTCTCTTCGACCGACTGGGTCATGCGCATGGCCCGCGTTGCGTAGAAGGTGTTGAGCATGTCGGTATAGGCGCGGCCGGTCGACTTGTCGTAGCCGAAGCCGCCCTTGTATTCGTCGTCGCCGAAGTGTTGCGCGCCGGCCACGAAGGTGCGCGCATTCAGAACGGTCCGTTCGTAGTCGCGGTTGCCGGTGGCGTGCAGGGCGGTCATGCAGATCGCGGTGTTGTAGTTGCTCAAGCCGCCGCCCTTACGACCGGGGATCGGCTTGTAGATGCCGCCATCGGGCTGAACGCAGGAGGTGAGGAAGGTGAGGGCTTTGGGCAGCGCCGTGGCCTTGGCAGGGTGGTCGGTGGCGATATAGGACTGCACGACCAGGGCGGTCAGGGCCGGGAACATGTTGTTTGACCAGGCACCATCCGCACGCTGTTTGGTGGCGAGCCAGGTCAGGCTGCGGTCGATGGCGGCGGTGACCTCGTTGCGCAGGGAGGGATCGAGTTGGCCGGTGGGGGCGGTCTTGGAAGCCACATTGATGTCGGCCGCGACGGCCGTGAGGGTGACGGGCAGCACGGCGGTGAGCAGGATGATGAGCAGGGCTGAATGTTTCATGGTAGAACCTCCTTCTTTGGTGTAAATACGTCTCGGAAGGGTTATGTATTAGGTGAAGTGATGCGCTCAATCAAGATGTTTCTCGTGCGGGCGGTGCACGGGAATGCTGGTGGGAGTGGGCGCATGTGCTCCGCGAGTCGAGCCGCCCAACGAGAGAATCGATCGGGTGGGCAGGACGCAGAGCGAGTGGGTAGCCAAGGAGGCCAAGGTGAAAGAGACGCGTAGTGGAGAGTGGTCGCCGGCGCTGACGGCGGAAGAGAAAGAGGCGCTGTTTGCGATCGCGACGGACACGCTGGCCTGGTGTGTGGGTGGACGTAAAGGGTCCTTTGACTGGCAGGCGTACACGCTGACCCCCAAACTTAAGGTGCCGATGGCCACCTTCGTGACGCTCAAGATGGGTGGGCAACTGCGTGGCTGCATCGGGTCGCTCGCACCGGCCGCGCCGCTCTACGAGTCGGTGCACGACAACGCCATCAATGCCTCGCTCAACGACTACCGCTTTCGTCCGGTCACGGCCGCGGAGTTGAAGCGGATCGATGTGGACATCTCGATCCTGAGTCCGATCGAGGATATCGCCTCGCGCGACGACTTCAAGATCGGCGAGCACGGGATTATTCTGCGCAAGGGGATGCATCGCGCCGTCTACCTTCCCGAAGTGGCGCTTGAGCAGAAATGGACGGTTGAACAGACCCTCTCGTCGCTCAGCCAGAAAGCCGGCATGCCGCCGGATGCGTGGCAGGAGGGGACGAGTTTCCAAGTGTTTTCGAGCGTGGTGCTCGCGATGGGAAGGGAAAGTGAGCAGTGAGCAGTTGGCAGTGAGCAGTGGGAGATAGTGTGAAACGCGTGACTTTAGCCATGTTTGGGGTCGGGGCCGTGGCGGTGCTGGTGCAGGTGACCATGCTGCGCGAGCTGCTGGTGGTGTTTTGTGGCAACGAACTGAGTGTTGGCCTGATTATGGGCGGCTGGCTGCTGGGGGTGGGGCTGGGCGCCCTGGGTGCGCGCGGGCTGCGCCGCGATGGCCGCTTTGCGGGGTGGACACGGCATCTGCTGACGATGGTGCCGCTGGCGTTGGCCGGCCTCTTGCCGCTCCAGGTGTGGTGGGTGCGCAGCGTACGACTCTGGTTGGCGGTGGGCGCGGGCGACACTGTGCCGTTTGGACCGATGCTCTTGACGGTGTTGTGCGTCTGCCTGCCGAGCTGTGTCGGGATCGGGCTGTTCTTTCCGCTGGCCTGCGAGTGGGGCGTGAAGGACCGCCGCCGGGTCGACCGGGACGTCGCCGGAATGGTCAGTCGTATCTACACCGTTGAGGCCCTGGGCAGCATGCTGGGGGGCGTGGTGTTTACCTTTGTGCTGCTGCCGCGGCTGGGCCCTGTGCAGGTGATGATGGTGACCGCGGTGGTTGGCGTGCTGGCGGCGGCGTGTGTGGCGCCGTGGCGGATGGTGCGGCTGGGACTGCTGGTGGTGGCGCTGGTGGTGGCCGGTCTGGGTGCGATGCCGTCGCGTGTGGCGGGAGTGGAGCGTGCCTTTGTAGAGCGTCGCTGGGCCGCCTTTGGTGTCATGGGCACAACCGCGGCGGGCCGTTCCCGCGTGCGCCTGGCCGGATCGGTCGACACGGTCTATCAGAATCTGGCCCTGATCGAAACGGAGGGGCACTACGCGCTGTATGGCAATGGCGAGTTGCGTGTTGTCTTTCCGGATGTACGCGGCGATGAGCTCCGGGTGCATCCTTTGATGGGGATGTATCCGGGTGCAAAGCGGGTCTTGCTGTTGGGCGGCAACGTGGTGGGTGATATTCCCGAACTGCTTAAGTATGGTGTCGAGGCGCTGGTCTTTGTTGAGTTGGATCCGGGGGTGGTGACGCTGATCCGGCACGTGGCTCCCGAGGCGGTGGCTCAGGCCCTGGCGGATGAACGAGTGACGCATGTGGTGAGCGATGGGGTGCGTTACGTGCAGCAGGCCACGGGGACCTTTGACGTGATCCTTGTGAATGCACCCGAGCCCTCGACTGCCGCCGCCAACCGTTATTACACCGTTGAGTTCTTTGAGGGCCTGAAGCGCCTGTTGGCGCCCGATGGCATTGTGATCACGGGTGTGACCGCCTCGGAGCGTTTGCAGGACGAGGCGAGCGCGCTGGGCGGTATGGTCTACCAGGCGCTCAACGTGGTCTTTCCCATAGTAAAAGCCACGGCACAGACGCGCACCGTACTGTTTGCCGGGGCGCGCCGGATCCTGCCCGACGGCACGCCGCGCATTACGTTTGATCGTGAGACCCTCTATGCGCGCAGTCGGGCGGCCGGGGTTGAGACGACCTATTTCCGGCCGGAGTGGTTTCTGGGTGCCGCGGAGATGGATGCCGCCAAGAGTGACCTGGCCGAGCGACGGCTGCGCGATGTGGCGGTGGCTGAGAACCGCGTGACCCGACCCGCCGCCTGTCTGGCCACTCTCAAGCTATGGAGCCGCTTCAGCGGCTCGGGGATAGAGCGCTTGTTGGCGGCGGTCGAGCGGGTGGATGTAGGGTGGGTCAAGCGGGGCGTGTGGGCCACCGGACTCGTGGCGTTGCTGCTGGGTGCGGTGGTGCGTCGCTGTGGCGGTGTGCGGGCCCGCGACGTATGGCTGCGTGCTCTGATGGGGGTGGTCCTGGCCTCGATCGGATTCTTGAGCATGGCCATGAACCTGTTGCTGGTGATGGCGTTCCAGGGCGTGTACGGGACGGTCTATGCGCGCATCGGGTTGATTGTGGCGGTGTTCATGCTCGGGCTCGTTGTGGGTGCGCCGAGCGGATTGATGGTTTGTCGTTGGCGGGTCGGCTGGCGCTGGGCCGGGCTCCTGTCGATTCTGATCGTGCTGTTGCTGGCGGCCGCGGCCGTGCCACGTGTGATGCTGTTGGTCTATCGCTTTATGGGGCATGCCACGCTGGGGCGTCTGCTTGAGGGGGCCTTCTACCTGATGATCGCCGGTCTCGGGTTATTGACCGGCGCAGCTTTCCCGCTGGCCAATCGTCTGTATGCCGATGCCGGCGGATCGCTGGGTGTGGCCAGTGCCGTAACCGACGCCTCTGACCATCTGGGTGCCGCGCTGGGGGCCCTGCTGGTGGGGGTGGTGTTGCTGCCCGTGCTGGGGGTGGATGGCGTCTGCAGCCTGCTCGTGGCGCTGATGGCGGCGGCGCTGATGGTCGTGCTCTCCGCGGCCCTCGTGCGCCGCTGATGGGGGGGATGGGTGAAGAGCTGCGGGCTGCCTTGACATGTAGCGGCCGAGAGGAGAGAGTGGCACCTGAGAGGTGGCCACGTGACGCGGCGTGTACTCGCTAACCCAAGTTTCTCATCCGAACGCGTAAGTCGTTGCATATCAACGACCGGACTTTCTGTGGCACTACAAAGTCGT
>JABGQM010000079.1 GCA_018648805.1 Verrucomicrobiota bacterium
CACCGCATTATTCAAGCGGCATTCAGGTGGCTCAGTTTAGATGAGCAGACCCGGCTCAATTCCGGTGAGCGCTATAGCCAGATAGGCAAAGGTGCGCACATGCGAGCCGATCCAGTCGGGTAGCCGCTGGGTGCGTGTCGCTTCAGCGTAGATATACTGGCTCGCACCCAGGGCGGCTACGAAGATCTGCACATCGCACACCTCGCCCGTAGCCGGATCGGTTACCGGCATCGTCATCCCGGCATAGTCCACGAAGAGCTTCTCGCCGGCCTGATGAGTCTGGCGCATCGACACATCCACCGTCTTTGCCCAACCGCGGTGCAGTACGCAGAACTGGCTGTACCCATAGCCATCGGGGTAGGTCTCGCGGTATTCCTGCCACAGAAGGTTCAACGTGACGGCTTTGCGCCGAAGTTCCTTGTGGATTACGGCCCAGTCAGGCAGGGGGCGGGCCGCATCCCGACCTCGGGTTTCCGGCCGCCGAAATAGCCGACTGTTCAGCTGATCCTCGTCCATCTCCGGCGGCAGGGGCCAGCTCAGCCCTGCGGCATCCAGCCGCGCCAAGTAGTCGCTGACCGTGCTACGTGCGATCTTGCAGCTACGCGCAATTTGTCTAACACTCAATTTCGAGGCCTTGAGCCTCGCCACTTCTCTTATCTGTCGCATGGATAACTTCTTCTTCGGCATTCTCGCCCTCCTTTTGGTTCAAAAGGATGGACTCTATGCCTTGTTATCCAGCGTCGCGACTCATTCCGATCTCTGCTCGGACACCCAATCCGATTTCACCCCCAAAGTGTCCGGTATCATCCCGGATTCACTGTCCGGTTAGATCCCGGATTCAGTGTCCGATATCATTCTGGATTCGGTGTCCGATATGTACCGGAATACGCAAGCAGATGGGGCTGGCCACTTCCGACAATCTGCTCGACTGGACGCGCCATCCCGACAACCCGGTCATTCACGTCACCCCCGGTGGCTACGATGAGAAGTTCGTTTCCGACGGCAAGGTGTTCCGGGATGGCGACCACTGGGTGATGTTCTACTTCGGCGTGGGGCAGGGCGGCGCCCATATCATGGCGGCCTTTTCGCGCGACCTGGTCAACTGGACCGCGGACCCCGAGCCGCTCTACAAGGCCGGTGGAAATCCGTCCGGACTGGACAAGCAGTATGCTCACAAAATCTCGCTGGTGTGGAATCCCCAGAACGAAACGTTCTACATGCATTACTGCGCGTGCGGTGAGCAGGGCAGGGGGATTGGCCTGATCACAAGCAAGCCGCTGTAGCCGAAGGCTGGATGGCCATTATAATTCTGAATCCGGAACAGAATGAGGAGATGTGAGTGATGGAGGCAACGGAGTACGCGATTGACAACCCGGACCTGCCGACCTTGAACCGGGAGACGGCGGCGAACCATGTGCAGCGCCACAACATGGCCGGCTTCCGGGCGCCGAAGCTAGATACCGTACGCGTCGGTGTTATTGGCATGGGGCGCGGGATCACGAAGGGACGTGAGCGAGATCATGAACGGATCCATTCGGCCTGATAGTAAGGCCCGTCGCGCCTCTGTTCTGTCTGATTCTGGCGTCATAATGGAGAAGAATTGACACCGCACATCTTATAATGGAATATTCTCTCTGTTGACAGGGCGATGGAGGTGCTAAATGGAAAAGAATATCCCAGAATTGCTGTTTACCTCATCGAATGACGCCCAAGGCCGTCTATGCCGCCGACTCCTCAGAGATGGCAAGGTCAGGAAGCTGGTCCCGCGGGTCTACACGTCGAATCTCTCGGCGCCTCCTTCCTCGATCGTTCAGCGTAACCTCTACCCCATCCTGGCAAAGCTCTTCCCGGGCGCCCTCGTGAGCCACCGGTCTGCCCTGGAGGGCAAGCCGGCCGAGGATGGGACGATCTTCCTGACCTACGGTTACACCAAGAAGATCGAACTTCCCGGGCTGACCGTTCGGCTCATCGCGGGACCCCAATCATGTGGCCGGGATATGGCATTTGTCGGCGGGCTGCACATCTCTTGCGAGGCAAGGGCGTACCTTGAGAACATGCAACCTGCTCGCAGCCGTGGCACGGTGGCAAAATGTCTTCCTCGCACCGAGGTCGAAAGCCGGCTCGAGAGGATCTGCCGCGTACGCGGGGAAGAGGGCTTGAACAAGCTACGGGATGAGGCCAGGGAACTTGCAGGTGAACTGGGTATGGAGACCGAGTGCGATGCACTGGCGGGGATCATTGGGGCGATTCTCAGCTCAAGACCGGCGGGCACCCTACGCAACCACGCTGCTCGCGCCAGGGCCATGGGTCAGCCGTATGATCCCGACCGAAGTGCTCTTTTTCAAACGCTCTTCTCCGAGCTGAAGAGCTCGGAACTCGATATGGCCACCGAGAATCGCATGAGCGCTGATGAGGTGCGCAACCTGGCTTTCTTTGAGGCCTACTTCTCCAACTACATCGAGGGTACGGAGTTCGAACTCGAAGAAGCCCGTGATATCTGCTTTGAAAACAAGATCCCGCGTGAACGTCCCGTCGATGCGCATGATATCCTGGGGACCTTTCGTGTGGTGTCCGACCTGACCACGATGAGGGAGGTCCCCTGTTCGGTTGAGACCTTCATAGACATACTCAAGAGGCGGCATGCGGTGGTGATGGCGGCTCATAAGGGGATGCATCCGGGGGAGTTCAAGGAGAAGCCCAACCGCGCCGGAGAAACGCACTTTGTGGATCCTGAGCTTGTGCGTGGAACTTTGGGGCATGCATTCGAACTCCTGCAGGGGGTGGAGCATCCCCTCGCACGTGCTTCCTTCATCATGTTTGCCGTTGCGGAGATCCATCCGTTCAGCGACGGCAATGGGCGTATAGCGCGGATCATGATGAACGCTGAACTCGTGTACGGCGGCATGGTCAAGATCATGATTCCTACCGTCTATCGGGACGATTATCTGCTCGCGTTGCGAGCCCTCTCGCGCCAGGGAAGAGCGGAGCCCTTGGTGAAGATGCTATCCCATGCGCAACGCTTCTGTGCGGGGATTGATTTCGAGGACTTTGACCGCGCACGCCACCTGCTCGAGGTCGCCAACGCCTTCAAGGACCCGGATGAAGCTCGGCTTAAGTTTTCAGTCTGAAATAGCGCGTACGGAAGTTCTGAACAACCAAGGTAAACACAATGGCTTTTGAATTGAACAACAACAATATCCCTTTTGCAGACTCCTTTCGGGCTCCCTCATCCCTCTATCGCGGGGCGCCATTCTGGGCGTGGAACGGGGATCTGGAGAAGGAGGAGCTGCTGCGGCAGATCGATGTCTTTGATGAGATGGGCATAGGTGGCTATCACATCCACTCCCGCACGGGGCTGAATACAGAATATCTGAGCGACGAGTTTATGGAGCTGGTCAAGGCGTGTCGCGATCATGGTCGCGACAAGAAGATGCTGACCTGGCTCTATGACGAGGATCGCTGGCCGTCAGGGGCCGCCGGCGGCTTGGTGACGAAGGATGCTCACTACCGGCAGCGGCACCTGCTCTTTACCTCAAAGCCCTACAGCAACGAACCTAGCGGCGGGGGGGATGGTGACTCCTCCGCGGCGGGGGCGCGCGAGGGGAATGGCGAGCTGCTGGCAACCTATGCCATTCGCCTGCAGGATCACTGCCTGGCCGGCGCCCGACTGCTCGCGACGGGGCAGGCGGCTGAGTCTGACGAAACACTCTGGTACGCCTATCTGGAAGTGGAGACCGAAAGTGCATGGTTCAATGCGCAGACCTATGTCGACACGTTGAACCCGGAAGCCATGCAGCGCTTCATCGAGGTGACCCATGAACGCTACAAAGAGGTCGTGGGCGATTCGTTCGGGACCGATGTGCCTGCCATTTTCACGGATGAACCGCAGTTCACGCACAAGCAGTCACTCCGTTTTGCCGATAGTCATCAGGATGCGATATTCCCCTGGACCCCGGACCTGGAAGCGGCGTTCACAGCCGAATGTGGCGACTCGATGCTGGCACACTTCCCTGAAGTGATCTGGGACTTGCCGGAGAGCCAACCCTCCGTGTGGCGTTACCGTTATCACGAATGGATTGCCGAGCGCTTTGCCGCCAGTTTTGCCGATCAGATTGGCGAGTGGTGCGAGGCCAATGGCATTGCGCTGACGGGCCACATGATGTCGGAGGCGACTCTGGCAAGCCAAACGGGCGCGCTGGGCGATGCCATGCGCAGTTACCGCTCCATGCAGATTCCCGGGATCGACATGCTTTGTGATGCGATGGAGCTGAATACGGCCAAGCAGGCGCAAAGCGCGGCGCGTCAGTTCGGCAATCCGGGGGTGTTGAGCGAACTCTACGGTGTGACCGGATGGCATTTCGACTTCAAGGGACACAAGCGGCAGGGCGACTGGCAGGCCGCGTTGGGCGTGCTCTTCCGTGTGCATCACCTGAGCTGGTACTGCATGCGCGGAGAGGCCAAGCGGGACTATCCGGCGTCGATCAGCTACCAGAGCCCCTGGTACAAAGAGTACAAGACCATCGAAGACCACTTCGCACGCGTGGGGGCGGTGCTGTCACGTGGCAAGGCGGTGTGCCGGGTGGGGGTGATTCATCCCGTCGAGTCGTATTGGCTCAGTGCAGGGCCGCGGGATACCAGTGAGGCTGCCTGTGCCAAACGTGAGGATAACTTCACCAACCTGACCGACTGGCTGCTGCAGGGGACGATCGACTTCGACTTTGTTGCGGAATCACTGCTTCCGGATCAGGCCAGCACCGCCAGCGGGACCCGCTTCGGGGTGGGTGAGATGACGTACGAGGTGGTGGTGGTGCCCGGAATGCTGACGATGCGCAGCACGACACTGGATCGTCTGGAAACGTTCGCCAAAGCGGGGGGGCGTGTACTCTTTGCCGGTGAAATTCCATCGCTGGTTGACGCGGTCCCCTCTACCCGTGTGGTTGACTTGGCGGAACGATGCGAGCGGGTCGCCTTCGAACGGACGGATCTGCTGAATGCGCTGGCCGCTCATCGTGATGTTAGTTTTGCAGATGGGCAGGCCAATCGTCCCTCCTGTCTGCTGTACCAGATGCGGGAAGAGGGCGATCAGCGCTATCTCTTTGTCTGCAATACCAACAAGGAGATGTTCGGTGGTGTTGTTCGCAATGGCGCTCTGACGCTCACGGGCGAATACAAAGTGACGGCTTTGAATACGAGCGATGGTAGCGACCGGGAGATTGCCGCCGAGTACGCCGACGGCAACACGACCGTTGGCGTGCACCTGTATGCGACCGAGCATCTGCTGCTGCGCTTGAGCCCGGGACGGCGGACGGAGGGGGGCAGTCTGCGGGCGGCTCCCGTGACCGAGGTGGCGCGGGTGAGCAGTCCCGTGGCGGTGACACTGGATGAACCCAATGTCCTGCTTTTCGACAAGGCCTGTTTCTCGATCAATGGCGGCGCGTGGCAGCCGGAGACTCCTCTGCTGGAGGTCGAGAACGTGTTGCGCACTGCGCTTGGGATGGCACAGAAGCAGGGGCACATTGTGCAGCCATGGGTCGACCAGACCCCGGCTGTTGAGTTGGCCACGATCAGCCTGAAGGTGGAGGTGGAGTCGCGGGTCGACTGCCGCGCCCCGCAGCTGGCCTTGGAGAATGTTGACGAGAGTCAGGTGCTGTTGGATGGCGTACCTGTGGAGATGAACGCGACGGGGTTCTTCACCGACAAGGCGGTCGGCACCATGGCGCTGCCGGATATCGCGGCGGGAACTCACACCATTGAAATCACGCTGTCCTTCACCAAGAAGACCTCTATCGAGTGGTTCTACCTGTTGGGCGATTTCGGTGTGACGCTGCAGGGCCTGCACGGCGTGTTGACCGAGCCGGTACGACGTCTCTCCTTCGGCGACTGGACCGCGCAAGGCCTGCCGTTCTATGGCGGCAATGTGACCTACCATTGCGTGGCGCCGGTCGATGGATCGTCCATCCAGATGCCTCAGTTCAAGGCGACGACCATCACCGTGGCGAGTCAGGGCGAGTCGGCCGCGATCTTCCATCCTCCTTACATGGCGGACGTCGCCGTCAAGGCGGGCGCGCCGCTGGACATCACGCTGTTTGGTCATCGAGCCAACTGCTTTGGTCCCGTGCATCTGGCCGAATCCGGAATGGATTGGCTGGGGCCGAATAGCTACCGAATGAAGGGCAGCCTGTTCAGTCCGGAGTACCAACTGCAGCCGCTGGGAATCGTCAGTGCCCCGATTGTGTTTGAGCGGGAAGTATGAGTATGGGGGAGCAGCTTGCTCGCCAGAGGGCGGATGAAATATGACCGAGATCATCCTGGTTGCCAACATGCTGCCCAACGAAGAGTTTAAGCCGCAATCGGCCCACTTCGAGAATCGTGAGCGGTTGCTCGAGTTGGCGGCAGAACGGGACGGCGTGGTGGTGGCGGATGTGATGTCGGTTACGGCTGAGATGCTGAAGCGGAAGAAGTTCGCCGACATCAGCGGCAACAATCTGAACCACCCTAACGACTTTCTTCACCGTCTCTACGCCAGCGTGATTCTGCGTGTTATGGGGCAATAGCACTGATAGGAGACAATCATTATGAAATCAAGACGTTATCTCAAGACCGTGGCACTGACCGCGGTAGGTGCAACCATGTTGGGGAGCGGGTGCGTATCTTTGGACGCCGGGAAAGTGCCGGCCGACAATGTCGTGATTATTCATGTCGACGACCTCGGCTGGCGTGATCTGGGCTGCATGGGGAGTCCGGTCTACGAAACGCCCCACATCGATGCCCTGGCCGCGAGTGGCACACGCTACACCAGCGCCTATGCGGCCGGCTCTATCTGTACGCCCTCCCGGGCGTGCATGCTGACCGGTTCCCAGCCGTCGCGGCACGGCGTCTATACCGTGGTCAAGAATCGTGGCAAGAAGGAGCAGTGGAAGGTTATCCCGGAGAAGAATAGCCACTATCTGGCAGAGGACTACCCCACAATCGGGACCGTATTGACCGATGCCGGCATCGCCAACGGGACCGTCGGCAAGTGGCATGTCGGGGTCCGTGTACCCTCTCACGGTTTCAGCGAGGGCAAGTGGGGCGGCTACCTGGGCATGCCGATCAACTACTTCGCCCCGTTCAAGCTGGGCTTTCTGCCAAAGGACGTGCCCGACGGGGCCTATCTGCCGACCTATATCCGGGAGGCGGGCGTTGAGTTTCTGGAACGCCACCGTGCCGAGAGGTCCTTCCTCTACTTTGCGACCTATCTGCCGCATGACGAGATCAAGAACGAGGATGGCTCGACCCTGACCGCGCCGGAAGCCGTTGTGCGCAAGTACGAGCGCAAGATCGCGGCGATGAAGAAGGCGGGAAAGGATCTGCAGGGGCATGATAACCCGGTCTATGCTGCCATGATCGAAGAGACCGACCGCTCGGTCGGCGCGATCATCAACAAGCTCGCGGAGCTCGGGCTGCGGAAGAATACGCTAGTCCTGTTCATCTCCGACAACGGCGCCTTGAGCAAATACACCAGCAACCTCCCGCTGCGTGGCGAGAAGTGCACCCTCTATGAAGGGGGCATACGGGTTCCCATGATCGCGTCGATGCCCGGACGGGTGCCGGCGGGCACGGTCTCGGATGAGCCGGTCTCCGGGATCGACTTCTATCCCACGATCTGCTCCTTCATGGGTGTCACGCCCACCGATCCGGACAAAGTCGACGGGGAGGATTTGACAGACCTGATCTTCGCAGACAAGCCGCTCGGAGAGCGCAACCTGTTCTGGAACTTCCCGAGTTACAACCGCCCCGAAGATCCTGCAAAGTGTCCACGCAGTGTCATGCGGCGCGGCGAGTGGAAGATTCATCACCGCTATGAGGACAATGGTTATGAGCTGTACGACCTCAATGAGGATATTGGTGAATCGAGGGATCTGGCGAAGCGTCGGCCAGAGATCCTGGCGATGATGCGCCGTGAACTTGAGGCGTGTTACGAACGATTCGGTGCGGTCAAGACACTTGAGCCCAACCCTGGATACGACGCGGATTCCCTTGCCCCCTCACCTTGAGTGGCTGAGTGGCGGTCAGGCCTCGCGCGAACGGGTCTTTATCGAATCGGGGCTGGCTGACGTGCTCAAGTGCCCCTGCATGTGGTATAGAGCATGGTGAACAAAAGGAGGGCGCTTCAGGTATTAGCGGGGGATTTTCTATTGATGAATCGCGTACAGGACGGAGGCAGGTAGGGATCGTGTAAGTTGATCGGTTAAGGGTAACCGGGTAAGGGTGGCGGTTAAGGAAGCGGTTAAGTGTCCGAGAAAGTGTATGGAGAGCGCAGCGCACACACTTAAGCGTACACTTCGTCGCACTCTTAACCGCAACACTTACTTGGATACGTTTAATCGCCTGACTTAACCGGCCCAGCAGAGCATGTGCAGGGCATAGGCCAATGAAGAAACACCCGGAAACCCCGGAAGCGCCAAAAGGAGAGAGGGTTCGAAGTAGTTGACGACAATGTCTACGGGGTAGTTTCCGTCTCCGTCTCATCTGTTGCATGAACTTTGTCGTGAACTGAATCGGTTCAAACTGCTTCGAGAACTCTGTCGTGAACTACAAAGGAATCCAATCATGAAACGTTCCTCACTGTTCCTGCTATCTGCTTTGCTCTGCCTGCTGTCCGTTGGGCGAACAGCGGTAGCTGCGGACACAGCCGTCCGTCGGCCGAACTTCATTTTTGTTATCAGCGATGACCAGCGCTGGGATGCGCTGGGTGTGGTGCAAAAGGAGCAGGGGGAGAAAGCGCGCTTTCCCTGGTTCGAGTCGCCCGCCATGGACCGACTGGCCGCCGAAGGGGTGCGGTTTCGCAATGCCTTCGTTACCCTTTCACTCTGTTCTCCAAGTCGAGCGGCGTTTCTTACAGGTCAGTACAGTCACCTGAACGGTGTGCGAAAGAACAACAGAGGCCTGTCAGGGCAGGCGGTAACCCATGCCACGCTCCTACGCGCGGCCGGTTACCGTACCGCCTATTTCGGCAAATGGCACATGAGGCACCAGCGCGAGCGCCCTGGGTTTGACTACTCGGCAAGCTTCATCGGTCAGGGCGTCTACCAGGACTGCCCCTTTGAGATCCAGGGCACAAACACACCGACCCAGGGCTGGGTTGACGACGTGAGTACCACCTTGGCGATCGACTGGATCCGGACGCATCATGACCAACCTTTCTCGTTGGTACTTGGTTTCAAGAGCCCGCACAACCGCCGGGGCGGCGAGAACCTTCCCGACCGACTGCGCGATCTGTACGCAGACGAAACCAGCCAGCCGGCGCCGAACATGAAGACGCTTCCGATCTTTGACGCGCCCGGGCCCGCGGGCAGCCTGACGCCGCACCGGTTCGTGGCCAACGAAGCCCACCTGACGTATTTCCGTCACATCAAGGGAATCGACGAGAATCTCGGCCGCCTCCTGGCTGCGCTCGATGCGCATGGTCTGTCGGAGGATACGGTCGTGGTCTTCACCAGCGACAACGGCTATTTTCTCGGTGAGCACAACGCCGGCGACAAACGTGCGCTCTACGAGGAGTCCCTGCGGATTCCCATGCTTGTACGGTATCCACGACTGTTCAAACCGGGGCGCGTGGTCGACGGCATGGTTCTCAATGTGGACCTGGCCCCCACCTTCCTGGACCTTGCCGGGCTTCCTGTTCCCGAGAGCATGCATGGTCGCAGTTGGAAACCCCTTGCCGCGGGCCGTACGCCGGATACCTGGCGGACCTCATTCGTTGCCCACTACTACAAGGAACTTGGTCCTACGCCCACCTGCGTGGCGCTTCGCACCGCAGACTCCAAACTGGTGGTCTATCCCGGTCATCCCGAATGGACCGAGGTCTTCGACCTTGCGGCCGACCCGTACGAGATGCAGAACCTTGCTTCGGGTACAACGCTCAGAGAAGCGCTTCGCAAGGAACTCGACACCCGCATGAGCGAGATCGCGCTCGACATGCCACGAAGATAGGGACGTGCCACGACTACATCTGACCACTGGTCACCGTCTCGGACAAAGCCATTCAGACCGTCTGCGCTGGCGGCTCTGGATGCCTGCATGCGTCAGGAGCAGATGCTCTACGATGGGGCTATCCGCACGATCGTGCTCTCCGAGCAAGGATCCAACTCGCGTGATCATTCTGCACAGGCCTACCGCGATCAGGCCGCAGGATTGGTCTACACCTGGCTCAAGCTCGATCGCTTGCCTTCGATCGAATCCTATATCCATCATCGCTGGATGGATCACGCCAGCGAGGGAGGGCTGGACCTCGGGGTGCGCAGAGGCAAGCACGCCGACACCGCCGCCGCGCGTGAGGCCACCGCGACGGTATGCTGTGAACTGACGGCACACGGCGTGACCTGTACCCCGGACGCAACCAGCAAACCGGCTTGGGATGTCTTCCGTGTCCCGGAGATTTCGGAGCAGGCCAATCTTGTCGACTGGACACGAACATATATTCCTGCACACTGTTGGGAGGGGGTGCAGCCAGCGGCCACGGAAGCAGATCTTGAAGAAAGCCAAGGGAGTGAAGACCATGACTAAGATAACGACCACAGCGGCCTCGCTAGCGACACTCTGTAGTGTCGCCTCAGCCAAGATGCCCGCCCAGGCGCCTAAAAGCAGCCCCAATATTCTGTTGATCCTGGCCGACGACCTCGGCTGGGTGGACACCAGCTTTACGGGGAGCCGGCTCTACGAGACACCCAACATTGAGCGGTTGGCAAAGCGCGGTATGTTCTTTCCGAACGCCTACTCCGCCAGCCCGCTCTGTTCGCCGACACGGGCCTCGATCATGACCGGACAGAGCCCGGCTCGGACCGGCTTCACCACGCCTGGCGGGCACCTCAAGCAGGAGGTGCTCAAGGCCAGTGTGCAGGCAAAGGCGGCACCAACCAGGCGCACGCTGGTGTGCAACTCGATCACCCGTCTCGATACCGCGTACCACACGCTCGCGAACGGTCTGAAAGACGCCGGCTACGCGACCGGACACTTTGGCAAGTGGCATCTTGGCCACGAACCCTACAGCCCGCTCGAGCACGGCTTTGACGTCGACATTCCACACTGGCCCGGCCCGGGTCCCGCGGGCAGTTTTGTCGCTCCCTGGCGGTTCCCGAACTTCAAGCCGCGTACGCCCAAGGAGCACATCGAGGACCGCATGGGCGACGAGGCCGTGGCCTTCATGACCGAGCACAAGGACGAGCCGTTCTACCTGAACTACTGGCAGTTTTCGGTGCATGCGCCGTTCGATGCCAAACAGGAATACATCGATGCCTACAAGCCGGGCATTGACCAGGATTACGCGCAACGTAGCCCCACCTATGCGGCGATGGTGAAGTCACTGGATGACAACGTCGGCAAGATGTTGGACGCGCTCGACGAGCTCGGCATTGCCGACCATACGATTGTGATCTTCTACTCCGATAACGGCGGCAACATGTACGACCGCGTGGATGACACTACGCCCACCAGCAATGATCCCCTGCGCGGCGGCAAGGCGTCGATCTACGAAGGCGGCATTCGCATTCCGGCCATCGTGGCCTGGCCGGGCGAGGTAAAGCCGGGGACACGGAACGAGGCGTTGGTGCAGAGCGAAGACCTGTACCCGACCATCCTCGCCATGGCGGGAGCCGCCGCCAAGGATGGGCAGGCGTGCGACGGACTGAGCATGCTCCCGGCCCTGCGTGGTGAGGCGCCCCTGCGCGACGCCATCTACTCCTACTTCCCGCACGCGCCGGCGGTGCCCGACTGGACGCCGCCCTCGGTCTGCGTGCGCAAGGGCGACTGGAAGCTGATCCGCATCTTCTTCGACGCCCCGGACCAGTCCCACCGCTACGAGCTGTATAATCTGGCCGGAGATATCGGCGAGCAGGATAACCTGGCGGCGCGTGAGCCAGAGCGCGTGCGCGAACTGGACGCCCTTCTCGACCGCTTCCTGGCGGATACGGAAGCCGTACTGCCGAAGCCGAATCCGGCCTACGACCCCAAGGCCGTTGAGGATATCGGCGGATGGCGGGTCGGCGAGGGCGGTTACGGCACCGTCACTTTCAATGCCCGCATGAAGACGCTGCAGTTGCGGGCGTTCACGGACGACGTTGTTCTGACCACCTCAGAGCCGCTGGACCTTCCCGCCGGGACCTACATGTTTCGTGTGCGCATGGAATCCTTTACCAGCCAGGGGGACGGCTTCGTTGCAGCCGACGGGGCGCGGGTGCCCATACTGACAACCCATGACCGCCACTGGCAGCGGTACGAGGTGAAGCTGCAAGCGCCCGGGGGCATTCCGCAGCTCAGCTTCTCTCCCTGCTCGAAGCCAGGCACCACGCAGATCGAATCGATTGAGCTGCTCAAGGCCGACGGGGACGTGATGCGGACGTGGCGCTTCACGAAGACCGGCCCCAAATCGAAGAAGCCGAAGAAGGCGGGCCAGCCGCAGAAGAAGGTGGCTGGCTGGACCGGCGGCTCTAACGGTCACGTGAAGCTGTCGGTGCGAGCGAAGGCATTGCACCTGGTCAGCACCGGCGGCGACCCCATGCTGATGGGTGAGGTCCCACCCAAGCTCGGGCCCGGGACGTACCGGTTTGCATTCCGGATGCGCTCGGACTCGACGGGCGATGGACAGGTGTTCGGTCGTCCGAAGTCACGTGGTTATCTGCCGGGGACGGGGCATCGCTTCGCGGTGCAACATGACGGACACTGGAACGATTACAAGGTAGAGATGACGCTGGACCATGAGCTGCACGAGCTGCGCCTGGATCCCTGCACCGCGCAGGGCAAACTCGACATTGAGTGGATACGCCTGGAAGCCGCGGACGGCACTGTCGTCCGCACGTGGGATTTTGGAAAAGTGAAATGAGGAGTTTATGCAAACAAGGACGAAGGCTCTCTTAGTCATGGTATTCACGTTGTCGACATTCACGAACGCGGCAGAGGAGATCGCAGATCGCCAACATGGTCTTGTTGGCCTGCGTCCGCTGTCGCGAGATGAGCGCGATCACAAGGCCAACCACGGCGGCTCATGGGCGGGCACACCAACCTATGCGGACCAGACGGGCAACTACCCGTTCGTGGCCGAGCATCTCGATACGGTCAAGGGGTGGCTGGAGGGTGATTTCAAGACTAAGCGCATGTTCTTTGAGCACTACTGGGGGATCGATCCCAAGTTCGATGACCTGGATCCAAAGAAGAACCAGCTGGTCAAGAAGATCAAGAACTGGGAAGCCAAGGGTGGCATCATTGAGCACATCCTGATCTGCCGCGAGTACGATCTGGCCATCCACCGCGGGCACCCGGACGCCAAGCCCGGGCCTTTCAAGGAGGATACCCGCATTCTCTATGAGAAGGACGTAGACGATATCCGCGCCATGTTCACGGAGGCCCACAAACAGGGCATCCTGAAGTACGACAACTACAAGCTGATCCAGATGGTGCAGGAACCGTCATTCTTCGCGACCGACAAGCGGTTTCAGCCGATCATGGATAAGGTCGACGGTATCGCCTACGAGTGCCACCAGTTCAATCGCCATTGGCCGCTGGAAACGGGCTGGTCGAAGCCGGCCCCCGTGATCCAGGGCGCCAAGTGGACACTCGCCCAGGACAAGGAGTACATCTTCTACTACGGCCCCATCATCTGGAAATCGGACCGGTACCACGAGTTCATCGAGCGTGACTGGCTGGAGACCTACTGGAAGGCGGGGCTACCCAAGCACCACCCCCAGATGCACTACTACCTGAACATCTTCCCTCACGGCTCAGGCCGCATGCGCCCCGTTGGGCCAGAGTCAGATCCCCACTCCAAACTAGGCTTCACGAAGTGGCTGATTGAAGAGATCAAGATGGGAGGTCACCCTTCCCATTGAGTGCTAGCGGGCAGTCGGGTTAACCCCTCGTCCCCTTGGGGTGCAGAACGCTGACCTCGCCGTTTCCCATTAGCCGCTTCCGGCTATCGGAAACACGGGTGAAGTGGTCGTTGTTCGAATCCCCTTGTCATGCATGTGCATGTTCAAGGCGATCCGCAATCCAGACTTTGATCACAGACTGCCTGGGGACGCCGAGGCGTTTAGCCTCTCGGTCAAGTGACTGGATCATCCAAACAGGGAAGTCGACATTGACTCTCTTCTGTTCCCGACCGGGGCGCGTAGCCTTGGAGAAGTCGAGGTGTTCGGACACGTCTTCGCCATCATCAAATCTCCTGTCAAACTCTTCAGTCTTCATATTGCTCTACCTCCTTTGGCCGAGAACGCCGGATCGAAATAATCCGGGTTCTCTCATCCCGAATCGTGAAGATCGCCGACCAGTGTCTGTCGCCGATGCGCCCGATCAGCATCAGGCGTGGCTCGCCTTGTGTGCGCGCAGGCAGTTGGAGGCGATCTGGATCTTCCCACAACGCTTGGCCTTCGACGAAGTCGATGCCATGCTTTGCCTCGTTCGCTTCACTCTTCTCGGGATCAAACTCGAACTTCATGGTGTTGTTATTATACCGGTAGTATACCGGATGTCAACCAAAGAGGTGCTTGTTTCCTCGAGGCCTGACTCCTCGTCCTGACCCCTCGTCCTCTGGAGAAAACCGAATACGGTGTCCTGCTATTCCCATTGGCTATACGCAGGAGAACATGCGATGATCAGCGGACATAGCAACAGGGAGACACTGAAAGCATGCGTACTATAGCAACTCTACTGACTGCGGCCGCTCTGCTGCCACATGTGGCACTGGCTCAGCCGCGCAATGCGGAGGCAAAGATGACGGTTCTTGAGAACGACCAGATCCGGTTTGGCGCCAACCTGACGCTCGGTGGCGCCATTACCCTCCTGTCGACCAAGGATGGCCCCAACATGATCAATAGTCATGACTGGGGACGCCAGATCCAGATGTCGTTCTATAGCGGTCCCCAGCCCTTCGAGCCCAATGGCAAGAAGCCCGCGGGCCACTGGAAACAGCTGGGCTGGAACCCGATCCAGTCGGGGGACTTTGGCGGCAACACCTCAACAATTCTTGAACACAAGAACGACGGCAAGCGTATCTATGTAAAATGCCGTCCCATGCACTGGCCCCTGAACAACCAGCCCGCACAATGCACGTTTGAATGTGTCTACAAGATCGACGGCAATGTGGTCGATGTCACCAGTCGTCTGACCAATGCGCGGGATGACAAGACGCAATACGGGGCGCGCAGCCAGGAGCTTCCGGCACTCTACAGTAATGGGCCGTGGTACAAGATCATGACCTACAAAGGTGCGAAACCATACACCGGGGGTGAGCTGACCGAGCTGTCGCACAAGCCCGAGAATCCGCCTTTCCCATGGAACCACTTCCAGGCGACCGAGGAGTGGGCGGCGCTGGTCGGCAAGGACAACAACGGCTTCGGTGTCTGGACGCCCGGGTTGCAGAGCTACCTGGGCGGATTCGCCGGCAAGCCAGGCAGCGGTGGTCCCAAGAGCAGTCCCACCGGCTACCTGGCACCGCTGCACATGGAGATACTCGACCACAATATCGTCTATACCTATCGCTACCGGCTCATCGTGGGTTCCCTGGACGAGATCAGGAGCTACGTCTACAAACACCGGAGCAAGGCGCCCAGCCTGAGCTTTGCGTTCAAATCCGATCGCCAGCACTGGCACTTCCGCAATGCCGCCGACCAGGGCATGCCCCTCAAGGGGGCCTGGCCTATCCAGCTCGAACAGAATAACCCCAATATCGTCAGTCCGCCGTTCTGCATCGATGCCTCGACGATCAAGACCGTCACCATTCGTGCGGGCTTCAAGACGGGCGAGAAGAAGGCCCGCCTGACTTGGGCGAAGCACGGAAACAAGAAGCCCAATCCGGAGGATGTGATTAGCTTCCCCGTGGTGTCCGATGGCGTCACACGTGACTACAGAATCAAGGTGGCAGACCATGAGCAGTGGCAAGGCGTCATCACACGACTCACCCTGAAACCATGCCGCAAGGGTGGCCCCGGCAAGTATGTTCGTGTCGCTGCTATTCGTTCGGAGTGAGGATAGCTAGTTTCTGCAATTGCAAGGGTGACCCCTCAGCGGCCCCGGACAGCATAAAGGCTTGATCTGCGTCACTCATTGCATCATGCTTTGCCGTAGCAGCAATGGATATTTTCGTACAAATAAAGCGCCTCGTGATAGCGCGACATGTGCTGTTCACACAGAAGGCAGAAAGCGAGATGGATATTGATTCGCTTACCCCTGAGCTGGTCTATGAGTCAATTCTCAACGCGCCCACGATTTTTAAGGTCCTCCGCTCGAGCAATCGATACACGAAGAAGAGAGAGAAGCTCTATGTCATCAAAGGGTTGACCTTTGATGGATTGGATATCTATACAAAAGGCAAGATTCTCAAGAAGGAGGGAGTTGATATCTTCTATGTCCTCATCTCAACAAAACGAAACACCGACATCTGAACCGTTGCCCTGTCCTGAATGTGGGGCCGAGCAGATGGTGCACAGGATCGAGAACTGTCAGTTCGATGACGGTCTCGTTGTCAAGCGCCTCCGGCACTTCAGGTGTGCGGCGTGCAACTCGCGATTCTTCGATGACG
>JABGQM010000008.1 GCA_018648805.1 Verrucomicrobiota bacterium
CAATACTGGCTCAAGAAAATGGGCATTGAGGGGCATCTGACAATATGGGTTCAAAGCGTCTCCGTAGCCGCAGGCGTTTCGAGTAGGCAGGGGACTTCCATGATGGCAGGACGGTGTTTGTTTTCTCCGTTGCCGCCTGCTTTCGCGGCGGTGCCACAATATTGCGTCCTTGTCATAGTTGTACCCCTGCCCCTCTCAGAACCGGACAAGCGGATTTCCCATACATACGGCTCCTCGGTTAGTCATTCAGTACGCCTCCGCTCTACGACACGGGTTCAGGTCTTTATGGATGCTCGGAGTGGGCCACTTGGCCCAGGCCAGTACTTGCGGGAAGTCCTCCCAGTTGTAGGCCTTGCGCTGGCTCTTGCGGTTGAGCCATTTGAACAGAATGCGCGTGGTGCGGTAGACATAGTACCCGCATCGTTCCGAGTTGTCCGTTATGGCGTAGTACCTCAGGTGGCCGACCACACGGGTCCGTGCCTGCCTGATCATCTCCCCTTTGCTCAGCACGGGCCGGACCTTCTTCGCCCAGTCCTCGAACTTGCGCAAGCTCTGTCCCAGCTTCGCACGGCTGGTGCGACGTTTCACCTTGAAGTATCCCTCTTTGGTCTTACCGCAGTAATGCGTAAAGCCCAGGAATGTGAACTCTGCGGGTTTCTTGCCGCGCTTCCGCGCGTCCTCTCGGGCAAAACGCCCGAACTCGATGCAGTGCGTCTTATCTTCGGCCAGTTGCAGCCCGAACTTCGCGAGCCGATCCCCAAGCTCCTGACGAAACCGCTCCGCATCCTCTTTGTGCTGAAAGCAGGCAAGGAAATCGTCAGCAAAGCGATAGTAACACGCTTCACCCCGACATTGCCTGTGCACTCGCCGGCTGAACCAGAGGTCCAACACATAGTGCAGGTAGATGTTCGACAGCAGCG
This sequence comes from Verrucomicrobiota bacterium, assembly GCA_018648805.1. Taxonomy (GTDB): domain Bacteria; phylum Verrucomicrobiota; class Kiritimatiellia; order UBA8416; family JABMPJ01; genus JABMPJ01. Next base: position 921 of record JABGQM010000008.1, read on the forward strand.
GCGAAAGGATAGATCCCTGCGGTGTTCCCTCCTCGGTGGCGCGCACCAGACCGTCTTCCATGATGCCGCTCTTCAGCATCCGGATAATCAGCCTGATCACGCGTTCATCTCCGATTCGGTGCCGCAAGAACGTAACCATCCATTCCTGATTAACTTCATCGAAGAAACTTTTGATGTCGGCTTCGACGATGTGGCCAATCTTCTTCTGCTGGATTGTCCGCCCGAGCTCGTCCACACACTTGTGCGGGCTGCAGTCCGGTCGGTATCCATAGCTGCTGTCCTCGAATACGGCCTCGTAGATCGGTTCGAGCGTCCGTTTGGTCGCTGCCTCAACAATCTTGTCTTCAAAATTGCTGATACCCAACGGCCTCCCCTTCGCACTCCCCGCCTTCGGTATGTAACTTCGGCGTTTCGGTCCCGGACGGTATCCCATCCGTTTCAATCGCGCCGAGAGGTCCCGAAGGTTTTCTTCGAGGTTCTTCCCGTATTCAGCTTTTGTTACACCATCCACGCCGGTTGCCTTGCGGGCTTCCAGTGTGTCGTAGCAGGTTCGCAGGTTATCCACATCACTGATGTGATGATAGAGGCTGGTGAACACCAGCTCCGGTTCCTTGCGCGCCTTTTCTCTTATACGTGTCAGGTCTGTTGCCACCGATTCTTCGCTCCTTGTATAGCGTCGCTGTTTCCCCTTCCACGACCAACTAACCGTAGGGACCTTCGCTCAGCGGGGGTTAGCCGCCTCATCGCTAGACCATTGCGGTACACCGATCCCCATCACTTGCGACGCGGCCATCCCCCGCCCTCTGTTTATATTGGGCGGGGTACTCGGGTACTTCCATTGCGGTTAATTCCCCAAGGGCACCTTGCTCGTCGCTCGCCTGGTTACTTGCCTGTCGTTGCACGGCTCGATGCTGTCTTAGACCCCGGAGTGCTGGTGCCGTGCTCGTCTATTATCGCACGTACCTCTTGGCCTGCGCCCATGTTGAAGGGATCGGCCTTCCTCAATATATGTTCTTCTCGGGGCTATGTGTCAGATTCAGAGCTACACCCTTCACCTCGCCGTACTCGTTACTCTTCCTTTCGTCCTTTCGGACTCAGTCATTTCACTACTGGGCGGCTGACTACACCTTACCCAGAGAGGCCTATTCGCCTGCGGCGTGTTCCTCTTCGACAGGCAACCATTGCCAGGTCACCCAACATTTGAACGTTATCAACCCATTAGTCACTACGTGGTGTAGAGCGACCCAGCGCTGCTGCCAGTTCTTTCGGTGGCTGAGGCACTGCCTGGCAGATTCAACTCCATGGACAGAGGCTGTGGCCCTCCTGCGCCCACTTATGGCTCGATATATCCAGTGAACTTTTTACACCGTTCGGAGTATGAACAGGGGACAGACCCACAGAACCACGATACAGATGACGACGGTCTTTTCGACGGCATCGAGGTCGATGTTCACGAGACATCTCCACTCGACGCGGATACCGACGATGATGCGTTACCAGACGGATGGGAAGTGCAGTACGGCCTGGCTCCTTTGAATCCACGCGATGCGATGGATGATCCCGATGGTGATCACATTGTCACGGGCTATGAATTTGAGCACGACACCGTGCCGACAAACACCGCGTCCCGGCCCGCCACAACGATCTATGTAGACGTATCGGCTCCCGGACCGGGAGACGGGTCACAGGCAAGTCCATATCCGGCGATCCAGACGGGACTGAATGCAGTGACAGAACCATACAGCATCGTAGAGGTCGCCGATGGGGTCTACACCGGAGCACTCAATCGCGACGTCATGCTCCCCGACGTACCGGTGCTACTCATGTCATCAAGTTCTCCAGGTTCATGCATCGTGGATTGCCAGGGACAGGATCGGGCTATGACTGTTCAAGCGGCCTGCGACGGTCGCTGGGTGATTGAAGGGCTGACTTTCCGAGAAGGTGCTGAAACAGATGGAGGGGCAATCCATTGCTCAGGCGCACCGACGATTCGACGATGCCGGTTCGAGGATTGTTCGGCCTCATCGAAAGGGGGCGCCATCTACAATTGGCGTGGGGCCCCGGACATCCGCCGGTGCGAGTTTGCCGACAACAGTGCAGCCGCTGGCGGTGTGGTGTACAGCAGCAGAGCCGATCTTGACGTGGACCGGTGTTGGTTCACGGGAAACGAGGCGCAGTCCGGCGGGGCTCTGTATAGCGTCTACTCGGGCGTGTCCCGCGTCCGCAGCAGCGTCTTCACAGGCAACACGGCGGAGTATGGTGGGGTTCTGTGGTCATCCGACCCCCCGGTCCAGTTCGTGAACTGTACCTTCGCACACAACTTGACCTCCCTTGGGGCGGGAGTACTCGAGCATGCCACCGTCGCGAGTCTTGGCGCCATCAACTGCATCGCCTGGACGAACATGCCAACGTCCTTCGCGCATGCCGGGCATGCCATCTCTTACAGCGTTGTGGAAGGAGGATACGCGGGAACAGGCAATCTGGACGTGAATCCTCGACTCATTCCGGGCAGCTTGCGGCTGCCGTCCGACTCCCCATGCATCGATGCCGGCACGGCCGTCGATGCACCAGACCTGGACGTGGACAATGAGGCCCGATGGGATGCCCCTGCACAGAGCAACACGGTATCGACTGTCGACATCGGTGCTGACGAGTTCGTCGATACCGACACAGATGACATGGCCGACGCGTGGGAGCATCAGCACTTCGGCGATCTCAGCCATGCCGCCGGCGGTGACGAAGAGACCGTACCGGACGGCCTGACGAATCGAGACGAACATGACAGCGGCACCGACCCCAATATTGCCGATTCGGATGGTGACGGTGTGGTGGATGGCGCCGAGGTGCACGTGCACCTTACAGACCCGCTCGAACAGGACTCCGACGGCGATAATGTTGATGACGGCGTGGAGCTGACAATCGGTTCGGACCCGCTCGACCCTTATGACATCAAGATCACGGGCACCGGGGTCAGCCCCGTGCAGATCGACCCACTGACGAACGTCGCCGATATCGCGTTCTCTGTGAACTGGACGAGCGACGTCAGGGTGGTCATCCATCCGGTAGACGTCAGCCTGCACTACATGGGCGCGTTCTCGGTCGATGTGCAGACAAACGAAGTCCGTATCCTCTCGGCCCGTTTCGATCCCGGAAGCCACACCGTCGAGTGGGACGGAAGGGATGGCTCGGGCAGCATCGTGAGCAACGGAAGCTATGCCTACACGATATCGGCAACGAATGCACTTGGGCTCGTTGCCGATACGTATGCGCCCGAATACGTTGGCGGTCCCGTAACCGTCAGCAACTTCTGGATGGGTACGAACTTTAGCTTCCAGGCCAATGAGCCCCTCGACGTCGCGTACGAATTATCCCTACCCGCCCTTGTTGCCGTGGCTGTACCTCAAGCGGCTTACCCCTGTGTATGGGGCGAGGCGCGGCCGGCCGGGTGGCATACGGAACGCTTTGATGGTCGCCACTTCGTCGACCGGTCCCTCCTGTTTGGAAGCTTTAAAATGGCCATCAAAGCTGAGGTGCTGCCCGAGAACCTCGTCATCGTAAACCATGACCCCGCTTTGCTTGAAGACGACCTGCAGACCGAGCAGTACCTGATCGTTCCATCGTTCTCCGAGGTCAGCGAGATCCACTACGAGCTGCGCGAACCGGCTCTCGTTGAACTGCGGGTTCGTGATCCCAACGGCAACATGATCACAGTCCAGGATGCGACCAACCAGACCGCCGGAGCCTATGTTGTGGAGTGGATGGCGACCGATGACTCCAACCGCGTTGTGAACACGATCGGCGACTACGAAGTGTATCTGGATGCGGAAAGCACCAATGGCGTGACAAGAACCTACACGGCCAATATCAGTGTGAGATGAATATGATGATAAAGACCAGTGTCGCTGCCGAGAGCCAACGGGCTGCACGTTTTGTGCTGTTCATGAGTGCCCTATTCTGCGCGGCTCAACTTGGCTGGGGAGGTGACAATCCGGACATTGATCTGCACGGCGGGACTGTTATTGACACGACATTCTCCGACGGGGTCGGGTTAGAGCCAACAAACGACGAAATTCCCGGATGGCAGATCGATGACGAAGGCATCAACTACGTTGATGACGACGGAACGGAGGCCGAACCGGTTGATCTTTTCACGGGGCAGTTCTTTTCTCATAAGACCGATTTCCGTATACGCACTCGCGTCCCCTTGGCCGTCACGCGCCGATACCGGTCGGGCGCTACTTACCAGGGCATGTTCGGGCGCGGATGGAACATTGAGTTCAACGAGCGACTGCTTCTGCAATCCGACGGGAGCCTGCTGCTGCGTGGCGGCAATACGGCACTGACGACCTACACGAACCGCGGCGACGATGTATTTCTGCCGCCTCCGGGGAAGTACACCACGATTGCACCACAGCCGGACGGCTCCTACGAATGGCGATCGAAACACGGACTGATCAAGACATACGATGTGGCAGGTCGCCTCGTTGAACGCCGCGACAGAAACGGGAACCGGTTGCTTTTTACCTATGATGCAGAAGGCAAGCTTCCGATCAACGCGATATCCGACTACACCCACTTCACCAACGCCATACTCGTGGCGCGTGACTACCGCCTGACACGAATGGAAATCGCACACACGAACGTTCTGAGTGGACGCTATATCGAGTTTGCCTACAACAGTGATGGCCGCGTGACCAACGCTGTGGACTTCACCGGCCGCAGGTGGACATATGGATATGACACGAATGGGTACGGGGAGCTTCTTACCGTCACCACCCCACTAGTCGGCGACTTCACGAACGGACTAACGACGTCCTACTCCTACACCGACGACCACAGGCTCTGCACGATCACTGATCCGCGCGGGATCACGTATCTCACGAATATCTATGACTCCGTGGGGCGGGTTGTCACGCAGCACTGGGGAGACGGAACCTACCGGTTCGAGTATCCGACCGCGACAATACGCCGCTTCTATGATGCCAACGGTTTCCGCGTGGATCGCACTTTTGATAGTGATGGCCATGTCCTTCTGCGCGACGAGTGGACGGGAGCGCTGCGGCCGAGCGAACCCAGCTACTACCGCACGGCGTACGAGTACGATAACGCTGGTCGCCAGACCAAGGTCATCTACCCCCGCGGGAATGTTGAGGAGCGCAAGTACGACAGCCTTGGAAATCTGATCGAAGTGCGGCGCAAGGCCTCGGATCGCCCGGATTCATCCGAGGATCTCGTGAGCCGGTACGCCTACGAAACGAACTTCAATTTTGTTTCCGCCATCGTCGATCCCCTAAGCAACAGGACCGAATTTGTCTACGACTATGAGCAGGTCACGAACGCAACGGCGGCAGGGAATCCGTCGAGCATCGTCTTGCCGGTCGTGGATGGCGGGACAGGCACACTTGCTTACGCCTGGACTGAGCTTGGGGACCTCGCCAGTGTGACCGATCCCTCGGGACGTACGACATACTTTAAATACAATGGGACAGGTATCCCTGTTACACGCATCGACGCGCCCGGCTCCCCGATCGCGGCGACGAATAGATACGAGGCAGATGCCTACGGCAATGTGACGAACCACATTGACCCCCTCGGGACGGTGTCCGCGTTCTCATACGACACACTGGACCGGGTCACGAACGGAGTGAGCGGCGAGCTCAGCGTGGACCTAACGTACACCGCACAAGGGGACGTGGCGCGCATGCTGTTCGCCTCAGAATCATCTGCGGGACTGTGGCGCGAGTATGCCCTAGCGTACGATACGCTGCGTCACCAGACGAACATAACAGACGCCGCTGGCAGGAACTGGTCGTGGGCATACGACAGCCTTGGACAAACGGAATCACTTGCTGACCCCGAGTCTGTCGAGACTTTCTATGCCCATGATGCACGCGGATCTCTCATGCATATCACGGACGCGCTAACAGGCGAGACGGAAATCGATGTGGACGGGAATTTCAACGTCACGGACTTGCGTGACGCCCTCGACCGTGAAACCCGGTTCGTATACGACCATTACGACCGCCCCTGCACAAACGAGTTCCCGGATGGCTCGGAAGAAAACTACCGCTACGATGGGAATGGGCGAATGACGTCCCTAGTGCTACGCGCGGGAATGGAGCTTCCGCTGGGGTATGACGCACGGGGACGTTTGACTCGAGTTGCCGGTCCGACTGATGCGCGGGGATACGTGTATGACGAGTCGGGGCACCTTCTGTCGGCTACCAACTCAATGGGAACGGTTAGTCATGTCTACGATGCCATGGGACGCGCCGTGGTTGAAACGAATGCTAACGGATGGGCGGTGCAGTCGGAGTACGACCGCGCAGGCAACCGAACCCGTGTGGCGATTCCTGGACAACTGGAGATCGCGCGCCAGTTTGACTCACAAGGCCTCCTAACGAATATATGGGTGAATCACGGGCTCTCCTGGCAATTCACCTACGACGCTCTCGGGCAACCTACACGCACGGACCGAGGCAACGGCATTTCAACACGCTACGAATACGACCCCTCTGGATTCCTCACCAACGTCGTACATTTCGAAGTCACCACTAGCAATGTGGTTGCGAGCTTCTCCTATGCTCTGTCGGACTCCGGAATGCGGACGAACATGACGACCTACGGCGTGCCGCATGTGGGGCATCATGAGTATATCTACGATTCACTCTACCGCTTGGAGTCGGTGCGGTATCCGACTAGCTACCCCTTCCATGACATGGAATTCGGGTATGACGCAGTCGGAAACCGAACAGTTGTGACAGGCACGTTCGCTGTCATCTATGCGGTCAATGATATCAATCAGTACACGAATGTCGGAGGCGAGATTCTGACGTATGACGGGAATGGAAACACGGCTTCGGATGGAACCAATACCTATGCGTATGACGAGTTTGGATGTCTTGTTGGCGCCACCACACCGACATACTCGAATATCGTCTATCGCTATGATGCCTACGGCAGGCGTGTTGAGAAGAACGTCGACGGCACGGTAGAACGATATGTTCATGACGGTTACCACGTTCTTGCTGACCTGAACGCAGCCGACGAGCCCCTGCGATGGTATGTGCACTCGGATGTGATAGACGGACTGCTCGGCCAAGTGACGACCAACGCGAGTTGCTACTTCCTCCGCGATGGCCTTGGGAACGTCACGCATATGATGGATGCCTCAGGCAGCGCCGTCCTCGAACTGACATACGATGTGTACGGTACCTGCGTCACAACCGGCACCACGGATACGGTCTATCGCTTCACGGGGCGCCGGTGCGACGAGGAGACGGGGCTCTACTACTATCGTGCGCGCTACTACAGCCCGCAGCTGGGGAGATTCCTCCAGCCCGACCCCATCGCGTGGCATTCGGGTGACCCGAATTTCTATTCCTACGTGAGAAACAACCCCGTCAACATGGTTGACCCTCTAGGGATGCGCGGCACGGTTTCAAAGGGGCGTCGCAAGTGGGACCCCATCGGCAACTTCATTTCACAGGCACAGTCGCATTTTGGCCGACGCGACCTTAACATCCATAAACCTTCGTGGATTGCGGGCCAGAGCGGCGCCTATCGTGAGAACCAGATCAATGCCCTGCAAACCCTGAGCAAGTGGACCATGGAAATCGGCACCAGGATCTTCCCCGGCGCGGCCGCCATATCGCCAGGGAGCACCCTCACTGATATGGCGAAGAGCGCTATCATATCCGAGGGCATAGGCTTGGTCCAAAATAAGGGCTTTGATGCTCTCGATTCTGCATTGCCCCAAGACGGTCTCCAAGGCTATACGGACGAGGAGCTAGCAGCACTAGCAAGAGAGCGTGGGGAGGAAGTAAGATTCCAGAGAGATGTAGATAAGGAAGTTTTCAACACGGTTCAGAATGCCATCTCCAAGCCGGATACCCCCGACGACATCGAAGGCAAGTAAAACCCGCGGCCAGGATGTGCATATCAAAAACATAGCCTTACATTTGCACACACCCATACGACCTTTGCGCATGGGAATGAGAGCCAAGCGAGGCCTTCGACATTCCGTTACTTGCGTCCTGTGCACTTCGGTTTTCGCCGTTCTCTGCGGCTGCGCGAAGCATGACTCGTCCCCTGTTGTCGTCTACACGGCTCTCGACCAGTCCTTCTCAGAGCCGGTCTTGGCGCTGTTCGAAGAGCGGTCCGGCATTGAGGTCCGGGCCGTCTACGATACGGAGGCGACAAAGACGGTCGGGTTGGTGAATCGGTTGCTGGCAGAGCGGGACAGGCCTCGCTGTGACGTGCTCTGGAACAACGAGGTCGTGCGTACGGTGATGCTGAAGAGGCGGGGCGTTCTGGCAGCGTATGAGTCGCCGTCGGCTGCCGATATCCCGGCGGCATTCAGGGACTCCGAGAACTACTGGACGGGCTTCGCGGCCCGAGCACGGGTGCTCATCTACAATACAGAGCAGCTTGAGGCGGCTCAGGTACCGTTCTCGATCGAGGAGTTGGGCAAGCCTCAATGGCGCAAACGCGTGTCGCTGGCGTTCCCCATGTTTGGCACGACGGCAACTCACGCGGCGGCGCTATTTGCGTACATGGGCGACGACGCAGCGCGGGAGTACTTTCGGGCGATGAAGGCGAACGGCATTGTTATCGTCGATGGGAATGCGTCATCGAAGGATGCCGTGGCGCGCGGCGAGGTCCCGATTGGATTCACGGATACGGACGATGCGCAGGTGGCCCTGTCGCAAGGGAAACCTGTCGGCATGCACTTTCCGGATCAGGGCGAAGGCCAGATGGGAACGCTTGTGATTCCCAACACAGTGTCGATGATCAAGGGATGCCCACATCCGAAGGAAGCACGGCAACTGATCGACTTCCTGCTGAGTCGTGAAGTTGAGGAACTGCTGGCAAAGAGCGGTTCTGCGCAGATGCCCCTCCGCCCCGGGATTCCTGTCCCTGAGGGGAACCCGTCGCTTGACGGGATCAAGGCCATGTCCGTAGATTGGGACGCAGTCGAGGCCCGACTCGGTGCATCGGCTACGTTCCTGGAAGGGCTGTTCATTCGATGAGTCGTATGCTCCGATGGATCACTCAACACCGCGCAGCGATTCTATCCCTCGGAATCTTGCTGGCCGTCACATACGCCCCATTGGTCGCCCTTGTCACTCAGTGCTTCTTTCAGCGACCGGATTTGTCGGATCTTATCGGTGCACGGCAGTTCGTTCTGCTGGGGCGGAGTCTACTTGTCGCGATCCTGTCCGGAGCTCTTTCCACGGCTCTTGGGGTTGCGGTTGGGTATGCCATTTCGCTTGAGGCCCGCGATCGACAACAAGCCGCCGTTCTGATCATGTTGTTGCCACTGCTCATCCCCCCATTTGTGCATTCGCTTGCCCTGATTATGCTCTGTGACAGGTTTGGCGTCGCGTGTCATGGGCTACTGCCCACGGTGGGAGTGCTGGGCATTAGCTTCTTTCCGCTCGCCGGTCTCTTGACGTGGGCGGGGCGAAGGCGGGCCGCGCCCAATCAGTCCGAGGCGGGTCTCATCGCGTGTGGGCCGATTCGAACATTTGTCAGCATCGATCTCGCCGCCCTGCGACCTCAACTCGTGACATCATTCCTGCTGATCTCACTGTTCTCGTTCTCGGACTATGCGGTTCCGTCGCTCTTCCGTGTGATCACGTACCCGGTTCATGTGTTTTCCCAGTTCGCCGTTCACTACGACGTGCAGCGCGCCGCGATATCGACCTGGCCATACCTGCTTCTGCCCATTCTGGCCACGTCTATCTGGAAGCTGATGCTCGGAGGGCGGGGGTTCACTGGCGGTGCGTCAGAGGCTACTGCCAGTCGGAGGCGCATAAAGACTAGGTCGGCGCGCATGGTGTATGGGCTCGCCATCTCCGTTCCAGTTGGCATACCGGTCATAGGCTTGGCGTTGACGGCAGGGGCACCAGGGAACTATCTGGCCGCATGGTCAGGGGGTGCCCGACAGATGCTGTACTCCCTGTTGCTGGCGGTAGTTTCCGCGACGGTCATTACGATACTCGCACTTCCTCGAGTATTATCACCAAAACCACAGAGCGGGCGGTTGAAAGCAACGAGCGACTTCCTGTCTCTTGTTCCCATTGCGCTGCCCGGGACGATTTTCGGGCTGGGGATCATCCTTCTGTGGAACCGCCCCGCAACCACGTGGATATACGGATCCAGCGTGGCGCTCGGGCTGCTTTACGCCGCCCGCTTCCTGCCGTTCGGTATCCGCCCCCTCGTCATCGGTAGGGGCCAGGTCCAGCCGGGGGTGCTGGACATGGTACGCCTGTCTGATGCCGGCCGATGGGTGACCGCTGGCCGCATTCTTCTTCCGCTCCTCTCTCCCTCAATCCTGGTAGGGTGGGTTCTGTGCTTTGTGCTGGTCCTGCGTGAGCTAACGGGCACGCTGTTGGTCATCCCCCCCGGACAGGAAACGCTTGCGGTGCGGATCTACTCCCTTTACCACTATGGCGCGGGGGCTGCCGTGGCGGCGTTGTCTCTCCTGTTGCTCTGCGTCAGCGCGTTTGTGTTTGGCGTGGCTACGCTTGCATATCGAGGTCTGAGAAAATGTTGACGGTAGAAAACCTGGGTAAGAGCTTCGGGGGCCACACGGTTCTTTCCGGAGTCGACCTGAATGTCGCCAGAGGTAGCTGTCTGGCCCTTTTCGGACCATCCGGCTGCGGCAAGACAACCTTGTTGCGCCTCATCGCGGGTCTCGACGATGCCGATGAAGGCAAGATCACTATTGCGGGCCGCTTGGCCAGCGCACCCCACGTCAAGGTGCCACCACACCGACGCAACGTCGGCATGGTCTTTCAGGATCTGGCACTGTGGCCACATATGACGGCACGCCAGAACGTCGAGTTTATGCTTCCGCGAAACGGGATCGGCCGACGAGAGAGACGACAGCAGGCGATGGAGGTCCTGAATGCTGTCCAATTGAATGCACATCACGACCGGCATCCGCATCAACTATCCGGCGGCGAACAGCAGCGCCTGGCGATCGCACGCGCCATCGCCCAGGCCCCAGATCTCCTCCTGTTGGATGAACCATTCTCCAGTCTCGATGTCGACACGAAAACGGAGATGCTGGATCTCGTAAGGCGAATCCACGCCGAACGGAAGATGACGATCCTCTATGTCACGCACATGACCGCCGAAGTTCCCGCTCTAGCCGACCGTGTAGCCTGCTTGGAGCAAGGGACTATCCAGGAGACGGTATCGGCAGATGTATTCGCTGATCGGTATGGAGTTGCGACATGAAATGCATCCGGATTGCTCTGTTGTGCGTGTTGTCTATGGCAATGTGTGGGTGTTCGGCAAAGCGCGAGGCGAAGGATGAACCGTCTGTCGGCCTCACATACGTCAGTTGGGCCACGCTGGAAGCAGACAAAGCGGCCGCTATGTGGCTGATAAAGCGTTTCATTGACCCTGAGGCCATCTTTCGTTTTGTTCCGAAGCAGACGGCGATCACAAACGGCATTCCTCTCGACACTCCCGACGCTCGGTTCCGCCGCTACCACGCGGAGTCCTGTTTTCAGAGCATCCTGCGCCACCATGGGGTCACAAATGCATCCCTTGTTCGCATAGGTAAGATCACCTTTGATATTGAGGTCAACTTCTGGGACGAGAAACAGTTCGCCGAATCGGAACCGTTGAGGCGACAGGTCATCGCCCTGGCGGAGACACACTCCAACAATCTGGACACGGCACTACAGAAGTCGATGACCCTTTTTGATGGGCTTTACGCAGATTTTATCAAGGACACAGCAGGGCGGGAAGCGGAGTGATGGCAATGAGCGGCTACGAAGCCGCCGGGCTCCTGCGCGCCGATGGCTGGACCAACGTCAACGTCATGGAAGGCGGCATCATGGCCTGGCCGTTTGCCAGGGAGAAGTAGCCAGCGGGCAACAGGGAATAGAGCACGGTTTGTGAGCGCGATCCACCAGCTCAGCAGCCGCCGTACCGCCTGCCTCTGGACGACCATTCCGGCTGGCATGTTGGGGACGTATAGGCTTAAATACGTATCACCTATACGCCTTTTATCGGACTAATGAAGACAGGAGACAGGTGATGCGTCGTGTGTTGCTGCTGATGGGTCTGGTTGTCGCGTTTACTCCTATGGCGCCGGCATTTGACACGTGGTATGTCTCGACCAATAGCGCTTCGGACGGCCCGGGCACGTCGTGGATGAATGCCTTTCACTCGATCCAGGAAGCCGTTGATGGTGCGGGAGCCGATGACCTGGTGCTGGTCACCAACGGGGTCTACAACTCCGGCGGCGCCGTTGCCTCGGTCTATGACCTGACGAACCGCGTCTGCATCACGAACGGCATCACGGTGCGAAGCGTGAACGGGCCAACGCAAACCTTCATCATCGGGGCCGCCGACCCCATTGGGACCAACGGGACCGCAGCCATCCGTTGCGCTTCCATCGCCAGCAACTGCGTGCTGAGCGGCTTCGCCCTGACCAACGGTCACACGATGGGCGCCACGGGCAGCTCGCCTGACGAGACGTCCGGGGGGGGCGCTTTCCTTGATCGGGGGGGTACGCTGTCCAATTGCCACGTGCGTGCCTGCAACGCACTACAGTACGGCGGGGGGGATTAACATCAACCGGAATGGTTTGGTTGTGGACTGCGAAGTGTCCGACTGCCGTGCATTCGTGGGCGGTGGCATGTATGCGTTCCTGGGCGGCACGTTCACGCGTTGCCTGGTGGAACGAAACCGCGCCACGGACACCTACGGTGGCGGTGGCATTGGGCTGTTCGAAACCAACGGAACCCCTGGCGCCGTTCTCAACCAATGTACGGTTCGTGACAATACGGCCGACGGCTATGCGGGTGGCGTACTGTTTTGGCATGGGGGCACCGCAAACAACTGCCTCATTGTCGACAACACGGCCTACGGCGATGGCGGGGCCGTGTTCTACATCGATCACGGCACGGTCAACACGGGCGTTCTGAACAACTGCACCGTCGCAGGGAACTACGCGGACGTTGGGACGGGCGGCGTTCGTGGCGCCCGTGACTTCTCTGTGTTCCGCAACTGCATTATCTATGGCAACGAGACCACCACCGGGCCGGGGAACGTGCAGAATGGGCGGTTCCACAACTGCTGCACCGTGCCGATGCCGAAACCTGTTGGATACTCCGGTTACGCTCCGGAGGGCTACTGCCACGGCGGGTGCATTTCGAACAACCCCGGCTTCCTCGATCCTGCGGGCGGCAACTACCGCTTGCGGTCCGCTTCGCCCTGTCGGGATACCGGCACGAACACGTTTACGGTTGGGGACATTGACCTGTCCGGTGATGCACGCATCCAGAACACGACTGTCGACATGGGGGCCTACGAGCACGGCTTGCCGCTGATCTCGATCATCTCGCCGACGAACGAGGGCTACACCGTCTATGGCGAGGTCTCGAACCATGTCGTCTACGGCATCTGTAGCACGACCCTCGTCAGCCAACTGAGCTGGACCAACCGCGGCTCGAGCGCAGGCGGCATGCAGAGCGTCGCAACAAACTGGACGGTATCGCAGATCCCCCTGGCGTTTGGTGCCAACGCCATCATCGTCAGTGGCACGAATGCGGCCGGAACCGTGCTGCAGGATTCAACCGACATCTGGCGCAGCCTCGAGCATGGAGCCGGGTCACCAGACCATTACGTGGCGACCAACAGCCCAACACCAGCCTGGCCCTACACCAATTGGGACACCGCGGCGCATGTAATCCAGGAGGCCATCGACGTGGCTGTTGACGGCGATACGGTATGGGCGACCGATGGCGTCTATTCCAACGGTGCGAGACCATCTCTCAACAACCCCTACTACTCGAACCGCGTAATGATCACCAAGGCGGTGGCGTTGCGCTCGATGAATGGTCCGTCCAAGACCGTTATCGAGGGGCACATCGGCCCGCAGCTCTCCTACGACACAACGTCACTGCGGTGCGTCTGGCTGCAGAATGGTGCAGAACTGTCCGGGTTCACGTTGACGAACGGCTGCGGGTACTTCTCGTCGGGAGGGGCGCTGATCGGCGAGGGCTCGACGGTCTCCAATTGCCTGATTACGCACTGCCGAACCGACTCCTGGGGCGGGGGCGCCACCATGGCCCCGGACGCGCTGATCGTGGACTGCGTGGTGGTCAGCAATCAGTGTGGGGACGCCGGCGGCGGGCTCGGGTGCTCGCCATCCGGCACCGTCAGGCGCTGCACGATCGAGGGCAACAGGGCAAGCTACAAAGGTGGTGGCGTACACGTGTGGGGGGGCGGGGTGATCGACAACTGCCTGATCGTCAGCAACGAATCATACGAAGGTGGCGGGGTATACATCAGTTCCAGCGGCAACGTCGAGAACTGCACAGTCCTGGCCAACACAGCGACAAACGGCGGGGGTGTCTTCTTCGAGGATGGCGGTATTGTAGCTAACTCGATTGTCTATCACAACGAGGCAACAGGCTCGACGAGCAACAACTGGACGACGGGAGGGGGATGGACTAGCTCCTGTACCACGCCCGATCCCGGCGGGACAGCCAACATCACGGCGGTCCCGTTCTTCGTTGATGAGCCGGCGGGTGACTACCATCTGTACGAGCTGTCCGTCTGTATCGATGCCGGCACCAATGTCTTCGGTTCAGGACATGCCCGGGACGGGTTACCACGCCCGCTTGATGGCGATGCGAACGGTTCCGTGATCATGGACATGGGCTGCTACGAGCACGTGAACTCCTTCGCCGATTCGGACGGGGACGGCGTGAAAGACGGACACGAGGTCAACACGTACGGTACGGACCCCACCAGTACCAATACGGATGGTGACGTCCATGACGACTACCAGGAGGTCCTTACCGGTACGGATGGTGCTGACGCGAGCGACTACTTCCTCATCAAGGACTTCTCAAATGTACCAACCCCGACTGTCTACTTCAACGCAGCCGGCTACCGGTGGTACCGGCTGTACGGGCGCGCCTCGCTGACAACGGGTGATTGGTCCCTCGTGACGAAGGAGCGGCCGACGCATTGGGGGCCGGCTTCGCTTTCGGACACAAACGAGCCGTCGCACGGTCCGCTATACCGGCTGACGGTGGGATACCAGTAGCATCCACGCTGCTCCAGGAAAGGCACATCTCTCGCATCTGCGCAACCGCATGGACGAGCTCCCCTGAGGATAAGAACAAAGAGATCATCTGCTTCTGCAAGATCTCCCTGCGCGTCTACGAAGCCGCCGTCTGCTGCGCGCCCATGGTTGGACCAACGTCAAGGTCATGGAAGGCGGCATCATGGCCTGGCCCTTCACGCGCGAGAAATGACGAGGCGAGAAGCACAGCTCACCAGACCAAGGGATCAAAGACGACAAATCACTTAAGACCCGTACATGTAATATGTAGTATCTGACGGGAATTATGATACCTTGAAGCTTAGCCCGACTGATACGCCTCCGTTGCCACTGTGATCGGTAGCGAGTGGCGGTCTTCTCTGCACGGAAGGAGGCATTCATGAAGCGGGTCTGGAGTAGTGTCGTTGGTGGTGTCGCTGTGTTGACCATTCCGCTCGCGTGGGGCGGCGATGTCTCCGTTCGTGTGTGTCGTGTTCCTGAGAACGCTCCGGCGTGGGCCATTCCGTACGGGGCCGAGTACTGGCGTATTCCCGTCCGCCACGCATCGCCCCCGGCTCCTCCCGGGGGAGCTGCCCGCTTTCAGCGCGCGGCAAACGCTGGTGAGGTGGTCGAACGTGTGCATCACGCATTCCGTTCAGACGGCCTCGGCACCGCCCCCGTGGCACATGCGTCCACCTACGAGGTCGACGCTCGCCCAAACGCGATCAGCTTCCGCCCGTCTTACCTACGAGGGGAATGTCCCGATCCCGTTGAGTGCGTTCTTCGGACACGATCCGTGACCGTTGGCGAACACGAACTGATGTCGGCCCGTCCACTACCGGGCTTCACCGTCGGCAACGTCGCACAAGCGTGCCTATCCGAGGCGGTCGGTATCGTTGAACATGCTGAGGCACGGTCGGATGCACTCTACGTTACGTGGTGCTTTGCCCATGCATTGCCGAACGACGGGGATCTCTCGGTCCACTTCGACGTAGGCGGTATGCGGTACGCCGGCGCGACCGCACGGGGACATCATTTTGCCGACGCCAGCGACGTCTCACGCGTGTGCGTGGGACCGGCCACATTGGTTGATTCGACCGGTGCCCGCTGGCCCGTGGCGACGCACACGACTGCCCACGGGCTGGCGGTGACCGTGCCCCGCACCGTCCTCGCATGCGTGCAGGCACCGTTCTGCGTGGATCCGGCGGTCAGCGCAGAGTTTGGCCTCGATAGCCGCCTGGTCTCGGCACCCGCCGTAGCCTATCAATTGAGCCCATCCATTTGTTGGAACGGGACGGAACATCTGGTTGTCTGGGAAGACACTCGAGTCGGAGACGCAGGCCTGTCGATGGCCGACATCTTCGCCGCGCGCGTGACGCCAACCGGTGCGGTCCTGGACCCGTTTGGCATTCCTGTTTGCACGGCTGAGGGGTGGCAACGCGACCCGGATGTTGCCTGGAACGGCACACACTACCTTGTGGCCTGGAGTGATCAGCGGGCGGGTGACTTCGATGTCTATGGCGCGCGTATCACAAGCAGTGGCGTCGTCGTCGAGACGAACGGTGTCCCGCTCCACACAGCCAGTGCAGTGGATCAAGACCATGTGTCCGTTGCCAGCGACGGCACCGACTTCCTCGCCGTCTGGGAGGACGCGCGCAGCGAAGGGCATATCCGCGGCCGACGCATCGCGGCCGACGGAGTTCCCGCTGGTGTAGCGGGTCAGGTGGTCAACGCACATTCAAGTCAGCAGGATAGTCCATCGGTCGCGTGGGGCGGCACCAACTACTTCTTAGCCTGGCAGCAAAGCTACACGACCAGTGGCGGCGCCTACTATTCCGACGTCTACGGGACTCGCCTCGACCCCAATGGCGTCCCCGTGGATGCGGTTGCCGTCCGAATGGAAACGTCGGTCGATACGAAGTCCGAGCCGGACGTGACGTGGGGTGCGGGACAGTACTTCGTGGCCTGGAAGCATACCGATCGTCCTGCGACTCCGCTGCGCAGTGATATCTACGGGACACGGGTGAGCACGGCGGGGCAGGTGCTGGACGCCGGCGGCATCCAGATCTGCACGCAGGCCGACAACCAGATGAGCCCCAGTGTAACCTTCGGCTCAACCGACTATCTTGTGGTGTGGGAAGACGGCCGAGGGGATGACAACGGAATCTACGCCTCGCGTGTGTCGACGGCCGGTGTCGTACAGGATGGTGATGGGCTACTGGTCTGTGATGCCGACGATGGGCAACTTGCTCCGTGTGTCGCATGGAACGGAAGCGCATTTCTTGTTGCCTGGGAAGATACCGGGCAGCTCTACGACACCGACATTCTTGCTGCACGCGTTCTCTCCGATGGATCTTGTCCGGACGGCGATGGCTATTGCGTATCGTACGGTGGCAATAGTGAATGGGTGCCGTCTGCCGCATGGGGCGACACAAACTACCTCGTTGTATGGGAGGATGACGGGATCGGTGATGGTTCGTCGACCGACATTCGTGCCACGCGACTCGGGCCAAACGGGACGATTCTCGATCCGGCCGGCATTGATGTCTGTGTGGCGACCAACGCTCAGAACCGCCCCGTCGTGGCCTGGAACGGCAGCACGTTTCTGGTCGCGTGGGAGGATGAACGAAACGCGTTGCCGTCGAATCAGCAGTACGAGGATCTATATGCCGCACGCGTCAGCGATACCGGCACGGTTCTCGATCCCGGCGGGATTGGCGTTTGCACCAACCCAGGGCCCCAGTACACGCCCTGCGTGGCAGCCGATGACGCGGGGAACTGGTTGTTGGCGTGGCGCGATTACCGCGTTGCTGTCTCGCCCTACCCCTCAGATATCTACGGTTCGCGCATGTCCGCAGCCGGCACCGTGATGGACCCCACCGGCATTGCGATCTGTACGGCCACCGAGTCTCAGTTCGATCCCACGGTGGCATTCGGCGAGGGCCACTGGTTCGTAGCATGGGAGGACGATCGCGATGGTGTCAACCCGCAGGTCTACGGAACCCGCGTATCGACGGCAGGAACGGTTCTGGACGCGTCCGGCATCCCCATAGGCAACGGCCCAAACGACCAGGCAAACCCGTCTGTTGCCTGGGGTGATGATCGCTTCCTTTGCGTGTGGCAGGACGCACGCAACGCGGAGGTCGCCGAGCACGTGGACCGCTACGACATCTACGGGGCTCGGGTCAGCGGGGGCGTTAACCTGGATACGGTCAACATTCCTGTGGCCACCAACGACATGTGGCAGACCGATGCAGCGGTGGCCTGGACGGGGGATGAGTTCCTGTGTCTATGGGAAGACCAGCGGAACAGCCCCCACGACATTTGGGGAGCACGCGTGGATCGCGACGGCACTGTGCTGGACGGCATGGCGACCGGTTTTGCATTGGTTACGCCGCACCGCTATCGCTTGCAGCCCTGCATCGCCGCGCGATCCAACGGCATGGCCCTCGTCACATACTCGGCTCCGGAGATCGGTACGTACAACGCGATGCGGGCAACAGCGCTACTCATCGACACGGCCATGCGACCGATTACACTGGCGTGCGGAACGGGCGGACAAGTGATGGTGACAGTGTCGAACACCTACCCGGACCGCGTCTACGACCTAATGAAGACACCCAGCCTGGCTGCGTCGTCGGGGTGGGCTCCCCTCGGCCTCAACACCATCGGCAACGGCGGCACATTGACGTTCACCAACGCTCTCGGGGCCGGTGCCGCATTCTACAGAGCAACCGCCACGCCGCGCTGAGACGATGCCATCTGCGCCCTGAACAAGGGATCACCTGCGTCTCGAGCCTTGCCCGTTGGACTGAAGCGCATTAGTCTCTCTATCAACTGGTTGAAGGGAGGCTGCAATGAAGAAGATGGGCGTTTATCTCACATGTGCAGTACTGGCGCTGACGGCCGGGTGCGGGGAGAGCAAGACACCGCCAACAGATGTAGGGATCGGCCTGGAGAGAACCCACGAGCCACGCGAGCATGCGTTCACACTTCTGGTTCCCAACGGGTGGCAGATCGAAGGCGGTATTTTCCGCGTCAACGCCGCCCAGGCTGGAGGACCTCTTAATGCTCTGGAGGCGAAGTGCAATCTTACGTTGAGAAGCGATGCCACAGGTACAGTGGCCATGCGTATTCTCCCTGATATCGTTTACGCACATGCGGGCATCGGCGCGGGCATGTGGGGGCGTGGCAGCACCTACCAGGGCGCAGAGGTGAGGGCGATAGAGAATGCACAGTCACACCTCAAAGCCCTCTTCCATGCCGCACACCCGACAGCGGACAACGTAACCTTCATCAAGGAGCACTCACTGCCTGGAGAAATCGAATCCATGAATCGTGGTGCGGCATATATGAACGCCCTGTTCCAGAAGATCGGGATCGGTCATATGCGATTTCGCCATGACGCGGCGGGGGCCGTCATCGAATATGACGAAGCTGGGCAGCGCTTTCGCGAGGTATGGTTGACGGGCATAGTGGATCAGCGCGCCGCCATGACATGGAAGAACACGCGCACACTGAGTTTCCGCGCTCCAGTCGAATCGTTTGATCGCTGGCGTCCCATCATGGATGCCATTCGCTTCTCCATTCGCTTCAATCCACAGTGGGTGCTGAAGGAGGCCGAAGGCCAGCAGCAGCGGGCGGACTACGTCATGAAGATACTTGAGGAGGGGCGACGTATAGACCGGGAAATCGCACAGAACACCACGGTTACTCGCGAAGAGATTATGAACGATAACTTCCTGGTTCTTACCGGACAGGAAGAGTTCATCAACCAGCACACGGGCGAAGTTGAGACAGACACAGATGCATTTCGATATCGATGGACAACAGATGGCGGCGACGTCTACTACACGGATGAAGAGAACATCGATCCAAACGATTTCATGCAGCGCACCGACTATAAGCGCTCTCCTATCCGCCCCCGCCGGGGCGGTGCCCCGACGCGTTAGAGTGGTTTAGGTGAACCCGTGGGGCGCACCTGACCGCCCACGCTTGCCCGCCTGTGACGGGGTATGGTCCCACACCCCATTCATCCCCGGCTTTGTGGAGGGGATGTGAGCGAATCCGGCACCAGAAGACAGAAGTGTTCACGAGTCTGACGGGGAATCTTCTTGTGACTTCGTGTACTTCAAGTCCTCATCAAACCGCTGGTGTACGATGGGTGGATGCGGTAAACTGCTGGATGGCGTTTGGATCAATGTTCCCGGTACTGGGACGCGTGTTGGCTCGAGCGCCTTGACAACAGGAGATTGGAGAACCGCGATGAAGCAGAGCGTGATGCGGATACTGGTTGTGAACATGTTGCTGCTTGTGGCAACACGTTCGTCGGCAGGC
Organism: Verrucomicrobiota bacterium; assembly: GCA_018648805.1. Taxonomy (GTDB): domain Bacteria; phylum Verrucomicrobiota; class Kiritimatiellia; order UBA8416; family JABMPJ01; genus JABMPJ01. The sequence goes on from JABGQM010000008.1 coordinate 21,340, forward strand.
ACACTTTCGGACGGGCGGGTGTGTCCGCTCAACGGCAATCTCTCCACCCCGTTCCGGTTCAGTGTTGTCTATACCGATCCCGCCACGAACTTGCCGTCCGCTATTCAATTTGTTGTGGATGAAGGTGCCACGAACGTCATGTCCGAGGCCGACGCAACTGATACAGATACGAGTGACGGGAAGACGTATCGCTGGCAGGGCTCGTTGGCAGCCGGACGCCACTTCTTCCGCTTCGCCTCGGAACCCGCTTCGGGAGGGGATGTTCTACCACACGACGGTCCCGTCGTAAGTGACGTGTCTCTACAGTTCCGGGAGTTCTTTCATTTTCTCCAGTGCAACGCCGATCCGTCCCTGGAGAGCCATCCCACGGAGGCGTCATCCGTCGTGCCGGCGGGTGATGTGAATGGTGACGGCGAGCCAGACTTGATGTACGGATGGTGCCGCGCCACCGTTCTGGGGAACCTCGATGAGGGAATCGCGGAAGTCTACTTCGGACCCCTTTTCACAAACCATGTCACGCTGCTCCACCCCGACTATCCTGCGGGAGCACGCTTCGGCGATGTCGTGAAAGCGGTGGGGGATGTCGACGGCGACGGATGCGATGACGTCGCGGTAGGGAGCTACGATGAGCATCCATTGTGGGATGCAGAGATGTTTGTCTATAGCGGCAACACCAACGAAACACTGCAGCTTCTTCGCCGCTTCTCGACAGGTAATGATCTAGCGCCTGTCGGGGGTGCAGACATGGATGGCGACGGCTACTCGGACGTTGTGGCGGAGGAACTTATCGACATCGAAAACAACGGTCATCCCCAATGCAAGGTCCATGTCATCTTTGGGCCTGCCCTGAGCACCGACACGGTTAAGAACCTCGGCATATTCTCTCCTCGGGGACGAGCCATGGCCGACCGAAACGGCGATGGCTACCCGGACTCGGTGCATAGTGGCCTGGACATCGGCGAACCCAGCTCAAGCGAGGAGCAGGTGCGAGCCATCAATGGCCCGGGCCTTGGCGCAAATACCGTTGTCTCGCGTAGCTCGGCTTGGACCCATTTCGTCGGACTGGGTGACGTGAACGGTGACGGCAATGACGACTTCGCTGCAACAGCCAGCTTGATCTATTTCGATCCCGGGCAGCCCTCCTGGTACTCGGGCCCAGACCTCACCTCGCCCAGCGCGATCCCCATTCCGACCAGCCCATCCTACACGTTCCAGGGCCACTTCGGGGCAGGCGATATGAGCGGCGACGGACGCCCCGACTATGCGGCGATTGAGATGACTGATGCCGACCAGTATACCGGATATGTGATCCCGATGTGGCACGAAGGAAGCCTCCCGTTTCAGAATCACACCAATATCTCAAGCTACTGGGTCTGGCGTCAGTACGACTACAAGCCTCATTGCGGGAGGCTGGGCGATCTGGGCGGGAACGGGCTATCGGACATTTTTACTTCGGGCCCCGGAAGCGCTGTTGGACCATGGGGGCACTCTGTAGGCTACAGCATGGGTACCGTGCAGGTGCTTGAGCCTTACTATCCCTACCCGATAACCGCTACCGACCTCCCTGCCCACTACCGGGGCCGCATGGCCGGTCTGAAGGTCAATCTGCTTCTTTGGGGGACATCGCCGCTTACTTGGAATCACATGCCGAACGGCATGATCTCCATCATCGCGGGTCCTGCGGAAGCTGGCGGGAGGGCACCGATTATCATCCCTTCCGAGTCACTCTTCATCCCTGACCATTTTGGCGGAGATTCCGGTCAGGTTCAGGGATGGCGCATACGCTCCACCGGCCAGGATGGCAGTGGCTCGATCATCATGACGGGCGTCAATGCTGGCCAAGTCGACTTGACCATGGAGTTGGACGTATCCATTGTGCGTGTCGGTTCTCCCGAGCAGATCCTTGCGAGTGACCGGATTCGCTTGAAATTCGAAGCGGACCCTCCTTTTGATTTCGCCACCGGGTATGTCGTGCTCAAAGCGCGGGGTGTGAATTCCCATCTCTTTCGAGTTCCCGGCATCCCTACAACTCCCGCCACGATTACGCTCGCGGGCTATGTCGACTATGTTCGTCCCAGCGGTCCTGGGATGCTTGTGCGTATCCCTGCGTGCGTCGACTACGGCAGCCTCGAAGTCCACACCGCGTCCGATCCCTTACCGGTTGCACTCTGCAATCTCGGCGGCAGTGACATCACCGTAACGGGTATCTCGTCCCCGGTTGCGCCGTTCACCGTTCTCGATATGCCTACCTTGCCCGCCACGGTCGGGAGTGGTTCCGCCCTCGTGTTCCACACGCAGTTCACGCCGCCCGCCCTCGGTGCCTATGACGCGGTCATCACGGTTAACTCGACCGACGGCGCTAAGCCGGTTCAGACTGTGGCGTTAAGCGGGTTCGGTATGTCGGCAGGCGAAACCGACTCCGACGGTGACGGTATGCCAGATTCGTTCGAAAATGATCATTCCGTGCCCGTTGATTCAGGCATCAGTGGATTGCAGGTCCACGTTCTCGATGGACACCTCGATTACGATGGCGATGGGCTCTGTAACCTAGATGAGTGCTATGCCGATACGGACCCGACGTCGTCAAACTCGGTCTTCAGAATCACAGCCATCGACCTCGGGGCTACCGGTGAGGTATCGGTCACCTGGTTCTCCAGCACCAACCGCACCTACGCACTGCAACGCTCATGGAGTCTGGGCACGGGGCTGAGCAATGTGACCTCCGGCATCAGTGGCGAGCCCGTGACTACGACACAGCAGGACAAGCCTTCGGAGCATTCAGGGAGTATGTTCTACCGCGTGAAGGTGGAGCTACAGTAGCGTTGACGAACGACACTGCAAGAAGCAGTGGACCTTGCGCGGCGGGCGATCCCCAGTGAGAAGCGTGTTTCGTCAAGATGGCCATGCAAGGCGCTGCCCTCGAAACTGAATGCGTCTCCGATGTTAAGAGGCAAGATGCAACTCTCGCATCTACGCAACTTGACAAGCTATGGCAGTTGCACACATGCTACTCTCTATGAACACGATAGCAGACAGCTTGGTGCATGATCCCATTCTGGATTCGATCACGGAGGGGGTCTTTACGGTCGACCAGGAATGGCACATCACGTCGTTCAACCGCGCGGCTGAGGAGATTACGGGAATTCCGCGCGACCGGGCGATCGGCAAGCCCTGCAAGGATATCCTGCGCGCCAACATCTGTGAGGGGCGCTGTGCGCTCGGGCAGACCATGGAGAGCGGGAACCCGATCGTGAACCGCTCGATCACCATCGTCAACGACCGGGGGCAGCGCAAGCCGGTCAGCATCACGACCGCCCTGCTGAAGGACAGTACCGGCGAGATCATCGGCGGCGTCGAGACGTTTCGGGACCTGACACGCATCGAGAAGCTGCGTCGTGAGATTCGCCATCAGCATGAACTGGCCGACATCATCAGCCGCAACCATCGTATGCAGGGCCTGTTCGGCGTGCTACCGGACATTGCAGAGAGCCCCAGCACTGTCCTCATCGAAGGCGAAAGCGGAACGGGCAAGGAGCTCTTCGCCGCGGCCATCCACCAGCTCAGCAAACGCAGCAAGAAACCCTTTGTGGCGGTCAACTGCGGCGCCCTGCCCGACACGCTCCTGGAATCGGAGCTGTTCGGATACAAGGCGGGCGCCTTCACCGATGCCAAGAAAGATAAGCCCGGCCGTTTCGCGCTGGCCGAGGGCGGAACGCTCTTCCTGGACGAGATTGGCGACGTCTCGCCCGCCATGCAGGTGCGCCTGCTGCGTTTCTTGCAGGAGCGTGTCTACGAGCCACTCGGATCGGTCGCGCCGATCCGCTCGAACGTCCGCATCGTGGCGGCAACCCACCGGGACCTGGCGGCACTCGTCAAGGAAGGGACATTCCGCGAGGATCTCTTCTATCGCATCAACATCGTCAAGCTGGAGATCCCCCCGCTGCGCGACCGACTGGAGGATGTTCCCCTACTGGTCGAGCACTTCATCGACAGCTTCAACACGCTACAGGGCAAGGAGATCGCGGGCGTGAGCGACGATGCCCTGGCCTGCCTGATGGCACACGACTATCCCGGCAACGTGCGTGAGCTGGAGAACCTGATCGAACGCGCCTTCATTCTCTGCCGCTCCGGCCAGATCGAACGCGAACACCTGCCCGACCCCATCTGCCACCAATCACCCATGGGCCACACCGGTGACCCATGCGACGGCTTCAAACAGATGGAGGCCGCTTTCCTGATGAGCGCCCTACGCCAGCACAACTGGAACCGCACCGAAACCGCCAAAGCCCTCGGCATCCATAAAACCACCCTCTTCCGCAAGATCAAGGCGCTCGATCTGAATCCACCACGACAGGGGTCTGCCTGAGTCTTGCGTAACAGGAAAAAGCCAGGCACACCAGCACACCCAGGATAGCAACCATGGACGCAGCGGCAAACGCCGCCACTTTGAATGGCAGATTCCACTGGCTCGACATCTGGTGGACCAGGGTATCCCCATACAGGGGATAGATCCCCCATGTTGCGACAACCGCACACAGGGACAAGCACACCCACCCTATTGACCATGTCACAACCGACTGCTCACGAGTACTCATTTTGCTTTCCTCCCCATGCCTTTGCGTGTGAAGAGATCGTAGAGAACCGGCATCACAAAGAGGGTCAGGATGCCTGAGACCAGGATCCCGCCTACACAGCCGATACCGACGTTGTTGCGCATTTCGCCGCCGATGCCCTGCGACACCGCCAGCGGCATCATCCCGAGCACGGCGGCGATCGTGACCATGAGGACCGGACGGAAGCGTTCCGTGGCCGCCGTGATCATGGCCTTGTGCCGCGGAACCCCTTCCGCCACGTGCACATTGAACTGATCCATGATCAGAATCGCGTTGTTCACCACGATACCAACCATCATCACTGCGCCCATCATCGAGAACACATCCATGCTCTTCCCGGTCAGACCAAGCGCCCAGAGCATACCAATCAGCCCAAGCGGCAAAGTCACCAGGATGAGCGCAGGTTGGCGGAACGACTCCAGGATCGCGGCCAACGCGAGAATGACCAGGATAATGCCAATCAGCCCGGCCTCTCCGAACGCAACCATCGCCTCCCCCATCATCTCACCCATACCGCCGAACCTGAATTCGTAGCCCGGAGGAAGGTCTCCCTCCTCTTCCATGGCGGTCGTGAGATTCTGCATCGCCGGGCCAAGAGGAGCGCCTGGCTCCAGCTGGGAAAAGAGCTTGGCAACACGACGTTTGTCTTCACGCGTGATCTGAACCGGAGCCAGCGTGTCGCGCACGTCGGCCAGCGTGGTCAGCGCCAACGCATGACCGGGGCCGCCCGGAAGCGCGAATTGCTCGACCTGCCCCTTGCCCTCCTGCTCTTCGTATTTCACCACGATATCGTAAGTGCGGGCACCCGACTTGAATGAGCCGGCATCCATTCCGGCTACGTTAGCGCGCAGGGCCATCCCCAGTGTCGTTGCCGGAATGGCAGCGTCCGAGAGAATCGTCCGGTTCGGGTACACACGAAGTTCCGGCTTCCCGGGACGCGCCGTGGTGTCGATATCACGCAAACCGTCCACACCGCCGGCCAGGTCTGCTGCCCGTATGGCGAGCGCATCCAGCGTGTCGAGGTCCGGCCCGGCGATTTCCATCTCAACAGGGATGTTATCACCACCGATCATTGAGGGGATCGACAACGACACCATCGCCCCAGGGAACGATGCCATCTCGGCACGCGCCATTTCCATAAGTTCATGGATTGTTTCTTCGCGCTCAATGCGCTCCGAGAAACGCAGGAAGCACTGGGCAAGGTGCACGCCCTCCGTAGCCTGCCCAACCATCCCCTCAACCTTACCCACTGTCACCAGCATGTGACGAAGCTGCGGCAGGCCCTCCAGGCGTTCGACCGCGTCGCTCACGCCTTTCTCGGTTGTGGCAAGCGTGGAACTGGTCGGGAACTCCAACTTCACGTAGACCTCGCCCTTGTCCGTGTCCGAGAACATGTTGAACCCGGCTGCCCCACCCACCTTCAGTGAATGCACAAACATCAGCACAACGACAACCATCAACAGGGCCGCCGCCCAACGATGGCGTTCGTTGAACTGCAGGATCCGGCGATAGACACCTATGACAGCGTCCAAACCGCGGTTCCAGCCCGCCTCCATGCGGCCCAGTACCCCGCGCTGCTTCTCATTCGCCGGCTTCAGCAGCAGCGAACAGAGCATGGGGGTCAACGTAAACGACAGGAAAAGCGACACGACGGTCATGATGAACATCGTCAGAGCCAACGGCCGAATGAAGTTACCGACCATACTCCCCATGAGTGCGAGCGGAAAAAGCACAACCATGTTGGTTCCCGCGCTGGCCAGCACGGCCACAAACGTCTCCTTCGCGCCCAGTTGAGCGGCCTCTTTGGGTGTCTTTCCCTCACCCAAACGCTTCACGATTCCCTCGAGGACCACGATGGAGTTGGTCACGAGAATACCTACCGACATGCCGATCGCGATGAGGGTTGGCGTATTGAGTGTCATGCCCGCCATCTGCATAAAGAACAGGCCCACCACGATTGTGAGCGGCATCGTAATGCCGACCACCAGCAACGCACGCAGGTTGTAGAGAAAGAGGAAAAGAATCGCCACCGTCAGAAGCACGCCCTGAAACACATTCGACCATGCGCTGGCGTTGGTAGCGCGGATGAATGTGCCATCGTCACTGATCCACACCAGCTCCATACCACCGGGCAATCCCGACTGGAGCTCGGAAAATGCCTCACGTACACCATCCGCCACCGCCACTGCGTTGGCATCGGACTTTTTGACAATCTTGATGGCTACGCCGGGCCGTCCGTCAACAATCGCCGACTGACGCACTTCCTCTGTACCCATGGCAACCGTAGCCACATCACGAATGTAACAGCGTCTTCCGTCAACGCTCACCAACTCCAGATCGCCGATTCGGTCAATGTCGCGGTAGTCGGCATCGAACTTGACCGAGTACTCTGTATCGCCTTCGCGAATGCGCCCGACCGGAATCAGGCGCACACCCGCCTGGATTGCCTGCACAACCTGGAGGCTGCTCAGTCCTCGCGCCGCCAACTCATCGCGGTCCAGCAACACCTGCACCTCACGCTCCGCCCCGCCGATAAGCTCGACATCGGCTACGCCGCTCACAATCGAGAGGCGATCACGAAACGTATTGTCCGCGTAGTCATATAGCTCATCCAGCGGCGCGTCACCCGTCAGCCCGAGCGTCACGATCGCCTTGGCGTTGATATCGAATTTCTGAATCACCGGATCTTCAGCGTCCGCCGGCAGGTCAGACTTAATCAGGTCCAGCTTCTCACGAACATCCATGGCGGCCACATCCACGTCCACGTCGAGCTGGAACTCGAGGAAAGTGAGACCGACATCTTCCATGCAACTGGACGATATGTGTTTGAGACCATCAATCGTTCCCACCGCATCTTCGATCTTCTTCGCGATGTCAGTTTCAATCTCGCTGGGACTGGCACCAGGATAGATCGTCTGGACCGTGACAAACGGCAGTTCCATCTTGGGCATGAGCTCGAGGCCCATCTTGCGGAAGGCATTGAGCCCCAGCAAGGCCAACCCGATTATTAGGCACGCCATCGCAATCGGGCGGCGAATAGAAGCATCAGAGAGAATCATGACTAGTCCTCCACCACGACGACATGATCACCGTCGTTAACATACTGCTGCCCCTCGACAATCACAGTCGCATCGCCGGCGATCCCCGCAACGATTTCAAGAAATCCTTCAGTACGGATGCCGGTCTGTACTTCGGCCTGGTGCGCCTTGGCGTCGTTCAGGAAGAAGGCGACTGTCTTGCCGCCCCGTGAAAGCAGTGCGTCTGCAGGAACGCCATTGCCCTGCCGCTTGGCCAGTACGATTCGTACGTCTGCCTGGCCACCGGCCACAACGCCCGCGGGAGGATTGTCAATACGAGCCCTGATCTCAAAGGTGCGCAGCGTCTGGTCCACGGTCGGGCTGCAATACGAAACCGGTCGTTCGCCCAGGTCCGTGTTGCCCACCTTGATCCGCGCTACCGTCGTACCGGGAATGACCTCGCCATAGACCTTGGCGGGTGCAAACACGGAGACCCGAAGGACAGAGGGATCGTCAATACGAAAGACCGGATCGCCCACATGCACCATCTCGCCCTGTTCGTGGTGACGCATACTGATCCGCCCCGCAATCGGCGCACGGACGGTTGCGTCCTCGAGGTTGCGGCGGGCAATATCGCGTGCCGTCTTGGCCTGCTCCACACGTGCCCGAGCCAGTTCTACCTGGGCGCCAGCCACATCGAGAGCGGCCCCGGCCGATACGGCGCGGTTATCGGCCTCATCCATCTGGTGAACCGATATGACCTGTTCCTTTGAGAGCTGCTTGAACCGGGCGAAGTCCTTGTCCGCGAGCTGCCGTGCGGCCCGCGCCTGCGCCGCTTGCGCCTCGGCAACAACCAGGGAATTTGACGCCACGGCCAATCCCTGTTCCTGGCTCTGGAATACATGGCGAAGATTCTCGCTGTCCAGCTCGCAGAGCGGCTGACCTTCAGTGACCGTGTCACCCTCCTCAACCAGGATGCGCTCGATGGATCCATTTGCCTTGGCCGGAACGAGAGCGAAGCTCACCGATTCCAGGCTGCCCTGCAGATGGAGTTCGCGACTGAAAGTCATCTCGCGAACCGCCTGCACCCGCACCGGTACCTCCTTCGCTTCCGTACCGGCGTGTTCGGCATCGCCACCGCATCCCGATACGGAGAGACAGACAAGCAAGCCCCCGGCCACAGTCATGACCCCTCTCTTGATTGCGTCTTTGCAGTTCTTCTTCATTTGCTGATCCTTCCTGTGTTGCCCGTATTGGGCAACGGTCTACTTCGCGGTGTTATCTGATTCTGTGAGGCTGCCTGTCACAAGCTCGAGACGGCGACAAGCCATGGTGTGTTCAAACTGGGCTGATGCGAGCTGGTAACGGCTTTCCGTGAAGGCGGTCTGTGCCGTGATCACATCGATTTGCTGCTGCATACCCTCGGCGTAGGACTTCCGGGCCAACCGGAGCGCCTCTTCAGCCTGGGCCACATTCCGTTCGCGCGCTTCAACCATCTTCTCGGCTGTTGCTGCGTCGGCGCGTGCCTCCGCGATCTCGAGGCGCGCCTGCGAGATCGCCGCGTCGTGCTCTAGCCGGGCACGACGCAGGGCCGCCTCGGCCTGCGTAATCTTTCCCCGGGTCTCCCGGCCATCGAAAACCGGCAGTTCAGCGCGCACGCCCACAAGCCATTGGTTCTCCCACTCATCTGCAAAAGAGCGATCCGGATTGGTCTGCTTGACTTGGCCGAAGAGCGCCAGCGTGGGGCGCCTGCCGCTGCGGGCCACTGTGAGGGCTTCGCGTTGAACGGCCACCGCCCGCCCGGATGCGACGATGTCGGGCCGACGCTGCAACGCCATGTCAACGTCAACGCTGTCATTCACTGACAAAGCTGCATCCAGTAACCCGACGATCTCACGTGCATCGTCCAACGGCAACTCAAGCGTCTTGAGCAAGGCCAATCGCGCCTTGAGCTCGCCGTTTGTCGCGGCGATGCGCTGCGCTTCCGCGCGACTGAGCTGCTCATCGGCCCTAAGCTGATCGAAGCGCGTGGCCATGCCCTGGTCAAGGCGTGCGGTGACGTCGCTATGGTTGCGCTTGGCAAGCGCCTCACATTGCGCGGCCACGGCCAATGTCTCACGCGCCAGAAGCGCCTGGTTGAAGCGAACGTGTACCGTATAGGCAACCTGCTCGCCGACATCTGCGATCCAGGCATCCGCCACAGCCGCGTACTCAGTGGCGAGGCGCAGTGCAGCGCGAACACCGCCACCCGCATAGAGCACCTGGCTGACATCGGCCGTCAGCTCGTAGGTGTTCTTCTGCCCCATGGCGATGTCGCCAAACATCGCCACATCATCAAGGCGTGTATACTGAGCCCCCACATCCACATGCGGAAGCGCTGCCGAACGCGATTGCTGGATCCGACCACGTGCAACAGCCTTCTCTTCCATGGCACTGCGCAGGGCCAGGTTGCGCTCGCCGGCCAACTGCAATGCGCCGGCCAGGGTAAGTGAGTTCGTGGTCGCCTCACCCGCGGCATGACCGGAAACACTTGCCAGCAGACCAGCCAGAAGCAGAAGAACGAGGGCGGCGTATTGGGAGTATGTGAACGTCATGACGACCCCTTTTGCGCCACCTGCGATTTGTCGGCACACGCCTGCACCTGACGCTCGAAACCGGGTGCAGCGCGCCACACGGCATGGTCAATCGCCCCGTGCCGCTGAAGATTCTGAGCCAGCATCAGCCCTTCACGACTTCGAACCGGCTCGCGATCATTGTCCCACGCGAGCACCGCCGCGAGATCCCCCTCATACAGCGCGTGCTGAAGCAACATGGTGTTGGCATCGACGTACGCCTCCATGATCTCGGCCAACTGGTTGGTCACCTCCTCGATGAGTGCCGCACGGTCGTCATCAGCCGACGACATGACTCTGACTATCTCCATCCACTTCATTTTGTCCTGCTCCTTCCATTTTCTGATCCTGCGCCATTCACTATCGCACGCGGCGTGCCAAGTCAGATCACCCCCAAGAATCACCTGTTTCGACTTGTCTTAAACATCCGGACGCAATATATTGCGCTCTATGGCTCAAGATATTGATGTCGCCGTCATATATTACGTCACAGGGAGAACACACCATGAAGGTCGATCGGGCTGGTTTTTTTCGCGAGGTAACGCTCCGGATCTGCGGAAGTCTGGATGTAGAGGAGGCACTGACCGATACCTTCACCTATGTGGAGGGTTATATCCCCATAGACAGCATCGGGCTGATGTATGCGGACGACAAAGAGCGATGTATGTTCCCGGTTGCCATGGTGGCGCGCGAAGGCTTCACATCGTTCTGGGGCGATTCCCGGGAACCGATCGCTCTGGATAATGCATTTCGGGAAGCGCTCCGCGAGAAACAAACCCAGCACAAAGCCGTAACCATTCATAACTGCCCCGAGGATCTCCCTCCCTCTGCTCTGGGCTGCTTTCCACACCTCAAGAGCTGCTCCACAATAGGTCTCTCTCTCAGAATCCGGGGGCATGTGGTGGGAGGGCTTGTGCTTTCGGCCGAGGGCATGGACCGCTACACCGCTGAACACGCGGCCCTTGTGGAGAGCATAAAGGAGCCCGTGGCCCTGGCCATGAGCAACGCCCGTCGCTACATGGAGCTTAGGGATGTACGCGACCAGCTTGCGGACGACAACCGCGCGCTGTCTGCCGACATCAAGCGGATGTCGGGTGCAGAGGTGATTGGGGCAGATTTTGGACTGCGCGAGGTCATGGCGATGGTGCGACGCGTCGCCGGATCGAACAGCCCGGCCCTATTGCTCGGAGAAACAGGTACCGGCAAGGAGGTCATTGCCAACGCCATTCACATGGCCTCACCGCGACATAAGGGCCCCATGATCCGTATGCAGTGCGGGGCGATTCCGGAAGCCCTGCTCGACAGCGAGCTCTTTGGCCATGAGCGGGGCGCGTTCACAGGGGCTTCCGAGCGTAAACGCGGACGTTTCGAGCGCGCCGACGGGGGGACGCTTTTCCTCGACGAAATCGGGGAACTAAGCCCTGATGCCCAGGTGAAGTTGCTGCGCGTCCTTCAGGAAAATCAGTTTGAACGCGTGGGAGGCACACAGACGATCCACGTGGATACACGCGTCATCGCGGCCACGCACCGCGACCTGGAGAAGATGGTCCGTGATGGACGGTTCCGCGAAGACCTGTGGTACCGGCTCAACGTGCTGCCCATCCGTATTCCGCCGCTACGCTTGCGCCGTGACGACATTCCGCCGCTACTGCAACACTTCGTAGAGCGCAAAGCACACGAGATGAACCTCGAAACGATACCGCGCGCTGACGAAGAAACACTCAGACGACTCAAGAACTATGACTGGCCCGGCAATGTGCGCGAGCTACAGAACATCGTCGAACGCGCCTTGATCCTCTCGCGCGGCGAGCGGCTCTCTATCCCGATGCTCAGCTCTCCCCACCTCGGCTCTGAACAGCAAACCGTCACCACCCCTTCAGCAACACTACCGACAATGGACGAGGCCATCGCCAACCACATCCGCCTGGCACTGGAACATACCAAGGGGCAGATCGCAGGCCCCGGCGGTGCCGCCGAAAACCTTCAGATGAATCCCAGCACGCTGCGCTTCAGAATGCAGAAGCTGGGCGTTCAACTATCGGATCCACGCCGTGATCTGGCGTGACAGACACGCGTACGGTTGATACACCGCCATCAGAAATGCCGCCTAGCGACAGATGTGCGCAATGCCCGGAAGCACAAGTGAGGGACGGTAGGCAAACTGCTCAATGGTTTGGTCGGTCGTCACACCGGTAAGAACAAGGACCGTGTCCATACCGGCTTCAATGCCGGCCACGATGTCGGTATCCATGCGGTCCCCGATGATGACGGTGTCCTCGCGGCGGCACCCCACCTTCTGCAGTGCCGCCCGCATCATGACCGGATTGGGTTTGCCGATATAGTACGCTTTGGCGCCTGTCGCCATCTCGATCGGGGCCATGAGGGCGCCCGTGGCCGGAACAATCCCACCTTCAACCGGACCGGTGGTGTCCGGATTGGTCCCAATCAGGCGAGCGCCTTGATTGACCAAGGTAACCGCGTGGCAGATTCGATCATAGGTGTAGGCCGAGGTCTCACCCACGACCACGTAATCGGGATCCGAGTCGTTCATGGTGAATCCGGCGTCGTAGAGCGCATTGGCCAGCGCGGGCTCACCAATCACGTAGGCGCTGCCGGACAAACACTGGCTCCGCAGAAACGCGGCGGTCGCCATGGCACTGGTATAGAAATGTTCTTCGCCCACCTCCACCCCAAGCCGGGCCAACTTCTGGCTCAACTCACGCGGAGAGCGCTGACTGCTGTTCGTCAGAAACAGGTATCTTTTCTCGCTGTGCACCAACCACTCGATGAAAGCTTCAGAGCCGGGGATGAGCCGGTCGCCATGATAGATGACACCATCCATGTCCGAGATGACGCCCTGCTTGTTTCTGAGTTCACGAATATCCACTACACCCCTCCTGATCACCATCTATAGTGACAGAACAGCCGCCTCAACACGACTCAGATTCTTTCAGTCGTCGCCACAATGTGGTTGAGCGCATACCGCCAGGGCGGCGAGGTCTACGGCATGAATCCAACACCTTAGACCAACAGCCCTGTATCGGCGACCTTTCGCCGGCGCCAGACCTCCTGCGTCACCTTGCGCATGACGGCTTGGCGTTCGATGAGCCCTATGTAGGTGGCAGGATCACCGGCTGAGACAACGGGCAGGCATTCCAAACCGGTCTCCTGCATGTGCTGGAGCGCATCCGGCAGGGAGGTGCCGGCCTGCAGTTGATCGGGGGCCGGCCGCATCAGATCAAAGGCCATCATCCAGTCGTTCATGCTGGGCTCGGCCAGGCACTGCTTCAGCTCTTCCATCGTGACAATCCCGACAACACGCTGCTTATCGTCCGTGACGCAGAACGACATCGCTTTGCTGTCGGGAATCCTGCAGAAGAGATCGGCCACGCGCGTGTGAGCGGGAAAGGCCGGAGCACTCGCGTCCATCACGTCGCCAATGATGTACGACTGAAGCAGATCCTCCTCGGTCACGTTCAACCCGCACTCGCCGGCACGGGTGACGGCCAGCTTGACCGCCGGCGGACCCACGATCTGAACCAGGAAAGTCGTTGCCGTCACGATCATGATGATCGCGTTGCCAAGCGAGACACCCCCTACCGTGATATCGGCAAAGCGCATGCTGGCCAGGATGGCCAAACCGATCGCCACACCCGCCTGGCTGAAGAGACAGAGCCCGAGGTATTTACGGACGGCCACCGTTGCCCCCGCCCAGCGCGCCCCCAGGTTGGCCCCCATAATCTTGCCAATGGTCCGACCTACTACATAGATCACAGCGATGCCCCACATCCACCCCGACATGCCGGTGAAGGAGAGACGCGCACCCACAAAGACAAAGAAGAGCGTGTAGATGGGCGGCGAAAACTTCTCGATAATTCCAAACGTGTCGCGGCTGCGGTGCGGCGCCAGGTTGATCAGCATCATCCCCAATGCCATGGCGGCCAGGATCACATCCACCTCAAGCCAGCGGGAGAGGCCGATCACAATGGAGAGCACGCCGATAATCGACGTCAGGTTCTTGCCCTTGTCGTGCGTCTTGTGGACCAGGCGGTTCAGCACGAGGCCGGCCAGCCCGCCAAGGATGACAGCGCCCCCCAGCTCGTAGACCACATGACCGAGACTGCCAAGAATTGAACTATCGCCCATGCCTATCAGGAAGGTGGTGATACTCGCGGCCAGACTGTAGAGCAGTAGCGCCAGGGCATCATCCAACGCCACGATAGCCAGAACCGTCGTGGTCAGCATCCCGCGCGTCTTATACTCCCACAGCACGTCCACGGTAGCTGCGGGCGCCGTCGCGGCCGAGATGGCACCGAGCATGAGCCCGAATGACAGCGCCAGTGAGAGGTTTCGCGTGAATAGATAAAGCGCCGCCCCGACCAGAGGCGCCACCACAAAGAAAGCGCCCAGGCTCTCCCCCGCAAGGATTCGCACGAGCTGGCGGCCGTGGCGCTTGAAAACGTTGCGATGAAGCTCACCGCCGATCAGAAAACCGATAATTCCCAGGGCGAAGAAGTTGAAGGGCAGCAACCCCAGGATCTCGCTATCCCCGATGAAACGGAACCCCGACTTCCCGAGGATGGCGCCAATCACGATGTATCCCACCACCTGTGGAATACGGAGCCGCTGAAAAAGCCGGCCCCCCAACGATCCCGCCACAATCGCAAACCCAATCAGAAGCAGTATAGGAATATGTGAGCCGTCCATTCTTCTCTCCCAATGCTCGTTTCAAGCGAACGATACTTTCTGTTTGTCTATTATTGTCCTGTTCTGTCCGGTATAGTCCACTTGCTTACACAGTGCAACAAAAGAAACAGGGGTATTTGATTCCGCGGCCAGGCAGTTTCTGAAGTGAGACTCTTCTACGCATCACCCAAAACCCATAGGGTTGCATTTTAGCTACCATCCAGAACACGAAACCGACGTACATATCTATTGTTATATGTTTATAGACAAGGTGTTACATATAATCGCGTATTGTCTTATTGCTTGGCACGTGACATGCGATACAGATAGGCATGAAGACCACAGTGGCGATATCAGCATGGAAGGACCACGTCTCCACGACGTGTGATTTCGCGGAGCGACTGGTTGTCGTAGAGCTCGACCAGGGACGTGAACTGTCCCGCCAAGAGATCGTGCTGAGTGAGGAGCCGGCCACGAAGCGGGCCAAACGAATCCACGAACTCGGTATCAGCGTGCTGCTCTGTGGCTCCATCTCAAAACCACTGGCAGAGTCCGTCACAAACAGAGGGGTCCAGCTGATTCCTTATGTGTCAGGCCTCGTGGACGAGGTGCTGGGCGCCTACCTGTGCGGCCAGCTTACACGGCCACGCTTTCTGCAACCGGGCTGCAGGTCCGGCGCGCGAAGGCGGTGGCGACATAACATGCGCCGTATAGCGCAGCAACAAGGAGGGTAGAAAAATGCCAAGAGGAGACAAAACAGGCCCGATGGGTCAAGGCCCCATGACCGGCGGCGGGTTCGGATCCTGCGCGCAGGAGGGTGGACAGCTGCCGGCCGGCAATCGCCCGCGACTGGGTCGCGGTCGGGGACGCGGTGGACGCGGACGCGGTGGACGCGGACGCGGTAGAGGATTCCTCCTTCGCCAAGGCTTCGGAGGACAAGCAGGACGCGGAATGGGACTTGGGCGCGGTCAAGGCGGTGCCACTGCAGGAACCCCATGATCATCACCGTGGCAAGTGGCAAAGGCGGAACCGGCAAAACCACGTTCGCCGTGAACCTGGCGTACGCGCTGACGGATTGCGGCGAACGGATCCGCCTACTCGACTGTGACGTCGAGGAACCGAACGACCACCTCTTCGTCAAACCGGATTTCCGAACCGAGGACGAGGTGACTGTTGCAAAACCGGTCTGGGACGAGACCCGCTGCACCGGCTGCGGCCAATGCGCCGAGGCATGCAACTACAACGCCATCGCTGTAGTGAAAGGAAAAGTCCTGCTCTTTAGCGAACTGTGTCACTCCTGCGGCGCGTGCTCCTTTGTCTGTCCCGAAGCCGCCCTGGAAGAGCAACCCGTCTCGATCGGAAAGGTACACTACACGGACGAAGGGGCGCCCTTCTTCTTTGCGCATGGACTGCTCAATATCGGGGATACGCTGGCCCCAAAAGTGGTCCAGGCGGTAAAGACCCACATCCAACCCGATGCCATCAACATCATTGACGCCTCACCGGGAACGGCCTGTCCGGTCGTGAAAGCACTCGAAGGCACGGATGTAGCCGTGCTGGTTACAGAACCGACGCCGTTCGGACTACACGATCTCAAGCTGGCAACGGCCATGACCCTGAAGATGAGGCTGCCCACAGGCATCGTGGTCAACCGTTCGGATGGTGACGATCGTATCATCGCGGAGTGGGCCGCAACCGTCGGCGTTCCCATTGTTGGACGCATCCCGTTCGAACGCAAGTATGCCGAGGCCTATGCTGCCGGCCATGTCCTGATCGAATGGCACCATGAATTGAAGCAGAACCTGCTGGGGATTTACGAACAGCTTTGTGCGTTGAAGGACAGCGCTGTCCCGGCGCCGCCGGACGAAGAGACGCTCGATCCGGAATCGATGGATAGCACAGACAAGCCAAACGCCAACATCGATACCGCCGACACGCGACACGCCGTCGACAGCCGGGAGATCACCATCATCAGCGGCAAGGGCGGCACCGGCAAGACGACCGTGACAGCATCATTCGCCGCCCTGGCACAGCACCAGGTGCTGGCCGACAACGATGTAGATGCGGCCGACCTGCACCTCCTGCTCACACCCCAAGTCGTTGAATCGCACCCCTTTGCCGGTGGTGCCAGAGCCATCATTGATCCCGACAAATGCATCGGCTGCGGTAAGTGTTCCGAGGCCTGTCATTTCGACGCCATGCTGTTCGACGGCCCGGCCAATGACATCGTGGGCAAAACGTGGCGCATCGATCCGCTGGCCTGCGAAGGCTGCGGACTCTGCGCACGCGTCTGTCCAGTCGACGCCATTCACAACGAGGAGGTCGTGACCGGCACATGGTATATCTCCCGGACAGACTATGGACCGATGGTGCATGCCCGCCTGGGCATCGCAGAAGAGAACTCAGGGCGACTGGTCACACAGGTACGCCAACGGGCATCCGAGCTGGCCTCCGAACAGAATGCCGAACGGATCCTGGGTGATGGCCCTCCCGGGACAGGCTGCCCTGTCATTGCATCGATATCGGGAGCGGACCTGGTGCTGATTGTCACCGAACCCACCGTATCGGGCGCACACGATCTGAAACGGGTCCTGGAGCTTTCCACACACTTCGGCCTACCGGCACTGGTGATCCTTAACAAGGCAGACCTGAACGCAGAGCAGGCGGAGCGTATTGACGCCATGGCCAGGGAGCACAACTCCCGCGTGATTGCCTGCATCCCGTTTGACCGGGCGGTCAATGATGCGCTCATGAACGGCCAAACCGTCGTCGGCTACGGCGAAAGCGAAGCCGCCTCAGCCATCAACCAGGCATGGGAAGCGGTGCAGTCGGCTATTGCGGATATGACATGACAAAGACAACTGGAATAGAGAAGAAGGAAGGGAGCGCTGTAGAATGAGAGTAGCTGTAACATCAAAAGGAACCGGACTGGACGCCCAGGTGGATCCACGTTTTGGCCGCTGTGCCAATTTCGTGATCGTTGAAACCGACGACATGACGTGCGCAACCGTTGCCAACGACAACATGTCGGCGGGGGGTGGCGCCGGCATCCAGTCGGCCCAGCTGGTGGCCGACAAGGATGCCAAAGTCGTCCTGACGGGCAACTGCGGGCCGAATGCATTCCGGACACTGGAAGCAGCCGGCATCACGGTTGTCACAGACGTCTCAGGAACCGTCTGTGAAGCCGTCGAGGCGTACAAGGCCGGCAGCCTATCCGCAACGGACGGTCCCACGGTAAGCAGCCATACCGGAGCATCAGCCTAGATGAGCAAAGTCAACATAACCGTCCTGGTAGAGAATACGGTCCGCAAACACGGGCTGCTGGCGGAACACGGCCTGGCGCTCTGGATCGAAGTCGACTCCCACCGGATTCTCTTCGACACCGGCCAGACCGGCGTTCTGCGCCACAACGCGCCACAGCTCGGGATCCGCTTGGGATCGGCGGACTCCATCGTCTTGAGTCACGGCCACTATGATCATACCGGAGGCCTGGCATCCATGCCCCTCTCGGAGGCAAGCCGCCGGGCCGATTGCGGTGAGGCTGGCGGAACGCTACCCAATCCCCTACGGGTCTTGGCGCATCCCGGCTGTTTTGGCGACAAGTTCGCCCTGAACCGGGACGGCACCAGCCGGTATATCGGCATGCCACAATACGCCCGGGACGTCTTGGAGCGGTCAACCATCCTTATCCCGGTCGAAGCACCAACCGACATCTGCGAATCGGTTGTCGCTACAGGCCCGGTACCACGGCGAACGGACTTCGAACCCACGGGCGACACGTTCTTCAAGGATGCCGCTTGCCGGGAGCCGGACAACTTGATCGATGACCAGGCGATGTTTATCAAGACGCAGAATGGTCTCGTTGTAATCCTCGGTTGCGCCCACGCAGGCATCATCAACACGCTCAATTACATCAGGGATCTCGCGCCCCAACACTCCATCCTGGCGGTGATTGGAGGCATGCACCTGGCGGCGGCCGATGAGTCGCGACTGGACAGAACGGTAGCCGCCCTGCGCGATATGCAGCTTCAATACCTCTACCCTCTGCACTGCACCGGACACCCCGCCATAGGAAAGCTCGTGCAGTCGATCCCCAATGCGATGCCGGTCTGCCCCGTTGGAACCACACTGAACTTTGAGTAGTGAGAAGAGAAACATCAACATACCAAGGAGACCAAGAGAGATGAACATTGCAATCCCCCTAACCGGCGGCAAGTTGTCGGCCCACTTTGGACACTGCGAAGCGTTTGCACTGATACACGCCAACGTAGCCCGTAAGAGTATCGAATCAAATGAGATGCTGACCCCACCCGCACACGAGCCCGGAGTGCTGCCGCGCTGGCTGGCCGAGAAAGGCGCTGAACTGGTCATCGCCGGCGGCATGGGCGGACGCGCCCAGGGCCTGTTCCAGGAACAGGGCATTGATGTCCTGGTCGGCGCGCCGACAGAAACGCCCGAAGCGATTGCTATGGCTTACCTCGAAGGGACGCTCACGACCGGGGCCAATATTTGTGACCATTAGGATTGTACGAGACCGTCTGCTCGAATGGGTCTCTGGTAGACCCATTCGAGGCACGGGACAAGAGGAACAGCGTATGCATGCCGGGAATCTCGACGGCAATTTCGGCCGTATGAACGACCCCACCTCGGCGGCATCCATCTGTGGGCCGTGCGGCGACGAGATGGAGTTCTACCTGACCATTGTTGACGACGTCATTAGAGACGTGCGCTACTTTACCAGTGGCTGCGGCAACACCCGCGCCTGCGGTGCCGCGGTTGCACGACGCGCCAAGGGGCGCCGTGTGACGGATGCCCTCTCTATCAGCGCAGGCGAACTGATCCGCTCCGGCGACTGCGAACCCCACGAAGGTCGCCACTGCGCTATCTTGGCCGTCAGCACCCTCTACCGCGCGATCGCCGACTATCTGCTGCACCCCTAGAACGTTCACCACATGATGAAAGGAGTTAGATCAAGATCATGAAAAGGCCACTGACATACACAGATGAAAAGAGGGGATATACCAAGATGATGAAGAGATCCGCTATATTTGTTTGCTGTGGGATGCTAGCGGGGAACCTGCTGGCGCATCACGCGATGGAGTACATTGAGATGGAGAGTTACTCAACCGCCAAACGAGGGGAGTCTGTGCTTCATCTGCACTATGACTATATGGTGGATGACAAAGACAATCCAGATCTCGATCACTGGGAGTTCACCCCAGGCATCTCCTATGGGATTGGAGACCGGCTTATGCTGGACCTGCACACCCATTTCGCCGGATTCGGCATCGACCATATCGTCGATGAAGAGCGTGCGACACTCGAGCCGAATGGCCCGTCCCCTTTCATGGAAGCTGTGGCCGGAAGTCTCCAGTATCGCGTCATCGAAGACTGGCTCGTCGACATTGCCGTTGTGGGGACCATTGAAGTGCCGTTTAGTCGGGCCGAGACGATACTGGGCTGCGAGGACAATGTGTATGCAGGTATGCTCATCCTCGGCAAAGACTTCGGGGAGCACAGCAATATCACACTCAACCTGGGCTACGAGGAAGAGGGGGATGAGAGCGACACCAGCTGGGCACTTGGCGTGAAGACACCCATTTCCGATGACCCCCATGGCATAGCCGCCGGCATAGAGGTCATGGGAAGCTTTGAAGACACAGCCGATAACTGGTCGATTCTTCCCGGCGTCTACATGCCGCTTGGGGCAGAGAATATCGTGCTCAAGAGCGGTCTGGAATTCGGCAAGGCCGATGGGGCAACCGCCATGCGGGCCAATGCAACGCTGATGTACAGGTTTTAGCGCATGGAGATGGTCGCACAAATGAAACGATTGAACAGGGCGCACGCGATGCTTGCGACTGCACTATGGCTCTCTCTGCCCGTGCTTGCACACGACTACTGGCTGACCCCTGGGGAGTTCACCCCGGCGGTTGGTACCGAAACAGAGATACTGCTGTGCAGCGGTCATAGTTTCCCGAAGCACTCTACTGACACCCATGGCTACCGTGTCCATGAGGCGGTCATGATGGCGCCGGGAGGTGAATCTATACCGCTGACGATTGAGCATAACGACAAAGGCACATCAGCCCGCGTGGCCTTTCAGACGAACGGCACGTACATGGTCAGCTTCTCCCTGGCGGGCCCCAAGAAGAAGGAGCCGGCCTATTGGACGAGATCGCTTGTTGTCGTGGGAGACCAGTCCCGTGCGGAGGACAACCGCCAGACAGGCACAGGCATGGAGATTGTTCCTGGCGCCGGGTGGCAGGACGTGAAGGTCAACGACAGTCTGCCGCTTTCGGTGGCATACAATGGGCGTACGATTCGTGCGTTGATAAGCATTTCACGAGAGGATGGCAGGGTGAGCCACATACGCTCGTCGACCCGCCGACCGGCCATGCTGAAGATCAAGACACCGGGGCGATACCTCGTCATTGCTTCCGTTGCCGGCAATAGGTGTTCATTGACTTTTGTGGTAGCCAGAGGTGGAGGATCTCTGGCGTTGAGATGAGCGACGAGCTTGGACTCATCAGCATAGAGTTCTCCCCCTGCGAATTGCTGTCAGAAGAGGAGCTCGCAAACGGTGTGGACGATTTGAAGGTGATGCAGCACAATCTCCAGAACATTAGCGTGATTTTCAAGTGACGGGTAAGGGCACAGCATGACGGGGCTGGGCATAGGACCACGATTCGGAGTTCCGTGTATGGCGTACGGGATCATGGCCGTGCTACTGACGCGTCGCTTCCCGGATATTTTCCTGTTCCCGCAGAGCACATCCGTCGCAGTGGGCGTAGCGGGAACGTTACTGCTCTGGGTGGGGCTGGCCGTCTACGTGGTCACGCTGGCTTGGTTCCTTGCCGCACACAGGAACGGCGCTCTGGTGACAAACGGTCCCTTCAGGGTTGTTCGCCACCCGCTATATGCTACATGGCTCTGGCTGGTATTCCCCGGGATCGCACTACTATGCCGTTCCTGGCTCGTGCTAGGCGTTGTCCCGGTGGGGTTCGCAACCTTTAGAGCTTTCATCCAACACGAGGAAGATGAGTTGGAACGTAGATTCGGCTGCGCGTACGAGGCCTATCGATTGAGTGTGAATCAGATTACCCCACGGATTCTCGCTCTAACGTCGCGTCGACGCACACGGGAGCCCTGAAGATGCACACCGCCGCCCGATAGCGCTGATCTCAACCATCGTACATCGTTCTTGCTGACCTGTTCATGCTGCGCTAATGTCAACCTTAGCGGGAGGTATACTGAGATGTGTGACTTAAGTGGTGTGTTCTGTTCTGTCGTAGCTTTCTTACTCTTGGCCGCCGTCCTGATTCCACAGCCGGCCACCGCAACCCCTCAAAACGGCGTGTTCTGGCGGATACTATATTCCGACACAACACCTATGGGGCCGGAGCGACCGGTCTCGGAGTATTCGGACTCGCCGGCCTACTCTCCCGCCGTGGCACGCGATACCAACGGCAACAGCATGGTCGTGTGGAGCTGCTTGAATAGAGACGGTAGCGACGGCGGGATCTTCATGCGCCGCTTTGGCCCGGATGGCATCCCCCTGGGAAGCGAGGTGCAGGTCAACACCTATACGGCGGGCTCGCAGTCTTACCCCGATGTGGCCATGGACGATGCAGGTAACGCGGTGGTGGTATGGCACTCGCACAACCAGAATGGTGACAACGGATACAACATCTACATGCAGCGCTACACCGCATCCGGGGCGACCGTCGGGGGAGAGACGCTGGTCAATACAACGACGAACGGTAACCAGAAGCTGCCCTGCGTCGCCATGGATGCCGACGGCGACTTTGCCGTGGCCTGGGAGGCCGACAACCTGCCGGGAGGATCGATCACAGACATCGGCATGACGCTCTTCGACGAAACCGGCGCCTCTGTGACCGGCGAAGTGCTTGTCAACGACTACACCACGTCAGGACAGCTTCATCCAGCCATCGACATGCGATACGACGGCACCTTCGCGATCGTGTGGGAGTCGATGGGCAAGGATGGCAGCGGACGTGGCATCTGTGCACACCTCTTCCGCCATACGGGGGCAAAATACCAGAGCGAGTTCAACGTTAACACCAACACGGTTTGGGACCAGCAAGCCCCCGATGTCGCCTATGCACCCAACGGACGCTACATGGTGACGTGGCACGATCCGTTGATGGATGGCGATGAGCTAGGAGTACGCGCGCGGTTGTACGACACAAACACCAATGCTTTGACCGGAGAGATCGCGGTCAATGTGTACACAAATGGCGATCAGAGGAACCCGCGCATCACGGCGGACAGCAAGAGCTCCTATCACATTGCGTGGGAAAGCTACGGCAACGAAATAGGGCCTATCGAGGCCACCAATCCGGATTGCGGCATCTTTGGTCGACGCTTCGACAGCGATGGCAATGCGGTGGGGACCAGTGAGATTCAGGTCAACGAGTGGATAGAGCGGGCCCAATATGATCCAGCCATCACAGTTCGCAACAACGGAAAAATCGCGGTGGTGTGGGTAGGAGACGGCCAACAGGGGTGCAACCTGGTGGTGGATAAACGGGGTCCTGTCCACCCCGTTCTCCCGGGTGCAGATGCAGAATATACATTGGTTGTCAGCAACGCCGGGCCGATTACCGCCGATGCCGTCATCCTGACCGATACCCCGCCCTCCAATGCCACGGTCGAAGCCATGTCGTCTGGCGGCGCCTTGAATGGCAACGGCGGCATCTCATGGACGCTCGGCGACATGGCGCCGGGCGCGTCAGCACAACGGGACATCACGCTCCGCATGCCTTCCTGTCGGGGGCCACGGGTCTTGTTGTCGTGCGAACGCAACGCGTTCGATGGCATGCTGCACCTCTTGGATCCGGTCACGTTTCGCACGCGCAGCAGCACCATGGTCACGGTCTCCAACACAGTGGTTGAGCAGGTGAGGACGCTGGCCCTGCACCCCCATACGGGCGATGTCTATGCCATGGTCACGCAGAGCGGCATGAGTACATTCGATCTCGTCAGGCTGAACCCCTTTACCGGTGACACGGACTACATCGGCAACTGCAGCAACAAGGTGTCGGGCATGGCATTCGATAGCACCGGCGTGCTCTGGGGCGTGACCCCGAACAGCAACGGGAACCCCGCCGGAGATGAGTCGCTTTGCACGATCTCGCTTTCCAACGCAGTCATGACGATGGTGCTAACCGAGCTTGCGGGAGGGGATGGCGACGACCTGGGCTTCTGCCCGGACGACGGCATGCTCTACCATGTCTCGGGATACAACGATCCCCGTAATGATCCGGAAGACGGGGAGATCATGGAGACCATCGATCCCACCACGTTCACCACGACACAGGTCACGTTGACGGGGCACGACTACAACGGGTGCATTGGCCTCTGTGATGACGGCGATGGCTCGCTCTTGGCTGTTGACCGTGACGGTGACCTGTGCCGCATCACGACCGGCGGTGTGATCAGCCTGGTAACGAACCTGGATCACTCTTCGTCTGACATACTGCTGATGCGAGGCTACGCAAACATAGCCGAGGCCAGCGCCACTACCGAGGATATCCTCCCCGCCAATGACCGGGATGTCGTGGTGACTCACGTGTCAACCGACGTCACCGGCCTCGCTCCCGAAGGCGAGGGCACACGTCTCACGTGGCACTCTGAGTCGGGCCTGGTTTACCGGGTGCAGACGGCCACCAACCTGCTGGATGCGTGCTGGGTGGATACCGGCACGGACCTGCCCGCGGTCGGGGGGACCATGAGCGTGGTATTCACCAACGCCCCGGTCCCCTTCCGCGCGTACCGCTTCAACATGAACCCCGCAAACCCCTGAGCAATGTTGCGAGGGAACGCCTACTGCTGCGACATGATCGTGCCGAGGCGTTCCTGGGCTTTGCGCACATCGGGATCGGTCATGTGGGGCATGATCTTCATGAAAGTGCTGGCCATCTTCTCGCCGACGGCTTCAGATTCCTCTAGAGCAGCCTCCAACTCTTTGGGGAGTTCCTTCCCGCCTTCAAGTTCGGGGTATTTCTCGGACAGGGCCTTCATCTTGGGTAAGAAGCCCTCCATCTCGTCGGCATAGCCATTGATCGCCTTCGCGATGGACTTGGCATCGTCCGCCTTCTCAAGCTCCGCAATGTAGGCCTCCGTGGCCTTCGCGAACTTGGCGTTCTCCTTCTTTACATCGGCATATTTGCTGCCACAGCCACTAACCACCACGGCCGCCACCAGCAGCCCCACCACAGGAACCAGAATGCTCTTCATGTTGAACTCCCTTTACGCTACTAGAGCGACACCTGTCGCCACGCGACCCGCTGCCACGCAGACTCGACTTCATCATGCTACCCTTCCCGGCAACCGGCCTCAAGAACGAACCATGCGCGAATCGATCAGCCCTATACAATCTCGTTGACCCTATCTACATGATCTTATATATATGTACTAGATCTTGTATGTACCCCGCAACAGAGGAATAAGCGATGCCCCAGGACGCCACGCTACACGTGAAGCTGGACAGCACGACGGATATAAAGCTGAAGAAACTCGCCTATGAACAAGGCAAGAGCAAGGGTCAGCTTGTCAGGGAGGCCCTCTCCGCCTGCTACCAGACCGCAATGGATGACCTGCCACTGCGGCAACGCAGGGCCATCGCGGCCTACCAGGGCGGCTACATCAGCACGGGGAAGCTCGCGCGAGAGATGGGCATGCACGTCCTCGAACTGAGAGGGTGGCTTAAGGAGCACGGCATCGCACTCAACACCACTTTCGCCGAGAAAGACACCGCGCATGCGTAAGAGCAGAGAGGCATTCCTCTTCGACACGGTCGCTCTCAGCAACTTCGCGCTGGCAGGTCGCCTCGACCTCCTGCTTGCACGCTACGCAAGCAAGGCGGAGATCACACCCGAAGTCTTTGACGAGATCATCAATGGTGTCGTTGCGGGCTACTTCGCCCTGAAGGAGATCGAGGATGCCGTGAACGACGGTCTCATCGCTCTCGCGCCGCCACGCTCCTCTTCCGCTGAACGGCAGGCCTATCGCGAACGTCTCCACATCCTTGGACCCGGTGAAGCCTCCTGTATTGTACATGCCACATTCCGAGGCGGAACGGTCGTCACAGATGATCGCACGGCGCGTCAATGCTGCAGTGAGCGCAACATACCCGTCACGGGCACCGTCGGGATTCTGAAGGCATGCTGCCGGGATGGCGCCCTGTCGATCGAAGAAGCCGACGATATCCTCGATCGCATGATCGACGCCGGATACTACGCCCCCGTGCAACGGATCAACGATCTCGGGTGAACGGGCGTCAGCCGATCCGTTCGCACGGGAGTTGAGGTCGGCGCTCAGAAGGTCGACTGCAATGCCAGCACGAGGTTGCGGCCGGGTTCGTTGAGGCCGGAGCCGTGGATGCGGTAGTCTTCGTCGGTGATGTTCTCGACGGCGAGGGAGACGGCGAGCGTGTCGCTGTAGTCGCATCCGGCGCGACACTCGTAGACCGTGTAGTCGGGGGTGCCGCCCGGTGGAATGCGGCTGCTGTCGGACAGGTCACGCGTGGAAAGCCTGTCGGCAGCGGCGGCCAGGGCGCAGGCGCCTTCGACCCAGTAGCGATCTGAGATGTCCCAGCGCAGGCCGAGACGGCCGGTGGGCGGCATGAGTCGGTCGATGGTCTCGGTGGTAAGCACGGCCTCTGATGTCGGATAGGTATCGACCTCCCCATCCATCCATGTGAACACGCCGAACGCGGTAAGGCCTGAAGCGAAACGGTAGCGCGCATTGAACTCCACGCCCTGGACGTAGCCGTCTCCGCCGTTCTTCTTGGTCACTTCGCGCTCATCGTCGATCATGCGTCCGGTCGGGGTGCGCACAATCATGCCGTCAATGCGGGTATGAAAACAGGCCAGCTGCGCTACGAGATCGGGGGTACCGGCCGTAAGGCCTATCTCGTACGAGACGAAGCGCTCGGGGTCGAGATCGGGCGAGGGCGTCTCGATCTCATCGGTGCGGGCACTGTCCAGCCGGGTCAGGTCTGAGAGGTTGGGGGCGCGGAATCCTTGTGACAGACCGGCGAAGGCGGTCCAGGTCGCCTCGCGGTTCAGGGCATAGAGCACACGCGCACTGCCCACCACGGCATCCCAGTCACCTGCGACAGCGATCTGCTCGCCCGTGGCCGGCGATTCAACCGCATCGGCATCGGCCTGCGCCAGCTCGTACCGGCCACCCAGAAGCAGGGAGAGCCGTTGCGTCAGAGGCAGTTCATCCTGCAGATAGAACCCCAGCGTGTCGTAGGTGGCATCGTCGCCCACCGGCCCCTGGATCGCCGTGCTCAGCACGGATCCATCCGGGTTGAGGGTCCGCTTGAAGGAGTCGACTTCGTCGTGATAGCACTCGGCACCGTAGAGCAGTTGTCCGATCGATGAGGGCGACTTGAACGATACAAACGCGCCGTAGGTATGCACATCGAAGCCCTGGACATCATGGCGTGCGCGCGTGCGCAGGCGGTCGCGATCCTCCACCTGGAGCTGGTGTGAGATACCAGCGTGAATTTCCTCGGCGAATCCGGCACCATCGAGCTGGTGATACTGGAGATAGGTCAGGCTACGCTCCTGGTCGAGCACGCGGCGCAGTTCACTGCCTACCGAGAGTCCCGCCCAGTCGATGCCGTAGATCGTCTTGTGCGTCCGCCAGGCGTCATCGACCTCAACGTCCTGGTGCGCCAAAACCAGGTAGGCGTCATCGCCTAGAAAATACTCCAGCTTGGCATCCCAATCCTGTTCATCATACCCGGTCATCGCCTGGGCGCCGACAGTGCGTCCGCCCTCAATGTCGCCGAAATCCTTGAATGTGTAGCCGAGCGTCAGGGCCAGCCGGTCGTTCAACTGACCGATCGATTCCGCCCGTGCCACGTGTGAGTCTTCTGCGCTGCTGTAGCGGTAGTAAAGCGTGCGATCCCAACGGCTCCCCGGCCGGATATCCCGCACCCCACGGCTCATGGCATTGACGGTGCCCCCGACGGCATCACTGCCGTAAAGGGCCGAGAAAGGACCGCGCACCAGTTCAATACGGTTCAGGCCGAGTGCATCGACCGTGTTCCAGTACTGGTTCGGCCCCTCGCGAAAAACCGAGTTATTGAGCCGGATGCCGTCCACCATGCACAGCGTGCGCTGACTCGTGAAGCCACGGATATAGGGCGAGCCCTGGCCATGCCCCGTCTTTTGGACCATCACCCCCGCCTCATCGGCCAGCGCTTCGGGCAGCGTGCGAACCGATTTCTCTATGCGCAGCACATCGGCCGGTAGCACGCTGGCGGCATAGGGCGCGTCTTTCAAGAGCCGCGCTTCACGCGTGGCCGTGACCACAACCGTAGGCGTATTCGACTCCGCGACGCCCTCACTTGCCCCGGAACCCGCCACCCAAGCCGTGCTGATGATCGACGCTATCACCAGCCGCAATGCTGAACGGTGCGTCATAACGATCCCCTCCCCATGAACCCTTCTTACCCGCCACATACCACTTCCTGTGCACTTGTGAGCCACCAAACTTAGTGCGCAGAGGCAATCACGGCAAGAGTAAAGTCATCAACATTGTTAGCCTTGTCTAAAAAGGCTTGCAGTCTGAATTTAGATATGTCTAAATACACCGCTTAACACTACGGGGAGAAGCGCATGGATGCGACAACAACAGAGCTGAGTGCCAGTCTTGAGGATTACCTCGAGGCGATCTACCAGGTGATTGCGGAACGCGGCGAGGCGCGGGCGAAGGATATCTCCGTGCGGCTCGGTGTGGCCGCCTCATCTGTGACCAATGCGCTGCAAGGCCTGGTGAAGCGCGAGCTGGTGCAGCATGCGCCCTACGACCAGATCGCGCTGACCGAGCAGGGCGAACAGATCGCACGCAACGTGGTGCGTCGCCACGAGGTGCTCACCGATTTCTTTACGGATGTGCTCTCGGTCGATCCCGACACCGCCGCCACCGCGGCCTGCAAGATCGAACATGTCGTGGGCGACACCATCGTGGAACGTCTGGTCGAGTACATCAAGTATGACCAGCGCTGCAATCATGGCGGCGCCACGTGGGTCGAAGGCAAAGGCTTTGTCTGCCGCAACGCCCTGGATACACGCGCGCTGTGCGATGAATGCACTGCCCAGGGCTTCTGTCGTTTTCTGGGGCCACCGACAGAAGAGGGGGCTTAAGCATGCCCAGGCAACCGTTGAATAGCCTCGCCGAGGGCCAGGAGGGCTTTGTGGTGGCCCTGCGCGGCGGTCGTGATTTCCAACAGCGCATCGCCACTCAGGGGCTAAACGTCGGGTCATGGGTAACGGTCGTGCAGAACGGTGGCGAGGGCGCAGAGCGAGGTCCCGTGGTCGTACGCAGCGGTGAAACCGAACTGACCATCGGGCACGGCATGGCGAAGAAGATACTCGTGAGTGATCGCGTCAAGATAAAGGATCTCCAGATCGGCCAATCGGCGCGCGTGACCGGGTATGCCACGCGCGACAGGGATTACCGGCACAAGCTGCTGCGCATGGGGATGGTCAGACAGGCCGACTTCACGTTGCTCCGTGTCGCGCCGCTCGGAGACCCGGTCGTCATTGAGCTCAGGGGATCCAACCTGACACTGCGCAAGGCTGAGGCCGATGCGGTCGAGATTGAGGTCATCGCAGAATCATGAAAAAGCTCGTGATCGCAATCGCCGGAAACCCTAACTCCGGCAAGACTACGCTGTTCAATGCGCTGACCGGCTCGCGCCAGCATGTCGGCAACTGGCCCGGGGTGACCGTCGAACGCATTGAGGGAACCTACGAGCACAGAGGTGCCCGGGTCGATGCGACCGACCTGCCTGGGATTTACTCCTTCTCGGCCTACTCGATTGACGAGACCGTGGCGCGCGAGCACATCCTCAAGAGCAAACCCGATGTGGTCGTCAACATCGTGGATGCCACCAACGTAGAGCGCAACCTCTTCCTGACCACACAGCTCCTCGAAATGAAGGTCCCGGTTGTCGTGGCGCTGAGCATGATGGACGTGGCCCGCAAGCGGCGTATCCGCATAGAGGTGGAGCACCTCGCGCGACACTTGGGTTGCCCGGTCATCCCGATCTCCGTCCCGAAGAAGGAGGGGCTGGCCGAACTCAAGGATGCCGTCGCCGATGCAGCGGCGCGAGGAGAGGCATCCCCCACCCGCGTCCAGTATGACTCCGAGCTGGAGAAGGCTATTGCGCATATCAGCGCCACGGTGGCCGACTCAGCACAGACGCGCGACGTCGACCCGCGCTGGCTGGCACTCAAGCTGTTGGATCACGACGAGATCACGGCCGACCTGCTTGGTGATGCCGAGCTGCGGGACCTGGTGGAGGCGGAATCCAAGCGCGTCGCGACTCACACGGGTGAGGATATCGATATTGTGATTGCCGACGGCCGCTACGGGTTCATCCACGGCCTGGCGCGTGACGTGGTCCACCGCGAGAACGAGATGCGCCGCACCGTGTCGGACCTGATCGACAAGGTTCTGCTCAACCGCGTGGTCGGCATCCCGATCTTTTTCGCCATCATGTACCTGGTCTTTATGATCACGATCAATGTCGGGGCTCCGTTCATCGACTTCTTCGATGGGCTGTTCGGCACGTTGTTTGTCGACGGTTTCGGAGTATTGCTCGCAAGGCTGCACAGCCCCGACTGGCTTATCGCGCTGGCGGCAGAAGGCGTGGGCGGCGGCATCCAGACCGTGTCGACGTTCATCCCCCCCATCTTCCTGATCTTCCTCTGTCTCGCGTTCCTGGAGGACTCCGGCTACATGGCGCGCGCGGCCTTCGTGATGGATCGCTTTCTGCGCACGATCGGCCTGCCGGGCAAGGCGTTCATCCCGATGCTGGTCGGCTTCGGCTGCAATGTGCCGGCGATCCTCGCCACGCGCACGCTGGAGAACAGTCGTGACCGCATCTTGACGATCATGATGAACCCGTTCATGTCATGCGGCGCGCGCCTGCCTGTATACGCGCTTTTTGCGGCCGCCTTCTTCCCGCAGAGCGGCGGCATGGTCATCTTCGGGCTCTACCTCACCGGCATCATCCTGGCGGTGCTGACCGGGCTACTCTTCAAACAGACGATCCTGCAGGGCGAGGCCTCGTCGTTCGTCATGGAGCTGCCCCCCTACCATCTTCCCACGCTACGCGGTATCCTGTTCCATACGTGGACGCGCCTGAAAAGCTTCATCCTCCGTGCCGGCCAAGTCGTGGTGATCGCGGTCATCATC
The DNA here is from genome assembly GCA_018648805.1 of Verrucomicrobiota bacterium. Classification (GTDB taxonomy): domain Bacteria; phylum Verrucomicrobiota; class Kiritimatiellia; order UBA8416; family JABMPJ01; genus JABMPJ01. Next base: position 52,516 of record JABGQM010000008.1, read on the forward strand.
CTGAGCTTCCTCAACACGATCGGCACCGACGGCAGCTTCGGACACGCCGATAGCGAGGACTCGGTCCTGAGCGCTATCAGCAAGAAAGTGGCGCCCGTTTTCGAACCCATGGGGCTCGGTCGCGACAACTGGCCCGGGGCGGTAGGTATGTTCGCGGGGCTCTTTGCCAAGGAAGCCGTCGTCGGAACGCTTGACACCCTCTACACGCAGATCGGTGCGGCCGAAGCGGCTGCGGTTGGCGCAGACGAACCGGAACCGTTCGACTTCCGGGGCGGCATTGTTGAAGCCCTGCGCGCTATTCCGGCCGGATTCAAGGGGTTTGGAGAGAAACTGGCCGACCCACTCGGTATGGGCCTCGGCGGGGACATGGCCGACCGGGACGCCTTTGCCGCTGAGATGGCGATCGACACCGGAACGCTCGCTGTGATGACGCGCTACTTCGACGGCAAGATCGGTGCGCTGGCCTACCTCCTCTTCATCCTGATCTATGCCCCCTGCGTGGCGGCCGTGGGTGCCATCTTCAAAGAGACATCATTCAAGTGGGCCGCCTTCGCCGTCTTCTATCTGACCCTACTGGCGTGGGTGGTCTCCACCATCTTCTATCAGGCGGGAACCTTCGCACAGCACCCCTCAAGCTCCACCATGTGGATTGCGATCTGCTCCGGTATTCTCGTGCTGCTTTACGCGGGACTCAGACTCAAGGGACACCAGCAAGGAACCACATCATGATGGGACAAATCAAAGCCCTGCTGCGCGAACGCGGCAAGCTGACCCGCCGTCAACTGGCGCGCCATTTCAGCATGGCCCCCGAAGCGATCGAGCCCATGTTGAAACTCCTGGTCGACAAAGGCCAACTGAGCACCGAGATGCTCTGCGGCGGCGGCTGTTCCGGCTGCGCCTGCGCCAGCGAGGCCGACCTGACGGTGTACGAGCTCTGTGATACGAAGGCCGAGAACGGGTGATTTCCCTTTTTTGAATCGAAACTTAGACGCATCTAAAATACAGGAGAACGACCCATGATTAACAGAAACACCACCATCATTCGCGCCATGCTGGCGATGCTGGGCAGCCTTCTGATGGCCTGGTCGGTATCAGCCGAAACTGTCGATGAACGGCTCAACCGCATCGACGAGGAACTCGAGGAGATGCGGGAATCGACCGACGCAGGCCGTGGAGATGAGACGGCCACTGTCTCCCTGCACGGCTATGGCGAACTTCACTACAACAACCTGGATGGATCAGGCGGTGCCGACAGCAAGCGCGAGCTCGATTTCCACCGCTTTGTGCTCTATGTCGGCTATGACTACAACGAACGCATCCGCTTTGTCTCCGAACTCGAGCTGGAGCACTCGCTAAGCGGTGAGGGGAAATCGGGCGAGGTCGAACTGGAACAGGCCTTTATCGATATTGACCTGGCCGATAGCGCCACGCTGCGGGCCGGACTCTTTCTGCTACCGGTCGGTTTGCTCAATTCGCTGCATGAGCCGCCCCACTTCAATGGCGTGGAGCGCAACAGCGTGGAGAATAACATCATTCCCACGACCTGGTGGGAAGGCGGGGTCGGCCTGCACGGCGCGTGCGAAGGCGGCTGGAACTACGCCGCCTACGTCCACTCCGGTCTGTCCACATCATCCAACAGCAGTTACGCCGTGCGCAGCGGCCGCCAGAAAGTATCCAAAGCCAATGCCGACAGCGTGGCGGCCACGCTGGCTCTCGGCTGGCAGGGCCGTGGCGTAGCTGTGGGCGGCGCCCTGCAGTACCAGGATGACCTGACGCAGGGCAGCGACGCCTCGGCTGGGCAGGCATGGATGGGCGAAGTGCACCTGGATGCCTCGCGCGGCCCGGTCCAACTGCGTGTCCTCTATGCCGCGTGGCAGCTCGATGGCGACGGCCCGGAGGCGATGGATGCCGACCGCCAAGCGGGGTGGTATGTCGAACCCGCCTACCAGGTGTGCGACGCGGTGACTCTCTTCGCACGCTACAGCGAGTGGGATAATCAGGCCGGCGGCAGCGCCTCCATGTCGGAGAAAGCCCAGTGGACCCTCGGTCTGAACTGGTACCCGCATGAGCAGGTCGTCTTCAAGGCCGACGCCCAGTGGCAGGACCATGAGAGCGGCAAAGAGCAGGATGGCTTTAACCTGGGGATGGGGTATGCGTTCTAGTACACGTCTATCCCGCAACGTAGTCCTGGCCATTGGCCTGGCCCCACTGCTCTGCGCCTCTGCGCCTGCCCGCGACGCGACGATTCAGTCAGTGATCCACGCCACGTTCCCGAACAGTGTGATTGAAGAACACAAGGTGGGGATCTCAGCGGCCACACGCGAGACACTCGGTGAAGCGGCACGCGTCCACCTCGCGCCGCGCTGGCGCTGGACGTACCTGACGGTGACCGACCCAACACGCGGAGTGGTGGCAGTGGCAGGCGAATGGAAAGCGGTCGGCCGTCACGGTCGGATTGAAACGCTGGTGCTGGCCGACCCCACGCTGCACGTGATAAGCGTGACCGTGCTCAAGCATCGCGAACAGCACGGCAAGGGGATCGTGCACGCCTCTTTCCTCGACCAGTTCCGCGGCAAGACGGCGACCGACTTCTGGCGGGTCGGCAAAGATGTGGATGGCATCAGCGGCGCCACGGTCTCAAGCCGCGCCGTTGCTTCAGGCACCCGCCACTGCCTGGTCTACCTCAAGCAGTTTGCCCTGCCCCGCCCTACTCTACCCGAAACGGAATAGCGGCCGCCGTGAGGCGCTGCTGGAGATCGGCGTAGGCCGTTTCGGCCGTTTGGGTGATCGCGCTGATACTGAGGGTTACGCGTGGGCCAGTCTCTGTGTAGGTCGGCAGACTCGAGAAGGTCACCGTGGGATAGTCCGCCACGAACGCTTCCATTAGATCGGTCATATCCGCCTCACGCGCATTGTCGAGTATCAGCGTGCAACGCAAACGCGCGGCGCCCGCGGTGTAGTGGTGCTCCAGAATCCAACGCATCATGGGGGCGGCCATGGAGGGAAAGCCGGGCAGGAAGTAACCGTTCGCGATATGGAAGCCGGGCACCCGGTTGACCGGGTTGGGTACCAGTGTGGATCCCACAGGAAAGGTCACCATGCGCAGGCGCGGCTCAGTGGCCTCATCGCCGTAGCGCTCCTTCAAAATCCGCACCGCTTCGACATGCTGCTCAATGCCCACCCCCGCGGCCGCGGCCGCGGCCTGACGCGTGATGTCGTCCGGGGTCGACCCGATCCCGCCGCACGAGAAGAAGGGGTAAGGCTGCGCCATGGCCCACTTGAAATGCGCCACCATCACATCCATCTCGTCGGGCAACACGAGCGTATAAGCCACGCCGGCATTCCACTCCCGGCAGAGCTCCATGGTGTATTCAAAATGCAGATCCTGCCGCCGCCCATTGAGGATCTCATCCCCCACAATGATCAGCCCTACTTTATCGATCGGGTTACGTGTCATAGGCAACCTTCTCGCCCAAATCGTCGAGCGTGTCAAATGCTATCCACCAACTATCATGGAACGAACCTTGACAGCGCTATAGACACTATAGCATTACCGCCCTGTACCGGAGGTGCTCGAAGTGCTATGAGGCAGAGAGGGTCTGGTGGCATAAACACGTAGACGGCATCAGCGACAGGTGAATTGGAGGCGACTCATGAGCAAAAACGACCCACCCACCGCGTCCATGGCGTTCGAGCAGCTGGTCGCTTCCATCAGGGATGTCCACGCCTCCCTCAGCGCCCAGGCGAGCAAGGCCGTCAACATCAGCCTAACGATGAGGAACTGGCTGATCGGGTGCTACATTGCCGAATACGAGCTGCACGGGGCAGACCGTGCAGAATACGGAGACGCGCTCCTTTCGCACCTTGCATCGGGACTTACGAAGCTTGGCGTGAGCGCTTGCGCGAGGGGCCAGCTCTACCTCTATCTACGATTCTACCGCGCCTACCCGGCAATTGTTCGGTCACTGACCGAACAATTACAACACCTTGTTCCAGAGTCCATTACGCCTGATAAAGGAAAAGTGCGGCCACCGACCGTACTTTCCAGATTAGACCCCACAGATATCGTACAGAAACTCTCTTACACCCACATTGAACAGCTCGTGGCCATCGACGACGAGACCAAGCGCGCCTTCTACGAATTCGAGTGCATCCGCGGCAACTGGTCAGTTCGTGAACTGAAACGCCAGATCGCCAGCCTGTATTGCGAGCGCTCTGGGCTATCTCTCGACAAGAAGAAGCTTTCCGAACTTGCACACGCTGGTGCCGAGCAGTCCGAGGCCAAGCTATCCATTCGCGACCCCTACATTTTCGAGTTCCTCGGCATCAAGCCGAGCGAAGTCATGGCCGAGTCGGCTTTGGAGGATGCGCTGACGAACAAGCTCCAGGCATTCCTTCTGGAACTTGGCCACGGCTTCTGTTTCGAAGCACGCCAGAAGCGCATCCTTATCGGAGACACCTACGGTTTCGTTGACCTGGTCTTCTACCACCGCGTGCTAAAGTGCCATGTCCTGATCGACCTGAAGCTCGAAGATTTCTCGCACGAGAACATCGGACAACTCAACACCTACGTCAGCTGGTATCGCAAGCATATGATGGCCGAAGGCGACAACCCGCCTATCGGCATCCTGCTCTGTACGCAGAAGAACCACGCCCTCGTCGAATACGCCCTCGCCGGCATAGACAACCAGCTCTTTGTCTCCAAGTACCAGCTTGCCCTACCCACCAGGGACGACATGCAACACTTCCTCGAGCGCGAGATTGCTGAGAGCGACTTACCCGAGGACGACAGCACAACCGGTCGCCTCGTGCGCGAAATGCGTGAAGCATACGGGGCACGGATCGTTAACCAGCCATGAGCGGGAAGAAAAGCAAGAAGCTGCAGATACGTAACGTAAGGGAAACAGTCCTATGAACATAACCGCAGCCATTGACGCCCTACGGCCATTTACATCCAAGGTGCCTTCCGAGGCGCTGGACTCTGTTCGGGAACATTGGGATGAGGCGGAGCCGGTTCTGCTGGGGGCGATTGAGGAGCGGTTGGTGCGGCCGTTGGATGACGATAAGGAAGCACTGTTTCTCTATGCCATCCATCTTTGCGCCGAGATGCGGTGTGCGAGGGCGTTTCCTCTGTATGTTCGGATTGCCCGTTTGCCGAATGCGCTGCTCGATCATCTGATGGGCGATATCCTGACCGAGAGCCTCGATGAGATGCTGGCGCGAACGTGCGATGGGCGTATTGATGAGATCAAGGCACTAATCGAAGATCCATCGCTTAATGAGTTCGCTCGCACCGAGGCCATGGACAGCCTTCGGGTCCTGCTCTTCGAAAGTGTATTGAGCTGGGACGACCTTTCCGCCTACTGCGTTGAAGCTCTAAGCGAAAAGTTGGAACGACGACCCGGGTTCATCTGGAACGGCGTTATCAGTGTTGCACGCGATATTCAAGCCAAAGGGGCTCTACCACTCATTGAAAAGGCCTACGAGAGAGGGCTGGCAGACCCGGGGGTCGAAGAGCTTTCATATATACAGGCGCAATACCAGAAACCATTGCCCACCGCCCTCTTGGAGGGGCGCGAGATGTACCACCCATTTGACAGCACAGAAGCTGCGATGTCTTTCTTTGTCCACCAGTGGGGCAAGAAGGATGACGGATTCAGTGACCTCGAGTTGCTCGAAGTGCTGAACGAACGTCCGAAGGTTCTGGCCCCACCCACCAGACCCGCCACAGGACGAAACGATCCCTGTCCGTGCGGGAGCGGCAAGAAGTACAAGAAGTGCTGTATCGATAAGGGCCGCGTAACGGCACCGCAGCAGCGGCTAAGCGCCAATGGCAACCCCATCGACGACAAGCACATCATTGCCAACGATTGGATGGAAGCGGGATATCTACATAGCAGGAAGAAGCATTCATCGAGTGCGTTCGAATGCTGGAAGCGCTGTTGGGAGGAGCTGCGCTCGACCCTACCCGCTGAACTCCAGGATCCGACGAAGGCGGAGGATATGGGCGCCTTCGAGGGCACCGACTTCCTTGTGAACTGGCTTCAGGACTTTGAGATGCTGCTTGGGGATGTTGCGGAGAACAATGCGGAGGCGACGCAGTATGCCGTGCAATACCTCGAAGAGATACCCAACCGCTTTCAGGATCTTGAGAGCGACATCAAACGCAACATGCAAGCGGATCGATCACGCTGCCTGGCCAATCTCGGACAACAGGACCAAGCCATCGCGCTACTGGAAGAGATGATCCGCGACCAACCCGATCACGCTCAGGGCTATGTCGAACTTTCGGACATGCATGGCTTTCATGCTGCGATACTGAATGTGAGACCGGACATCCCCCGTGCCATCCGCTACCTTCAGCAAGCTCAACAACACGCGGAAGACTGTGCAGACTACGATGTAGTACCTCGACTCACCGACCTCAACGTCATGAACGCATCGATGGAGAAGCCGCTATTGTGAGCCAGATCAAAGAGGCCACAGTGAAACTGGACTCAGCCCACGACCACGGCATCGAGCTCAATCTCGAAGAGGAGGTCGTCGCGGCAGACGTCGGCGTGGGAGATGGCGAGGGGGAAGGCGGGGATGTTGTGGGTGCGGCAGTAGGCGTCGTAGATCGGCTTGTCCTGCGTGATGTTCTTGAAGTAGGCGATGCCGCGCGAGGCGTCGTTCCAACTCATCCCACGCGATTCGAGAATAGCGGCGACCACGCGCATCGTTAGATCAACCTGCTTCTCCGCATCGCCCAAGTGCATGCTTTTGCCATCCGGATCGATACTGGCGCTACCGGAGATGTAGAGGGTGCGGTGGTCGTGCACGGCGACCTCGACCGCGCGGCTGAACGAGCTGGCGTAGTCGATGGCCGGACACTGCAGAGGCGACGCTACCGCCTGAATGGATGCCGCGTCGGAGAGAGGTTGCACGGCAATCAAACCAGCCGTCAGCGCCGCACCAAACGGGTTGGCCGCGCCAATGCCCGTACTGGCGGGGACCAGATGGTCGAAGATCCCCTGCTCGTCAAACCAAGCCGTGCGCACCTTATTGAATGGATCGTACCACTCCAGCAAGCGGTCGAGATAGAGCCAGGTGCGCACGATGTCGGTCGACTTCATGCCACACGACTCCAGGGCCTCGGCCATGCGATCGAAAACCGAGCGCGCCTGCACCTCGCGTGAAGCGGTCAGATCCGCCGGGATGATGCCGCCAAGATAGCAGTAGCGCGCATCGTTGTCACCATAGACCGACCCAATCGGCCGACCATCCAGGAGAACGGGCACGGCGTCCGTACCGCTGATCGCAAGCAGCTGCATCGAGAGCATCTCGCCCGCGCGACAGGCGTCGCCCTGCAGCCAGGTGGTGGGGGTATCACCCGCCTGGGTCAGCTCGGAACCCTCGTAGTGATGGCAGCCGCCGAAGACGAACTGGTGCAGCTTGTGGCTCCCCGCCGGGAGACGGCCATTAATGACCGGTAGCTGCCCGTCATCGTCCGCCCGCAGGCAGACGTGGTGCTCTACGTGCGAGGAGAGGCGAAGGGTGGCAAGTGTAGATTGAATGTTTATTGGGCTCATAGGGCAGTTACCTTATGGTTACCTTATAGGGCACGGCGGGCAAGGTACCAAGGGTCTTTCGTGTTTTCTTGTTATTTGCGAGTATCGTGATGATCAGGTTGCCGCGGCTTCCGGGTGCCAGTTTGTCCGGATCGATGGCGATGTGCAGGGCGGCTTCCTTGTTCTTGGCGCGAAAGACTGACTTACTCAGAGTCATGCCCTCCGGCGGATCCTGAAGCTCAAAGCGGGGACGGGCGCGGATGGGTTTCTTCGGGTTGCCGTTGCGCAGCACCACGACCGTATTGGTGCCGGCGGGCAGGAGCAGCGGGCCCTTGGGGGGGCGGTCGGCCTTGAGAAACATACGGGACTTTCCACCCACCGAGACGATCCAGTCCTCCACCGGAACAAGGTGACGCCACAGAAAGGCCTGCATGCGGTCTTCGGCCGCCACGGCCTGGCGCGTGAGGGTCTCGCCCCCGATGGTGGCGCGTCCCAGTAGCGCCAGCGAGCGGTTGCCCGCTTCGCTCTTCCAGGGAACCGTCAGCGTGGCCTGCACCTTATCGCTGCCGGGCGGAATGAATCCGCCGTCCAGGCGGAAGCGACCGGGGTTGTTGTCCAGGGCCAACGATACGCCACCCGCGAAACCATCACGCCGCAGCAGGTGTACGGTCAGCGGCACGGTGCCGCCGGGAGGGATGCTCAGCGTAGCGGGCGTAACACGCAGTTCGAAATCGGGTTGAACCGGACTGATACGCAGTCGGTAAGCATGCCGCTCACTGCCCTTGCCCTGAATATCGCCAACGTGCACCGTGTAGCGCCCTTCGAAGGGCAGCTTGCGCAGGAAGTAGGAGTCGGCATGGTGGGTCACAAGGCCCTGCCCGCGGTCGACATGATCGTCGTTCACTTCCAAAACGTTCCCGCCGGGGCCCCTGAGCTGCACCACCGAATCAAGCGGCGAGTCGGCCCGTCGGGCAATCGTTTCAACCACGATCGACTGGCCGGGGCGACCGTCAAAGGCAAAGACGTCCCACTCGCCGGGTTGGGCGATCGTCCCATGCAGCATCACGGGCAGCACGACCGACTGGGCCTGCTCAGGCGTGTCATTCGGTTCACGCTCGGCCACATCGCCTTTCTGACGGACGGGTCCGTGCGCGGCCGTTGGCAGCGGCCCGGTCAGGGTCACACCATCGGCCATGGTCAAGCGGTAGGTGAAGTCCTCACGACCGCGGTAGATTGCATCCCGGATCTCGAGGATGTAGTCGCCGTCGGCCGGAATGTCGTAGACCAGCAGCGGATCGGGGTCGAAGTGGTCATCATCCACGAAGAGGAGCTCTTTGCCATCGGCATCATACAGCGTCAACGCAGCCTGAAACCAGCCGGGCACGGCATCCGCCAGGTAGGGCACCAGGCTGCGCGCGGCCACCTTGCAGACCAGCCGCTGCCCCTGGGTGGCGGCGATACGGAAGCGGTCGATATCGCCTGGCAGCACCTGGCCATTGACCACCGCCGGCAGAGCGAGGTGCTGGTCTTCGACCGGCTCACGATCATTCGGTTCGCTCTCCCGTATCTCGGGCACACGGCCGACATGAAACATGATGGCGTTGGACAAACCCTTGGGGGTCTGCAGACGTAGCTCGCGCAGTCCCGGCGCTGCCGTGGCATCGATACGGCAGCGCAGCGTGACCTGCTCGCGCAGCTGGGCATTGGGCTGCTTACGCGGATCGCGCTTCACCCCCTTCAGCCGTTTCTTTCCGCTCTCGTCGTAGCCCTGCCGCGTGAACTCCGCGAGGATCTCGGCGAGCTCGGCTTCCGTCGTGGCGCGCTTCTCGCCCTCTTCCTTCTGCACGGTCTGCTCAAGCTTCTCCCTGCGGTTGCGCAGCCGGTTTATCTCCTGCCGCGTCAACTCCTTGAAGTAACCCACGATCGAGCCGCGCAAGCCCTTGCCGGTGTAGACCACACCCGAGGCATCCTCCAGGAACTGCCCGCCGACGAGCAACTCCACGGTCGAGCCCTGTTGTCCCCCGGCCGGGTAGACATACCCGATATGCGGTTCCGCCGTGCAGAGGCTGCCCGTGAAGAGGAGCAGTCCCACCACGCGGGTGAGCGTGCGCGTGTGCCGCGTCATGCGCGGACCCCCTTCATGATCTCGTAGAGCCGTCCGGCATCCTGGCCATCGCTGGCGGTGGGCATCGCCTGCACGGTCAAGCCCTGCGGATGGGGCAGCGTGGCGGTCGGATCAATGCCGAGCAACTCGTAGATGCTGCCGATCAGGTCACGCGGATAGATCGGCCGATCGGCCACGTTTTCGCCGCGTGCATCCGTAGCCCCCACCACCTGGCCACCCGCGAATCCGCCCCCGCCGACGACCGACGAGAACACCTTGCCAAAGTGGCCGCGTCCGCCATTCCAGGGCGGATCCCACTGGATCTTCGGCGTGCGTCCGAATTCGCCGCCCCACCAGACGATCGTGGAGTCGAGCAGGCCGCGCTCGCCCAGATCCTCGAAAAGCGTCGCGAGTCCGCTGTCGAGCTGGGGCAGCTGCCGCTGCATGCTCTGGAAGTGCTGCTTGTGCGTATCCCAGTTGCGGTAGTTGATCGTCACATAGGGGACGCCCTTCTCGACCAGACGGCGCGCCATGAGGCAGGACTGTCCGAACTCGTGACGACCGTAGCGGTCGCGGACCTCGTCGGACTCTTCCGTCAGATCAAACACCTTGCCGGCATCCCCCAGGATCAGGTCATAGGCCTTCTCCTGACAGCTATCGGCGGCGGCAAAGGCGGCGTTGCCCTTCATCTGCCGTCCGAGCGTATCGAGGCTACCCAGCAGCGCGCGCCGACGCTCCTGGCGCTGGCGCGAAATACCAGCCGCCACGACGCCTTCCACCACAAACGGATCCCGGGAGGGATTACCGCCGGTGGCGAAGGGCTTGTAGCGCGAGCCGAGGAATCCGGCCTCCGAGAAGCGGCCCTGCGGCTTGGTCAGTACAATGTAGGGCGGAATCAACCCTTTGTAGCCGGCATTGTGCCCTTTGAAATAGGAGACCACGCCGCCGACGGCGGGATAGACCAGGCCGTCACCGGCCTTGTGGCCGGTCTGCACGAGGTAGGAGGCGGTCTCGTGGCCGTTGACCCCGTGGGTCATGCTGCGCAGAATCGAATACTTGTCGGCCTGCGTGGCCAGCTTGGGCAGCAACTTCCCGATCTGGATACCATCCACGTTGGTGTCAATCGCCCTGTCGAGCGGCCCACAATAGTCGTAGCCGGCTCCCGGCTTGGGATCGAACGTGTCGAGGTGGGATGCGCCGCCCCACATCCATATCTGGATGACCGATCTGGCTGTCGCCACGGGCGGCGCCACGGCGGCACGCGCCAGGAGCGGATCGCACAAGGTCAGTCCGGCCGCCCCGGCAAGGGACGTTTTCAGCATCTCTCTTCGCGTCATTGTCATGTCACGCTTTCCTTCCCTCTGCTAAATTCACCACGAAAGACCACAAAGACCGCAGAGAAAGAGTGTATACGGGGTAGGCTTCTCCACGGTGGCGTCCTAGTCTAAAGTTGTCACTCTTTGCGTTCTCTGCGTTCTTTCGCGGTTAATCCACGCTTCCAACAATCAATGTCTATACAGAAACTCTTTGCTGTTCAACAGCGCCCAGGCCAGGTCGAGGGCGCCTTCATGCCGCTTGAGGCCCTCCTGGGCCATGTAGTCCATCCCCACCTTCAGCTCCCCGGCATTGGGGGGACGGGACAACATAGTGAGGTAGAGCTGATTGATGATGGGTTCAGGACGCCACTTGGCGCGCTTCATGAGCTGCCTGAGCGCCCAGCCACGCTGCAGTTTGTTCTGGATGTGGGTCGAGTTGAGCAGGTGCAGGCGCTGGGTGTCGGAGGGGTCGTTGTTGCGCTCCGATTCCAGCCCGGTATCGCGTGGGGGGCGACCGAACATATCAAGGAACGGACTGGTGATGCTACCATCCCCCAGCGCCACGGCACGCTGCTGGGGTGGAATGAAAGTGAAAGGTTCGGGGATCTCACTCGTATAACGCTCTGAACCGCCGGCCACCTGGTTGATCGCGTCGATCAACACCTCGGCCTCGAGGCGACGGACGAGGTAGTGCGAAAACCCACGTGCGTCGTCGGCGTTGGCGGCGCTGTGCACGCAGGAGCGCTGGTAGGTATCCGAGTTCAGGATCAGGCGGTAGACATGGCGTAGATCGTAGTCGTGCGCGACCAGCTCCTTCGCCAGCCAGTCAAGCAGTGGCGGGTGTGAGGGCGGATTATCGGCGCGCAGGTCGTCGGCCTCATGCACCAGGCCGCGTCCGATCAGCCAGGCCCACACCCGATTGACCATGGCGCGGGCGAAATAGGGGTTATCGGGGGCCACGAGCCACTCGGCAAACACAAGGCGCGGGTCGACCTCCGGCAGCAGCTCCTGCGGGGTGCCGTCAGGGAACACCGCGCCGGCCGGCATACCCTCTTTGAGGGCACGTGGCAGGTCGAAGAACACCACCTCCTCCTTCCACTCCGCGGTGCCCTTGTAGCCCAAGCGCGCGAAGAAAGCGGCCATACCGTCCCGCCGCGCCCGCGGCCAGTTGTCCGTACGCTGTCCCATAAAGGTCAGGGCCACCGTCGAGGCCAGCGAGGCCGGCTCGTGGTCGGGTACGGCACGGAAGAAATTTACGGCCGGCTCCCTGAAATTGCTCCCACTGGCAGTCAGCAACTCACGCGCAAACTGGTCGTACGGCATATTGTCGTGCACGGCATCGGTCAGCCAGCGCTGATAGGCCTGCACCGCATTGGGCCACAACTTGCTCGGGAATTCGGCTTTGACGCGCAAAATATCGCACCACTTCATGGCCCAGTAGTCGGCGAAGGCATCCTGTTTAAAGAGCTGATTGATCAAGGCGACGCGCTTGTTGGCGCGCTTGTTCTCAGTAAACTGGCGGGCCACCCACAGCGGCGGGAGCCGCCCGGTCATATCGAGATAGATCCGCCGCACAAACACGGCGTCGCTGCAGCGTGCCGCAGGGGTTCGCCCTTCCGCATTCAGTTTGGCGCTGACCAGACGGTCGATCTCGTTGGCCCGCAACGGCAGCGCGGCCGCGGCGAGAACGCAGAGACTAAAGAGACATGACCACATCGTTTTCACAACCCTCTCACTATACGGCATACCACACACTGCACCCACACAATACAACACCCCCGTATCCCGCCCCCCGCATCCTGCGGCTCCATCCGGCAAATGCCCTGTAGTATGTAAACGCAGTGGTGCGGTCGGTTATTGCATAAGTCGTTTGCGCATGCCATAATCCGCGCTTTTCGTCTATTAACAATTAAAACGGGGATAGGTATCATGAAGAACATTCCGGTGGCTGATGCGCGAACTTTTGCTGTTATGGGGCATACAGGGAGCGGCAAAACGACGCTCGTGGATGCACTGCTCTTTAAGCTAGGGCTGAACGATCGCCTGGGGCAGGTGGCTTCCGGGTCCAGCATGGCGGACTTCACGGACGAAGAAAAAGACCGCAAGATTACGATTTTCGCCAAGCCCTTTGCGGCACCCTACAAGACCACCAACGGCAAGCTGCGCGCCCTGACATTTGTCGACACCCCCGGATACATGGACTTCTACGGGCAGGTCATCTCGTCCTGTCGCGCGACCGGTACCGCCTTGATTGCGGTCGACGCGGTCTCAGGCGTACAGGTCGGCACACGCCAGGTGTGGAAGCACGCCAAGCGCGCCGGGCTGGCGCGCGGATTCGTTGTGACCGGCCTCGATCGCGATAATGCCAGTTTTGAAAAGGTGATTGCAGAAATCCAGTCCGCCTTTGGCAATAACTGTGTCCCGGTGGTTTTGCCCACCCCCGACGGCTCCGCTGTCTTCGACATTCTGGCGGCCCAGGATATTGAGGGGGAGATGGCGGCCCAGGTCGAAGAGGCCAAGGGCGCACTGGTGGAGCTGGCGGCCGAAACCGATGACACCCTGATCGAGAAATACCTCGGCGGCGAAGCGCTCTCGCCCGACGAGATCGGCGCGGGCCTGCATGCCGCCGTGGACTGCGGGGGGCTCTGCCCCATCTTCGTCGCCATGCCCCTCAAGGACATCGGTATCACCGAGTTGCTGGATGGAATCTGCCGTCTCTTCCGCTCGCCACTCGATCGCGAAATTCTGGACAAGGAAGGCAACGCCATCAGTACAGCCGCCGATGCGCCGTTTACCGGTTTTGTGTGGCGCTCGGTGAATGACCCCTTCGTGGGACAACTCAACTTCGTGCGGGTACTGAGCGGCACCTTGACGAACGATAGCGAACTGCACAACACCACGCGCGATCACAAGGAGCGAATGGGCGGCATGCTCCGCATCAACGGCAAGAAGCAGGAGACGGTGACCGAGGCCCGCCCCGGCGACATCGTGGCCGTGTCGAAGCTGAAGAATACCCATGTAGGCGATACGCTTTGCGCACCGGGCAACGACACCGTTATGGCTGGTATCCGCTTCCCGAAACCGGTCATGTTCCAGGCGGTCGAGGCCAAGACCCAAGCCGACGAAGACAAGATAGGTCTGGCCCTTACGCGCGTCTGCGAAGAAGACCCGACGCTGCACGTCGACCGCAACGCACAGACCCACGAAGTCGTGCTGCAGGGGTTGGGGGATGTGCATATCGACGTCGCCGTGACCTTGATGAAGAGCCGCAGCAACGTCTCGGTCACCCTCAGCACCCCCAAGGTGCCCTACATGGAGACAGTCACCTCCATGGGTGAAGGTCACTACAAACACAAGAAGCAGTCCGGTGGACGCGGCCAGTACGGCGAGGCCTACCTGCGCGTCGAGCCGCTCCCCGACGGGGACGAGGAGGCCTTCGTCAACGCCATCGTGGGTGGCGCTATTCCGCACAACTTCATCCCGGCCGTGCAGAAGGGGTTGATCGATGGCATGACCTCCGGCGCCGTGGCCGGCTTCCCGGTAACCAAGGTCAAAGCCACGCTCTACGACGGCTCCTACCACGACGTCGACTCCTCCGAGGTCGCCTTCAAGATTGCCGGCTCACGCGCCCTGCGCGAAGCGATGGCCGCCGCCAAGCCCGTGCTGCTCGAGCCGATCATGACGGTCAAGGTCGCGATCCCGGATCACGCCCTGGGCGACATCAACGGCGACCTTAATCACAAGCGCGGCCACATCATGGGGATGGAAGCCGATGACGGCATGCAGATCATGACCGCCGAGGTACCCCAGGCCGAGCTGTTCCGCTATGCCGCCGAGTTGCGAAGCATGACCGCCGGCCAGGGCTCGTTCGAGATGGAGTTCTGCCGCTACGATGTCGTGCCCGCCAACGTGACCCAAAAAGTCGTTGCCGAGATGGAAAAAACGAAGAGCGAGGACTAGACCGGAGGTCGGAGGTCGGAGGTCGGAGGTGCCTGCGGCAGGTCGGCTTGTCCGCCGTAGCCTTGGCGAAGGCGGAAGGGTGGCGGCTACGTGAAAGCACTGCAATCCTGCGAACTCTGTCCGCGCGGCTGTGGGGTGGACCGTGGTGCCGGCGAGCGCGGCTTCTGCCGCGCCGGCGTCGAGACCGAGGTCTACCGCTACGGGCCGCATCACGGCGAAGAACCCCCGCTCTCCGGAACCGCGGGCTCGGGCACGGTCTTCTTCAGCCGCTGTACGTTGCACTGTCTCTACTGCCAGAACTATCCCTGGAGCCAGCAGGGCGACGGGACGCGCTACGCTCTGCCGGCCCTGACCGAGGTGTTCCGCGAGCTGCATGCCGGCGGCTGCCACAACTGGAACCTGGTCAGCCCCACCCCCTGGCTGCCCCAGGTACGGCATGTCGTGGATAAGCTGGCCACCGCGGGGATTCGCCTGCCGGTGGTCTACAATACAAGCGGTTTTGAAGCGGTCGATACGCTGGCGGGTGTTGAAGACCTGGCCGATATCTACCTGACCGACCTGCGCTATGCCGATCCCGTCTCGGCGCACGAGGGCTCGGGACGTTCGGACTACGTCGACGTGGCCCGCGCGGCCCTGCAGGTGATGTGGCAGCAGAAGGGCGCCCTGCAGCTCGACGCCGACGGCATCGCCACGCGCGGCACGATCTGTCGCCTGCTGATCCTGCCCGGACGTGCCGGCGAGGTGGTCGATAACCTGACCTGGCTGGCCGACACCATCGGACCCGGCATCGCGGTCAGCGTGATGGCGCAGTACACGCCGGCCTACCGTGCGCTGACGCGCGACGGGTGGGACCGGCCGGTCTCACGCGAGGAATACGACCGCGTGGCGGAGGCCGTAGCGGAGCTCGATTTCGATTGTGGATGGATGCAAGCGTACGAAGGCCAGGCGCCCAATGAATTAATCGGCTTTTCGATGGAGCCGGGATCGGGTATAAGTTAGCTTTCTGATTTCGACGGTATAAGGAAGGAACAGACCATGAGCGGACATAGTAAATGGGCAACGATTAAGCATAAGAAGGGTGCCGCCGATGCCAAGCGCGGCAAGGCGTTCAGCAAGATCAGCAAAGAGCTGATGGTGGTGGCGCGCGCCGGCGGCAGCGACCCGAGCATGAACCCAACCCTGCGCACGGTGATTCAGAAGGCCAAGAGCGTTAACATGCCCGCCGACAATATGGAGCGCGCCATCAAGAAGGGCGCCGGTGAGCTCGAAGGCGCCGTCTACGAAGAGATTGTTTACGAGGGCTATGCCGGGGGAGGCGTGGGCATGATTGTCCTGGCCCTGACCGACAACAAAAACCGCGCCGCGGCCGAGATCCGTCACGTCTTCTCCAAGCACGGCTCCAGCTTTGCCGCGCAGGGCTCCGTCTCGCGCGGGTTCCAGCGCAAAGGCCAGATCTTCGTGGATGCCACAGGCGTGGATGAAGACACCCTCATGGGCATCGTCCTCGACGCGGGCGCCGAAGACATGAAAAACGATGGTGATCAGTTCGAGATTTTGACCGATCCCAACGCTTTTGCAGATGTTACCGAGGCCCTTGAAGCCGCCGGCATCGCCACACTGAGCGCCGAAGTGTCGCTCGTGAGCGAGACCGTGGTACCGGTCACAGAGAAGTCTACCGCCGCATCCATCATGCGTTTTATTGATGCCCTCGAAGACAACGACGATGTCCAGAGTGTCTTCACCAACATGGATGTGGATGATGCGATCATGCAGGAACTGAATGACGACTAGTATTCGGATCCTCGGGGTCGACACCGCGCTACGTGCCAGCGGTGTGGGGGTTGTGGAAGCGGTCGGCAGCCAGCTCAAGCTGGTGGCCTACGATGTCATCCGTTCCAAGCCCAAGGTGCCACTTTCGCAGTGCCTGCTGCACCTCGACGAAGGACTGCAGGATATTATTCGCGAGACCCAACCCGATGCCGTGGCGATAGAGGGCGCCTTCTTCTTCAAGAATGCCCGGACCGCCATGGTGCTCGGCGAGGCACGCGGCACCGCGATCACAGCCTGTACACGCCACGGCCTGAAGCTCTACGAGTATGCGCCCCGCCACGTCAAACAGGCGGTGGTTGGCTTCGGAGGGGCCCAGAAGGAGCAGGTTCAGAAGATGATCGTGACCCTGCTCAACCTCGACAAAACCCCACCCGAGGATGCCAGTGATGCCCTGGCCCTGGCCATCTGCCACATTCACAGTCACGGCCGACACGCCGCGCTAACGACGCTTGAACCGCTATAGGAACGTCATCATGAGCCCCCCCCTCTTCAGTGATATCGACTACCTGCGACGGCGGCGCCGCCTGCTGCGGAGCGTAACATCCCGTCACCAGGTCGAGGCCCTGCTGATCACCAACGTCATGGATATCCGTTACCTCTCGGGCTGCACCGAGGGGGCATCGGCCCTGCTCTTCACGCGTGACTGGGCCAAGCTCTATACGCGCAAGATGTTCATCGAAAGCATCCGCGCCCAGTCGGCCGGGGTGGATGCCACGATCCCGCACGGTCCGCTCTTCGAGCAAGCCCACCGCGACATGAACCGCTTGAAGCACCGTGGCGCGGTCGGCTTCCAGGGCCTGTACATGAGCTGGCCGCAACACACGCAGTTCGCCGCCGCCATGGGCCGCCGTCGTCAGGTCGATATCGGAGACGCCGTGATCGACACCCGCGCCATCAAGGATGAGCAGGAGATCCGGATCACGCGCAAATGTGTCCGCATCGCCGAGAAGGCCCTGCTCTCGATGGTGGCCGAAGGCAGCCATGCCTTTGTGGGGCACAGCGAGAAGCGGCTGGCGGCTGAGCTCGAGTACCGCATGCGCCAGCTCGGGGCCGACCGGCAGGGATTTCCCACGGGGGGCATCATCGTGGCCGGTGGGGCCAACAGCGCCAGCTGTCATCATTTCCCAACCGACCGCAAGGTGCGCCGCGGCGAACCGCTCCTGTTCGACTGGGGCGCGGAGCTGAACGGCTATCGCAGCGACATTACGCGCGTCCTCTTCATGGGCGCGCCCCGCCCCAAGCTGGCCGAGATCTACGACCTGGTCTACCACGCCAACCGGGCCGGCACGGCCGCGATCCGGCCCGGCATCGCCACGCATACCGTGGCCCGCCAGGCCTGGGACGTGATTCGCGATGGCGGCTACGCCGACAACATCCGCCACGGCCTCGGCCACGGCATTGGCCTCAATATCCATGAAGCCCCGCGCATGGGCACCGGCACCGCTCCCGCGACCGTGACACGCCTGCGCCGCGACATGCTGATCACGGTGGAACCGGGGATCTATCTCAAGGGGCTGGGCGGCATTCGCATCGAAGATGACGTGCGCGTCACCGCGCGTGGCCACGACGTGCTGAGCCGCTTCCCCCGCCAGATTGAGGATGTCATCCTATAGCGGGCAGGCCGGGCGTCGCTCCCCGCCACTCCTACAGTCGTCCTGCAACGTCCACGCTGTTGGGCTGTTTGGACTTGCCAACCCTCTCTCCAAAGGGTAAGAGTCTACGGGCAACAGCCGAGGTCGGGCCACGTTGGCGTGGACCGCTTTTCGCAGGGAGGTTGCCGCATGAGCCGGAACAAACATCTTGATGCCTTTATCGCCCAGTTCCCTTTTGAGGGGCTCACCTTTGACGACGTCGCACTGGTCACACGCTATGCGGATTTTCTACCCGATGAGGCCTCGATCGATACGCGTTTGACGTCGCGCATTCGGGCCAACATTCCCTTCATCAGTGCGGCCATGGACACCGTGACCGAGTCCAAGATGGCGATTGCCATGGCCATGCTGGGAGGGGTGGGTGTGATCCACAAGAACCTGCCGGTCGAGGTACAGGCCGAACAGGTCGATATGGTCAAACGCCACCTGCATGGTCTGATCAAGGATCCGGTGGTGTTCCAGATCTCCGACACGCTCGACAAGGTGCGTGCCACGCGGCGCGAACACGGCTACGGTTTCAGCGGCTTCCCCATTCTGGACGACAGCGGCAACCTGGCCGGCCTGCTCACATCCAAAGATACGAAGTTTGCGCGCGGTACGGATACCCGCATCGACAGCATTATGACCAGCGAGGTCATCACGGCGGCATCCGGCACCTCCCTGCAGGAAGCCTATGACATCATGATGAAGCACAAACTCGGCAAGCTGCCCCTGGTTGAGAAGGGCAAGCTGGTCGGGTTGTATGCGTTCGCGGATGTGAAGAACCTGATCGAGGATGTGCAGCCGCTGTATAACCGCGATGATAAGTACCGCCTGCGCGTGGCGGCGGCCGTGAGCGGCGGCAACCACGAGCGTGTCGAGCGGTTGGCCGATGCCGAGGTGGACATCATCGTGGTCGACAGCGCCCACGGTCACTCGACCGGCATCATCGAGATGGTACGCTGGCTGACCCAACATTATCCCGACATCGACATTATCGCCGGCAACGTCGGCACCGCCGACGGCGCGCTGGCCCTGCGCGATGCCGGCGCCCATGCGGTCAAGGTCGGGATCGGCCCCGGCTCCATCTGTACCACGCGCGTCGTGTGTGGTGTGGGCGTGCCGCAGATCACGGCGGTCTACCACGCGGCGCAGGCGCTTGAAGGCAGCATTCCGGTCATCGCCGACGGCGGCATTCGCCATTCGGGCGACGTGCCCAAGGCCCTTGTGGCGGGAGCCGACAGCGTGATGCTGGGCTCGATCATGGCCGGTACGGAAGAGAGTCCGGGCGAGAAGATCATTCACCAGGGCCGCCAGTACGTGGCCTACCGCGGCATGGGCAGCTTGGCCGCCATGCGCGAATCCGAGGGCAGTCGCGAGCGCTACAGTCAGGCGCAGACCCGCCAGGACGACCTGGTACCCCAGGGCATTGAAGGCATCGTTCCCTACGCCGGGGCGGTGGACAAGGTCATGACCCAGTTCTGCGGCGGGGTGCGCTCGTCCATGGGCTACTGCGGCTGCCGCACGATCGAGGAGATGCAGAGCAACGGGGAGTTCGTACGCGTCAGCCCGGCCGGCCTCAGCGAGTCCCACCCGCATGACGTCAAGATCATGAAGGAAGCGCCCAACTACCGTAGTTGACCGGAGCTAGTCACTCACCATGAAGTACATGAAGGAAATGAAGGGGAACGACTGAGGACAAGCAGTGTGCTGCAATCCTTGCCTTCATGCTCTTCATGCTCTTCATGGTGAATACTCTGAATCAGAAGGCGCCGAAGAAGACACTCGTGAACGTGACCACAGGCGAGGTCTCGCGCATGTCGTCCAGCGCAGCACGGGCCTCTTGCATCATACCCTCGACTTCAGTGTAGACCCCGTCATCACGGATCAGCTTGCCCAGTGAACCCTCGCCCTTCTCAAGGGTGGCGGCAACCTGCTTGAGCGAGGCCACGGCCGCGGCGAGATCGGTGTAGAGCTGATCATCCTCCGACATAAGATGCCCCAGTGTGCCGTCACCGCGCTGCAACCGTTCAGCCACATCGCGCAGGGCCGCCACCGACCCGGCCACATCCTCGTAAAGGCCTGTGTCCTCCGAGAGCAGCAACCCCAGCGAGCCCTTGCCCGCCGCGATGCGGTCAACCATGGTGCTGAGCTGTTCGGAGACCTTCTTCAAGTTGTCGATCGCGCCCCCCTCAACCAGCTCGGTGCGCGCCTTATTGATCACGGCCGCGGCATCCGCCATGAGGTCATACGGTTCGTGGCCCACGAACCGGCTCGACATGGGGAGCGTGGGCAGGCCTTCGGATCCCTCATCGAGCTCGAGGTAGCGCCCGCCCAGGATTGAGGTCGCCACGATCTGGATCACGTAGTCTTTCTTCATCGCCAGCTTGTCGTCGAGCACCAGGCCTACACGCACCCAGGGATCGTCAAGCACCAGGTAGTCGATCTTGCCGACGGGCATACCGCGCACCACAACGTTGTTGCCTTCACGCAGTCCCATGACATTCTTGAACAGGACATCCATGTGCTGCTTCTTTGTAAACCAGGTTTCACGCGACAGGATAATCGTGAAATAGCCCAGTCCGAGCAGAATCATGACCATGAAGGCCCCCACGATGATCTCGCGGGTCAACTCTCTTGCAACGCAATCTTTTCTCATTTGGCATCCCTTTCCCACGGCGCATCCTGCGTAATATACTGCGAAGCCAGGAAGCGCTGGACCTCTTTGCTACTCGATTTGATAAAGGCATCCGGTGCCGCCAGCTCGGACACCCGGCCCTGGTCCAGCATGGCAATCCGGCTGCCGATCGCCAGGGCGCTGTGCAAGTCATGTGTCACCACGACGCTGGTGACGCCCAACTCGGCGCGCAACTGACCGATCAGACGGTCGATCGTACGCGAGGTGACCGGGTCCAGGCCCGAGGTCGGTTCATCGTACAACACGATCTCAGGGTTTTCCACGATCGCACGGGCCAGCCCGGCCCGTTTGCGCATGCCGCCCGAAATCTCGGAGGGCAGCTTGGTGCCGTCGTTTTCGAGCTCCACCATCTCCAAGGTTTCGTGCACCCGCCTCTGGATCTCCCCCTCGGAAAGCCGATGCTTCTCACGCAGCGGCAACGCCACGTTTTCGGCCACCGAGAGCCAGGCCAGGAGCGCGGCGCTCTGAAAGAGATAGCCGAACCGGTTGCGAATGCGCCCCAGCTCTTTCCCTTCGGCCGAGCTGATCTCATCGCCCCCGATGAGTATGTGGCCATCGTCCGGCGTCATCAGGCGGACCATGTGCTTGAGCGTGACGCTCTTGCCTGCCCCCGAGGCCCCCACGATACAGAAGGTTTCCCCCTTCTGGATGGTAAAGCTGAGGTCGTTCAGCACCGGCCTGCCGCTGAGCACCTTGGTTACATTTCTAAACTCAATCATGTGTCACTATCTTGCGTCGCTCACGCTCCACCCGCCAGGGATGCCCGTCGACCCTCAGAACTCAAGACTCAAAACTCCCTACGCATAGAAGAGACGCGTAACAAAATAACCGCTGACCAGGACCAGCAGGAACGACACCAGGACGGCCTTGCGCGTTGCAAAGCCCACGCCAACCGCTCCCTGGGTGGTCGCAAACCCCGCATGACAGGCCACCGTGGTGATGATCAGACCGAACAAGTAGGCCTTGAAGACCCCGACATAGAGATCCTTGACCATGGCAAAGCGCGTCGCGTTGTCGATGTAGGCCTCCCACGAGACCCCCAGTTGGGTGGCCCCCACAATGCCACCGCCGATGACCCCGATGATACAGGTATAGAACGCCAGCAGCGGGGTCATGACGCTCATGGCCACCAGGCGTGGCAGGACGAGAAACCGCACCGGATCAATCGACATGATCTCGAGCGCGGCGATCTCTTCGGAAACCACCATAGTACCCAGCTGCGCAGCAATGGCCGAGCCGACACAGGCCGCCAGAATCAGGCCGGTCATGAAGGGCCCCATCTCGCGCAGCATCGACACCATGACGGCCGTACCGATATTGACCTCCTGGTTGAACTGGCTGAGCGCCATGCCCGTCTGCAGGGCCAGGATCATACCGGTAAAAAGTCCCACGACCGTGATGACACCGAGGCTCTTGATGCCGTAGGCAAACATCTGCATCACGACTTCATCGCGCGTGCGCTTAGTCAATACGTAGCGTGAGGCCCGTATCGCATACCACAGCAGCAGTGTGCCCTGCCCCACGGCACGACAGAAGAACAGGACGTGGCGCCCCAGGTGGGCGACGGTGCTGTTCGGCGGCGGAAAATATTCTGGTTCGCGTGTTACCATGCCTATTGCTCTCGCGGGCCATCCTCTACTATCACCTATGTGGGGTCAATCCCCGAACGTGAGGAACCACAGCACGCGCCAGGTTGAGCGCTCACTGTCCTGCTCGTGGCCCAGCAACCCGAGCAGAAACGACCACTGCCGCTGCTTAGCGTCCCCATCACAGCGACTCTTGGAAAAAAGAGGAAAGAGCGAGACGTGTTTGGATTCCTCGCCTTCGCGCCGGTAGCGAAAGAGTCCCCATAGCAACTCGTGTTCGAGCAGCGCGGGTGTGGACACACGTGAGTAGAGCGTCCACAGCGGCGCCAGGTTGCGCTCGATCGGAGCGGTGTGCTTGAGGGGCCAGAGCTCGAGCAGCCGCAGGCGTGATACATCCGCCTCGCGGCGGTACGACATCAGCGGCCAGAGTTTGACATAGCGCGCGCTCACCTCCACCGCAGCTTCTGCTTGCGGTGCCGCTTGGCTGACGCGCTCATGAAAGACGAACGGGAACACGGCCAGCTGGTCCATGATGCCGCTCTTGCGCTCAACATGCGCGGCCCGCACGATGGGCCACAACAGGAAAGAGGATCGGGTGGTGCCCCGCGTGCGGCGGCCCCACAGCGGCCAGAAATAGAGTTTTTCATAGTCGCCCCGGGCATACTGGAAGAACGGCCAGGGCGCATTCAGCTCGGTGCGCTCTGCGCTCTGCGACCAGCGAAACAGCGGCGGCAGCACCATCCACCCTTTCTGGTCTTCGCGGTCGGTCCGCCCGAAAAACGGGAAGAGCAGGTAAGAGGTCCCCTCCTTCTCCGCGTCGCTGTAGCGGGCATGCGTCCAGAATGGCCACATCACAAACTGCTTGTGCCACTGGCCCTCGTCACGCGAGGTGCCATAGAACGGCCACACCCGGAAGCGCACTACGTCGTCACCGGTCGTACGCGATATGATGGGCCAGAGATAGTTCCACGTCTGCGTGTCACCAATCACGCTATACGCATACAGCGGGAAGAGGGCATAGACAATGCGGTCGCGCCCCATGAACTCGTTCAAAGTGCCGCCCAGCGGGAAGATACTGAAATAGGAGGCGTCATGCATGTCGCGCCCCCAGAAGACGAACGGAAACAGCATGGCACGGTAGCGCGAGCGTGGATCGCGGTTGTCTGAATCATGTACATAGGCGGTCAGAAAACGCCAGGTGCTCTCCTGGCCGAGGTGCTTGACTGAACCCAGCGGCCAGAGCAGCTCGTGCAGGCGGCGCTCCCGCTCCGCATCCGTGGTCAGACTGTAGAACGGTCGCACGCACATGAACTGGCGGCCATCGTCGGATGTCTGCCGCTCAAACAGGGGGCCGGCCGCTCGACGGCGCGCCGCCCCTTGCGGGCTCTGGTCACGCGAGGCCACAAACCCACCATCCACGTCGCCGCACGGCCGTACCGAGGCGCAGCCGCCTGTGAGAAGGAGCAGGACCGCCGCACCTCCCACGACCCCACGTGCGAGCCAGGAGTTAGGCCTGTTTGAACGCACGTATTTCTCCATCACATCCGAAGATTGTGGCCATCAGGGCCGCACGGATCCACATGCCGTTCCGCATCTGGCGCCAGTAAACCGCGCGTGGGTCGTTGTCGATTGAGCGCGGAATCTCATGCCGTCGCGGCAAGGGATGCATGATCACCGCATCCGGCTTGAGCTGGGCGAGATAGGATTCGAGAAACCAGTAGCGCTCAATATCGATCTTGTCGCTCTGGCCGTCCTCGGCATCCCACTCATCCTGTACACGCGTCATATAGATTGCATCGGCTTCGGGCACGACCGCCGCCAGGTCATCGCCCAGTTCATACGGCACGCCATGCTGATCCAGGATGGCCAGTACGTCCGGCCCTACCTGCAGTTCGGGCGGCGCGATGAAAATCTGCCGCACGCCACCGTAGTTGGTCAGCAGGGCTGAGAGCGAGCGTACCGTGCGGCCGCGCAGCAGGTCGCCCACAAAAACCACCGTCTTCTCCTCAATGCCGCCGCGTTTCTCGAAGCTGCGCTGCAGGGTGTAGACATCCAGCAAGGCCTGGGTGGGATGTTGATCCTTGCCCGACCCGGCATTGATGATCGGCACCGGACGCTCGGAGTTGGAGAGCACCCAGGCCATCCGCTCGGCCAGGCCGCCTACCTGTGTACGCATGATGACGCAGTCAAAATAGGAGCTGAAGGTCCGTACCGAGTCGTCCTGGGTCTCGCCCTTGCGCTCACTGGAGGTCGCTGTGTCACGCACGGTCCCGATCCGCATGCCCAGAATCTCACAGGCCGAGCAGAACGAGAGAAAGGTGCGCGTACTGGGCTGGGTAAAGTAGAGCATGACGCGCCGGTGTGGCAGCAAGCCCTGCAGGAAGGTCGTGCCCTCCTTGCTCTTGGCCAGGAAACGAACGCGTGTGGCCAGGTCGCCCAGCGCGTCCAGCGCCTGGCGCCCGAACTGCTGCGTCGCCAACACATGAAAAGGCCGCCCGTCGGGGCCATTCAGGTGTTGGCTCTGGGCCTGATGATCGAGGTGGTGAAACGCCTCCCACGCTATATCGGTTAATGCCATGCTGACCTCCTATCCCTTTTCGAGTGAAGCGACGAAGAGTGCCTTGATCGTGTGCAACCGGTTCTCGGCCTGGTCAAATACCTTGGAGAAGGGCGCTTCGAAAACGTCATCGGTCACCTCCAGGGCCCCGATCTTCTGCGTGACTTTCGTGCGGTGATCATGGAAGGCGGGCAGGCAGTGCAGGAAGATCACCTCGTCCTGCTCCAGGTTCCCGGTGGCCTGCATCATGTCCATGTTGACCTGGTAGGGCCGCAACAGCGCCACGCGCTCATCAAACTGATCCTCTTCGCCCATCGAGGTCCACACGTCGGTATAGACCGCATGCGCGCCCGCAACCCCTTCGTGCGGATCGTGCGCGACCCGCACCGTCCCGCCGCGCTGCGACGCCACGCTGTCGGCATGCGCAATCAGGTCGTCGGATGGCTTCAGGGAGGGGGGCGTACAGTTCACAAAATGCATCCCGCTCATGGCACAGGCCAGCATCAGCGAGGTCGCCACATTGTTGCGACCGTCACCGGCATAGACCACCCTGCGGCCGGCCAACTCGCCGAAACGCTCCTTGATCGTCATCAGGTCGGCCAGAGCCTGGGTCGGATGCGACAGGTCGGTCAACCCGTTCCACACCGGCACACCACTGAACTGGGCCAGCAGCTCGACGGTTTCCTGGCGATAGCCCCGGAAGAGGATGCCGTCGAACATGCGGCCCAACACCCGCGCCGTGTCCGCCACCGACTCCTTCTTGCCCAGGTGAATCTCGGTGGCGGCCAGGTACTCCGTGCGCCCACCCTCGTCGGCCGCCGCCACGGCGGCGGCACAGCGCGTGCGGGTCGACATCTTCTCAAATATCAGGGCGATGTGCTGTCCCGCCAAGCGCTGACCACACACGCCGGCATGCTTGTCCTGCTTTAGGCGCAACGCCAAATCCAAGAGCCCCGCGACCTCCTCGTCTGAGAGGTCCGACAGGGTCAACAACGACCGTCCCTTCATATCCATTACATCACGCATCGGCTATCCTTTCGCCCCGCCAAACAGATAACGGGGGGCACGCGCCCAATAATGCCAACCCCTACCCAAAAGCCAAGGGGAAAACGGAGGTCGGAGGGCGGGGGTCGGCCATCTGACCTCCGACTTCCGACCTCCGACCTCCACGGCGATTCTTCGCCGCTGGGGCTGTACCGGGTGTCTTGATCCCGCTGCTGGTTTCCCCTATAGTCGCTCGCATGCATGAAGCAGCACCAGAACGGCTCACCCTGATCGCCGGACGCGGCGACTACCCGCGCCTGCTCATGGAGGCCGCGCGCCAACGTGGCGTGTCGCACATCCACCTTGTGGCGTTCAAGGGCGAGACGCACCGGCGCCTGGCCCACCGGGCCGATGCGGTGGACTGGATTAACCTGGGGCAGGTCGGCACCATGCTGGATGCACTGCGCGCGGCCGGAACACATCACGCCATCATGGCCGGCCAAATCCGGCCCACCAACATCTTCCGCTTCCGCCCGGATGCGTGGGCACGCCGAACGTTCATGGCGCTCAAAGTGAAGAATCCGCATACCATCTTCGGCCTCGTGATCGACGAGATCAACAAGCTCGGGATTGAGGTGCTGCCGGCCTCGACCTTTATGGAAGCCTACATGCCTGCCGCCGGAGCACTCACGCAACGCAGCCCTACCGAGCGTGAGCTGGCCGATATCGAGCTCGGTATCCGGATTGCCCGTACCACGGCCGGACTCGAGATCGGGCAGACCCTCGTGATCAAAGAGGGCGTCATTGTGGCCGTGGAGGCGATGGAAGGCACCGATCGTACCATCCGCCGCGCCGGCCGCTTCGGCGGCGCCGGTGCCGTGGTGATCAAGATCGCCAAGCAGGGCCAGGATATGCGTTTCGATATCCCGGTGATCGGACCCCGCACGCTCACCGTCATGAAGAGGAGCCGCGTAAGTTGCCTCGTCTTCCGGGCCGGCAAAGCCATCTTATTGGAGAAAGAGCGCATCGTGGAGCAAGCCAACCGGATGGGGCTGTGCATGGTGGGCGTGGACATAGAGGAATAGCTATGGGTAACAGACTGAAAGTAGCGGTATTCGGAGTGGGCAGCCTGGGGCAATGGCACGCCGCCAAGTATGCGGGCATGGAGGATGCCGAGCTGGTGGGGGTCTACGATGTGGATCCGGCCCGCGCCGCCGAGATCGCAGCCAAATATGAGACGCAGGCGTTCGATAACATGGCCGACCTGGCCGAGGCGGCCGAGGCGGCCAGCGTGGTGGTCCCCACCCCCCTGCACCACGACACCTTTCTCGCCCTGGCTGAACATGACCTGCACATGCTGATGGAGAAACCCATCGCCGTGACCATGCGCGAAGCCGAGGCCATGGTGGCACGGGCTCGCCAGAAAGAGCTGATTCTGCAGGTGGGCCACATCGAGCGCTTCAACCCGATCATGCCGTTTCTTGAAAACAACATGCGCACGCCCACATTCATTGAGGCCATCCGCATGTGTGCCTATCCCCCGTCACGTCCCGGCGCGGCCCCGCGCGGAACAGAGGTCAGCGTCGTGCTCGACATGATGATCCACGACCTTGAGCTCATCCTACACCTGGTGCACTCCCCGGTTGAAAGTATCCGCGCCTTCGGGGTCACGACGCTCAGTCCGAGTGAAGACTTCGCCGATGTGCGCCTGCGCTTCCAGAACGGCTGCGTGGCGAGCGTGACCGCCAGCCGCATCAGCCCCGTACAAGCACGCACGCTGACCGTCTTTCAGGACAACCGCTATGCCTCGCTCGACTACGGGACACAGAGCGGTACGCTCTACCAAAAGGGCCCTGACGGGATGCAGGCGGTCGAGATCCCCACGCAAAAGGGCGACCCGTTGGACCTTGAGCTGCGGGCTTTCGTCGAATGCGTCCGCACGCGCAGCGAACCGGTGGTCACCGCTGAACAGGGCGCCGCGGCGCTGAAGCTTGCCACCGATATCTGCCACATCATCCAGACCAACCCATCCTAACCATGGCCCGTGAACCCAGCTTAATGATCGTTGCCGGCGAGGTATCGGGCGACATGCACGCCGCGCGCCTGGTCAGCGCCATCCGCGCCCGCCATCCCGAGATCACCTTTTTCGGGGTCGGTGGCGACGCAATGCGTGCGGCCGGGGTTGACACCGTGATCGACATCTCGGCCATGGCCGTGATCGGTATTTCAGAGGTCATCCGCAAGTATCGCCATCTGCGCCGCGTGTTCTATGACATGCTGGCCCTGCTGCGTAGCCGCCGACCCGACGCCGTCATCCTGGTCGACTACCCCGGCTTCAACCTGCGCTTTGCACGGCGGGCACACTTGATGGGCTTCAAGACCATCTACTACATCTGCCCGCAGGTCTGGGCCTGGAACCGGCGACGCATTCCGCGCATGGCGGCCACGCTCGACCGGCTGATCGCCTTCTTCCCCTTCGAACCGGCCTACTTCAAGGAGACCGGCCTACAGGTCGACTTCGTGGGCAACCCGCTGGTGGATGAAGTGGCCGACGCGCGCGCGCGGCCCCATCCCACACTGCCCTGGCAGGGCACCCCCCGCATCGCCTTGCTGCCCGGTAGCCGCGATCACGAGATCGAGCGGATCCTGCCCTCCATGTGGGCGGCAGCGGCTCACATCGAAGCACGTCATCCCGAGGCTTCCTTTATGATCCCGGTGCACTCCGAGACCGCGGCGGCGCTGGTCGAGAGTGTCGTGGCTACGCAGCCCGCCGGACCAACCCGCTACACAGTCGTGATCGGCCAGACGCACGCCGTGCTGGCCGACGCACGGGCCACACTGATCACCTCCGGCACCGCCACGCTCGAGGCCTCCCTGCTGCGCTGCCCCATGGTCATCACCTACCGTACCACCGCCATCACCGCCTTCCTCGCGCGCATCCTGATCAAACTCACGCACATCGGACTGGTCAACATCGTGGCCGGCAAAGGGGTGGTCCCGGAGCTGCTTCAACGCGCCGCCACGCCGCGTAACCTGGCCGACGCCCTCGAGCCGGTCATCAGCGATGATGCCGCCCACGCCGCCACCGTGCAGGCGCTGGATGACGTCAACCGCCGCCTCGGCGCCCCCGGTGGCGCCGACCGCGCCGCCGCCGCCGTGCTGGATGCCATCTCCGTTTCACCTTAAACTGCGAGCAGCGGGGAAGGGACTCCTCGCCCGCCCTAACTCGAGGTCATCCGGAAAGGTCTCTCCCCTCGAGAATGCTGCAAACGCAAGGGTAGGGCCCGACCTCCGGGCGGGCCGGGCGCAGGGGTAGGGCGAGGTGTCCCCACCGAGCCGCCAAATAGGTATCAGGATGGGATCAGCTCTGCTTGTGGAGTTTTAGCAGTCCAGCCAACCCTTTGGCCTGTGGTCTGATGACGCCGGAGGCCTTTTCCCAGTTGGCAATAGTAACGGCCGAGACGCCAACGGCGCGTGCGAATTCCGCTTTGCTCATGCCATGCTTGCGGCGTAGTGTGGCCACCGAACGGGCCGTGGGTTTGAACGGGACAGGCTTGCGAGAACGGGTAGTGCGACGTTTGGCGACCGCTTTCTTTGCTTTCTTCGGCACTGCTTTCCTCTTTGTCGGCTTGCGCTTGGGCTCTGCGGATGACGATGCGGGTGGACCGTCGTCCAACTCCACCCCGAACACATTCTCGAGGTCGGCTCCTGAAAGCGAACGTCGCCGCGCGCGACGGGAGCCGCGGCCGGCAATCGCGCCGACGGCGGCATCCACCGAAATCAGCTCTTGGTGGTCAACACCCCGTAGCAGGAAGAGGAGTTCCGGCTGGCTATCCAGGCGGGCACCAATACCGTACATGACCGCGGAGATATGTTTGCACATGCCGGCCCAGTCGGGGCAGTTGCACACATACCGGATCTCACGCGGAGCAGGAAAGAGGCCCTGCTTGGGGTCGATCACGGTGCCCATAATCTCCTCCGACAGATTGCCCTGCAACAGCTCGATGAGCGAGCCGATCTTGCCGGCGCAACGCTGCTTCAGCGTTTTCCAGTGGGTCTTCTTGAGCGGCGTAATGTCGACGTTGACGCGATAGAGCTCCGACCCGGCGACGATGGCTTCGACCTTGGCCTTCGTGATGCCCAGGTGACAGACCGACCCGTTACGCACATAGGTGCGTCCACGCGGCAAACGGTTACTGTAATCGCCAAACGACTCCAGATGCGTGCACCAGCCTTTGCCCCAGAAGCTGCGGGCAATCATGCGGCCTTCGATCTCGACCGGTTGAATATCCTGACCCTTCTTGCGTAGCTTGGCCACCTCACGCTTGGCATTGGCACGCCGCTGTGCCACCGGAACGTAGGCCGGCCATCCGCCGTAATCGCTATATCTGCTTCGTCTTCTCATCGTCCTCACACCTTGGCGCGTTCAATATCCAGCGACACCATGTTCAAAATCTCGTCGTCACTCATCTCGGTCAACGCTTTCTCAGCCCCGCCCCCAAGCAGCGCATCGGCCATGCCTTGCTTCTCACTGATCAAGGCATCAATCTTTTCCTCGATCGTCCCGCGTGTCACAAACTTGTGCACCAGCACATTGCGCTCCTGCCCGATACGAAACGCTCGGTCGGTGGCCTGGTTCTCAACGGCAGGATTCCACCAGCGATCGAAGTGTATGACATGCGAGGCCGCCGTCAAGTTCAGTCCGGTGCCCCCCGCCTTGATGGACAGCACAAAGAAAGGCGGTCCGTCTTCATGCTGGAACTCTGCGACCAGCCCCTTGCGCTTCTTGACCGCGGTGCCGCCATGCAAAATCAGACCTTCACGACCGAAGACCGTGGCCAGAAACTCGGCCAGCGGCTCCGTCATCTCACGAAATTGCGTAAATACCAACGCCTTCTCACCACGCGAAGCAATCTCGCCGCACAGCGATCCCAATCGGTCAAACTTGGCGCTGGCGGCGGGCTCGTAGGCACCATCGCCCGTGAGTTGACTGGGGTGATTGCAGATCTGCTTGAAGCGCATCAGATAGCTGAGCACCAGGCCCCGTCGCTTGATGCCTTCGCCGTCGGCTTGCTCGAGCGCCCGGGTCAATGCGGTCACGCTCTGCTTGTAGAGAATGGCCTGCGGTTTCGCCAAACCGCAGAAGACTTGCATCTCGGTCTTGTCCGGCAGGTCCGGCACAATTTCCGGATCGGTCTTCATGCGGCGCAGAATATAGGGCGCCACCAGGTTACGCAGCGGCGCATAGCGTGCATGCTCCCGACTCTCCAATGCCTTGGTGAAGGATTTGAATCGCGCGGCGCTGCCGAGAAGTCCCGGATTCAAAAAATCGAAGATCGACCACAGATCTCCCAAACGATTCTCAACGGGCGTCCCCGTCAACACCACGCGCGCCGACCCGCCAAGTTTCTTCACGGCCTTGGCCTGACGTGTGGACGGATTCTTAATCGCCTGGGCCTCATCCAGAATCACCCAGTTCCATCCTACCGCGAACAGCCAATCCAACCGGGCCACCATGCTGTACGTGGTGATGACCAGATCGGCGCCGCGCAGGCTGTCTTCCGGAGCAGCCGCGACCTCGGCCAGCGCCTGTTTCGATGTTTCAGAACTGTGCGCAATCATCAGGCTCACATCCGGCGCAAAACGAGCCGCCTCAGCCTTCCAGTTTCCGATCAATGACGCGGGGACCACCAGCAGCGACGGCGATGGAGTCCTCTCCGTTGATGCTTGCTTGTACCGCAATAGCGCGGCCAGCACCTGAATGGTCTTGCCCAGTCCCATATCATCCGCCAGACAGGCGCCCACCCCAAGCCGTGAGCAGAGCCAGAGCCAGTTGAGACCCGCTAGCTGGTAGTCGCGGAGCTCACCGTGAAAGCCCGATGGCGCCGGCCCCGCCAGTCCCGCAGGCGTGCGCAGGCCCGCCAAGGTTTCACGCAGACGCTCACCCGCCTCCAGAAATGCCCATGACGCATGGTCGTGGATCGCCTCATCGTCCTTCAGATCCGCGGAGGCCCCGGCCAGGAGGCGCATCCCCTCGATGAACGAGACCCCACCCTCGCCCACTTCCTGCTCGACCTGCTGCCAGTGCTCCAGCGCTTCGCGCAGCTTCGCACTGTCCACCTCCACCCACTCGCCGCGCAACATTATAAGGCCCTGCGTCCCATTCAGTAGCGCCTCCGTTTCTTCGTCCGAAAGGTGCTCATCCCCAAGCGCCAGGGAGATATTGAAATCGAGCAACGCATCCTTGCCCACGGTGGTCTGCTTAGCGCTGTCCAGCGTTACAGCAACCTTCGGTCGCGCCCGCTTGCGCCACCAGTTGGGGAGTTGAGCGAGAAGGCCGCATTCCTCATAGACCGGGATCTCCTTGAGGAATTCATAGGCTTCGTCGGGGGTCCATACCAGTGGATGAAAAATATCGCTGGTCTGCACCAGGTCGGCAATCAACGCACTGCGCTTGGCGGCCGCATGCAGCGGCGAGAGCAACTTCAACAGTTCCGGTTTCTTGCGCGCGCCCGCGTATTCCTGCAGTGCGCCTCCGAGGGGAAGTCGCCGCACCCGTCCGCCGCGTGACAATCCGGCCGCATACGTGGCCATGAACGCAAACGGGTAGTCCGCATCCCCCTTGTTCTCCGCCAGGTGCAGCGTGACACGTCCGACACGTGCCCATTGCGGGGCATACGTCTCCAGGAATGTGCTCAACCCGCCACACTCACCCACCTGCTCTACCGCCCAGTCCCGCAGGCGCTGCCACACACCGCGCAGGACGTCGGGGGTGATGTATTCGGCGCCCTGCATGGGGGGAGCGTTAAGCGTCTGTTCCGCCAGTAGTGCCGATGAGGGATCCTCAAGGCTGGTCCGTGTAAAAGGATCCGTGGCGGGCACATGACAAAGCGCTCGCAGGAAATCAGCAGCGGCATCTCGCCAGAACAGCACCGATGGACCCACATGCGGCGGCACGCGTGCGGTCGCCAAAGCCACCAGCCCCGCCGCTTCATGCGCGGCGAAACGAGACACCACGCCGCGGGCCCAGCGTTCGCTGCCCGCATAGGGACACGCCGCCACGACCCCGTGCGGGGTCACCCGCAACGCCAACGGTTCCGAATCACTGCTCATCGCCAGCTACGGTCGATGTTTCCCCATACGTCGCGTGGCTTTCCGCGACACACTGGGGTGCAACAGGTGACGCGACTGACGCGAATCCGAATTTGACAGCGGCTTCATGGGCTTGATTCATGATCTCATGCAGAGCTTCTCGACGGCCAAGGTGCTGTACCCCCCGGTATATTTCATCCTTCCAAGTCCACACTTCCTGCAATGCTCTCGGAACATGCTCATGCTCATTCATCATATTCCGCCTCCAAAGGGGACAGCAGACGAAGCGGATACCTGTCGAAGAACTCCACCGTTACTCTCTTGAAGTCCGGCGCATCATCCGCAAACAAGAAGTTGATCACAGAGGTGTCCAAGTAGATCCGAAGCTTCTTCATGTCGAAACACTACTCCCGGTGATAGCCTCCTGCAAGTGCGGTTTAATACCGAGTGTCTTCCCCGCAACAGCATTTTAGATGCGGAAGGGCGGATATGAGCCCTTCATGGGGTCGCATCCTATCGCCGTACAAAGGCGGGCAAACTCCACCACATCAACCCGCCGCTCGCCCTCCGCCACGCGCCCGATCCATGAGTGGTGAACATCCAGACGAACGACCAATTCCCGCAGGGCCAAAACAGTGGACGACACGGACGCCAAAGCCCCAGCCATCCAGCATCCGCAAAGGTCAGTTTGCGAACACAAGGTCGAAGGGTCACCCCGCACTCTACAGTCGGCAGTGCTCCGAACAACCAATGGGGGGCGCCAACCGGAGGAGATCACTCACGGGCCATGCTTCGGTAACCTTCTATTCTGGCACAAGGCGTTGCACAGATAAAAGAACCCGCCCCGACGGGCTGCGCGGGGCGAGTCCACAGGAAATGACGTTACAGCTTAACGGCCGTAAACGTCACGGTGTCACCGGTCGAGTCACTCGCCGTGCCGCTCATGGCATTACCGGTCACGGTGCCGGTAAAGTTGATCGTAAGGGGACCCGCGGTGCCCGTCATGGTAAAGGCATTGCCGTTAAGCGTGCCCGTGAGTGGGACACTGGTGCCATCGGACGTGGTTATGGAGCCGGTCAATGTTGATCCGTTCTGGGCAATGTTAAACGTGCCGCTATCACCGTTGCTGTCCGTAACGGCCCATATGCCATTGAGGTTCGGCGACACACTCGCATCATCGTCGTCGCTACTGCATCCTGTGACCACGAGTCCCACCGTGAGCGCAATGGCCAACACCTGCAATATGATTCCCAAACGCCTCATAACTGACCCTTTCTGTTAGACGAGGTGAAATGCACCATACATCCACCCCAATACATAACGCAGGCTACCGCGTGGTAACCCAAACTGCAAGTAGAGGATTCTGCGCGACGCGAGCCCCGAGCAATGCTGCTGTATCGCGTACGCCATGACGCGCTCGGAATCATAGTCGGGGAAGGAGGCGTCGAAGTATGGCTCGATGATGCAGTCCGTTGGCGCCCTGTGGGAGTTTGGCCGAACCGCCGCACACAGGCCGAGGCGACGGACACCGGATTCACTCGATAGTTCGCTCCACTGGTTGATGGGAGCATGGGCGACAATGGGGCGGTCAACGATCGGTCCAAGTAACATGTCGGGGTCGGGTGACACCTATCTTATTGTCTCTTGATATGGACACCGACGTCCCATAGCATCGCTCGATGACGCTACACGACACATTGTGTGTATGGGCCCCTGCTGCCCATTCTCTGTTCATAAGTCCTTGATGCTCCATAATAACCTTTGGTCCGCCCCCGCAGTGCTGCCCTCATCGAGAGAAGACAACACGGAACCCGACATTGCTCGCCAACTCTGATGGTTCAAGCGTTGTTCGGGCCGCCGAACGACAAAGGCGTGCAGGGTTATACCAAGAGCCGCCACGAGCTACACGTCGAGTGCCGCTAGTAGGCCCAGTGGGATCCTCCACATTCTCAGAGGGGTAGCTCCCCCACCAATCCTGACACCACTCAAAGGCACTTCCGTGCATGTCGTGGAGCCCCCACGCATTGGGCTTGAACAACCCGACCGACATTCCTCCAGGGTAACACTCTCCCCGCTTCTCTATTCCGTAGGGAAAATTGCTATCAAAGTTTGCCATGGAATCGTCAAGGGCATCGCCATAGTGGAATGCGCTGGTTGTTCCAGCTCGGCAAGCATATTCCCATTCGGCTTCCGTTGCCAGCCGAGACGCCCCATCGACAAACCTGGCCGTGAGCTTGCCGAGAAACCGCTGGCAATCCTCCCAACTCACCAGACCGACCGCCCCCAATGGGTGCACCTGGGCGCGGCCGGGGATGTCACCCATCACCTGTAGCCATTGTACTTGCGTGACCTCATATTTGCCAATCCAGAAGCCCTTTGACAGCGTCACTTTGTGCCGAGGATGCTCGCTTTCGAAATGGCCTTCTTCGCCTCCTCCTTTCAGCACAACTTCAGACGGAGATTCCTGCGCCCCCATCATGAAGCTGCCCGGCGCTATCCAGACCAGCTCCAGCTTCACGTCATTGCCAAGATCAATAACCATGTCCTGCCCCGGAACGGGGATCGCAAATTTGCGTATAGCGCGCCCCGAGCTATCCTCCCACCCCAGCACACCAGGTGCATCTGTTGCGTCTTCTACGTTCCATGCCTGACAGATCAGATTCCATGCCTGCGTTTTCTCCGTGTCGCGCATATATTCGCTGTCCGCGATGCGGCGATACTTGGCATAGGCCGTCTCGAACTTCTTCTTCCGGTTTGCCAACTCTTGTGTGCGCAGACGGGCCATTTCGGCTTCGCGTGCCTGCTTCTCTTCCTTAGCCTTGGCCTTGGCCGCTACCAAGTCTTTTGCGTACTTCTCCCGCCTATCCGCCAATGCAACAAGTTGATCAAGACTATCGCCTCTGCCACCAGGCTGCTTCATTTTGCGGCGCAGATCGGAAATCTCCTTCTCCATCTGCCCGATGGCAGCATTTTTCTCTGCCTCCAATCTCTGCAACTCTGCGTCCGCCGCCTGTTGCTCTGCCAACAGCGTTCGGTACCGCGCCAGCTCCGCAGCCGCTAGCTCTAACTCCTGATCGAGAAAGTCAATGGGAGTGAAGTAGAACTTGCCACGCAGACTCGTATGCACCCAGGGCTCCTGCTTCTCTTGCGTGTCACGGGCCACACCGGCCGTAATGTCACGAAACATATCGAGGACGTCCTTGCCAGGAACGGCCACCTGCTGCAGGAAATGCTTTGTGAAGATGCCATTCCGCCCATCTCCATCGGCGGCAGTCTTCCCGGGAGCTGTAGCGTAAGCAATGAGAGATCCCCGTGGCGCATCGACTTTGGCCAGTCCATTGCCCAACGAGCGGGAGAGTGACGGGAACGGATTGTCGCGGCAGGCATCCAGAATGACAACATTGAGGCGGTTCCGAGAGCTCGCCATCTCGGAGAGCACCTGCTGCACGTTAATGCCCTGGTACTTGAGGTCATGGGCTTTACGCACATTGGCATCCACGGGCAACAGGTAATTCACACCCTCAATCTGCACAGCATGCCCTGCGTAGTAGAAAAGCCCTACGCCCCCCTGCTCCAAGCGCTGCCCGAACTCCTGGATCGCTGCATCCATGGCCTGCTTTTCTGCATTGGCAAGCAGGCGTACATTGAAATTCCGTTGCCGTAGCAGGTTGGCGACATCTGTTGCGTCGTTCATGGGGTTAATCAGCGGGTTGGCAGCATACGTCGAGTTGCCAATGACAAGCGCAGCACGGGCCTCACCGTATACGACCTTCATCCCGCGGGCATCGTCGGCTGCAGGACAGGTGAGAGAACAGAGGAAGACGGCAAGCGCGGCAACAATCACGTGAAGTTTCATGAGTGGATACTATGCACAGGGAATAGAGAGATCAAGAGAAACGGCCACAGGGGCTGGGGGCCCCAGTGCCTCCAGGTGTTCCTTGGAGCACTGCTGACTGTGGGGGCGTCCCGCGATCCCCAATGCTCCAAGTAACTAGTGGACGCGATCGCGCAGACAGGTGACGAGAAGTCGCGGCTGCCGCTTCATCTTGTTTGTACTGCGGCTAGTGGCGGAGGCGGACTTCGGGGAAACTGTTGAGCAAGTCGCCGCGTACGCGGGACACGTGTTCCTCTCTCGTCTCATCTACCTCAGTTCTGACCCAAGTCTTTCCATACATTTTGAATGGTGCTTTAGCCTTCTTTAGGTCCCGTCCATCGCACTTTCCTCCGCCCCGGCCCAGGAACTTGCCAGACCCACCATCGTGAGCAAACCATCTGTATCCAAGACTCGCCGGACGGCCCCACCACTTGAGGTCAACAACGACAACAGCACCCGCATGGCTTTGGGGCGAACTGGGCAATACCGGGTAATCTCCAGTGTACTCGCCATCGAACAAGGGATAAGCAGCAAGCGTCAACGGCGGCCCCAGTTCGGCTGCATATCCTTTGTTTCTGAGGCCCCTCAAGATGGCGTCTTTGTCGCTTTGCCGGTAACGGTAAGCGCATTCGTGCGAACGTCGAAGGCGGACCTCAATCGTTCTGAATGTCAGATTCGTGAATAACGACGAGGCTTGTTGAGTAGCCAAGTCCAGAAACTGCTTTCTTGCTGCTTGTGCAAGGTCAGCGCTGGAGCGATGCGATGTGTCCACATACTGCGGCCGCAACCCAGTCCAGACTCCGAAGCGGTCATACGCTTCAGGTGTGTTGGCTGCTCTTGCACGGTCGTATTCTCTTGGGATCGCCTGCGATAGATTTCTGTTGTGTTTTTCCGCCGCTTGCTCCCTGGACTGATCACCCTCCGCTCGAACGGGAGCGACGCCTACCAGAGACATCCAAACCAACAGAACGGCCCAGTTTCTCATACCTGCCTCCGTTCAACGAACTCCACTATCAATATTACCCGCTTGTCCACGGGGGATATCCTTGGACAACCCAACAGCAGTCGGTCATGCTCCTAGTAACATCTTGAGCAGTGAAGAGGTGCGGTTTCTCGGGCGCTAGCTACAAGAGGTTGCTGATCTTTTCCTATGCCGTCTACATGACCTGACACAGTGGCGGCTGAACCTTCGCATTATCTTGTCGCCGAAGACGTTCGTTGGCAGAAGTGCCCCGCTTGGTACCATCGGATCGAAGCCAAAAGGAAGGTATGAAGAATAAAGAACAGCCATGGCAGTGCAGGGATCACTGTCTTGGAACGCCCCATAAAGGGAACGACGCCACCCGCGGTTAAGAAACTGGCCAGCAGAGCACAGCAGGATAAGCCGAGTAACCACCAAGGCACTGCACTGCCACCAGCCATGGCTACAATATCCCTATTTCGTTTCTCTGCCATTCTGAAAGAGTTGAAATCAAGTTTCCAAAGAATAGTCAAGACTGACACTAAGACGCTGCCAGCCAGAAATGCTATCGAAAGATGCATCGGTTTCCGAACTATGTATACCCAACCTAAACCTACCGTACCGCATATTGCCCACAATACGAACCAAGTATACTTAAAAGTCAATGAAAGCTGTTTTGCAGTATCATCGTGCAGCAGGCCGCATTTTGGGCAGGGATTGGATGGTGGATCACCTGCAGAGCTGAGCATGCTCTCTCTTGCAGCTCTAGCGGCTGATGCAGTACCTCCAGATGCCAAACCCGAACGATAGGTTTCAAACACACGACCGCAGTGAGTGCAGGTCACGTTGTGTGTGGACGTTGAAACTGTAGTGTACATCGCCGCCATATCGGCCTCCTTATCTTCTTCAGTGGGGCCCGCTGCTCCGAGTAACACGGAGAATGGCAGTCAGGCGTTTCGAGCATGCCTATCACATCATTGCTTGTCTGATCGGACTGCACGGAGGGCACCAACTTTTCTACAGGCATCAAGCTCGCATAGCTTCTTCAACGGCCAAGATACAGGTCTCCCGGTGCCCATCATGAGTAGCCCGCCAAGGGAGTTCATGTGGTCGACTAGCTTTGCACGTGTGCCTGGAAGCAGTTCCACAACGTACACACGGTTAATGGTGTGTTGGATCCGCTGCCCGTCTAGTCTGCTACGCGTACGGTCCGCTACCAGAGCGTAACTCCTACCATGCTTAGCCGTGAAATCGCCCGCAAAATGTACATCCTTTCTCATCCACCACCCGACCTCACACTGCTGTATTCCTGGGAGAATTTCCCTGATATACAGGCGTCTATCCTTCTTCTTTCCATGGAAAACGCGTTCGCCGTTAAGCTCCGGTACTGAGGGCTCAGTCCCAATGCCGTAGATAAAGGAAGCTCTATTGTCTGCAGGGCTTCCGGCAGAGAGAAACCTACTGTCAGGGGAAATCCCCACGCAACCTACCTGAATCAGAGTCACACACACAATGAATGCCGCTGCCACACACCTTTTCATCCGACGCGTTCCTTACGGTTTCTGGTTCAAGTGATTGATATTGCTTTACTATGATAGATGTCTGGAGAGTGTGTCAACGTGTTCCTTGGAGCATCCAGTACAATTGAGCGGTTCACAGTCGGCAGTGCTCCAAGTAACCTGTGGGGGCCTATCACACTCCGATTGTGTCCAACGCTTGCTCCATCTGCCGGACGAGGTCATCAACGCGGTACGGCTTTTGAATGTGGGAAAGCGCACCTTCATCCAGAATCTCCTGCGCGTTGGCGTCCAGACTGTAGCCCGTGGCCAGTATCGCTTTGACCTCGGGGTTCATCTCACGCATGGCAATCAACGTGTCGCGGCCATTCATCACAGGCATGTTCATGTCGATAATCACGAGGTCGATGTGCTGCCATGATTTCCCGTAGTATTCGACGGCCTCAACCCCGTTCTCGGCGGTGACTACTTTATACCCCCGGCCACGCAGCAGTTCGCCAGTGCCTATTCTCACGCTCTTCTCATCGTCAACAAGCAGAATCCGGGCACCACTGCTCTTCGCTGCCCCCGCACTTACCGTTGCCCTGTCTTCCTGAGCTTCCTGTTGTGACAACGGCAAGTAGACCGTCATGGTTGTGCCTTTTCCCACTTCA
Source organism: Verrucomicrobiota bacterium (assembly GCA_018648805.1). Lineage (GTDB taxonomy): Bacteria > Verrucomicrobiota > Kiritimatiellia > UBA8416 > JABMPJ01 > JABMPJ01. The sequence continues at coordinate 92,829 of JABGQM010000008.1, forward strand.
CTGTCCACCTCAATGGCACCGTGATGATTAACGACCGTACCGTAGACGGAAGCCAATCCCATGCCCGTGCCTTTGCCTACGTCTTTCGTCGTGAAGAACGGCTCGAATATCTTTGTCCGAGTCGCTTCGTCCATGCCGGTGCCGGAATCGGCCACCGTGACTTTCAGGTAATCGCCCTGTGCGATGTCAGATCTGCTCTTGTTGCAATGTTCCTCGTCCAGCCTAACTGCGCCGGTCGTGAAGACAAGCTCACCACCCTCGGCCATGGCATCTCGGGCGTTGAGACCAAGGTTCAACAGCGCATTCTGGAGTTGTGTGGGGTCGCCGACGGTGGTCGCAGGATTAGCGTCAAGGTGCTGTCGGATTGCGATGCGCCTGTCGACTGAGTGTTGAAGGATGGAAACGACTTCGGAAATCGTTTGGTGGATGTCCACAGGCACGGATTGGTATTTGCCCTTGCGAGAGAACGCCAGCAACTGTCCGGTCAAGTCCTTGCCCCTCGTGCATGACCGAATGATGGCGTCGATATAGCGATGTAGCTCCTCGTCCTTGGTTTTCGACAACAGCAGGTCGGCGAAGTTCATGATGCCACCGAGCTGGTTGTTAAAGTCGTGAGCTACGCCGCCCGCAATCTGACCAATCGCCTCCATCTTCTCCGACTGGCGAAGGTGTTCTTCCATCTGTCTGCGTTCGGTGATGTCTTGAAGGATGGCCACAAAAGCGGTGATGCGCCCGTCGGCGTCACGGATGGGCACAACTGAAGCATGACTCCAGAAGAATGTGCCGTCCTTACGAAGATATCGTTTCTCAAGTTGGATAAACGGGACCTTCCCACTGGCCAACATCTGTTGGGCTTCCCGTGTAGACGGTCTGTCGTCGGAATGAGTCAACTCGCCCACGGTCTTCTTGAACAACTCCTCCCTGTTCGTGTATCCGAACATATCTTGATAGTGCTCGTTGACTTGCAGGAAGTGGCCCGTGGGGTCCGCTATGGCAATTCCGATGGCGGCGTTGTCAAAGAAGCCTTGGAGCCATGACTCTTTCTCTTGCAGCACCTCCTCCGCCTTCTTGCGATGAGTCATGTCACGAATTACACCTACGAGGAACCTCGAGCCTCTAGAATCTGTGAACCGGGACTTTCTTGTAGAAACTATTCGTGTTTCGAGGTCTCTAACAGTTAGCGACTCCTCAGTTACATTGTCCTGTCCGGTCAGGATTACCTGCCTATCAATCTCCAAGAAGTGTGCCCTTTCCTCGGGCGTAACGTCTTCGGCTAGCGTTCGGCCAATTATGTCAGCTCTTGAAAGGTCGAACATTTCACAGAAAGCGTCATTTACGAGCAACAGACGGCTCTCTTCATCCTTAACAAGAACAGGGTCACCCATATTGTTGAGGATAGTATGGTAATACTCCTCATCTCTTTCGGCTTGGTTTCTAGCTTCTCGCAGCTCCTCGGCCGCCCGTTTGCGCTCGGTGATGTCCATAATCACACCATCGATGTACTGCGGTTTCCCGTCAGCGCCGTTCACAATGCGACCGAACTCTTCCACGTAGACTGTTTCGCCGTTCCTGTGAATCAGGCGATAGGAGACGTTGAATAACGTGTTCTCGGAGATGGCCCGTTTTACGGTCGAGGTCACCATGTGGCGGTCTTCGTCTATAATCAGTGGTTCAATCGAGCACACGTCGCCACGGGAAAGATCGCCGGGAGAGAACCCGGTGATGGCCCTGAGCGTTTCGTTGAAGAAGACCATGCGGCCGTCTTCCCTGAGCATGACGCGATAAACGATTCCGGGAAGATTCTTCGCCAAAGTGCGATACGATGCCTCGCTTTCACGCAGCTCCTCCTCCGCCTTCTTGCGTTCTGTAATATCTCTGCCTATTGAAACAAGATGTATAGGGACATCTTGATCGTCGGTTAAGACAGATACTTCGTATTCGGTAGGCACAAGGTGTCCGTCTTTGCAGATGAGAGAGAGTTCAATTCTGCCCTTACCATCCCGAAGCACTGCTTCTATCGTGGATGCAGCGTTCTTCAAGTCATCCGCGCTATAATAGGAATCAGGGGCCTTTAAGGCTGCAATCTCCTCGTTGGAATAGCCTGAAATGTTCACAAAGGCATGGTTCCAACGGATGACTCTACCAGTGGCCAATTCGAAGACGAAGAATGTGTCGACCTGTGAATCCAGAATGATCTTCGTGAATTCATTCTCTTTGACTAAAGAGGTATTGATCTGCTCAAGTTCGCCAGCTTTTGGACGCAGACCATTCAGGTCTTCAATGAGTTGGGCTCTTGTTTTGTCTGCATCTTTCATATCGTGCCCCCGCGACAGTGAACGGCTATCTCAGGAGGTTACTCATCTGCCCATCTTATGCAAGGGCGAAGTGGCAAGTTGCGGTGGTGCATAACCGCCCCTTTGCCGTGTTGAATCTGCAACACCTTTCTTGTCTGTCTTAGCCAATGGCATCAGGGTCGGAAGACGATCCTGACTTGCCTCACGGGTTACTTGGAGCATTAACCGGCCAATCGGCGACCGTTTCCGTCCCTAACGCGCGGGCGCGCGCTTCCTCTATACAACCGCGCACCGGCGACCTGGCAATCTCAACATGTTGCTTCAATCTTTCAAGTATGTCGGGTTCCCTGATCTCCGGATGTCCACGTGGTCGCGGACGCAGCCATGGGCGTCCTTGAGCGGCCCCAGGCGGCGTTTGGACCTCGCGATCCGACACTGACATTACCTTGACTCAAACCGCTCCTCAAACGCTTGCACTTTGAGGGGGCCGCATCAAGAGAAAAACAGGAACGAGATAGATAGGGATTTATCATCCCTGCTTGAACGAAACTATAACGAGACTAAAGAACGAGATATAAACGAAACCACTAGCGTCCCACAGTTGAATAAGAGAATTTGTAATGGCTGACTGACTGGCTACAATCTTTCTTAACCGCTAAATC
>JABGQM010000080.1 GCA_018648805.1 Verrucomicrobiota bacterium
CCTCGTCTACTCTGAAATGCCCGCGTTCAGCGGAAGGCTAACGTGCTCTATGTGCGTGGAAATTTCACACCGTTCCATACTCCTTGAGATTGGTCAATCCATCCGGTCCTGCACCAGCGTCGTCGTCCTCGTCTGCCCCGTGGGCGAGGTCCCCGAAATGAACACGTTCCCATGCATCGCCCAGGCCGTCTCCGTCAATATCGACGAACTCATCTGCCCCCATGTCTACGACAGAGACGGCGTTGCTGTGAGCGGGAGCGTCCCAGCGCAGCTCGCCGTCGGCGTCCGACGGTGGCGCATTGCTTGTTCCCGTATCAATGCAGGGGGATTCGCCGCGAAGACGGTAGGTTGCGATCGTGAGCCTCGGATCCACATTTTGGTTCCCTTGCCCGAAATGTCCCCCTTCAAAGGTGCTGTACGCCACGATCGGATCCGTCCCGGAAACCGAGCTCGGCAGATTTCCCCATACGATGCAGTTTGTCAGAGAAGCCACAGCGCCTGCGTACGCCGCATGCAGACTGCCGTCCTTGGTGCTGCCCACGTTCCCGGCGATCGTACAGTTCTGCAGCGTGCATGGAACTCCTTTAAGGTGTATGCCGCCGCCCTTACCGGCCGTATTCTCCACGATGAAACAGTTGCGCAGAACGCTGCCCGAGGCCCACAGCGAGATGCCTCCCCCTATGCCGGACGTATTGCCTTTGATGAAGCAATTCTCCAGGACAAGCCTGCCAGTGTCCTGGGCGTACACGGCTCCGCCGTAGTCCTCGGCCGAGTTGTCAATCAGTCGGCATCCCCTTACAAGAGGCGAGGCGTTCTGGGCATTGAACGCGCCACCGCGCGTCGCCGATCCGTGTCGAACCGTTACCCCGTCTAGAACCCACCGGGAATCCGGGATTGTGGAGAAGCTGATCGCGTAGGTATCATGCTCGCAGTCGATCACGCAGCCGGCTGGCCCGTTTTTCGACATCAGCATTACGGGGGCAGCGTTAGGAAAAGAGAGCGCTCGATTCATCACACCCGTATAGACACCGTCTGCGACTTCGATAATGTCGTACTCGCCTGCCACCTCGAAGGCTGACTTGATGTCGGGATATGGATTTGTGACGGATCCGTCGCCAAAACCCACAGCCGCTGCGTCCACATAAATCGTCGCGGTCGGCATGGAGGTCGGGTTGTACCGGTCTGCGAAATGCACGATTTCGTAGACATCCTGAAATCCGTCGCCGTCTGAATCCAGCCCAGTGGTCACATCTGGCACGCTGTTGCTGTCACCGGGGTCGGTCTCATACCCATACTCTATGTACGTCGCGATGCCGTCGCCATCGTGATCGATTTTCCCGTCGGCTGCGTCCAGAGCGTCGAGGTACTCTCGTCGCAGTTCGAAAACATCGTCAACGCCATCGCCATCTGTGTCGCGCGGAGTGGCCTGCGGGATGCGGACAGCTCTGTAAAATGCGTGGTCACTCGACGGGTCCGGATCGACAAGCATGACCGCCGCGACGGCGCCGAGTTTGATGTCCGCTGCGCTCTGGATATTCGTGACAACAGAGCCCTTGAGGAGAATATAGTAATCGTTGGTGACGGCTTCGCATGCCACATCCACAACGTTCGTCTCTCTGATCAGAGACGTGATACGGAAAGGCGCGGCGGCGATTCGAGTGATGAGAGCTGAGAGTACGACGGCGAGAGCCAGTACAATGATCATATACCGGTAGATCGCTCCGGTACATGAGCCTCTGCTTTTGAGCCCCTCGGTCACCCCGGACTCCCCTCTGCTTGGTCAATAAAACCGCTTGAAGTGACTATGCTCCGGCAGGATATGCACAGCAGAATCGGCCTGTCAAGACACTCAACAGAAAAAACCCGCATAAGACAGGAGTCTTATACATGTATTATTGTTGGGCGAGTCACTCTTGTGGCTTCCGGAATGCGGCACTTGCGGTGCCAACATTCCCGTCTACATCGATGATGTTGACCGTCACGACGTGCTGACCTGCCGAAAGACCGCGTGTTGAGAATCGGTAAGAAAAGGGCAGGAGCGCCCTCTCGTCTTCCGTGTAGAATACGTTATCGATGAAAAGCATGACCTCGAAGCGGCTGTTCATCAGCCGGGTCCTGTCGCTCGGATCGCAAGTCGCCCTGATCATGGCGACCTCCCCCTCGACTTCAACACGAACTCCGATTCTGTAATCATCAACGACCCACTGTCGTGCTCCATCCCTGTCTCCGGGCCACGTCGGTTTCTTGAACTGCTGAAGACGTTTCGGGAGCTCCGGCACAACTGGACCAACGGGCGGCCCCTCGGACGGGTTGAGACAGATGAGCGCGTTGGGAGCCAGCGTCACCGCCAGCACCGAGATCTTCCCTTCGGGGTGCTGCAACAGATTTCCGATCAGACCATTGTGCGAGCTGCCGTCCCAATTCACGATGTGTTTCCCGGCGGGCCGAGGTCTCCACGGTTCGACCGGCTCCAGGTATGGGCCATTCTTGATCCCGGCGCGCAGACGCACGTACGCTGCTCGAGGCAACAGGAAGCTGATCTGACCCGTTTCATTCTCAACCCTCATATCGACCACTTCAACCAGCTTCTCCGGAGTGATTGAGTCCGGGTAGCGCGCCATGACCGTGCCGGCCTCATTCACAGCGACGAGCATAAAACGAAGCTCGCCGGACGCGACAGACGGGAAAGACGGGCAGTGTACCTCATGCTCTGTGGCGAGAGAAGGAGATGCTCTGTGTCCCACGACTCGCTCTTCCTCGTCGTAGATGATCAGGTCAAGCAGGGCACGTTCTCTCAGGCGAACGCGTATGACCGCTTGCCCCGTGCTCTTCGAGAAGAACCGGTTCTGCACGGCAACATCCATAAACAGAGGATGCTCTGAGGCAAATGCGGTGACCGAGGAAACGCATGCACACAGGGCCAGTGCGGCGAGTCTCAGAAATGGGTTTAGACGTATCCTTCTCATGGTGCGTCACTCTCAGAACGGGGTGCTGTTAGATACACTGGGCTCCTACAGTCCACTCCCGTCGGCGTCACGTACGTGAAGCCGGTGCCATCGGGTCCAATGCATGCGATACGAAAATGAGAACCGTCCCAGCTCGAAAAGTAAACACGTTTTCCGTCCGAGGACCAGCTTGGCTCGGTTTCGATTCCCGGCCCGCCGTATAGCTTGCGGGCCTCAGTCCCGTCGTGTTCCGCCAGCCAGAGGTCCATTCCTTGTCCTGCATCCAGGCAGAAGACTACAGACTTGCCGTCGGGGCTGGGGCACGGATCCAGGGCAGACTTCGAACCCACGGCAAAAGGTGAACTGTGCGACTGGAGCAGATCATACACATGTATCGATGACCGGCCCTGATGGCTCTTCACGTAGATGAACCGGTCGCCATCGGGAAACCAACGGGGCATCTCGTTGAGATGGGCATCCGAGACAACAAGGCGGCCGACTCCATCATCGGCTGATCCGTACATCCAGATCCTGATGTTGTCGGTGGCATTCGCGGCATACGACGAGATCAGGTAGCCATGTTCGCGCCTGTAGTCGACGTCCTTCACGACCTCAAGACCGCTGAACGCGAGTGCTTTTTCCGTGGCGTGGCTTGCTAAAGTCCGCGGGATATCCATTTCAAACAGAGTGCCCTGATTGTCTCGGAAGAGGATTGCTGAGTTGCCGTGTCCCGCGCGTAGCCCTCGTTTGTCCCATGCAGAACGCGTCATGGCTCTCGCGCCCGATCCATCCGGGTGCACGGTCCAGATCTGCCAGAAATCAGCGCCGGACCTGATGTGTGCAATGAGGCCAGTCTCCGGGCTGGCAGTAGTCTTCTCTAGAACAGGGCCGCCACAGACAACAGTGCACCAGAGGAGGCATGAGAAGAAGATGGTGCAGTTGCCTTTCATAATTCACACATCGTCTATCGTATGCATGGCCGATCCGTCAAGTGTCCGGCAGTTCCCATGGTCTTTCCTTTTGACCTATTCCTGCCCGATTCGAGAGGCCGCGGGCCCTCCCCGCAGTGTGATCCGATCTACTTCTCGCGGGCGAAGGGCCAGGCCATGATGCCGCCTTCCATGACTTTGACGTTGCTGTAGCCGTTGGCTCTGAGCAGTGAGGCGGCTTCATAGCCGCGCAGGGAGATCTTGCAGAAGCAGATGATCTCCTTCTCTTTGGCCTCGGGAAGTTCGTCCATGCGGTTGCGCAGGGCACCGAGCGGAATGAGCACTTCGCCAATGCCCAGCCGCATTTGCTCATACTCGTCCGGGCCGCGTGTATCGAGAATGAACACATCCTCGCCCTCATCCACCTTGGCCTTCACCTCGCGGCTCGAGATACCGGCCATGCGGCCGGTCATCTTGTTTTCCAGCACGTGCGCCGTCGCAATGAAGTTGTCGATCGCCGGGGAGAAGGGTGGGGCATAGGGCAGGTCGGCCACGGTCAGGTCGGCAATGGTGAGTCCGCCCTGCAATGCCATCGCCGCCGAGGCGACACGCTTGCTCACATCGCCAGGACCGACGGCCTGGAAGCCGAGCAGCTTCCCGCTCGACTTCTCTGCCACCATCTTCATGACGAGTAGCTTCCCGCCCATGAATCCGGGTTTGTCGGGTGCGGCGGTGACGACACTGACGGTCTCGAACCCGGCCGCCTGCGCGTTGCGCTCTGAGAGTCCTGTGGCGCCGGCCGCGTAATCAAATACCTTGCAGATACCGGTCTGGAACGTGCCGGGGAAGGTTGTGGTGGGACCCTTCACAACGTTCTGTCCTACAACACGGCCTTCCAGGTTGGCCAGGTCACCATAGGGTGCATGTACCATCCGCCCTGTTATCCGGTTTGGAATCTCGATGCAGTCACCCGCAGCATAGATGGCCGGATCGGAGGTCTGTAGGAACGCATTAACCGTGATGCCGCCCCGTTCGCCGACATCAAGCCCGGCGTCTGCGGCGAGTTTTGAGTTGGGGCGTACACCGGTCGCCACGACAGCAAGATCGCACGACAGCTCGGTGCCGTTCTTCAGCTTCACGCCCTTGAGCTTCCCGTCTTCTCCCAGGAACGCCGCGACAGGGTTCTCCGTGACGATATGGGCGCCCTTGGCGCGCATGTGGTTCTCCACCAGCTTGGCCATCTCCCAGTCCAGGAACATGAGAACTTGCGGTAGCATCTCAACCACCGTGATCTCAATGCCGGCCAGCTCGAGTGCTTCGCAGGTCTCCACGCCAATCAGTCCGCCGCCTACGACAACGGCCTTCTTGATCATACCATCGTCCCTGATCTGGCGAAGGTAGTCCGCATCGCGCATGGACTGCAACGTCGTGATGCCTTCGAGGTCTGTTCCCGGCACAGGCGGCATGATTGGCGTCGCGCCGGTGGCCAGAACGAGGGTGTCGTAGGCAACCGTCTGTTCATCTCCACCGTTCATCGATCGGCATTGGACCGTTTTGGCTTCGCGGTCGATCGCGATCACCTCGGTATCCGTGAGCGCCTTGATCCCCTTGGCAGCCATGAAGAACTTGGGGTCGCGTACGACGCCGGTAGGCGTGCTCAGGAGCTGGTTGCGGTTGTCGAAAAAGCCGCCCACGTAGTAGGGGTAGCCGCACGACGCCATCGAGAGGTCCGGTCCCTTCTGAATGATCGTGACCTCCGCATGTTGATCCATGCGCCTTGCCTTGGCCGCGGCCTTGGGCCCGGCGGCGGAACCGCCCACAACAACGATTTTCTTTGGTTCGCTCATGCTCTATCTCCTGTCTGTCTGATCCATTAAAAGGCGACGCGTTCTATGTCGTACTGCTTGTGCCCCAGGCCGGCCGCCTCGGCCTGCTCAAGCATGGCCTGCGTGAGCTCTTGCTCGCCGGCGCTCATCAATCCGTTCTCTGTCAGTAAATCCACGGCGGCTGCATCGATCGCGACCGGGTCGCGCGAGAAGAGCAGCGCCATCTGCGGCTCTCCATCTGCTGCCGGCATCATGTTCAGCGCTGTCAGACATACCACACGATGCTTGAGTGTGTCGAATGCCGCTTTGGCATGGGCGGTGACGACGGGGCGGAAGTGCTCCGGCGTGGCATCCCAGTCGTATGAAATGCCGCCAAAGCGCGCGACCTCAATACAGCGTCCGCAGTTCACACAGCGATCGGAATTGATCACCACGTGTGATTCGCCCATCTCGATGGCTGCCACGGGGCAGTGCCGCAGGCAGCGCCGACAGGCATAACACTTGTCCTGGTGAACGTGGGGTGTCTGCATCGCATAGTGTTCGATCTTGCCCCGCTTCGACGCCAGGCCAACGCCCAGGTTGACCACGGCGCCTGAGAGTCCGGCGAGTGGATCGTGTTGTGCGCAGGAGATGACTACGGCGCCGCCGAGCGATGCCACTTCGCCGGCGATGTGGGCGTCCGGCTGACCGTTCGTGCCGCGCACGAGCAGCTCGTGTTCGCCTCGGATGCCATCGAGAATGACCATGGGGGTGCCCCGGTCGGCCAGTCCCGCGGCCAGCTCTTCCATGCAGTTGATGCCGTTCCGGTTGACATCGCGGTAGCGGTCGGTGGTATCGCACACCACCGGTGTCGCTCCCCGTCGACCCAGCATCTCCATAACCGGCGCCACGTAGTCAAGTGAACGGATCGGCCGGTTCAGGCACGGTTTGACGCCCACCACTTCCCGCTGCGTGAAGATGCGCAGCAGTCTGAACGCACGGAAGTTCAGTATGTGGTCGATGGATGCCGCGAGCTGCTCCGGGGCGACAGTGCCGATCACCGGCAGCAGGCGGACGCGTGCGGTCACGGCTCTATCTGGGCTCAATGTTGGCGTAGCGTTCATCACGGGGCCTTGATTGCAGCTATCGTGCCACGTCTGTTGCATGGCACATATAAGATGTAACCTGCTGCTGATCAACCGAATGAATCAACCATTCCTTGTCGCCGACCCCAGGTAGAGTGGCGAAAACGCACCATGCCCAAAACGAGTGGTAGCGGATATGCATCCGCTTTGCGCTGGCGTATACTGGAGCACCTCCTCTACATGGTCCTTGCAATCCGGGCGACGGCTGTTTCAAATGCTCGCGCCGTCTCTGTCTCCGGGAAGCGTGTCAGGTATGAAATGCCGCTATCTCCTGCCTCCACCAGCCGCGGGTCTATGGGGATCCTGGTCAGGAATGGTATCTTCAGGCTCTCTGCCATCGATTGCCCGCCGCCCGACTTGAAAATGGCGATGCACTCCCCGCATGACGGACATACAAATCCGCTCATGTTTTCGACCACACCAAGAATAGGCAAGTCAAGCTGCCGACAGAACGTCACGCACTTGCGCACATCGGAGATCGCCAGCTCTTGCGGTGTGGTTACGATGACGGCCCCTGTTGCGTTACCCAGAAGCTGTACGGCCGCGAGCGGCTCATCGCCCGTACCCGGCGGCGAGTCGACGATGAGGTAGTCCAGGTCTCCCCAGGCCACATCCTTCAGGAACTGTTTGATGACGTTGTGCTTCATAGGGCCGCGCCAGATGACGGCTGCATCACGATGGCCCAAGAGGAAGGCTGTGGACATGACGCAGAGGTTGGGACTGGCCCGGACGGGGCTGAGCAGAGGTGGTTCGCTCTGTGTGATCACCTGGTCAGGGGTGGCGCTGATGCCCAGCAGTTGTGGAATGCTGGGGCCATGAATGTCCACGTCAAGCAGTCCGACCTTCGCGCCCTGTCCTGCGAGTGAAACGGCCAGATTGGCTGCTACGGTGCTTTTGCCCACGCCGCCCTTACCGGACAGCACAAGGATCTTGTGCTTGATTTTCTCCATTCGCATGCCGATCTCTGCATGGTCATTCGCCATAGTCTCTCTCTGTTCTTCTGCTGTCATGGGCTAACCTTCGTTTCTCTCTGTGTGTGTCGCTGTGTCGCGAATGGCTGTTCTGCTCTCGCCCTGTGAACGCGCCCGGGCAGGCGTGCCACATCATCTTCTGGACTCGTCGATCATTTCGCCACGGCGTACGTAAAGGTGGCTTCCTCATCCGGCCGGAACACCTCAATGGCAGGCCGGTAGACGTACGGCTTGGTGCATCTAATCAGTCCCGCCTTATCGTCCGGGAAGATAACGCGCATGCCCTCCTTGCACTCTCCTATAGAAGGCGGCCGGTCGGGATTGTAGTAGAGGGTGTTGAATAGCATCTTCTGTACGGCCTGTCGGAACGCGGCGTACGATCCATGAATGATCCGGATAGAGCGTCTGTTAAGCGCATTGTGCTCTTTTAGAAAACGCATTCTTCCCGCAAGATGAGGCGCCAGCCAGTTGTGGCGTCCCAATCCATGTTGCAGGAACGGCACAGGAGCCTCGCGGTCCCATCTGTTCAAGGTTGGCACCGTGATTCCCAATCTCTTGGCAACGATCGATACATTGTAGTGCTTCTGAAGCACAAAGGCCTTGAGGCTGGATGGGTGAACATGCAGCCTTTGCCCCTGCCCTTTGATGGAGGTGCATCCCCGAACATATCCATTGTTGAAGTAGCGCGAAACCGTTCCCGGTCTGAGGTCCAGGCGTTGTTCGATGGCTACGGCCGTCGGCCAGTGCGCCAGATGCGGCGCCACCCCCTGGACAAGCGCCTCCATGCCCTGCTTCGAGAACCAGTGGCGATTAAGTCGTTTGTGGGCCGCGATGCGTATCTGCTCAGTAACAACAGTATGGCTGCCGTCTGTATGCCGCTGGGTGAAGTAGCCGCGCCGAACAATCTCGGCAATGCTCTGAACGGCAAGTCCCGTCACAGACGATACGTGACCGATGGAAATGATATACTCGCCTTCATGTTCCAGGTGTTCGGCAGCTGCGGGATGAATATGAACCCGCTGCCTGACGATGGATTGCTGGCCTCTTACGCGACCTGTCTCGAAAAGGCGGAGTACATACGCGGTACTCGACCCAATGCGACGCGCAACGTCTTCTGCGGTCGGCCACTGATCGCGGTTGGGTTGCACAGCATCAAGTAGTGCCTGCATGGTGTCTTCGGGAATGACCCAGCGCTTGATCGGGCGGGCCGCATCAAGCGGCACGCTTCTCACCGTGTAGTGCCCGCAACCGTCCGAGCAGGTGTAGTGTATCTCTCGCTTCTTCAGTAGATCACATATGGTCTGCTTTAAGAGGCCCGTTCTATCAATGACGTCTTCGACCGAGAACAGCTTGGTGTTTCCTGAATAGGGCTTGAACGTCCTGACATGACAGCGGTTGATCAGGCGGCCTCTGTGGCCAGCGGTATATCGGTAGGGGACGTCACCGGCATTGAGGCGTTTCTGCACAAAATGAACGCTGGCGCCGATGCGTCGAGCAAAATCCTTTGACGAAAGCCAGTTGGTGTCCTGAGTGTTCATGGTATTGAATCAATGGCATCCCATGGGGATGCCAGGCTGCAGCTTCTCCCCTTACCGTCTTGGCGTTCCCATGGGAGGTGTGAGGAAGACATATCCGCGCTCGGGGCATTCGTATTCATGCGCGGGCATGTTGTGTGTCCTTTTCTTGCGCCACGTAGTAGCTGTTTTCCTGTTCGCTTTGTGCCGCCACCTGTTCGGTCCGCACGAGTCTGCCGAGATACTTCGACAGTTCGTTCCTGTGCAGGCCAAAAGCGCTTGCCATCTGATCGGCCGTACACGGTCGACGGCTCAGCATGGCAAGGATGCTCTTTTCATTGGCGGCCACCTGCGGCGATGCTGATGACGCGAAGTCGGCAATCACCTCGGCCGTGGGTTCAAACAGCTTCGCCAGGCTGACAAGGTGTTCTTCAGGAGACGCCTCGACGAACGTCTCGGCCGGTGGGCGAACGGCCGTGTTCAACTGAATCTTGTCAGGCTTAAGGGGTTTGATGAGTTCCGCGATTCTGCCGACATCTCGGGGGATTGAGTTCACGCCCCATGCAATGAACACCTCAATCCAGAGCTCGCCGTGCAATGCCTCGCGCAACATCCATGTGCCTTCGTAAATGCCCTTGAGGGTCACGTCCGGATGCGGCCGATTGACGTGGTCGAAAGAGAACGGGTCCCACGCACTGAGAGATACCTTGACGACATCGGCTCGTGCGGCTGCCGTACGTACGTCTGAGTCGCCCAGGAGCGAGCCGTTTGTGAGCAGTGCGACAGGGAGCGTTGTCACTGACTTCACCGCGTCGATCACCTCTCCGAATGAGGAATGGAGGGTCGGCTCACCGGACCCGGCGAGCGTAATGTAGTCGGCGCTTCCATCGGTTTCTACCCAGTCGTGGAGTTCGGCAATCACCGCTGAAGTGGGGACATAGTCTTGTCGCGTGACGGTCCTGTTTGTGGTCCGGCCAAGCTGACAGAAGATGCAGTCGAAGCTACAGGTCTTATGCGGAGTGAGATCCACCCCCAGCGAGCGCCCGAGGCGTCGCGATGGCACAGGTCCAAACAGGTACTTGTAGTTCGTTGTCATAGCTATACCACGTCCGAGGAGGCGCCGCCGGCGCCCTGTGCCTGCCTGCCTGTACCTCCCTGGCAGGAAAACAGGAACGCTGCGACCCTCCTCAAGTTCGCGGCTACCTCTATTCCGCTTGTGTGCCGGCCTCAAGGTCCCCGATGCGCTTCTTGATGTCTTCAAGCGTGCCCGCAAGGACCTCGGACTGTTCCCTGAGCGCTTCCACCTCCTGTTCTGCCGTCGGCGCCACGCCATACGGTGCAGCGTAGGGAGGCACCGCTCCATAGGGCACCCCCCTGCGGCCGCCCCATCCACGTCCGCCACCTCGACCCCAGGCGCCTCGCCCAAGGCCTCGTCCAGGGCCCGGACTTGCATATCCGGGCGCCGTGCTTCCGGCGCAGTAGCCTGCGCCCCGTCCTGTCATCGGACCCATTGCCAGCGGTCCCGTTCCATCTCCTCCTGGCATGTCACACCTCCTTGTTGGTTGCTGCCATGGCCTATCGGCTCCTATCTTGCTTTGCATTGAGCGTGCCAACTGTTTGTGATCGCGTACGATGAGTTGTAAGTCTCGGCAGCAGTGTCGGTTATGATGTGCATCGGGGAAGGGGGCTTCTCAAATAGATAGCAGAATGGCAGTCAGGGAAGTGTAGTTAGTAGCGTTGTTGCATCCATCACGTCCTACGCGGTTCTCACTTTGGAATACGTGCTTGGCCGGTGACGGTCTCGCCGTCCCGTGCGGATGCCATTTGATGAAGAGCGGATGCGCCTGGATCACTTCGCCGCTCTTGTCGATGTATAGAAGGCGACGGTCGTCAGGTCTCTATCCATCTTTCTGCATGAATTTCGCCTTGGATCTTGCCGCAAGCCTTCCGTTCTGTCTCAGCTCTGCTGCCATCAGGTAGAGGGGCGCCATGCTTCGTACCACCCATGCCCGTGCAGCAACAGCCACACCCGCACGTAGTGGTCGATGCATGCGTACAGTCAGCTCACCCGTAACGGCCTTGATCGCATGCGAAAAGAGGCAGTGTGTCATGGCGCCATCCAGCAGTGACGCGATGACGCCCCCATGCAGATGGCCGGCATAACCCTCCTTATCTTCGGCAAAGACCACCTCCGCTTCAACCGCGCCATCCGGGCAGACATCAAATGACACGTGCCACCCGTTTGGGTTCAGATCCCCGCAGACGGGACAACTCCTGTGATGCGCTTCCCGCATCTTGTTCAAGGCAACCTGACGCTCCTCAATGGTCACAGACGTGTCCTCTTTTTTCCGCTTGGCCCTATCATCCGATGGCGCCGCGTTTCGCAATCAATGACCCTACCGGTGCACCAATGTCCGCTCCGATCATGGGGCACTTTACCGTGAGCAGGAAGAAGACGTCTTTGGTTGTATCTGAAAGCGTCTCGTAGTTCCCCTGGCCTTTCGCGATAATCAGGTCGGCGCGGTTGAAGCACTCTTTGAACTCCTCGGAGCACTCCTCGATAAGTGTGCCCGGGGCATCTGACCCGTTGGCTATCACGGGAACGAGCTCGGATATACCGGCCGTTGCGGCGTCCTCCAGGGTAGCATCGTTTATGACAGGGCTGCCCCGCACGGCCACCGTGACCTTCCGCAGAGGAAGCGCCTCAATGAGCAGGCGGTCGAAGATGATTTCGCCCGCGTTGTCGGCAAGATAAAGGATGGAGCGGGCATCATCGGCGGCGCGGAACAGATCTGCAATGTTTCCGACAAGCGGTATGTTCCATACCCCATTGAGATGTGCCTGCAACGCTTCAGGTTCAAGCCGCGTCTTGGAGCCGGCATCCAACATGTTCCCCGCGATAGCCAGGCGCACCACCGCCTCGCGTGGGTCCCTATGATGGCGCGCGAGATCGACCATAGCGGGCAACAGATCGAGGGCCGTCCGGTTCATCCGATCTTTGAGCGCGCGATACGGGTCGGCTTGTCCGGTCTCCTTGCGGACCAGGCGTTGTATCTGCTGGGCAATCGACACGGGCATCACATCCCAGTCAGCTGTGGAAATCTCCGAAAGGAGACGTCGCAGAATCCACTCTCTATGCTGCACGCCGACTGCCGACATCTCGACAGCCTCCGCAGCCTGGCGGACAAAACACGGGATACACTCCAAAGTTGTTTTCATCCATCTCTGGAACGCACAACTCATGCCAGAATCATAGGAGAGTGTGTCTATTTCGTAAGCACATGAGAACCAGTGGCTTATGGGGCGCCCCTTGCAGTGCATGCTGCCGCATGGAGTAGCGGTCCTGCCACTCAGATGGGATCACATATGGCGCATATGCTTCTAGATGGGGGCTGATAGAACGAGGAGGTGTATTGGTAACTGACTCCCGTATAAGACGTTCCGAAGAATCCAGAAGCAGCGATGGACAATGGTACGCGAGTTGCGGTTGTTGTCAGCGAGGAGGTGTGATGCTCTGCCGCCGTGACCGCGTTGAAAGGCAGGGAGCTGATACTTTTCTGATTAAGTATAGCCATAAGAGGAGTGCAATCATGGCAGAAGCAGATAGACATGTGGGAATTCTCGGAACCGGGTCATATCTTCCCGAGAAGGTCCTGACCAATGCAGATCTTGAACGCATGGTGGATACAACGGACGAGTGGATCACCACGCGGACGGGCATCAAGGAGAGGCACATTGCGGCCGACGATGAGACGGTAGGTGACATGGGGGCTGCGGCCGCCAGACAGGCGCTGGCGAATGCGGGAATAGGCCCCGAGAGTATTGACCTGATCATCGTAGCCACCATCACTCCCGATAGCTATTTCCCATCCACGGCCTGTCAGGTTCAGCACAAACTGGGCATCAAGAATGTTCCATCATTCGACCTCAGCGCGGCGTGTTCAGGATTTGTCTATGGGTTTTCAGTGGCTGAGCAGTTCATTAAGGGCGGAAGCGCGAAACATGTCCTGGTTGTGGCCGCCGAGAAACTCTCCGCTATTACGGATTGGAGCGATCGCTCAACGTGCGTTCTTTTTGGGGATGGAGCGGGGGCTGCCGTCCTGGGGCCCGTCGAGAGCGGCGGCATTCTGGGCACACATCTCGGGGCGGACGGCTCCGGCGGCGACCTTCTGTACTGTCGGGCGACCGCCTCGCGCTCGAACGGCCCGCATGGCGGTTCACCGACGCCCTCCAACACGCTCCAAATGCAGGGCAATGTGCTCTTTAAGCATGCTGTGCGCCTCATGACCGATGCGGCACTGACGGTAATCAAACCCCTTGGGCTTACCGCCGCCGATATCAAGCTGATCATTCCCCATCAGGCCAACAGCCGCATTCTGAATGCAGTTGCGAAAAGGTTGGGAATTGATCCCCAAACACAACTGTACCTGAACCTTGAGAAGCGGGGCAACATGTCGGCCGCATCCACCGCAATCGCGTTGGCAGAGGCCGTCGAAGAAGGGCGCATGAAGCGAGGCGACATCATCCTTCTGGACGCGTTCGGAGGTGGGTTGACCTGGGGCGCCATGGCGATCCAATGGTGAACAGACCCGTGCCGTGTCACAGCATCGGGATGTGAAGTGGTGGTGGCGGGTAAGAGAGGATGACAGAGCATGTCGAACGAAATTAAGGTGGCTTTCCAACCAAGTGGACGCAGTGTCTATGTCCTGCCTGGAACCCTGCTTCTTGAAGCAGCAGGGCGCGCTGGTATTGCTCTGCAGACACCTTGTGGGGGCAAGGGCACCTGCGGCAAATGCAAGGCGCGCGTCGTCCAGGGGAACTGTCCTCCCGCACCGGGAGACGAGTCGGCCCTGTCCATCGCTTTGATTGAACAGGGATTCCGTCTCGCCTGCCAGGCGCATGTCGATTCACCACTGGTGGTTGACATCCCGTCCGAAGCCCTGTTCGAGGCAACCGAACAAATCCTTACGGGGGACACGGGGGCGTCCCCGCATCTCGAACCCGTCGTAAGGAAAGAGCATTTCGCTCTAGCGTCGCCCAGCAGTGAAGACGCGCGGTCAGACGCCGCGCGCCTCACTGATGCCGTAGGGGGTGTCGACATCCCCTATGAGCTGCTACAGAAACTGCCCGGATTTCTCCGCGCCAACGCCTGGACGGGGACGGCCGCCATGGTCAACGGGCGACTGATAGGATTGGAGGTCGGCGATACATCACAGGATGCCTACGGCGTTGCCGTCGACCTTGGCACGACGACGCTCGTCGCCACACTGTTTGATCTCATCAGCGGCACGTCGTGTTCCGTGGCTTCGTCGATGAATCCCAAGTGGGTTTCGGCGATGACGTTATTGCGCGTATCTCTCGGATTCGCGACAACCATGGAGCACTGGCTGAGCTACAGCAGAGCGTGCTCAAGGCGCTCAACGCGTTGATCCAGACGTTAACCGAAGACGCCAGGGCGCCCTCGCGCCATATCTATGAGATCGTGATTGCGGGCAACTCGACGATGCAGCAGATCCTGTGTGGGCTCAACCCCTCCGCACTCGGCGAAGTTCCGTTTGTCCAGGTTGTGGACCGGCCATTGAACATTCCGGCAACACGGTTGGGGCTTACGGTGAACCCAGGCGCTGACGTCTTCGTGTTTCCGCAGATCGGCGGGTTCGTCGGCGGCGACACGGTCGCAGGCATCCTGGCGGCCAGACTGGATCAGGCGCGTGAACCGATGCTGCTCGTCGATATTGGCACCAACGGCGAGATCGTGCTTGCGCACAACGACCGCATGGAGGCGACATCCACCGCAGCAGGGCCTGCGTTCGAAGGCGCACGAATCGTTCAGGGAATGCGCGCAACGGCCGGCGCGATCGAAAAGGTGATCGTTGCGGATGACGTCCTACTCAATGTCATCGGAGATGCCAAGCCTGTCGGACTGTGCGGGACAGCCCTCATTGACGCCGTTGCCGAACTTCTGCGGTGTGGGGTTATCGACGAGACCGGCCGCATTGTTGATCCTGATGAGGCCCCGGATCAGCTGTCGGATGCCATCCGGCGACGCCTCACGCCGATGGACGGACAGGTCAACTTCCGTCTCGTATCTGCCGCGGAGTCCGCATCGGGCGAAGCCATCTACCTCTGGCAGAAGGATGTCCGCGAGCTTCAGCTGGCGACCGGCGCCATCCGGGCCGGCATTAACATCTTGCTACGCCGAGCGGGGATTGCGCCCTCTGAACTCGGATCTGTATTGCTCGCCGGGGCGTTTGGCAATTTCATTCGTCGAAGCAACGCACGCCGTATCGGGCTGCTCCCGCAGATCCCATGCAACCGCATCCAGTTCATTGGGAATGCCGCCTCCCTCGGGGCGAAGTTGGCGCTGCTCGGCACCGCCGAGCGTGATCGCGCGGTTTCCATTAGAGAGAATACGGTACATCTGGACCTATCGCTGGATCCCGAGTTTCAGATGGAATTCGGCATGGCCATGCTGTTCCCCACGAGCGATATGGACACGTGTGCTGAGGCCCACTAACGGGGTCAATGTCATCAGCCGGGAGAGTGAAGCCTCCAGGATATCAGTCGGATGAAACGGATGCGGAATTGATCCAGGTCAAGGAACCTGCGACGGGTGGCATGTTAGAGTGGTCGCGTGATTTTAACAAAAGAGGTCGGTTACTGTTGCCGGCACACCAGCAAAAAGGGCCGGAGATGAGCATGTTCTGTTATCAGTGTCAGGAGACCGCGAAGAACGAGGGCTGCACCATACGGGGTGTCTGTGGCAAGACCGAAGAGACTGCGAACCTACAGGATCTTCTGATCTATCTGCTGAAGGGCATTGCGGTCTGGGCTGAAAAATCAGAAAGCACAGATAGAACGGCTGGTCGATTTGTCAATGAGGCGCTCTTCGCAACCATTACCAATGCGAATTTCGATAGTGATCGGATCGTTGAGCTGATTAGAGAAGCACTGGTGATCAGGGATCGCGTGCACGCACAGGCTGGCGATGCTAGGCCTAACCCAAGTTTCTCATCCGAACGCGTAAGTCGTTGCATATCAACGACCGGACTTTCTGTGGCACTACAAAGT
>JABGQM010000081.1 GCA_018648805.1 Verrucomicrobiota bacterium
CGCCGGCCCGCGTGCATCACTCAACCTTATCATCGCCGGTAAATCCAGAGCCGCCCTGCGCGGTCGCAGCCATGTGGCCATCGAGGATATCCAGGCACTGAGCCTGCCGATCCTACGCCACCGGATTATCCCGAACTTCGCGGCCCGCTCCGAAGGAATGACCTCGGATACGCTGATCGAGAAGCTGCTCGAGACGATTCCGGCGGATGAGAAACTGTATAAGAAATAGATGCTAGGAGGGCTGGCTGCTGATCCCTGTAGCCCGCTCTCGCCGAGAGCGAGGCTGGTTATATAGCGCCTCGCTTTCGGCGAAAGCGGGCTACAAGGGGAGAATGTTGAGGCCTGACTCGAGGAAGACCGGGAATATGACAGACCACATAACCCAAATTAACTACCTCGATCCGGAGCTGCTCCAGAAGCTGGGCGACCTTGAGCTGGTTGCACGCGAAGTGGTTGAGGGGCTCCGTGTCGGTAGCCATCGCAGTCCGTTGCGCGGGTTCAGTACTGAGTTCGCGCATCACAGGCAGTATGCGCCGGGAGATCCCATCCGCGACCTCGACTGGCGGGTGTACGGTCGGACCGACCGTTATTACACGAAGCTCTATGAAGCGGAAACGAATTTCGACTGCCACGTCCTCATCGATGCCAGTGCCTCCATGAGTTACGGCTCCGGCAAGGTCAATAAGCTCGAGTATGCCAAGTTCCTTGCGGCATCAATGGCCTACCTGGTCCTCAAACAACGTGATTCAGTGGGCCTGTCCATCTTCGATTCCGAAGTGCGCACCTATATGCCGCCACGTTCGGCCATGGGTATCATCGTCGAGATCGACAAGATGCTGCGCGAGATTGTGCCAACTCCGAAGACGACGGTTGCGAAGCAGCTGCACGATATCGCCCTGATGATGAAGCGGCGCTCGTTTGTGATCCTGATCTCCGACCTTCTCGCCGATGTTGAAGATATCATGGCCGGTCTGGACCATCTCCGGTTCGACGGCCATAACGTGGTCGTGCTGCATACCCTCGACCCCTACGAGCTTGAGTTCCCGTTCAAAGGCACCTGGCGCTTCGAGGGGCTGGAACGTGAAGAGCCGCTGACCACGCAACCCGAACGGATCCGCGAAGATTATGTTGCCAACCTTGACAAGTACCTGACCGCGCTGCGCAGCGGCTGCATAGGTGCGAACATCGACTACAAAACCGTAGACACCTCACGCCCGCTGGACGGCGTGCTGAATGAGTTCTTTGCCGAACGAGCCACAACCCTTAATGGCGGTGCCGTAGGAGCAAGATTATGATCAGTCCCGCCCTCGGGTGCGCTACGCTTCCCGCATCATTCATGGAGAAATCTCGCCGGCAACACGAATGGGCCATTCTGCCTCGCGCTCGGCGAGCGCGGGCTACAGGCAAGCGGATTCTTTGTAGCCCGCTCTCGCCGAGAGCGAGGCCGTTGTGGACGAAGTTTCAGACTAGGAGTCAGGCATGAACTTTTTGAACCCCTTACTCCTCCTTGGCGCTCTCGGGATTGGCCTGCCGATTCTGGCGCATATGCTGAATCGTTTCGAGGTGAAGCATACGGACTGGGCGGCCATGCAGTTCCTTAACAGGAGTGTGCGGGTCAGGTCACGGCAGCTGCGGTTGCGTGATGTTATCCTGCTGATCCTGCGTTGCCTGGCCATGCTACTTCTGATCCTTGCCATTACGAGGCCCTCCATGAAGAGCCGTCATGCGTTGGTTTCCGCGCTGGGCGAGAAGAGGGCCGGCGTTGTGATCGCGCTCGACGCTTCGTTCAGCATGCAGCACCGTGATGGCACGCAGACACGGTTCGAACGTGCCCTTGAGAAGGTCGAGTCCATTGCCGACGGAATCAGGACGGGTGACTCGGTGACTTTGATTCTGCTTGGTGCCGAGCACCGGACGGTGATCCGAAACGCGGCCTTCGATGCGGACGCCTTTGCTGAGCTGCTGGGCGAGCAGAAGGCGACATCTGAAGCGCTCCATGTGGACAGCGTGCCGCGTATTCTCAAGGAACTGGCCGCGGAGATGAAAGCGCCTGAGAAAGAGATCCATATCGTAACAGACATGCAGGAGCAGGACTGGAAGCCACGCTCGATCTGGCTTCAGGAATCACTCAAGGATCTCGCCCGGAACGCCTCGGTCTTTCTTGTGCCGATTGAAGGTGGCCCTGAGAATCTGGCCATTACCGGGCTGGAACTGGTTTCAGGGGTGCTGCGTAAGGGCACATCGGCACGCTACCGCGCGACCGTACGTAACTGCGGCGCGAATGTGGCACAGAATGTCAGGGTGACCGGACTGCTCAACCGCATCAGCGTGGACGTCAAGGTTATACCTGTCATTGCGCCGGGTACCTCCGAAACCGTTTCGCTTTTCTTTCCGTTCCGTGATCCAGGCCCCGTAAAGATTGCTGCGGAACTGAGCGACGATGCGCTGGCAGCGGATAATACACGTCAGGCCGTGGCGGTGATCCGTGACCGGGTCTCTGTGCTCTGCGTTGAGGGTTCCGACGGGGATGGGCAGAGCGCAGGTCGCCTGATTGCGGCGGCGCTGCGAGCCCGCGACAACCGCAAAGTGCAGGATGATTTGGCCGTGCGTTCGGTTTCCTGGGTCGACCTTCCAAGCCAGGATCTGAAGCAGTTCGATGTGGTCATTCTCGCCGATGTTCCCGATATAACCGTTGAGCAGGCCCGGTCCTTTGAGCGTTTTGTCAGAGCGGGTAATGGCCTGATCTGGTTTGCCGGCGATTACGTGAAAGCTGACGCCTGGAACCAGCGCTCGGCGCTGGAAGGGTCCCCGCTTCTTCCTGGCACTATTGAAGAACCGATCAGCACGATCGATGCGATGGGTATAGGGCGCTCCCTGGATCCGTCTCTGACCGATCATCCGGTCTGCCGGCCGTTGCTTTCCCTGGCGGAGGATCTGCTGAGTGAAACACGCTTTCGTACCATGCTGCGGGTGAAGCCGTCGGCGACCAGTACGAAGGTTCTTTCGCTCGCAGGTAGTGATTCGCCGCTACTACTTGAGCACTCACTGGGGCGCGGACATGTGTTTATGTTTACGACGTCTGCCGGATCAGCCTGGAACAATATGGCTGTAACCCCCGTGTTCCCCATGCTGTTGCAACAGATGGTAACTTACTTGACCGGACGCGAGTTTGAGACGCCGCGCACGGTCGGCGATACGCTTTCACTCTCCTACGTTGAGCAGCCCGACGCGACGGATGCAGTCTTTGATACGCCGGCGGGCGAGACCATCACGGTTCCTGTTCGAGAGTATCGGAACCAGTATGTGGCGCTACTCGGGAATGCCCGTGAAGCAGGTTTCTATCTGGCCCGCGTGAGCCTGCAAGCTGCGGGTATGCCGATAGCGGTCAACGTTGATACACGCGAGTCCATGGTGAAGAGTATGTTGTCCGCGGAGACGAAGCGGATCCTGAAAGATTCGGGTGTTCGGGTTGTCCGCTCGAGCGACGAGATTCTTGCCGGTATGGAAGAATCTCGTGAGTCGCATTCGTTATGGCGCATCCTGATGATGGCTGGCCTGGCGTTCTTTGTTATCGAGAGTCTCTTTGCCCAGTGGATGTCGAAACGGTCGCCTAAGACGGGGGAGAACCACTAATGGACACTAATGGACACGAATTGAGAGGGTCTATGAGGGTGTATTCATGAGTCTGCTGACCAAAATGACTGGGATCGAATCCCTGATGTTCGGGCGCGACGTGGCACCGCTCGTCATGGTGTCTGCACTGGCCGCCGTGGTGCTTCTGACGGTATTTCTCTACGGGCGACAGAGCGGGCTTCCGGGGCGAATCCGGGTGGGACTGGCTGTCGCGCGGCTTGTGGTCCTGTTGCTTGTCGTTATTGCACTGTGCGAGCCAACGGCTGTGCGCACGAAGACGGAGCAGCTCAGGCGGCGACTGCCGGTCCTGATCGATGTCTCCCAGAGCATGTCCATTAAGGATCAGCGGAAGCGGCCGGCCGATGTTGTTGAAGCCGCGGTGGGGCTCGGGTTCCTGACGCCATCGGCGACAGACGACGTAAACCGGGCTTTCTCGGGGCTCGACGCCAAGCAGCGTGAAGCGATCGCGGCGGCCTCGCGTGTTGAGCTGGCGGCAAGTGTCCTCTCTCAGGCGGCGCGCCCCGTTTTTGATGCGCTCATCGAAGATCTGGATATTGGCTATTACGTGTTTGGGAAATCGGTGCGACTGCTCGGTGAGGCCGGCCACTTGGCCACCAACACGCTGACCGGTCTTCTGGCAGAGGAATCGGGCACCTCGATTACTGATTCACTTGAGGCGGTGGCAAGTTCCGGACGTGGCGTGCCGTTAGCGGGGATCGTACTGCTCTCAGACGGATTGGACACATCCTCCCGTCGCGCTGAGTCTGTGCTGCGTGATTTGGGTATTCAGGGCATCCCGGTCTATCCTGTGCCGCTGGGCCTCGCTGATCCCGATGATGTCTCTATTCAGAACATTGTGATGCAGGAAGTCGCATTTTCCGGGGATAAAGTCCCGATTAGGGTGCAGCTCCTCTCCAAGGGTTACGAAAAGCGGTCGGCGACTCTCAAGGTAAGCTTGAACGGGCGCAATGTGGCGCAGCGTCGGGTGAGATTCGCCGGTGGCCTGCAGTTCGAGGATATCTTCTTCAATGTTGACGTGCACGAGAAGGGCGCTGCCCGGATCGAGATAGCGGTTGAGCCGTTTTTCGATGAGGCGACAGCGGAGAACAACGTTGTCAAGCGCAGCATCAGGGTCGTCAATGAGAAGATCAACGTGCTCTGTATCGAGGGCAGCGCCCGTTGGGAATATCGCTATCTTCGCGCCATGCTCAAGCGCGACCCGAGAATTGATGCAACATTTATTGCCACCCGTGCCGGCCCTGAAATGGCCCGCAATTCATCCGATTACATCGCCCGCTTCCCGGAACGCCGCAAGGATGCGTTCAAATATGACCTGGTGATCCTGGGTGATGTCGATGCTGAGTTCTTCAGTGGCGATGAGTTCCTGCGGCTCGAAGAGCTGGTCCGGGAACGTGGTGGATCGCTACTCATGCTGTGCGGCGCACGCTATTCGCCCATGAGCTATGCGGGCACGCCTGTCGAGAAGATGCTGCCCGTCGAATTTGACCCGGAGGCCAAGTGGGAACGTGTGGACGATGCCATCTATCCGGTGTTGACCCCCGAGGGAAGAAGCAGCCTGGTGATGACGCTGGAACACGATCGTGAGGAGAACGACGATGTCTGGAGCCATGTGGCACCGCTGGTCCGCGTGCCCCCGCTGCTCGAAGCGCGTCCCGGTGCCAGTGTGCTCATGACGCTATCCGATACCAGTTCCGGTATTGACAAGTATCCGCTCGTGGCCTGGCAGCGCTACGGCACAGGTAAATGCATGATGATGGGCTCGGACCGCTTGTGGCTGTTGCGTTTCAAGACCGGCGACAAGTATCACTGGCGGGTCTGGTCGCAGTGCATCCAGTTTCTCACGCTTTCACGCCTGATGGGCGAACACAAACGGATCCGCCTGGAAACGGACCGGACAACCTATGCGATTGACGGCCAGGTCCAACTCTACGCCCATCTGCTCGACGACCGATATGAGCCGATCGTCCAGGCCGGCTTCGATGTCAACGTGACGCCCCTTGATGTTCCCGGCGCCCCGGCACAGCGTGTGGCCCTGCGCCCCGACGCCTCGAGTGCCGGACTCTATGAAGGGTTCTTCTCGCCGACGCTACCGGGCCGCTATCGGGTGGAGGCCAACTCCGGTGATCGCAACCTGTCGAACACCACTGAGTTCCAGGTCTCAGATGTGGAGCCGGAGATGGCGAATACGGATATGCAAATTGAGCGACTGCGCCGGATCGCTGAACTGACCGGAGGGAAGTGTCTCAGCATGCTCGAACTAGGCCAGCTTTCTGAACGGCTCAATCTTGAACAACACGAGAAGCCACACACCACCGAGATGCCACTCTGGGATAACGTATGGATCGTGCTGTTGCTGATTGCACTGATGGGCACCGAGTGGATTGTGAGACGGAGGTACGACCTGCCATGAGGGAGAAGTGTTCAGTTTTCAGTAATCAGTGTTCAGAGCGATTCTCTGGTTTCTCGGAGGCGCTGAGACGGGGAAGATTAGGGCGAAAGATTAAGGCGAAAGATAAGGGGTGTGTGCCCTCTTACCCTAATCTTTTGCCCTAATCTTGCGCCTTAATCTCCGGGAGAGCACGGGGTTTCTCAGAGACAGGGGCACAGACCGAGACTCAATTTGGGATGGTGAGATCAATATGAGTGGTGAAAATCTTTATAGCCGTGTGAAAGCGGTATGGCAGCGCGACCAGGTGTTGCGCTTTACCGAAGGTTCGCTGGTGCTCCTGTGTTGGGGGATCGTCCTGTTCCTTGTCGCTGCACTCGTGGACTGGATGCTCGGCAAGTATCTCATGGATCTGCCGCTACCGGTTCGCACCGTTATGCTTCTAGCTGTGTTGGGGGGGTCTCTCTACAAGGCATGGAAGGCCGGCTGGAAGCATCTTCGCCCGTTCAATGCCACGCATACAGCGCTGCAGATCGAAGAGCAGAAAGGCGGGATGGAGAGCCTGCTGGTCACGGCATTGCAGCTGACCCATGCAACCCAGCGTCAAGGAACGTCCGATGCACTGTGCGATCTAACCTGCCGCAAGGCAGAGAAATCGGCGGAAGCCATACGGCCGAATGAAACGGCCAGGGCACAGTTGCTTCGCAAGCCGGCAGGCATCGCGCTCGCCGTGCTGCTGCTGTTTGGCGTGCTGGGCGTGACACACGGGCCGCTGCTGTGGGCGGGGGTAGGGCGGATCTTCACGCCGTGGTTGGCCATCACATATCCCACACGTACCCAAATGGAATTGGTGAATCCGCATATCGTTGTGCAGGAAGGGACACCGGTCCGGATCGCTGCAAACATTCTCGGTGCCGTGCCACGCAAGGCGAAGATCTCACTGCGTACAGGAAAGGGGCGGGCGCGTGTTCGCAAGCTTCCCATCGCCAACGGCGAGTGTGAGTATCTGATAAAGACCGCTTACCGCAGCTTTACGTATCGACTGACGGCCGGCGATGCCCGCAGTCAGTGGCATACGGTCGAGGTCGTCAGTGCACCGAATGTTGAGAAGGCCGAGGTGCGCCTCGAGTTTCCCGCGTATACCAAGCGGCCTGTCGAAACAGTAGGCGCGTTGACGGTCACGGTCCCGGAAACGACCCGGGTCACGTGGAAACTCTCGCTCGACCGGGCGGTGCGCGAGGCAACCATCAACCTGGCTGGCGAGAAGCCGGTGCCGCTGCAGGTCAGCAAGGACGGGTTGACCGTCACGTTTGAGCAGGTGGCGACCCAGTCGCAGGCCTACGGCTTCTCCTGGGTCGAACGCGAGCATGGATTCGCCTTCACCAGCCCCAATAACTATCTGCAAGTGTCGCCCGACCGCCCACCGCGTGTTGAGCTTACCTCACCCAAGCGGAACATCTACGCAACACTGGGTCGGAAACTGGATCTCGCCTTCCGTGGCCGCGACGATCACGGTGTCGCCGAGTCCCTGGTTTGCTACCGTATCGACAAACGAGGCGAGAACAGGCTTCCGTTTACGCCCGCGAAACCCATTGACGGGAGCGAACAGGTGATCGACTGGGATTATCGTTCCGTCCTGACAAACCTGGTGGTCGGGCAGACGGTTATCTTTCTGGTTGAGCTGGCCGACAGTTTTCCTGGCGAGAAGGGCCCGCATCGTGTGCGCTCGGAAGCACGGCGTATGCAGTTTATGTCGATGGCGGACTACCTGGCGCAGGTCGCGAAGCAGCGGCAGCGCCTGCTGTCACAGCTGCGGACGACCTACAGGGAAGAGCGTAAAGTCCATGAGGTCGTGATGCGGCTTGATCGCTCTGACCCCATCTACATGCAGACCTGTCAGCTCGAGGCGGTTCGACAGGATATGACGCGCGACAGTCTGAACAAGCTGGCGGGCCAGATGCTGGATCTGACGGAGGATATGACCGCGAACGGTGTTACCAACCAAACGCTGATCGCGTCACTCGTCCAGTTGCGTTCGGATCTGCAACGGATTGCGGCCGATCATGTTTCCGGGGCAGCCGACGCGTTGAGAGCGCTGGCCCGTGAGCCGGGGCACAACGGTGACAACGGCTCCGCCCAGGCCCGCGCCGTGCACCTGGTGAACAGCTCCGCCCGTGAGTTGGGCCTGCTGGTTCTGCCGCTCGGGTTCCGGGATGCCGCCGATGTGATGGCTCGCGAGATGCATGCGGCCTCCGAAAGCCAGGCCTTTTTGCGGTTGCGAACGATGACCCGGAGCACCAGAGACTCCGTCACGGTGCCCGGTAAACCCAGCGGCGATGCCAGGGAGCTGGTCAATGCGCAGGAGCGTCTGAGAACGTGGCTCTCGCGCCTCCTGGCGGCCTGCCCGAAGGGCAAGGAGAGCACGATCGATGACGCCTTGATCGAGTTCACGCTCTCACGCATGGTCACGCAGTTGATCAAGGGCGGCATCGATGCGCGATTGGGGGAAGCGGCAACGCTCATTGGCGACGGCAAGCCTGCCGAAGCCGCACGGCTTCAGTCGGAGACGATCGCGGCGTTGCTGAAGGCCGAGTTCCGTCTGCGCGTGGGTGCGGAGCGCGAGGCATTGGCCAGGGCGCTCGAGCTCATTGTGTCGCAGGGGGACGCTCAGGAGACGCTTCGACTGGCGGTCAAGGGGTTCGACGAAGAGACATTCAAACAGAAACGGGCCGAACTGAGCGGGGCCCAGGCCGCGCTCCACGGGAACGTGAAGCTCCTGCTGATGCCGGAGATTCCCGCTCGTCGTGCGCGCCTGTTTGACGAGGCGGTTCCTCTGCCGCCGCCGGCGGTGGACCTGCTGGCCGCGACGGATGCCGCCATGGCGAAGGCCGTCGCGCATCTTGAACAAGGCGACCGGGCCGCGGCGGAAAAGCCACAGGCAAAGGTGCAGTCTTCATTTGCCGAGCTGGCAGAGATTGTCAACAAACGCATTGCGGATATGACGCGGGCAGTCAGTATCGGGCGGCTGGCCTATAGTGCCAAGGAGATGGATGAGAGGCTCGAGCGATTTGGCGAGCGTCAGCTCAGCCTCCTCGAAAAGACCGAGGACGCGGCTGCAAAGCGCGCGGAGTCGGGGTACCTTGTCGCGCCGCAAACGACGCTGTCGGATGCGGTTGACGAATTGGCAGCGGTGATGGCAGGCCAGATCAGAACGGCCGGGATGCCCTCGGATCATGCGCTCGCGCTGCCTGGCCGTATAGACGAGGCCTTGCAGTCGATGCGAAAAGCCGATGCACGCTTGAAAGAGAACAAGCCGGGCGAGGCCGTCAAACACCAGGAGACGGCCATCGCAGCATTCGCCGCCGCCCGGGAGCTGTTTAAGGAGCACGCCGAGAGCATGGGCTTCTATGCCAGCATCCTGAGCCAGACGGAGGCGGCCGTCGCGCCGAGTTCCTATATATGGGAAATCGAAGACGAGCAGAGCGACATGCTCGCGCTGACGCGCAAGACCAAACTGGCCGATATGCCGACGTTCGCGATTCCCCAAAAGAACCTGGTCCACGCCGTGGATGCGATACTGGCCGCCCTCGACCCGGTCGCGCACATGGTCGAGTCCGGCACGGTGTTGCTCTTTGCCAAAGAAGACATGGATTCGGCCGGGATTGCTTTAGAGGAAAAGGACCTGGAGGAGGCCATCGATGCCCAGGTCTACATCGTTGAGACTTTGGGAGAGCTGCGCAGCAAGGTCGACGCGATTATCCCGCAGTACCTCTACGTACAGGAAGTGATCGAAGCCCTGCACGAGACCTCGCAGGAAGGCGTTCTCATTCGCGAGGCGCAACGCAGACTGCGTGAGAGCGCGGTCGGGAAAGCCGACACGGCCGCCCTGGCCAAAGAACAGGGCGAGCTGAAAACAAGAGCCGAGGCATACAGCCAGCTGATCGATGAGATCGCCGGACTGGGCGTCTTTGTGCCTGCGGTGGCACACATGGCCGAGGCCGAAAAGCAACTGAAGGCCGGTGACATGGCTGCCGCTGTGGGACCGATGGCCCGGGCGGAGGAAATCCTCAAGGCGGATGCGGTCACGGTACTCAAGACGATAGATTTTGTGGGCAAACTGGTTGCCGCACCGGGACCGACCTGGGAGCCCCCGCCGGCCTTAGTGAAGCTGAAGGACGTATTGATCATGGCCGCCCGGCAAAAGGATCTCTATCGTGAGAGCCATACCGCGAAGCCGCCGCAGCTGAAAGACTACGCGCCGCAGCTGCGCGAGCTCGAGAAGGCCTGCGGACCGTTCATTGCACTCGAAAAGCAGTCCAGCGCACCCGGTAATCTGCATTTGAAACTAGTGGCGGCGCAAGGACATCTCGCCGGAGCCGCCGCCGCGGCCATGGCCGCGGACCGTACAAAGCTCGTCATTGAGCAGAAGCTGGCCGCGACGAGTCTGCGCCAGTTCATTGCCGCGAAGGCCCTTGAGTTGTATCAGCCGCCGCCAGGACCGGGCCCGCCTGAGGACCCGGGCGGATCCGGTGAGGACTTCGTGGAACGTGACCGCGGTATGGCGATTTTTCTGCCGGGCGGTCTGGCGAGCGGGAAGCGCCCGCCGGACGGCAAGCTGGACTGGGAAGTGCTCGGCAAACGTGACCGCGCCGCACTCAACGAGAATTTTGCGAGGGAACTCCCGCTGGAATACCGGGCGATTCTGAAGGATTATTACGAGAGGCTTGCCAAATGAGGAAATCAGGAGTCAGGAGTCAGGGGGCAGGGGGCAGGGGTCAGGGGTCAGGAGTCAGGGGTCAGGAGTCAGGGGGCAGGAGAAGATCGATTGAAGGCGGTAGCTGTCGATGGCTATCGATTGCTGCCGATCGGATTGTGATGTGCCTCACCGCCTTCTCGCTGCTTGCCACTTGCCACTTGCCACTTGCCACTTCGTCGGCCCTGGCCAACGACGCCCCCGAACTCACCGACCAGGCGTCGGAGGCGATTGAAAAGGGGCTGAAGCACCTGCTCAAGAGACAGCGGGACGACGGATCGTGGGGGTCGGTGGCGGTGACGTCTCTCTCCCTGATGGCGTTCATGTCCAAGGGCGAATTCCCCGGGGTCGGACCGAACAGTGCCGCGCTGGAGAAGGCCAAGGACTGGCTGCTGAAGACGGCGAAGGATTCCCCTGACGGGTACCTGGGTGGTTCCATGTATGAGCATGGCCTCGCCACGCTGGCGCTGACCGAGCTGTGGGGGATGACCTGGGACAAGGAGGAGGATGACGACATCCAGAAGGCCATCGAGGCGGCGGTTGACGTGATTCTGCGTTCGCAGACCGACGGCGGCGGGTGGCGCTATGAGCCGACCCCGTCGGGTGGCCAGGACACGTCGGTAACGGTGATGGTGTTCATTGGGCTGGCCTCTGCGCGCCAGGCCGGCATCGTCGTGCCGAACGAGACCATTGCCAAGGTCCTTAAGTATCTGCATTCGGCGGTGAGCAAGGAGACCGGCGGCTTCAACTATGTACCGTCCGGGCGGTCCGGGTCGCTCCAGAATCAGTCGGTTGCCTGTACCGGCGGCGGCGCATATGCCGCCCAGCTGGCAGGCGAGCGCGGGACCGAAATAGTCCTGGGCGCGTTACGTTTCCTTGAGGAACGGACTCCGGCCATCATCGATAACGGCTTCGGCAGCTACTATTACGGTCATTACTATGCCATCCAGGCGATGGTACAGGCCGGCGACAACTACTATGCCAAATGGTATCCGCGCATACGCGATGCCCTCGTTCGCAGGCAGGGCACAGAGGGCGGGTGGGGAAAGGGCGGCGAGGATGCCAGTTACCAGACGCCCATGGCGATCATCATTCTGTCGACGCCGCACCGGTATATTCCGATTTATCAGAGGTGAAGAAGTGACAAGTGACAAGTGGCAAGTGGCGTGGCGCAGATCGGCAGCAATCGACAGCATTCGACGGCTATCGGTAGCCGTCGTCACGTGCCTTCTTTTCGCAGCTCCGGTCTGCATCGCCGAACAAGGCCCCATTCCGCCCGCCCGCATCACCGCCCTTGAGCAGGAACTGGCGCATGGCATGACGCAGGCATCGGCGATCGACATCCGCCGGGCCTGCAAGAGCGTCGCCCGCCAGGCGGCAGGGCTGCTCGAGGCATCGCCCGAGGCACCCAACCGGTACGCCGTGTTGGCTGTGCTGTTCAATGGCCAGAAGGAGCTGCTGCGCCTGGAAAACACGGTGGAGAACTGCGCCGCGATCTTCGAGACTTGTGGCAAGTTGCTGGACGCGCCTGACGAATACGCCCAGACGCGGTTCGAGGCGGAGATGCTGCTTTCGGAGCGCGACCTGGCGGAGAAGAATGCCACGGTGTCCGAGCGCATCCAGGTGCTTGAGAAGCGGCTGGCGCGTTACCGCGGCACGCGGGCCGAACCGCGGAGTCTAATAATAGCCTGGTTCATCGCCAACCAGTTTCAGGCGTTCGATCTCGTGGAAACCGTACGCGGTCGGATGGCGGAGCGCTGCGCAGGGGATCGTGACGTGACCGCGTTCCTGCGCAGGCAGGCCCCCAGCGAACGGGTCAATGCCGTCTTCAGCGGCACATACAAGATGGCCGGGGGCGGCGAGCTTACGTTCCCGCATGATTGCCTGGGCCATCACTACCTGATCGTATTCTGGTCAAAGGCTAAGGCGGGATATGAGGACTTCTTGAAAAATGTCAAGGCACGGCAGCAAGAGTTCCCCGGCAGATTCGAGGTCTACAGCTTCAATCTGGACACATTGCCTGACGCCGGGCAGAGCATTCTGCGTGACATCGGGCTGGATGCGACGGCAATGCATCTGCCGGGCGGCAGGTCCAGCGCGGCGTATGGCGCCTATGCCGGCAAGCACCCGGTCTCACGGCTGGTCAACGGCCAGGGGCGGGTCTATCTGCGCGGGCAGCAGGAGCAAGATATTATCGAAAGGTGGCTGGACGATGCGCGATATCTCGCGCAGTTTCGATATCTGTATAGTGGCGAGTTCCTCGCCGATAGTGGCGAGTGGCAAGGGGCGAGTGGCAAGGGGCCGGGAGCGGGCTCCGGCCTCGCATCGGAGTTGCAGGCCATTCGGGAGTGCTTCGTTGCGCCTCCGTTCCGGTATCGACTGACTCAGAAGCAGGAGCTCGCAAACTACCAGAAGGCGGAGAAACTGTGTGCTGAGATGCTTCGACAAGCTCAGCATGACAAGTCATCCCGAGCGAAGTCGAGGGATCTCATCAATGCCCGCAACCGGAGAATCATCGCGCTCATGGGCATGTGGAACCTGGCCCGCGAGCCGAAGCATCTGGAAGCAGCCGTCAAGGAAGCAAAGGCGATGCTGGCCACGGAGTTGCCGCCGGGGGCGGATGTGGTTGCGCGCTTCTGTCTTGCCAGGGACACCGTGCGGCGGGGGGATGAAGCCCCGGAAGCGATGTTGGCCGCATTTATCGAGGCGAACGGGGGCGACAAGGCCCCGCCTGCAGCCCTGGCCGCGGCGGCGATCCTGGCGCTCGAATCCAACGCGAGCACCCCTTTCGGCCAATATCGCGAGGCGCTGCTTGATTTGCCGGAAGATGACCATCCGGGGTTGTGGCCGGTTCTTTCGTTCCTGCGCGATCGTTTGCACCAACACCGGATCTTCTGGGGCACTCCCGGGCGTTGGGATTACAACAGGGAATACCAGCGTTACAAGAGCCGAGCGTTGGTCAGCGCGGTCGCGCATCCCGCTGACACGGGCCGACTGTTCAGGGCGGAGTTCAAGACGCTCGGAGGCGCACCGTTCAACTTCCCACGCGACTCGGCCGGCGCATACTCCGTGATCGTATTTGCCGAACCGCCCGCCGACCCGGACGAGAAGGGCCTTTTCGTGAAGCGCATCAGTGGGCATGCCGGCCTGGCGAAGGCTAAGGAAGTGACCCTGTCCGTGGTATTTCTTACGGAAGACACCAACACCGTCAGCGCCTTGATAAAGGAGAACACGTGGACGTTTCAGGCGGCCGTGATGCCGGGTGGCCTGAGCAATCCGCTGGTCCAGCGCCTCGGCCTATTGTCGGCGGACCGGGTGCCCAACGTCGTGCTGCTTCGTCCGGACGGCACGATCGCGTGGACGGTATCCGGGCTGACCTTCGCGATCCATGGCGGCAGCGTTCCGAGCCAGATACTTCCCTCGATAAGGATGAACATTGAAAAATGCGGGATGGACGACGCGTTTGCGGCCATCGAAGAAGGCGAGTTCAAGAAAGCCCTCGCTCTGTTCGACCGGGCGAAGTCGCCGGTAGCGTGGGCGCCTCCCTGGCTGGCCGACCGCCTGAACGGGCGGGCTCTGGCCGCCATGGGCCTGCAGGACTGGGCGACGGCCCTGAAGGAGATCGACGCGGCGATCGAGCAGCGCTTGAAGGACTTTGGCAGCAACACGTGCAAGTGCCATGGTGTGGTGGAGATGCGGCTCACAAAGGCGACCATTCTCGAGAAGCTCAATCGGGCCGACGAGGCCGAAGCCGAGCGGCAGCTGGCCGCGGACGAAACACGTCCGCATGCCTTAGCCGCGACGCGCATCGAGAAACAAGGTATTCCCGTCGGGGTGTTCTACGATAGGATGAAACAGATACGGCTCCCGCGGGGGGGGGGGGGGGGGAGGGGAGATTAAGGCGAAAGATTAAGGCGAAAGATTAAGGTGTCGGCTCTTCGGCCCTTAATCTTTCGCCTTAATCTTTTGCCCTAATCTCTGGTTGCGGGGGTCGTGGCGGGTAAGGAAGAAATGGGAAAAGGCTCAGATGCTGGCAACCCGTTTCAAAGAAGACAGTTAGATAGCAGATAGACGAAGAGGTTTTGACGGAACCATATAGAAAAGGAGATGACACAATGAACAAGCAAAGATGGATTTCAATATCGTGTGTGGCCTTCGCGGCGCTGATGGTTATGACTGCCGTGGCCCCGGCGCGCGGCAGCAAAGGGCCGGTGCCGCTCACGGCGCAGGGCAAAAAGATCGCAGCCGACTATACGAAGATGCTGGAGGGGCTGAAGCAAGAGATTGTATCCCTGGCACCCAAGGTGGATGAGAAGGTTAAGACCGACTTCATTGAGCAGCTCGGTGCACTTCGCAGTGTCCCGCCTGTTACCAAGACCGTCATGGGCAACGAAGTCTCCGTGACATACGGCCCGGGCAACCCTGCCTTTGTCGAGAAACAGAAAGAGATCCTTATGGCGGCCAGAGGCGTCATGAAGGAGCTCGACGCGTTTCTAGGCGGCGAGAAAGATCTGGCCACCATGGCCAGATTCGCACTACTGACGCATGCCACCCCGAAAACGTTGGCCGGGTTTGCGCAGAAGGGCGAAGCGGAAAAGGCACTGATTGATGACCTCCTCGCTGACGACAAGCTCGTCGTGCAGGTCATGACCCTGGGGGGAGCCAGTGGAGGCTATTACGGTCAGGCCATGCGGAACTACAGGGCCATCCAGAAAGCCGCCGAACGTTCTCACGAGGGGTTCTTTCAGGTTTGGGCCCTGGCAGTGTCCCTGCAGTATACGGGCGATACCTATATCTATCCCGATGTTCCCGCAGCCGAGTCGCTGGTCAAGTACTACCTGAACTACCTGAAGGCATACGACGACAAAATACTGGATCCGGTTTTTCCTGAAATTGGTGGTACCGGTTGGAACTATCGCTTTGTATTTCCAGACTCCTACACGCTTGAAGATATCGAGTGGATGAGAAAGGTGCTGCGCAACTACCGGCCCGATCACACGCGTCTGGAATACAGATGGCGCTACTGCCGTATTG
>JABGQM010000082.1 GCA_018648805.1 Verrucomicrobiota bacterium
AACTCTCACTCGACTGCGCGGTGCGCGACGCATCCATGATGCTTGTCGGCGAGGACCCCATACCGCTCGAGATCAGTGAGGATGGCCTTAGCGTGAGCAGTGAGCGACTGGCCACTGAGTCACGCGCCTATGCCTTTGCATGGACAGAAAGTGGACACGGCTTCGCGTTCACGAGTCCGAACCACTATCTGCAGGTCGCCCCGGACCGCCCGCCACGCGTTGAGCTGACATCTCCAAAACGCAATGTGTACGCTACATTGGGCCGAAAGCTGGATCTGGCGTTCCGCGGTCGTGATGATCACGGTATTGCCGAGTCGCTTGTTGCCTATCGTCTCGACAAGACAGAAGAAGAGCAGGTCCTCTTCAAGCCCGTGAAGCCTATCGACGGGACTGAGCAGGTGATTCTCTGGGATTACCGGACGGTACTCACTAATCTTGTGGTCGGCCAGACGGTAACCTTTGCCGTTGAGTTGGCCGATGCGTATCCCGGCGAAGACGGGGCGCACCGCGTGCGGTCGGAAGCGCGGCGTATCCAGTTCCTGTCGAGGGAGGACTACCTCGCCCAGATCGAGAAGCAGCGCAAACGACTGCTCTCACGGCTCAGGACCCTCTACAAGGAAGAGCGCAAGGTGCATGAGGTCGTCCTCAGGTTGGATCCCGCTGATCCCATCTTTGTGCAGAGCTGCCAGTTGGAAGCCGTGCGACAGGACCTGATGCGCGAGGGGGTCCGCAAGTTCGGTGGTCAGATTCAAGCGCTGACCGACGACCTCTACGCAAACGGCGTAACGAATCAGGCCCTGATCGCGTCACTCAACGAGCTGTGCTCTGACGTTCTTCGCATCTCAACCAACAACCTTGCCCAGTCAGCTACAGCGCTGCGTTCACTGGCAAGCGAAGCGGGTGCCAAATCGGATCTGGCCCATGCCCATGCGGCGTACGCGGTAAACAGCGCCGCTCGCGAGCTGGGCCTGCTGGTTCTGGAACTCGGGTTCGAGGACGCGGCCGACGTGATGGCCCGTGAGATGCATGCGGCTGCTGAGACGCAGGCGACGCTGCGGCTGCGGACGACGACCGCCAGCGCCGATCCCGCGCTACTGGCGAAAGAGCAGGAACGACTTGGCCGATGGCTGACCCGCCTGTTCGAAGCCAGCCCCAAAGAGCGGGAAAGTACCACGGAAGAGGCACTGATCGAGTTTTCGCTGAGCCGCATCGTGAAGCGGATGATCAATGGCGGCATCGCCAC
Organism: Verrucomicrobiota bacterium; assembly: GCA_018648805.1. Taxonomy (GTDB): domain Bacteria; phylum Verrucomicrobiota; class Kiritimatiellia; order UBA8416; family JABMPJ01; genus JABMPJ01. The sequence continues at coordinate 1,244 of JABGQM010000082.1, forward strand.
CCAGCTCGCCACCGCAGCCACGCTGATTCGTGACGGCAAACCTGCTGATGCAGCAAAGATTCAGGTGGGAATGATCGCCTCGATGCTCAAAGGCTCGTTCCGACTGCGCGTCGGTTCCGAACGTGAAGCCGTGGCTAAGGCCATGGCCACCTTTGCCTCGCAGGAAGAAGCGCAGAAGAAGCTCAGACTCGAAATCGAGGCGCTTGACGATACGCTATTCAGAAAACGTTCGACCGAGCTCGGCAAAACTCAGAACGCGCTGCAGCGCAAGCTGCAGCTGCTGCTCATGCCCGATGTGCCCGTCGGGCGCTGGCGTCTCTTCGATGTTGCCCCCCGCAAGGCGCCACCGACTGCAGATCTGTTGGGCGCGGCCGAAAAGGCGATGACGGAGGCCGCGACAACCATTAAGCGGGGCGATCGCAAGGCCGCCTCCAGAGCGCAGGCGAATGCTGAAGCATCGTTCGCCGGCCTCATGGGGATCGCCCGCCAGCGGGTCGCTGCCATCACGCAGGCAGTGCGGATTGGGCGCCTCAACTACACAGCAAAGGAACTCGGCGAAATCCTGAAGCGCTTCGGCGAGCGGCAGCTGAGTCTGCTCGAAAAAACCGAGGACGCGGCGGCCGGCCGCACCGCATCCGCCTACCTGGCGGACCAGGAGGAGGCGCTGGCCGACGCCGTCGAGGACGTCAGGAGCGAACTGGCCAACAGGATCAGGGCCGCCGCGGTGCCCTCGGAACACTCCCTTGCGCTCTCCGCGCGGATGGCGGACGCCGTGCAGCGCATGCAGAAGGCGATGCCGTTGCTGCGGGACAACACGCCCGGCAAAGCCGCCGCTCACCAGCGTGCGGCCATGGCCGCACTGGAAGACGCGCAGGAACTGCTTGCCGAACACGGAAAGAATATCGGCGCCTATGCGGGCATGGTGGCCATGACGAGGACTGCCGAGGCCCCGAGCCTCTACGTGCGCGAAATCGAAGAGGAGCAGCGCGACATGCTCGCCGTCACGCGTAAAGCCAAGCCGGAGGACATGCCGGCTTTGGCGATTCCCCAGAAGAACCTGGTCCACGCCGTGGACGCGATACTGGCCGCCCTGGATCCTCTCGCGCACCTGGTCGAGTCGGGAACGGTGATGCTGTTCGCCAAGGAGGATATGGATTCAGCTGGAATCGCCCTCTCGGAAAAGGATCAGGCCGAGGCGCTCGACGCCCAGGAATTTATTGTGGAGTCGCTGGAGGCGTTGCGGGGCAAGGTCGATGCGGTCGTGCCGATGTACCAGTTTAACCAGGAAGTGGTTCAAGCCCTTAACGAAACGATGCAGGAAGGCATCCTGGTCCGCGAGGCCCAGCGCCGGCTCCGTGAGCAGGCATCCGCCAAAGCAGCAGAGCCCGCCGTTCTTGGCAAGGAGCAGGGCGCGCTGAAAGCGAGGATGGAAGCTCACAGTAAGTTGATCAACGAGATCACGGGCTTGGGGGTCTTTATCAGCTCCGCGGCGCACATGGCTGAAGCGGAAGACCGGCTGAAGCGCGACGACCCGGGCACCAGAGACGCCGTCACGGTGACCGGCAAGCCGGGGGCGGCCGCGCAGGCGATGGAGCAGGCGGAAGAGGCACTCAGGGCTGACACGGGCACGTTGTTGACGCTGATGAAGCATCTGGGCCTTCTTCTCAGCGATCCGCCGTTCCCGGATTACGTCCCCCCGAAAGAAGTGGTGCTTGCGCGGGAGGTGGCGGGGATGGCAGCGCAGCAGAAGCGCGTGTATCGCGAGAGCTACGCCGCAGACGCGACCCAGATCCCCGGCTATGAAGCGAAGCTGCGCGAGTTCGAAAAAGCCTGCGACCCTTTCATAGAGCGGGCAAAGACGCATAAGAGTCCTGTGGTCGTGGTGAAGGTTAAGCCGGGCGAGGTGGCGCCGAAGCCTATCCCGCCTGCGGATCTACACCTGAAGCTCGTGGCCGCGAAAGATCATCTCTCGAAGGCAGCGGCCAGCGCGAAGGGCGGGGACCGCACGAAGATACTCGCAAGTCAGAACCAGGCGGCCGAGAGTCTGCGACACTTCATTGTCGAGTACGCACTGAAGTTTGCGTATGATCCGCCGCCGCTCGAGCCCGACGAGACTCCCAGCGATAATTTCAGCGAGCAGGAGGACCTGATGATCCTCTTCATGCCGGGCGTGATCACCGGAAAACTGCCTCCGGATGGCAAACTCAAATGGGATGTGCTCGGAAAGCGCGATCGCGCCGCACTCAACGAGAACTTTGCCCGCGAGCTGCCGCTGGAATACCGGACGATTCTGAAGGATTACTACGAGAGGCTGGCAAAATGAATAAGCGAGAATCTCAACGCCCAACGCCCAACGCCCAACAACCAACTTCCAAGTTGGGAGTCCTCTTCGTTGGGCGTTGGATGTTGGATGTTGGTTGTTGGGCGTTCAATCCAGCTTCTCTGAGATTGCTTGTCGCTGCCCTCACCGCCTTCTCCCTTCTTGTCATGCCGGCGTTCGCTCAGAAGAACGAGTCGCCGGAGCTGACAGCAAAGGCCTCGGCGGCGATCAACAAGGGTCTGAAGCATCTGCTTCAAACGCAGAGGGCTGATGGCTCATGGGCGATAGACGACAATGGTCAACGCGCCATGGCGCTCACTCCTCTCGCATTGATGGCGTTCATGTCAAGAGCTGAGTTCCCGGGGTCCGGGCCGAATGGTGAGGCGCTGAATAGGGCCAAGGATTGGTTGCTGAAGAAGGCGGAGGAAGCCCCGGACGGTTACCTTGGCGCATCGATGTATGAGCATGGACTGGCCACACTGGGCCTGACGGAACTCTGGGGAATGACCCGGGATAAGGAGGAAGATGACCAGATCCAGAAGGCTGTCGAGGCCGCGGTCGAAGTGATTCTGCGTTCGCAGAATAACGGCGGCGGCTGGCGCTATCAGCCCAGCGCTACCGGCGGCCAGGACACCTCGGTCACGGTGATGGTGTTCATTGCGCTGGCCTCAGCGCGGCAGGCCGGAATCGTGGTGCCGAACGAGACGATCGCCAAGGTGGTCAAGTATTTCGAATCGGCGACCAGCCAAAAGACCGGGGGATTCAATTACATCCCCACCGGAACCAAGAATAATGACTCGATTGCGTGCACGGGCGGCGGGGCATACGCAGCACAGCTTGCCGGTGCGCGGGGATCCGAAATGGTGCTGTCGTCGCTACGATTCCTCACAGAGCGGGCGCCGGGCATTATCGACGGCAACTTCGGTCACTATTATTACGGTCACTACTACGCGGCCCAGGCGATGGTGCAGGCGGGTGATGATTACTATGCCAACTGGTATCCAAAGATTCGCGACGCTCTGATCAAGAAGCAGGGCGCTGATGGCGCCTGGGGCGCCAGCTACGAGACGCCAATGGCGATCATTATTCTGGCCATCCCGCATCGGTATATTCCGATTTATCAGAGATAAGGAGGGGCAGGTGTCAGGTGTCAGGTGTCAGGTGTCAGGGGAAGAATCGGCAGCAATCGACAGCTGCCGGCAGCAATCGATCGCAGTCGAGAGGCCCTGGAGACTTCGCTGTTGTCTGCGTGTCGCGCGCCTGTTGATTCTGCTCGCACCGCTGTGCGCTACGGCCCAGGATCCCGCCGCCTCGCCCATTCCTGCCTCCGAGCTCACCGCGCTTGAGCAGGAACTGGAGCAGGGCCCGCACGGGCAGTCGACAGTCGAAGTCCGGATGGCCTGCAAGAGCGTTGCGCGCCAGGCGTCGGCATTGCTTGAGGCGTCTCCCGAAGCGCCCAACCGATACGCCGTGCTCGCCGTCCTGTTTCAGTGTCAGAAGAGACTGCTGAGGCTGGATGCGACGGAAAGGAATCGGAACGCCCTTTTCGAGACGGTCGGCAAGCTTCGGGAAGCGCCTGACGAATACGCGGAGTTTCGTCTCGAAGCCGACCTGTTGCTCTCGGAGCGAGAGCTCGCGACGGCGAACGCCACCGTAAGCGAGAGGGTGCAGGCTCTCGAAAAGATCATCGAGAAGTACCGGGATACGTCCGCTGAGCGACGCTGCCTGAGGATGACGCTGATGATCGCTACAAAACTTCGGGCTTATGACCTTGAAATGGCGATTGAGAAAAGGCTGGCCGAAGGTCGCTTTGTCGGGGATCACGAAATGATAGCCTCGAGGCCGCTGGCGAATATTGACACGGTCTTCAGCGGGACATACGAAAGCGCCGACAAAGCGCTTGTGAGATTTCCGTCAGATCGGCTGGGGCACCAGTACCTGGTGATATTCTGGTCGACGAAATCCAAAGGATCCGTAGGGCACGAGACATTTCTTGCGGGTATGAGGGAACAGCAGGAACAGTTTTCGGGCCGGTTCGAACTGTATAGTTTCAATCTCGACGAAATGCCGGATGCCGGCAAAAGCATCCTGAGCCAGTCGGGCGTAAAGGGCACGGCGTTACACCTGCCGGGCGGCAGGCGCCATTCAGCGTATAAGGCGTACGCCCGCAGGGATCCGCTAGCAATCCTTGTCAATGCACAGGGCCATGCCGAGTTGAGTGCGGGGCAATATGAGTCATGGTCGGGGAATTCGGGTGCGGGACTTGAGAACTGGCTCGACGATGCAAGATACGTAGCGCAGCTTCGGTCGCTGTTTATCGGCGACTTCCTCGCCGATCGTGGCGAGGGGCAAGTGGCGAGTGGCGAGGAGGCATCGCAACTGACATCTGAACTGCAGGCGATTCAGAAGTGTTTCGTTGCACCTCCATTCCGCTACCGGCTTACGCGTGGGGAGGAACTTGCCAACTACCGCAAGGCCGAGGCGCTTTGCGTCGGCGCCCTCAGGAAGCATCCCAAGGCTCCGGATCTCTGGCGGGTGCGCAACCGGAGAATCATTGCGCTGATCGGCATGTGGAACCTGACCCGCGAACCTAAGTATCTGGAAGCGGCCGTCAAGGAGGCAAAGGGTGTACTGGAAATGGAGCGGGCAGATCTCCCTGCGGGCGCCGACATTGTCGCGCGCTTCTGCCTGGTGAAGGATGCATTGTGGCGCGACGGCGCCCTTCCGGAGGTGTTGCTGAGGGATTTCGTTGATGCCGCGGGTGCGGGGCAGGCCTCGGCAAGGGCGCTCGCGGCCGCTGCAGTACTCGCAATCCAAGCCAACGCGGAAGGCCTGTATCAGGACTATCGGCAACGACTCCTGGATCTCAGCGATGAGGATGATCCCGGGCTATGGCCGGTGCTCTCGTTGATCCGTGACCGCCACCATAACCATCGGCTGTTTTGGGGCAATCCGGGGCGCTGGGGGTATGGCAACGTTCAGAAATACCGGTGCAGGTACCTTGTCTCCGGGTTGCCTGCGACTGAGACGGATAGCCGTGTGCTGGTGGCGACACTCAAGGACCTGGAAGGCGGAGAGCTCAAGGTCCCCGATCTCACGAAAAAGAAGATGACGGGCCTCATTTTCGTCGAGCCTCCTACGGAAGCGTCAGACCGCGACGTTTGCGTGAAGCGAGTGAAAGATTTCGCCGGTCAATTTTCGAGAGAGGGCGTGCCGGTCATCGTGGCATTTCTTTCAGAGGACACAAACACCGTAGAATCAATTATCAAGGAGTGCGGCGGGTCGTTTCGGGCGGCCATGGTGCCTGGTGGCCTGGAGAACCCGCTGGTGCGGCGACTGGGGATTCTGTCGGCCGACCGGATGCCCAACCCGTTTCTGCTCCACGGCGACGGCACCATTGCGTGGTGGATCTCGGGCCTCAGCTATACGGTGGCGCGGACCCCTATGGAACATGCCGTTTCCGCGTCTATAGGAATCAACATCGAGAAGGTGAGAACAGATCGTACGTTCCAGCCCCTGGAGCAGGGAGATTTCAAGCAAGCGGTGTTGCTTCTGACCGAACGTCTGCCGCCAAAGAAGGGCGGGGATTGGTGGACCGCTGACCGTTTCCAGGCGCGTGCACTGGCGCATATGGGACTCAAGGATTGGAAGGCCGCGCTAACCGACATCGACGCGGCAATGTCCGCGCGCGCGGCTGCCAGTCGGCTTAAGAGACAGATGAGTATGGGGGACGTCGAAATGCATCTCGCGAAATCGACGGTCCTGAAAAAGCTGGGGCGAGACGAGGATGCCGCGAAGGAGCGAACGATTGGCGAGGATCTTCTTGCCTGGCTGGCGAACAATCCGGATGGCGGATTCGGGTTCGGCGAAAAACCGCCTAGCTACGCACGCGGTGGTGTCCCGGTAGGCGTGTACGACGACTTGCTGAAACGGATACGGCTCGCCCTATCGGGCGAGGTGAAGTGATTTTTCGAAGTGCTCGCTACGAAGCGGCACTGTGATGCCTACAGATTAGTCAAGGAGGGGAGGAACTACGCCATGCGACGATATGCTCTAACTATACTTGCGCTTTCATGTCTTCTGGCAGGCTCAATCTGCATAACGGCGGGGGGCGCACCCTCTGCCGAGGAAGTAGCCGGATACAGGGATCTGGTTGGCGGTAGTAAGGGCGAGATAGCCCCCGGCGAGGTCATCCGCATGGGCCGGAGCGGCATCTGCGGGACCGTTGAGGATGACCACATCCTTGTGACCCATGTGATCGCCGGGTCGCCGGCCGACGGTAAGATCCTCAAGGGCGATCGGGTGCGCGGGATGCAGCACCGGGGTATGGGTGGCTGGGGTGGCATCCGCAATCTGGTCGGTGTACGGATGTATCGTATCGGTCGTGACTGGGACTGGCATTTTTATGTGACGGTGGGACGACCGAGCCTGCGTGGTGGCAAAGGCAATACGGTAACTTGCGATCTCCTGATGCCGCCGGATCCGGGTAACCTGTGTCACTACGGCCCCACCGGTTTCTTTGCCAAACGCTATTCCGATCACCTGGTCGTTGACGTGGTTGAGGGGGGATCACCGTCGGCCGGCAAACTCCAGAAGGGTGATATCATTGTGGCGGTCGACGGCCAGCCGATAACAATCGATGCCTATGATCAGTTCACCAAGGCCATCGACAAGGCCGAGAGCGGAGGGGGCGGGGGAAAGCTGGAACTGACAATCAAACGGCCACCTGCAACCCCGGGCACTGCAGCAGTGAGCGATAGCGACAAAGCTCACGACAAAGTCGCTGAGCGCCTCACCGTGTCGCTCCAGCTCAAGGTGTTGGGCCATTACGCACCGACAGCGCCGGTCAACTGTGCCAAGACAGATGCGCTGATCACGCAGGCGGCAGATCGCCTGCTCAGGAGCGGAGGGGGCTCCTTGCACGCTAATCTCCTGGGATTGCTGGCTACCGGCGAGGAGAAGTACATCAAGGCTGTGCGGGGGCGTCTTCCCGGTGCCGCAGCCCCCAAGGATCTTAACGAGCTGGTGGGGAAGTCCGGTGGCTACGTTGCCTGGAAATGGGGCTATACGACGTTGGTATTGACCGAGTACTACCTGTTGACCGGTGACAAGTCCGTATTGCCGGCCATCACCAAATATGCGCGCGGTCTGGCTTCCGGGCAGGACCAGGCGGGTCTCTGGGGACACCAGATGTGTCACAAGGAGCCGGGGGGGCGTTCCCCTGGCTATGGCGTTATGAACCAGCCATCGCTCACCTGTTTCCTTGGCCTGATCCTTGCTGAGAAATGCGGGGTGAAGGATCCGATGGTGCGCGCTGCGATCAAGCGGACCCATGACCACTATAACAAGTGGATCGGGCAGGGCGCATTGCCATACGGGAACCATCAACCCATGGAACACCAGTTTACCAACAACGGTACAAGTGGCTCATTGGCACTGGCCTTTGCTCTACTCGGCAACAAGAAGGGCGCCCGCTTCTATGCAGCGATGTCGGCCGCCGCGACCGATGAGATTCTCACGGGCCATAGTGGGCCCTGGTGGAACATCCTCTGGTCCGGACTGGGGGCCAACATCCTCGGGCCGGAGATGGCCGCGGCGTACAACCGCAAGATCCACTGGCTGCGAACGGTGACCCGGTGCTGGGACGGGCGCCATGTCGGTATTCTCGGATGGGGTAGCGGGGTCAAGCCCGGGAAGGTCTCTGATACGGGGAGCCACCTTATCAATCTCTGCGCTTCGCGCCGTGCTATCCACATCACCGGTAAAGGCATGGATAAGTCGCTCTGGGTATCAGCAGAAGAGGCCGAAAAGATCATTGAGTCGGGCAAGGTTGACACGTCGAGCGAGAAGGCGCTGCTGGCATCGCTTGGCAGTTCGTTGCCGCCCGTACGGTTGCGCGCCGCGCAGGGATTGGCCATGCGAGATGCTGATGTGACAGACGAGGTCATGGAGCTCCTTGCAGACGGTACGACCGACGAGAGGGTAGGCGCGATACACGCCATCGGGAATCTGAAGATCGAGGGCGCGGAGGATGAACTCCTGGCCATTGCCATGAACGAGAAGGACGATCTCTGGGTACGACGGCTCGCGGTCGGGGCCCTGGGGAATATGGAGAGGGCAAAGCCCTATACCCCCGAGCTTCTGAAGATGCTTGTCAAGGATAAGCCGTACGATCAGCCCTACCGCGAGCTTGACCTGAGTCTGGGTGGAGCGTTGAGGACACTCTACGCGCCCGACCCCTATGCGACAGACCTGGATAAGGAGATGTTCTACAGGGGGGTGGCCAGGTTATTGGATCATAAGCACAAAGATGGACGCGCGGCAGGTATGAACCTGATCAAGAATATGCCCATGGAAGATTTGCCCCGGATTGTCGACAAGATGATCTATGTGATCGAAGACAAAGACAAGACCTACACGTCCTATACTGGCGCCGGCCGGCAGGAAGCGCTTGAAACGCTCTACCGTTTGGGCGTTAAGGAGAGTATGGACTACACCATCAACACCGTGAACTCATCCACCGGACGTGTCGGGCCGCGTAAACGTGCCCGCACCAGGTTGCTCAGAACCTTCGGTGCCGAGGCCAAGTACCTTATTCCCCGGATCAAAGAAGTTCTCGGCAAAGAAGCTGACCCGATCGTCAAGCAGATCGAAGAATCCAAGACCGAACGAAGAATGATTCCACTTGCCGAGGTCAGGAAGAAGTGATCGGTCGGCAGCACGAAGCGACGGATTCTCTGGCAGGATCAACAGGATAGCTCGTTCGAGGTGAAGGACGGTGACGACGCAGTTGGAACGGATACGGCTCGCCCTGCCGGGCAAGAAGAAGTGATACGGGATTCCGGGAGAGGCGCCTTCGGCGCGATGCAGGATATTGAAAAGAGAATAGCAGATCGAAATGGAGATGAGCCGATGAACAGGCAGAGATCGATTGTGACATGGTGTGTGGCCTTCGTGGCGCTGATGGTTATGACTTCCGTGTCCCCGGCGCGCGGCAGGAAGGCGCCGGTGCTCACGCCGCAGGGCGAAAAGATCGCAGCAGACTATACGAAAATGCTGGAGGATCTGAAGCAAGAGATTGTATCGCTGGTGCCCGGGGCAGATGAGAACGTTGAGGCCGAATTCACGAAGCAGTTGGAAGCGCTTCGCAATGTCCCGTCTATTACCAAGAACGTCAGGGACCGTCGGACCAAGACCACGCGGGAAGTCACCCTGAAATGCGACCCGGGCAACCCTGCCTTTGTCGAAAAACAGAAGGAGGTACTTCTGGCGGCGAGGGCTGTTCTCAAAGATGTTGACGTTTTCCTGGCCGATGACAAGCGCTATACGAAAATGGCGAAGTTCGCATTCTTATCGCATGCCGATCCGAAGCATCTGGCCGGGTTTGCGCAACAGGGCGAAGCGGAAAGAGCGCTGATCGATGACCTCGTGAACGACGACGAACTGGTTGCGCAGGTCATGATCCTGGGTGGAGCCGGCGATTACGGTCAAGCCATGCGAAGCTACAGGGCCATCCAGAAAGCCAGCAAGCGCTCTCACGAAGGCTTCTTTCAAACCTGGGCCCTGGCTGTATCGCTCCGGTATTGCGGTAAAAACTATATCTATCCTGGTCCGACGGAAGAGTCCCTGGTCAAGTACTACCTGAATTACCTGAAGGCATACGACGACGGCATACTGGATCCGGCGTTTTCCAACCTGGGCGGTACCGGATGGAACTATCGCTTTGTATTTCCAGACTCCTACGGGCTTGAAGATATCGAGTGGATCAGAAAGGTGATGCGCAACTACCGTCCCGATCATCTGCGCTTGCCTTACCGATGGCGCTACTGCCGTATCGTGAGAAGCGATATCCCCTACCGCTCGCGCATTATGCCGGCACGCCCCGATTTGAACCTGTCGAGAATTCAGGATTTCTTTCTCGAAGGCGGTGTCTGCGGCCCGCGTGCTTTTACCGGGCAGATATCGTGTTACGCTTTTGGCATACCGACTCTCCGTGCGCCCTCCCCGGGTCATGGGGCCATGGCGCACTGGACTCCGGAGGGATGGACGACGGTCCTGGGACCACACTTCTATTTCTGCTCGCACATCAATGGAATGAAGCCCATGGAGTTCCTGTTGCTCTCACAGGCGCAAGAAGATCCCGAGGGGTTCAAACAGGCGCTGATGTGTGAGTGGTTAGGGAAAGCACTGGGCGAAGCGGCCCCGAGTAACTACGGATCAAGCGGTGGTTTCTGGCCATTGCTGGGTCTCTACAGAAAACAGGCCATCGTCGAAGATGAGAAAATAAAAGACATCGGTGCCACGGGTGAAGAACTCGCGGAATCCGATGTGAGTACCGAGAAGGAAGAGATCGAGCAGATAGAGGTCCCTGAAAAGTTCCGGAAGATCACCGTGGCCGAGGATGGCACCATCACCATTCCCGTAGGGGCATGCAAATCACCGAAAAGCGGTGAGAAGATAAGGTTCATGGAAAGCGTAGATGGCGGCATGCAAGCGCACTACAGATTGAAAGGCCCGCGCCCGGAATTGTTCAGTTACAGTATATATCTCCCCAAAGCCGGAAAATACGAACTCACGGCCCATGTCTGTACCGTGACCGTGGACCGACAAGCCCTGCTTCGCGTCAACAGGAGAACGCTCCTGGATTTCGACATTCCCTACACTAAAGCCGACTGGATGGATACCGAACCCGTTGAACTCGACTTGAAAGAGGGACGAAACCGAATCGGATATACCCATTACTCCCCGAATACGGGTGTGAGCATCAAGCATTTCACCCTGAAGCCGGTGAAGAGGGTGGGTGGAACGTCCGGTCTGTCCGCCCGTTCTGGAGGCGCGGGGCAGAACGAGATTGCAAACATGATCGGAGTCAGGATGGCGCGGATCGCCCCCGGGTCATTCATGATGGGTTCGACAACGGGGCCAGGCACCGAACGCCCGGCGCACCGCGTGACGTTGAGCAAGGGTTTCTACATGGGGGTGACCGAGGTCACCCAGGGGCAATGGGAGTCGGTGATGCCCGAGAATCCAAGCAGATTCAAGGGATCCGATCGGCCCGTTGAGAATGTGGTGTTAAAAGACTGCGTCGAGTTCTGCAAGCGGCTGACACAGAAAGAGAGAGCCCAGGGCAAGCTGCCGGAAGGCGCTGAGTACCGCTTGCCCACGGAAGCGGAGTGGGAATACGCCTGTCGGGCCGGGTCGGAAGCCAGGTACGGCTTCGGGAACTCAGAAACGGACCTGGGTGAATACGCCTGGTACAGAGAGAACAGCGTGCGTACGCAGCCGGTTGGCATGAAGAAGGCCAACGCGTGGGGCCTTTTTGATATGCACGGAAACGTCTGGGAATGGTGCTCGGATTGGAACGGGAGCTACAGTGCCGATGACGCGGTGGATCCGACGGGCGCGCCGGCCGGGGCGTCCTACGGTCACCGCGTCTTCCGCGGCGGCAGCTGGGGCAGCACGGCCGCCCACTGCCGGTCGGCGACTCGCAACGGCTGCGGGACCAATAACTCCCGGCTCAGCGGCTTGGGCTTCCGTCTCGTGAGGACGTTACCCGGTCAGTCGTCATGCGTTATCGCTTATCAGTTAAAGGATACTGTTATGAACAGTGCACATAAGCTTCCACAAGAGAATCAGCAGGTTCTACGCTTTTCCACAGAGGATGGGGGAGAGGGCACAAGAGTCGTTGAAACAGTTTGGCAGGCAGACCGGTTTAACTCCCTGTTTAAAATCCTGTGCAAACGAGTACTCGGTGATAGCCAGAAAATTCGCCCTGATGGCCGCCCCTATGAACGTGAAGGCAGAATCATCGACCCAAACCCGACGTGGCTGCGCGACCATATCCATGAGATGAAAGCGTACCAGTATTTGAAGAAGGACATCACCTCTTTTGTGGATGAAATAATTACGCTTCAACATGCCGATGGCTTCTATTACGAGATTCTCGGCAATGCCGGCTACTGGCATCAGTGGTGCGTAGATAAGAAGCATTTTCTGAGGGAAGACGATAAGGACCTCTGTTGGATTCGCCTGGAGATGGAGGCCGATATTGAATATCTCATGGTGGAGGCCGCCCATCGCATCTGGCAGGCCACGGGTGATTTCGAGGCCATGAAACGACGCCTGCCCTCCCTGGAACGCGGCTTGGAGTATAATTTTACTGATCCGACGCGGTGGAACGCCGAACATGGCGCACTGATGCGCACCTTCAGTATTGACACGTGGGACTTCACCTACGGCGTTCAGAATGATAATCGCAAAATCAGGCCCCATTTCCCCATGGGCATCATGCACGGCGACAACAGCGGCCTGTACCGCGCCTGCCTGCAGTTGTCGGAGATGTTGACCGCGGCGGGCAACACCGAGCGCGCGGCATTCTGGCGGAAGCGCGGCGAAGCCCTTCGCGAACGCATCAATAAATTGTGTTTTAACGGAAACTACTACACCCATCAGATACTCCTGCAACCGGTGGACACCGGTGTGAAAGAAGAAGACATTCTGTCGCTTTCAAACACCTATGACATCAATCGCGGCCTGCCGACCCATGCGATGGCAGTGAAAATCATTGACGAGTATCAGCGGCGGCGCGCCGCCAAGCGCGAGACTCATTTTGCGGAATGGTTTTCCGTCGATCCACCCTATCCCAAATTCGGGCGCTTCAAAGCCGGGGAATACATCAACGGAGGTATCTGCGGGCTTGTTGCCGGTGAACTGTCCAAGGCGGCTTTTCACCACGGACGGGAGGCGTATGCCGCCGATATCCTGGACCGGGTGGACAAGTTGGTCGCGCGGGATGGCTTTCTTAGCTTCCTGTATGACAATTCCGGAAAAAACCAGGAGGGCGGTCCACGAGGCTGGCCCGCAGCCGCTGTTATCTCGGCGATGGTGGAAGGCCTCGCGGGCATTCGTGATGAGGCCACGTTGTTTCAAACGGTTACCGTCGCGCCGCGATTTACCGCAGCGGGGATGAATCAGGCCTATGTCTGCCTGAAGTATGGCCCCAGCGACGCCTGGGTTGCCATGGACTACCGCCGCGAGGGAAATAGCATTGCCCTGCAGCTCGGCGGCAATCCTGACCTGTATCATGTGAAGATCCTGCTGCCCAAGGGTGTCAAAAACGCGAAGGCTGCCGACGCCGCCACCGCTGCCGTGTTCACCGGCATAGAGACCATTGAAGAGTCGCACTATGCCACCCTCGATATTCCTGCGGCAAAAAAGAAGGGGGAGGGCGTCGCCTGCAAGATCGAATGGATAGAGGGACGCAGGGATTAAGGATTAGGCGCTAGGGACTAGGCACTAGTAGGGAGTGGACTATGGCTGTGACGGAGAAGTGCCAGTCGCTAACGCCTAGCGCCTAACGCCTAGAGCCTTGGGGAGAACAACCACTTCGCTACAAGCAGTTGATGAAACGCTGATTAGCCTTACAACCGGGGCGGCATTCTTGATAGTACCGAGATTGAATTTGAAATGGTGACATGAATATGAGCGACGGAAATCTTTATAGCCGTGTGAAGGCGGTATGGCAGCGCGACCAGATGTTGCGCCTTGGCGGAGGTGCGTTGGTTTTCCTGCGCTGGGGAATCGTCCTGTTTCTTGTCGCAGCACTCGTGGACTGGATGCTGGGCAAATATGGGGCTGACCTGGCGGCGCCTGTGCGTGCCGCCATGCTACTGGCTGTGTTGGGTGTATCCCTGCGCCAGGCCTGGCGGGCCGGCTGGAAACAGCTTCGCGCGTTCAACGCCACGTATACAGCCCTGCAGATCGAAGCGCAAAAAGGCGGGATG
>JABGQM010000083.1 GCA_018648805.1 Verrucomicrobiota bacterium
GGCCTTGCCATGAACCGAACCTACCACTCGGCACCCGACCCAGTAACCCTTATTTATTATTTTAAGGGCTGACCCCTGGACACCAGGGCTGACCCCTGGACACCCAAGTCAACGGCTCCGGGTTTCGCCTACCACGCGGGGGATACCCTTCGTCGGCGGCTTGTATTTGTAAGGCGGCTCCGTATAGACGTATTGTTTCTTGGCGTCTTCAAGCAGCCGCTGCATGGTCTTCAGCTGCGCCTCAGCCTCGGGCCAGTGAATCAGGTTCTTCAGCTCTTTCGGGTCCTCTTTCAGGTGATAGAGCTCATCACAGTTCCCCTCTTCGGCCGACTCGTGGGGGTATGCAATGTATTTCCACTCCGGCGTGCGTATGGCGAGCAACGTGGGAATGCCCGGGGCATACTTCTCCTGGAAGTACTCATAGAAGAAGGGGGCGGTGCGCCCCTCGGCCTTGCCCTGCATCACGGGCACAAAGGACTCGCCTTGCATGGTTTTCGGAATCTCAGCCCCGGCGAGCTCAAGAATGGTCGGAGCCAAGTCGATGTTGGCCACCATCCCCTTGATCCGTGAACCGCCCTTGAGCATGGCGGGATAGCGGATGGCGAAGGGGACGCGGATCGATTCTTCGTAGGCCAAACGCTTGTCACCCCTGCGGTGCTCGCCAAAGAAGTAGCCGTTGTCGGCCATGAAGATGATAACCGTGTTCTCGAGCCGCCCCTGCTCCTCCAACGTCTGCATGACCCGGCCCAGCCCCTCATCCACGGCAAGCAGGCAGCGCAGCATGTTCAGCCGTGTCGTGTTTGTCTCCTTCCACTTGCCAGGACGAATATAGTCCGGCACCGGCTTCCCTTCGCTGGCCACCCACTTCTTGTAGTGCACCCCGTGGGCCTTGATTCGACGCTGCCAGAGCGGCCGGTCGCTGAAGTCGATCGACCAGCTAGCCGGCTCCTTGAACCTGCCGTCGGGAGCTGCGTCCTTGTGCCGTTCAGCCGGCGTGAACGGCCCATGACAAGCCTTGTGCCAGAGCTGGATGCAGAACGGGTCGTCCTTCGTCCTGGACAGGAATTCGATCGTCTTGTCGGTGAGGATATCGGTGATGTATCCCTTCTGCTTGAGGACCTTGCCGTTCTCGTTGAGCTCCGGGTCATTGTAGACCCCCTGCCCCTTGAAGCTGAGCCAGTAGTCGAACCCCGGCCGCGGCCGGGCATGGTGGTCCATATGCCACTTTCCGATCTGGGCCGTCTTGTAGCCCACTTTCTGTAGGGCCTGCGGGTACTGCACCAGCTTGGGATCAGGATCCTGGGTCTCATTGTAGCGCACGCCATGCATGTGCGCGTAGGTCCCGGTCAGGATCGACGCCCGGCTCGGCGAGCAGAGCGAGGTGGTCACCATCATGTTATCAAACACCGCGCCCTCCCGGGCCAGACGGTCGAGGTTAGGCGTCTTCAGGAACGGGAAGCGATTGTTGTACAGCGCATCCGGCGCCATGTCGTCAATCATCACGAACACGAAGTTCGGCCTGGCGGTCGCGGCAAACGAACTCAGCGTCGCGCAAAGCAGCGCAGTAGTTGTGAGCAGTCCTCTTCTCATTCCTGTTCCTCGTATCACCATAAACAGGCAATCGCCTCAAATGATCAAGAGTAGCGAGTGACCATTCGCCCGACAACTGCCAATAACCGACTGAGGCAGTCGGTTTTATTCACTCGCTGCCGCGTGCTGTTGGTATTGCCTGGTATCATGCCGAACTTCTGTCCCAGAAGTAAAGAAGACGGCGCATATCTCCTGTCGTCTCTTGGCCGTTTCCCGTGATACTCTCTGCCCTACAGTTCAGACGTGGGGAGCGATATGAAAAACAGAGTCGGACTGGTCTTGTCAGTTTTTCTATCACTGATTGGACCACTCACCATGAATGCCCAGGATATTCCGCTGACGCTTGTTGAGCGGGATGCCAACCACCTGAAGATTGTGGATCTGGGTCAGGGCGAGTACGAGATCACGACAACCGGCGAAGACCCGTATGTGTTCACGAAGCCGCTCGCATCGGCTTATGACGCCACGACGCTCGGCGTTCTCTCCTTCGAGACGTTCGCGCTCAAGAAGGTGGATGACGTGCAGGTGTTCTTTGGTCCACCGATTGCCGAAGAGGGGTCGGTCAGAGAACTTACTATCGATTCCAGCGAAGGATGGATGCCATTCACCGCCAATCTGGCTCAGTCACCACGCTGGGGAGACGGGAAGGGGCTCTTCCGGCTGGATTTCGGACGATCGGCCGGCATCACCTTGCGGATCCGAAATCTCCGCCTGCGCAGCCTGACTGAGCGGGAGACTAGGGAGTTGTCTGCTACGGTTGCGGAGAAGCGGCGGGCAGAGGCCAGGCGGAAGGCCTTTGCCGGGAATACCCGGTCCTACTTCGCCGCAAGCTATCCCAGTCGCATCGAGGTGGTGTCAGCGGACACGTCCACGGTTACGATCGCATACGAGGCCGCAGAGGATCTCCTGCTGGCAGAGGTGCGTCCCTGGCAGCAGGTGAAGCAGCTTGCGTCATTGGAGGAACTCGTGTGGACCCAACCCGTCAAATCCGGACGTGGCAGGCTCCGCGTTCCGCGTGTTGTCGAGGGGACGCTGCCGTATGATCGCATGCTCTCGCGTTGGTGCCTGGTCCGGGCCAATGGAGAGGCGGCCCAGCTGGCATCCCATGCCGTCTATTGCACCGATGATGCGAAGAGCGCTCTGAAGCGCATTCCGGTGCCGGAGCCGAAGACCAAGAAGGGGTTGCAGATTAACTGGCGGCCCGCTGACATGAAGCAGCTGGATGAGCTGGGGGTGAAGCACGCCGCGGTCAATATCGAGCTGTGTGGTCTGCTGAACGTCCCGGAAGGGTCGCCCACGATCGAACACACCTATATGGGCAGGACGTTCCGGATCAACAAGAACGTCGTGGACAAGCAGTCCAAGGTCCTGGCCTATGCAGCGAAGCGCAACTATCTGATGGGGGCCATACTGCTGATCGGCAAGCACGCTCCCGAAGGGTTCAAGTCGGTGATGCACCACCCGGATTACGATCCCCGCGGGATCTACAGCATGGCCAACGTGACCAGTCCGGAAGGTGTCTTTCACTACGCCATGCTGATCGACTTCCTCGCCAGTTACTTCTCCACCGAGGAGCACGGGTATATCCACTACTGGATCATCCACAACGAGGTGGATGCGGCCTGGGTGTGGACCAACTGCGGCAAGAAATCACCCGAAGCCATGATGGATGACTACGTTAAATCCATGCGGATCGTCCACAGCACCACGAGGAAGTATAACCCAAAGTCGTGGGTAAAGATCTCGCTCACCCATTTCTGGAACAAGCGTAACTCCCACGGTCCGGCCGATGCGATGTATGCCCCGCGCGAGTTGTTGGACATCCTGGCTGATCACTCCCGTGTTGAGGGTGATTTTGACTGGGGCTTGGCCTATCACCCCTACCCTTACAACCTGCGCAACCCGCAGGTGTGGAACGATCCGGTGCAGTGGCGTATGGATGCCGATATCATCTCCTACAAGAACCTGGAGGTGCTGGTGGCAGCCATGGGACAGCCGAAGTTCCTGTACAAGGGCAAGCGCCGCCGCATACACCTCACCGAGCAGGGCTTCTCCAATCCCGATCACTCGGAGAAACAGCTGCAGATACAGGCTGCCGCCATGGCCTACGGCATGAAGAAGGTCAACGGACTCGACGGCATTGATGTCCACATCCTGCACCGTTGGGTGGACCACGCCCGGGAGGGGGGGCTGAATCTGGGGCTGGTCCAGCATAAGCCCGGCACCGTCAATGGCATGGGCAGGAAGAAGCCGTCGTTCGACGTCTATTCCGCCATCGACACCCCGCGTGAGGAGGAGGCCTGCCGGTTCGCGCTCGATGTGATTGGGATTGAGAGCTGGGATGAGATCTTCTATGAGGGAGAGATTGGGGGGCGGTGATCGGTTACCAGTGAACAGGATCGCGTCCTGAAATAGGTTGTCACTTGGCAGGAAGCAGAACAGTCCAAGATCGCTTTAGTTGACGACAAAGTTCACGAAATAGTTAAGCGGGATAGTTCACGACGAAGTTCACGGAATAGTAGAATCTCCGCCTGCATCGTGAACTTTGTCGTGAACTGAAACGAAACTAACTATCTCGTAAACTTTGTCGAGAACTGCTTCGAATGAGCCGTGTGCACCAGCGATATGGAGCTCTTGACGGTACATGCGAGTGACAACTTAAGATCACGGCACCATTGATAAATGGTTACTCTTCTAGCGGCCTGGAGCCACTTTAGGAGTGACACTATGAACAACATCTTACTCACTGCTTTCTGTCTGCTTGCATGCGTGGCGCAGGCGGCATCTGCTGCCGGCGACATGTTTGATTCCGGTGCGACCGGCGATGTGACTGCGCAGATGAACCAGATGTGGGCGACCTTTGAGGTGGCGTAGGGCAGGCCTGAAAACCTGAGGTGGCTATCTGGTAAAACTGGTAGGGTTTCGGGGGCGTCGATGCTGACATAGAGAACAGTATAGTGTACGTTAACTCCATTACTGGCAACATTACTGGACGCAATTCTATGGTGAAGAGATCTCAAAAGTTGCCGATGCCGGTGCGACGACAGTTGCTCAAGCTCGGGCAGGATATTCGCAATGCCCGCAGGCGGCGGCGTATACAGGCGCAGGTCATGGCCGAGCGCGCCTCGATATCCCGTACCACGCTTCACAAAGTGGAACGAGGGGATCCCGGTGTCAGCCTGGGAATCTACGCCACCGTGCTGTTCGTTTTAGGTATGTCCGAGCGCCTGGCCGATGTGGCGGACGTGTCACAGGACCGCGTGGGACTTGATCTGGAGGAGGAAAAGCTGCCAGAGCGAATCAGGTATTCCGGTGCAGACACGAACAGGACGAAGCACATGCAATCGTCCGCCAAGTTGGCAGTGCGGTGACAGACTGGCGAAACGTGGCGGCACGTGCAGGCATCCCGCTAGCCGAGATAAGGCGCATGTCGTCCGCTTTTGAACATGATGACTTGGAAATGGCCCGAAGGATTACAGGTTAGGTTAGGTGAGGCAGAGGGAGTCATGCTTCATCGAGGCGCCAGCGTGGCACGGGCGTCCCCGCCCGTAAGCCAAGCGCAAGTTCTGGCGCAAGACGAGGAAGTTTCGGGGCAGACGATGGCAAAGAATAGGGTAAAGGCAAAGAGGAGTGGATCAACTGTCGTTTACCCCGGTGAGCTTGCTGCGGTAGTCGCTTGGGGATAGGCCGACGCGGTTGCGGAAGGTGACGTAGAACTGGGTGGGGCTGTTGAAGCCGCTCTGACGGGCCACATCAGCCACGGGCTCGGTGGTCTCGGCCAGGAGCTGCTTGGCGACGGCGATGCGGCGGCGCAGGATCATCTCCATCGGCGTGCGGCCCGTGACGATGTTGAAGCGATAGATGAGTTGGTGCGACGACAGGCCGGTCAGTTTCTGTAGGTCGCGCACTCGCACGCCGTCCGATACATGCGTTCGCAGATGCGCTACGGCCATGTCCACCAGTCGGTCGCCGCGTTCGGGCGGACGGACCGAGGCGCGCTCGATGACTGTGGTCGGCGGGATCTCCAAGAGGCGCCGGCCCGGCGTCCAGTCGAGGATCATCCGCGCTGCCTCGATGCCGATGCGCCGGTAGGGAAGATGGATGCTGGTCAGGTTGGGCTTTACGGTGTGGCAGAAGAGCGGGTCGTCATCGACACCAAGGACGGATATCTCCTCGGGCACCCGAATGCCGTTATGCCTGCAGGTCTTGACGACAAAGGCGCCGGGCTGGTCCGAGTGCGCGAAGATCGCGCAGGGCTTGGACAGTTGTCGCAGCCATTCGGCCAGTTCATCCGGGTTCTCATACCCGCCAAAAGGATGATCGATCGACTCCCCAGTCACGAGATCGAAGTGGTTGTATGTCTTACACCTGCCTTGGAGGGCGCTCGAGAATACCTCGAGTCGGACGTCCGTTCGGGGCCGTTCGCAGCCGACGATGGCGATGTGTTCGAATCCCTGAGCCAGAAGGTATTCCGCTGCCATGGCTCCCAGCGCCTCGCTGTCGGGGAGGACGACGGAGGCGTCCGGCGCGGCGAATCCCTCAACGGCGACGACCACATAGGGAACCGCCAGACTTTCAAGACAGTGAGTCAACTGCGCATAAGGTTCGCGGACCGCAACGGCGTCAGGCGCAATCGCGTGCATGCGGCGCTTGAGTTCCGGGAACGGGGTGCTTCGAGGCAGCAGGCTGATCTCCCAGTCATCATGCTCCTGGAGCGCTTCGGACAGCCCCAGCGTAATCTGCTGGTTGATACGGACATCCGGGTCAACGATTATCGCGGCAGTCTTCATATGGAGATCCTCATCTCTCAGAATCCTATGCGCTGGAGGCCAGCAAGGCAATGAAGAAAATCGATACCGCATTTGTTTATAAACAATAGTCAGGCAATGATAGGCTTTGATATTATGCGAGCAGTTGAGTGGATATTGTTTGGCTTAAGGCGTGGGCAGCGAAGAATGAAGGAGAGAGTCATGAAACGCATCATGAGCGGGGTGTTACTGTTTGTATTGGGGCTGGGACTGCTGGCTGGGACGACGTGCGTCGCAACCGAAGCCGTCGTGAACGGGGATTTCTCGTCCAACGCGGCGTTGTATACGACTTACCCGGGATACAATGGCGGGCCCAATCCTGCCGCAATCGACAACTGGAGCGCCAGTGACGTCGGTATCGGTATCAATGGCTCTGGCATCAGTACGGCCTTCGGCCCAGCCGACAAGTCCGCCGCGACCTACTATGCCTTCATCCAAAACGGCGGGAAGTCGCTCAGTCAGGACATCACGCTGTCGGCTGACACTGCCTATAACGTCTCTTTCCTGGCAGCCAACCGCAGTGGCGAGAGCGCTGCGACGGGGCGCGTTGTGGTCGCTGACGCTTCTGCCACCTACTACGATTCCGGCGCTAGCGCGTGGGATACGACCGCTTTCCAACGCATCACCGACTATTTCATAACTCCGGCTTCAATTGACGGTACGATAACGATCACGCTCGCCAATGAGAGCGGCGGCGGTGGCGGAACCGTCTGCTACAGTGACGTGGCTATTGAGCCTCGGGCTCCGGTCGCCGCAACTGGCGGGAACTCGACGTATAACGTTGGTGGCGACCGCGTCCATGAATTCACCAGCGACGGAACGTTCTCAGTGACCACCGGCGGCGACATTGAAGTATTGGTTGTGGCGGGCGGCGGCGGTTCAGGCAACAACGGTGGTGGCGGCGGCGGTGCGGGTGGCGTGATCTACGACAGAGTTTTCACGGTGGTAGCCGGGAGCAACTATACAGTGACCGTCGGCAGTGGCGGGGCTGGTGCGGGCAGTGGTTCTGTCCCCGGTTCGTCCGGTACCAATTCTATTTTCGGGCCGCTGACATCCACCGGTGGCGGTGGCGGTGCATCGCGTGATGGCGGTGGGGCGGGGGTCAGCGGCGGATCTGGTGGCGGCGGCGGTGGCGGGGGTCAGCCGCAGGCAACTGCCGGGACTGCATCCCCTGCAGGTCAGGGCAACAAGGGCGGCGGCGGGTACAACAGCGGCGGCAGCTCCGCCGGCGGTGGCGGCGGTGGATACGGCAGCGCGGGGACGGCTGGTGCATCGCTGCAGGGCGGCAACGGGGGGAATGGTTTTTGGAGCGATATTACCGGTGTGAACACGGGTTATGCCGGCGGTGGCGCGGGTTCGGGGCTAGCGAGTTTTGGAGGAGAAGCGGGTTCGGTTGAGGTCGGCGCGGGTGGCGGTGGCCCGGAGAACGGTTCCCGGGACGCGCGTTCAAACAGCGGTGGCGGAGGCGGCGGCATTGATGGAACTTCAGGCGGCGGCTCTGGCGGCTCTGGCATTGTGATCATCCGCTACATCTCCGGGGCCCCCGCCGGCACGCTGATCATATTCCGTTAGGCGTGGTGGTCCATCCTTCTTACCCCTCTATATGGGTAACCGGGGCGGGCAGATCCGCGTCGACGGAATTGCCCGCCGCCGCGTACGCTCTTCGTGTTCCTGTAGCGTAAAAAGTGGCGCGCGCGCGGTATGTTGTCTCGCCTTCAGAGGAAAGCTTGATCATGCAGGGGGATTCCGCCTAAAGGCGGAACAACATGCGGGTTTTTGGCGGAGGTGCGCTCGCCGTTCTTCTCATATCCGCTATTATCTGCGATGGTATGAGACGCCGCACGTCAACTACCGCGGTGGCATCTACAGCATCCGTGCGGACGCAGCGGCCATCAGGGCTAAAACGATTGAGGAATCTGGACAACAGGCTACAGTCGTATCTGGCAATCAGGCCCCGATGGGCCTGCCAGCGCAGGGAGAGGAGATGGAGATATCGCGAAGCACACGATAGTGCGCAGCCCCGTTCGGTTCGTCGCTGTTCTACTCCTGCTGTGCGGGTCTTTGGCCCACGGCAGGGACACCATTCGGTTCGCCACGGTCAATGCCAACTACCGGGTGGCGCTTGAGGAGCTGGCTGCGCAGTATGAAGAACTGCACCCCGATGTTGACGTCGAGCTGACCATTGTGGCCGAGGAGTTTGCCACCTGGATCCGGACGCGGGTGGCTGCGGGGGGCGAATTGGTCCCCGATATCTATAACGCCAACTACACGCACGGCTATGGCGAGCTCGGACGCTGGGTTGATTTGGCCCCGTACCTTGCCGAGAAGTCACCGTACACGGGGGAGCTGTGGGAGGAGTCCCTGGACAGGCGTCTGCTGGAACGCTACGCCTCCGACGGTAAGAAGTATCAGCTCCCGATGGACTACATCGATATTGCCGTCTTCTACAACAAGGAGATCTTCGAGGAGCTGGGGCTGCAGGTTCCAGCCACCTGGCAGGAGTGGCTGACGTGCTGCGAGACCATCAAGCGCGCGGGCTATACGCCGATCGCAATTGGCGGCGACGCCATGAGTTTCTGGGCCGGCGACATGGGGTGGCTGGTGCGGCTGCTCGGTGACGCCTACCTGCGGGACCAGGTCCCGACGATTATGAGCCGGCCCGGCGACTGGGACTACAAACCCGAGCGCAACGCCGACTGGGTCTATGATCCATCGGATGCGGGCAATGATATGCTGGTGACCTTGAACGGTGAGCGCCGCCTCAATGCCATCCTCGACGGCACCTTCGACTTCTCCAGCGAGCCCTTTCAGCGCGTTTATGTGCGTATTGCGGAGCTGGCTCCCTACTTCCAGTCGGGGTACATGGGTATCGATTCGCAAAGCGCGCAGCAGCTCTTCTACATGGGGCGCGCGGCCATGACCATCATGTGCAGCGACATGGTGACCGGTCTGATGCAGACCTTTGAGGAGATGGACGCGTCCGACCGCTTTGAGTTCGGCAACTTCTGGATTCCGACCATTACCGATGACCCACTGGTTTGCGGCCCCTTCCGCGGGTTGGGTGGCGGAGGCATGGTGTTGGCCGCGATGAAGCAGGGGGGCGATGAGCACAAGAAGCGGGTGATTGATTTCATGCGCTTCATCACCACGCCGGAAGCGGGACGGATCTTTATTGAACGCACATTGGAAAACGATCAGCCCATTATCGGTCCGATGCTGATCAAGGGGGTCGAGCTGCCTCCTGAGCTGGCCGACAAGTATGCGGTCTTCTCCGGACACGGCTTCGAGAAGCTCAATTTCCGCGGCCTGAACGACGAGCAGGAGAGCGTCAACGATTGGGTCATCATTGCCCAGGAGTTGCTGGGGGGGCGCATGACGCCAGAGGCGTTCGGCGCGGAGTACAATGCCCTGATGAAGCGGGCGGCGCATCGCATCATCCGTCAGCGGGGTCATGATCTGGACCCGGCCACAAAGGACCCCATTCCAAACGTCGATGCTGTCCGCAACCGCTGGAACCCCTTTGAGAATGGCTCGCTGATGGTTGGCATCATTGTGCTCTGCTTCATCGGCTTTGCCACCTGGCACATTGGGCGCTCCTCGGGGCAGAGGCGGCGGCGAACCATTGTGGCCTACACGCTGCTCTTCCCCACCTTCTTTCTGCTCGGTACCTTCAGCTACTTCCCTGCACTCTCGGGGCTCTACCACGCTTTTACCGAGTGGGAGAGTGGACGGGCGGCGGTCTTCAACGGGTTGGACAACTTTCGGCTGTTGCTGCAGGACCGTGTCTTCTTTACCGGCATCGGCAATATGCTGATCCTGCTGGCGGCGGGACTGTTCAAGGCGATCGTCGTGCCCTTTGTGGCGGCGGAACTGATTCTGTTTCTGATGAGCAAGCGGCTGCAGTGGCTCTTTCGCACGCTCTTCCTGCTGCCCATGGTGGTTCCGGGCATGGTTACCGTGTTGATCTGGCGCTTTGTCTACAATCCCAATACCGGCCTGCTCAACCAGGCGCTGGCAGGCATGGGACTCGAAGGGCTCACCCGCAACTGGCTGGGGGACCCCGCCACCGCGCTCGGCAGCATCATCGGCATGGGATTCCCCTGGATCGGGGCTTTCGGTCTGCTGATCTATATGGCTGGCCTGATTCAGATCCCAGCCAGTGTTCAGGAAGCGTACAGCATCGAGTCCAACAACGTGCTGCGGCGCATCTGGCACGTGGATATTCCGCTGGTGCGTGGACAGATCCGGATGCTCGCCATCCTGACGTTCATCGGCAGCGTGCAGGACTTCCAGACCATCCTGATCCTAACCCGCGGCGGACCGGGCAGCTCCACCTACGTGCCGGCCCTGCGCATGTACTACCAGGCCTTCAACTATTCCCACTTCGGTTACGGCGCCGCCATCGGCCTGATTCTCTTCTGCCTGATTCTGACGATTACCATCATCAACATGAAAGTCCTCAAACCCGTGGAGGCAACATGATGGCGCTCCATCCCTGCCTCGTCCCGGAGCCGCAGTTGCGGCGCAACCTTCACGCTTCGTTAGCTATACGTTGCCCAAAAAGGGGTGTCGGCGCAGAGATGCACAAAAGCGGGGAGAATATCCAACAGCCAACAAGGAATTTCCAATGTCCAAGGTGAGCATTCGAGCGATATACACGGGAATCGAAAAAGGTTGTGCGACGTCTGGCCGAAGTTTCCTTCCTTGGATATTGGATTTGAGTGTTGGCTGTTGGATATTCAGTTCTTTTCTGTGCGTGAGCCCTTTTCGGGCAGGCCAAGCTACTGAGGCCAAGCGCAACGGGGCTACTGCGCTATCCGTCACTGTTCACGACCAGAACGTATGTGCTTGAGAGGATTCACTGATATGTCCCGGACACGATCACGCACGGCCCAGGGTGTCGTCATCGCCGCACTGACCATCCTGGCTGCGATGACGCTGCTGCCCTTTGTCATGACGCTGTTGATGAGCCAGAAGACCAACGCGGAGATTCTTACCCAGTTCTGGGCGTTGCCGCGTGTCTTCCGTCCCGACTACTACATCGAAGCCTTCTCCGCCATCTGGCAGTACATGCTCAATAGCGTGATTGTCGGCGCCTTCGCCGTACTTGGAGTCGCCTGGCTCTCGTCGCTCAGCGGCTATGTCTTCGCGCGCCTCGACTTTGGCGGCAAACGCACGCTCTTCATCTTGATTCTCGGGCTGATGATGATTCCCGGTATCATGACCCTGATCCCTGCCTTCCTCTGGTACAAAGAGTTTCCACTGGTGGGGGGCAACGACTGGTTTGGTGCAGGAGGAACCGGCTTTCTCAATACCCGCTGGGTGCTGATTATCCCGTATATCACGGGTGGGCAGGTGTTTGGCATCTTCCTCTCGCGGACCTTCTTCGAGAGCCTGCCGGAAGCGCTCTTCGAGGCCTCGCGCATCGATGGCGCCTCCGAGTGGCGCACCTACCTGCACATTGGATTGCCCCTCAGCCTGCCGATCATCGTGACGCTGGCCATCATGAACTTTACCGCCGTCTACAACGACTACATCTGGCCGCTGGTCACCGTCTCGGACAAAGCCATCCAGACCTTCTCGGTGGGCGTCACCCAATTCGGTGCCGAGGCCAACCTGGAGCAGGGACAGACCATGGCCGGTTTCGTCATCGGTTCCATCCCGCTGATCATTGCCTTCGCCTTCGGCATGAAATACTACATCCAGGGCCTCACCCAGGGCGCGGTGAAGGGGTAGCGGGAGCGGGCCGCGAGAGCCCCCCTCGTAGTGCCACCGCGGCGAGCGATGTCCGACACTGTTCCGAGGAACGTAGATCTCGTGCTCGGGAATGAGCTCTGGTGCCGGGGTACTAGCAGAGATGGTCTGAATGGGGATAACATCGACTCTTTACATAGCATGATATCCCGGCTACCATGCTCTCATGATTCGTTCATTCCGAGATGCTGGAACCGAGCAGATATTCAACGGCAGATCAACGAAGGCTTCTCGGAGGGCGTGCCCCAGCACAGCATGGAATATCGCTAGGCGTAAACTTGACCTTCTTGATTCTGCGGAGGCTTTGAAAGATCTGCGCGTACCTCCGGGAAATCGACTCGAGGCCCTGGCGGGAGATCGCAAGGGACAGCACAGCATTCGGATCAATCAGCAGTACAGAGTGTGTTTCAGGTGGATGGCCGACGGTCCAGAGGACGTCGAGATAACAGATTATCATTGAGGAGGTCTCAAATGGTTCGTATACCAACAGATAGAGCGCCCACACATCCGGGAGAAATGCTTCTTGAGGAGTTCTTGCGCCCGATGAAGCTGACCCAACGGGATATGGCAGATGGCATCGGAGTCCCCTACCAGCGAATCAACGAGTTGGTGAACGGTCGCCGCGGCATCACCCCCGGAACGGCTTTACGGCTCGGTAAGTTCCTAGGTACGACACCTGGTTTCTGGCTCAACCTCCAGCAGCGCTGGGACCTATTCAACGCCTCACGCGGCGAGGCGGCGGCACTCCGGAGAATCAAACCCGTGCGTGCAGCCGTCGCTGCATAGAGCTGGGACAGAGGCCCTCTATGCGCGGGGCGTCTCCCGGCTTGCTGCCAAGCGGGGTATGTTCTTAGCTCAACCCGGCACCACATGCAGCGGGTACTGGAGCATCCCCCTTCTACTGACTACTGATCACCGCTCACGGCTCAAACGTCCCCATCTTCCCGTAGAACAGCTCCCAGTCGTCGGTGGCGTGGTAGAGCTTGGCTTGCTCCTGGCAGTCGTAGGTCCAGAAAAGCATGCCGTTGACCTGTTCCTTGTTGGCGAGATCACGGGCCTGCACCACGTTATCGACCGCGGCCGCGAACGTCTTCTCATGGAAGTCGAAGGCACCGAACTCGCCCATGATCACGGGCGTGGTCTTGCGGATTACTGCCATTTCAGGACTGAAGAAGCCGGTCGATCCAAGGTTGCGGCGGAAGCGGTTGGGTACATCACTGGGGTTCGGTGTCGCGTGATAGAAGTGAACATCGAGGAAGTCCAGCGCGCCTGTGCCAATGGCGGTCAGCATCGGCGGATAGCGTTCATCGCGGGTCTTGCCCGGCCAGACACCGGCGTGCTTCTGGTAGTCCTTGCCCACGGCCGCCGGAACGAAGACGCCCTCGGCCACCAGCATCTGTGGATCGATCCTCTTAACCGCCTTGACCACCTGCTTGTGATAGTGGCGATAGCCCTCATCCATCAGGGTCTGTCGCTGATCGGTCTTTGACAGATCATAGGTCTTGCCGTTGGCAGCCTTGATGGTGCCGCTCTTCTCACTGAACGGCCATGCCTTGGCCAGCATGTAGGCTTCATTCTGACACTGCAGCCCCAGCAACGTGGGCAGCAGGCTCGGATCCTTCTGTTTGATGTACGAGAGAAACGACGTGATGTGCTCAACGCGCGCGTCAATGCCCTCCTGCGTCAGGACCAGTGCGTTCTTGTTGTGTCCCCCACCTCGCAGACCACGCTTCCGGTAGTACGCATTGAGCGGAACACCGCCGTCCCCGAAGGTTGGGAAGACGCGCATACTGTGCCGCGTCGCTCGCCGCAGGAAATCAACGAAATTGTCCATGTAAGGCGCATACACCGCCTTGGTCGTCTCGAAGTTCCCCGCAATGCCGGGGTTGACCTTGTTACGGCCAATCACGAACACACGCACCGTGTTGTAGCCCGCTTTGCTCAGCCTACTGAACATGGCCTCCGCCGCATTCGCATCATAGTGCGCCGTGGTGGTCTCGGTATCGGCATCGAACGTGGCATGGTCGCCGCGCAGACGGATATAGTTGAATCCTTTAACGAAGAACGGCTCCCTTGATCGTTTGAGCACAAACTCCGCACGCGCAGCACCCGGCTTGACCGCAATCCGCTCCAGCGGTTTCACGCTCTGCTGCGCCTGTGCAACGGCTCCTACCATCATAAGACACGCTCCTACGCCAACGATTCTGCTTATCATCCCATTGCCTCTCGTTTCCGCTACTCTGTGCAAACTTTCGATTATCTAGACCAGCACAGCATAGCAGTCGCCCCCACCCCCGACAACCGGAGTTCTCCGACTGTTGCAGTCGGTTTTGTTCATTTCGAGGTACTTACACTGGCCACCGCCCACTGGGCACGGCCTACCGATCACTGATAACTGATCATCCTTTCACCGTACCATTCACGGCAGACCTTGCCCCGCGATCCCGGCAATCTCAAACACACCGGTGCATCGCTCAACCGAGAGAGAGAAGATAGACGTCCAACTGGTAGGGAGTTGGCCTCAGCGCGAAGCAACGTAGCTACCCCGAAGTGGTGATCAGTTCTCGCTCCGGCGCCTGCGAGTGCGGCTTGGAGTCAAGGTAGAGAGTATCTGGACAAATGTCCTGTTCGGGGGTCCTGGGGTCAGCCCTTAAAATAATAAATAAGAGTAATCTAGCTGTCGCTACGGCCATTCCGTTGAAGCGATGTCAACTCGGCCTCAATGGCCATCACCGAGCGTGCCAGCTTGCGATTGCGGGATAGTACTCCGGGAAGACTGCGCAGTTGTACGCTGACCGCAGCCCCC
>JABGQM010000084.1 GCA_018648805.1 Verrucomicrobiota bacterium
GATTCCCTGTCGCGCTATTTGGGTCCGGCACGACGCGAGAGCGGTGTCCGGCAGCATTGGCGGGGCCGGTTTCGACTTCAGTAAAGAAGGCGTACTCGGTGCCCTGCCGACCCATGCCGGGATCGTCTTTGCGCAACTGAGCAGTATTACTTTCAGGGCATACGATAGCGGCGACGCGCTCGTCGCCTGCCATTTCTCTTCTTCCCCACACACCCACACACCCACACACCCACACACCCACACACCCACACACCCACACACCCACACACTCCCATACTCCCACTGGACGAATGGCTGCATGCATTGCAACAGGCCTCAGTCGCGCCGCGACTGCGGCTCCCCCGGCAGGCGCGCCACCAGGTCTGCGAGCACCGCGTCCATGGCCTCATCGAAATCCCAGGAGAGCCCTGAACGCAGCAGTGTGCCGATATCGTCTCGAAAATCGGGCTGCTTTCGCTTCCCCGCCAGATTCTCTTCGAACTGGGTGCGTATTCCCGGTGCTGTCACGATGATCCCGCTGTTCATCCGCCTGCGGGAACTGGGTTGGTGACACGTACAAGGCTTTTATCATTCCCGGCATCTTCAGCGCCTATGCGGCGGGGTCCAGAGCCCTTCGGACACGGTATGGGGCAGGCATTCTGGCTTCTGTGGGCTCAGGCCGCGTGCGCGGGAGCACGGGCGGCCCGCTCTTCCTGGATGCGGTGCATGGCGGCGTCATCGAAGAATCGCGAGTTGCACGCCGCACACCTGAAGTGCCGGAGGCGCTTGACAACGAGACCGTCATCGAACCGACAGTTCTCGATCTTGTGCACCATCTTCTCGGCCCCGCATTCAGGACAGGGCAACGGTTCAGATGTCGGTGTTTCGTTATCCATCTCGCTCTCTGCCTTCTGTGTGAATAGCACATGTCGCGCTATCACGAGGCGCTTTATTTGTACGAAAGTATCCATTGCTGCTACGGCAAAGCATGATGCAATGAGTGACGCAGATCAAGCCTTTATGCTGTCCGGCAGCGGCGAAGAATCGCCGCAGGTGTCAGGTGAAGCCTCTTGTCTGTAACTTGTTCAGAAAGCCTGTTGTGGCGAGATATGCCATCCTATATCTCGCCAAATCGCGTGTTGACGGTGGTGTTATGGCGAGATATAGTTTTCTGCATTGAATGGATCAAGGCGACGTGGAGGGCGGATTATGGTCGAGAAGATCATTGGCAGAAAGCCAGAGCAGGAAGCACTAAGCAGGCTGTATGCGTCTGGAGAGGCGGAGTTTCTTGCCCTCTATGGACGGCGACGAGTGGGTAAGACCTTTCTCATTCGCAACACGTTCGCCGACGCACGCCTCTATTTTGAGCTGACCGGACAAAGGGAATCGTCTCTAGGCGAGCAGCTTGACAATTTCGCGGACGTGTTTGGTGATACTTTCATGGGAGGGCGTCGTCTCTCGCGACCTCAAACATGGCGAGATGCGTTCAGTTTGCTGGCATCTCAGATTGAGGGCATGAAGAGCCAGGCGAAGAAGGTGGTCTTCCTGGACGAGCTCCCCTGGCTCGCCTCGCGCCGTTCCGGTTTCCTGCAGGCCCTTGACTATTTCTGGAATCATTGGGCGTCACGACGTAGCGATGTTCTTCTGATTGTCTGCGGGTCTGCAGCGTCATGGATGATCAAGAAAGTGATTCATCACAAAGGTGGTCTGCACAATCGAATTACCGCGCGAATGCGGCTATTGCCGTTTACCCTCGACGAAACTGAAGCCTACCTGCAATCACGGGGGATCCGACTGGACCGGATGCAGACCGCCGAACTCTACATGGCCATGGGCGGGGTGCCGCACTACCTGCGCCAGATTCAGCGAGGAAGTTCTGCGTCTCAGAACATTGACCGGATGTGTTTTGGCAAGGATGGGATCCTGGTCGATGAATTTTCTCAACTGTTCGCATCGCTGTTCGAGCACGCCGCCCCCTACATTGACGTAGTGCGCGCGCTTGCGCGGAATCACCGGGGTATGACCCGTGACGACATTCTGCAGGTAACGGATCTCTCCACTGGTGGCGGTGCTACAGATGTGCTGTGTGGGCTTGAGGAGTCTGGATTCACTGGCAGTTACGTTCCCTTTGGCAAGACGCGGAAGGAGATGCTCTATTACCTCATGGATGAATACTCCCTATTCTTCCTGACTTGGATTGAGGGCGCCCCTCGCAATGTCCTGTCCCGCCCGCATTCCGGCTATTGGCTGGACAAGAGTAGATCAAGGTCATGGTCAAGCTGGAGTGGATATGCTTTCGAGCGGGTATGCCAGAAGCACAGCCGTCAGATTGAGATGGCCCTGGGTATCAGTGGTATCAGCACCGTCACGTCGAGCTGGCAGTATCGCCCGCAGACCGATGAGGAACAAGGGGTTCAGATTGACCTCGTCATTGATCGGGCCGACCGTGTTGTCACGCTCTGCGAAATCAAGTTCTGTGACCGTCCATATGTGATCACCAAGGGCTACGCCGCACGGCTGCGGGAGAAGATAGACACCTTTAGACGGATCACACGGACCCGAAAGGCGCTGTTTCTCGCCATGATAACCCCCCAAGGGGTC
The DNA here is from genome assembly GCA_018648805.1 of Verrucomicrobiota bacterium. Classification (GTDB taxonomy): domain Bacteria; phylum Verrucomicrobiota; class Kiritimatiellia; order UBA8416; family JABMPJ01; genus JABMPJ01. The sequence continues at coordinate 2,581 of JABGQM010000084.1, forward strand.
GAGACCAATGACCACGCGGTGCAGATTGTCCAGCAGGAGGCCACGCTTGACGATCTCTACGCTGAGACTGCGTGATTCTGACTGCGCCGGAATAGTCGGACAGGCTGATCGGTTCGCGGTCGCGGAGCAGAGGCGTGCCCCGTCCTGTAGAGCGCATGGGTTGAGAAAGATCCGCCGCCCCTGTACCAGAGCCCCGCATTCGCGGGGCACGGTGCGGGGCAAGCAGTCGGGAAACCGATTGCCGCTTCGCTGCCCACCTTCGGTGTGCCCGTCTCGCTTCCCCGAACCAGAGCCTCCTTCGTCGGCACGGTTTCGGGCCAGGCTCGGCTGCCGAATGGGGATTACGGGCCCGTGCATCATTTCAGGATGTGATTGAAATCGTGGAGGATCTGAAAGGCGAATCGAGTGAGGTGTTCATGTGCCGACAATGCCCTGAACCGCCGCATGTTGAAGCCCCTGTAGCGACTGGTAACCACCTTGCGTCTGGAAGATATTGAACTAGTTTTGGAAGATATTGGGTCCCGAAGCCTCTGTCGGCGCGGTATAGTGAGATCATGACCATTGCATCGGTTGCGGGATGGGTTCTCGCACGGGTATTCCGGATGGGTCAACACCAATCATGTATGAGGTCACCATGAAGAAAGCAGTGTCAGGCCTATTTCTTAGTGTCGCAATCATTCTTGCATGGCTGGAAGTACTGGAATAAAGCCATCGCGAGACAGATGCCTTTCATTGCCCGGCAGTTAGGGGAAAAGTGAAAGGCGTCGCCTGCAAGATCGAATGGATAGAGGGACGTAGGGATTAGGCCTCATTGCAGGCGACGCCAAACGGCATGCCTGATGGATGACGCTCGCCAATAAGGAACAAGCCTGTGAGTAATATTCAACATCTGGTCATGATGGCCCTAATCTGTCTTTCATCTATTGTGTGTAAGACGAATGGAGAAGAGAAAATGAACCGTGATCCCCTGACTGCATACAACGTTGTATGGACGACTCCGAGTGAAGACCATAACGGCTCCATGCCTATCGGCAATGGCGAAACGGGTCTGAATCTATGGGTGGAGCCAAACGGCGATTTGGTCTTTCTCATCAGCCGTACCGACAGTTGGGATGAGAACGAACGGCCCTGCAAACTCGGTCGCGTTCGAATCAAGTTCAACCCCGGCTTGGCCGATGGCGCGTTCAAACAGGAATTGAAGCTACGTCAGGGAGAAATCGAAATCGTAGGTGGATCGACAGGCAGATCGGTTACGGCGCGTATCTGGGTCGATGCAAACCGGCAAGTCATCCACGTTGATGCCGACAGCGAGAGCACCTTCACAACTCAGGTGGACCTGGAACTCTGGCGGACAGAGCAACGGACGGTCACGAGCATAGGTGACGGCATAGACGGCTTCAAAGGCCCCAAGACGATCTATCCCGATACGATAATCGGCGGACAGAATAATCGAATCGCGTGGTATCATCGCAATCCTGTCTCGCCATGGAAAGGGACCCTCGAGTTGCAGGGGCTCCAGCCCGCGCTGGAGCTAGGCACCGATCCTCTGCTGCACCGCACCTTCGGCGGCGTGATCAGGGGCGAGGGGCTAGTCAACGCGGCTGATAATGCACTCATAAGCGCCAAGCCGCAGAAGCGTTTCCGTCTTTCGATCCACACGCACACCCAAGTCCCCGCGACTGAGGGGCAATGGCTGAAGGCGATTGAGGCCCACATGGCAAACAGCGATGCTGTCGATAGTGACGAGGCCTTGGAGGCCCATCGTCAGTGGTGGGATGATTTCTGGACTCGCAGTTGGCTTTTTGCCACGGGACACGCAGATGCCGAAGCCGCCACCCAGGGGTATGTGTTGCAGCGCTGGATCTCGGCCGGTGCCGGGCGCGGTAATTTCCCGATCAAATTCAACGGCTCGATTTTTACTGTAGATGGGAAAAATGACCCGGACTACCGACGATGGGGCGGGTGCTACTGGTTCCAGAATACACGCTTGCCCTACTGGCCGATGTTGGCTTCGGGCGACTATGAGATGATGCGGCCGTTGTTTCGGATGTTCCTCGATGCGCTCCCCCTGGCGAAGATCCGCACGCCGCTCTATTTCGGTCATGAGGGCGCGTTCTTTCCTGAGACGATGTCGTTCTGGGGCACCTACGAAAACGGCGCCTACGGCTGGGGATGGCGTACAACCGGCAAGCCCGGCGACCCCACAGTCAATAAACACATCCGGTTTCATTACAGCGGAACACTTGAGATGCTGGCGATGATGATCGATTATTATGAGCACACTGGCGACAAGGCGTTCCTGAAGAAGGAGCTGTTGCCTATTGCCGACGAATACCTGCTGTGGTGGGATCAGCACTGGAGCCGCGACGAAAACGGAAAACTGCACATGACTCCTTCGTCGGCCTGTGAGTCGTTTTGGGAATGCACGAATCCCACGCCGGATATTGCGGGCTTGATGTGGGATATTGACCGGCTGCTTGCGCTGACCGACAAGGAAATCGGGGCTGAACGTCGGACTCGATGGGCGACGCTTCGTGAGGCGATTCCCTCAATGCCAATGTCGGAAGTTGACGGACAGCCGGTCATTGCACCAGCCGAGGGCAAGCTTCCCAAGCGTACCAACAGCGAGAACCCCGAACTATACGCCGTCTTTCCGTTTCGTATCTATGGTGTTGGGAAGCCTGAACTGGAAGTCGCCATCCACACTTTCGAAAACCGCGGCGTCAAGAGCAACGCCGGATGGAGCCAGGATGAAACCCAGGCGGCCTATCTCGGCCTCGCGAAGACGGCTGCGGATTACGTTTCCGGGCGGGCCAGGAAGAAGCACAAGGCCAGCCGATTCCCGGCCTTCTGGGGGCCAAATATGGACTGGATACCTGACCAGGATCACGGCGGAAACCTTTTGATGGGACTGCAAACGATGATTCTGCAGGCGGACGACGGCAAGATCCGGTTGCTGCCCGCCTGGCCGAAAGACTGGGACCTTGATTTTAAACTACACGCCCCGCACAGAACCGTGATCGAAGGCATTGTGAGAAATGGAAAGCTTGTTGACATGAACGTTACGCCCGAGTCCCGCAGAAAAGATGTCGTAATGACGGAACCCCGGTAGAGCAAGGGGGAGTGCTTTCAGTGAAGGACAGAGACATATTGAGGCAGCCCGCGTGCAGGTATGCAGAATACTGATGAGACCGCGGTCAGTCAGTCCCGGGGTATCAACCCTCGAAGGAGCAGATAATGAGACAGACCCTGATTGCCGCTTTGCTTGCTGTGTCGCTTTGCGATCCGGCTGCAGCAAAGACGTTTGTTAAGAACCCGGATTCAAAGATGCGCGGTGCGTACCCGGCCTTCAGTATCGGCGTTAGCGGACTGAAGGTAAGCATAGAGGAGGGGCTGATTGTAACGGTGCAGGGCACGGTCCCGGGGTCCCCTGCCGCCGGGAAGTCCAAGCAGGGCGACATCATCGTGGGCGTCAACGGGAAGACGCTCGACCATGCTGACCCACTGACGATGCTGGGACGGGCCGTGACTCAGGCAGAAGCCGGTGACGGCAAGATGACATTCCTGCTGGAGAGCGGCAAGACCGTTACCGTATCTGTTCCTGTTCTGGGTGCCTATAGCAGGACGTGGCCCCTCAACTGCAAGAAGTCGAATGCCATTATCGTGCAGACCCGCAAGCAGGTGCTGGCAAGCGGGGTGCTTGACAAGAACAGCCTCACGTCACTGATCGCGGGAATATTCATGTTGTCAACGGGCGACGAGAAAGACCTGGCAGCAGTGAAGCCGATGATCATGCGGGTCGCGGCCCGCCCAACGGTTGGTGGCGGCAGCAACTGGCCGCGGGGCTACGAGGGGATACTGATGGCCGAGTACTACCTCCGGACCGGAGACGCGTCCGTCTTACCAGGCCTCAAGAAGCTCTGTGATGGCGCTGAGGCATCTCAATACGCGGGCGGCTGGGCCCACGGCGGGTTGGCCAGGGAACAGAACATGGGGTACGTGCAGGGCGGCATGATGAACCCCGCCGGTGCGCCGATCCTTACCGCACTCATCCTCGCAAAGGAATGCGGTGTCGACGTAAAGGAGCCCATGTTCTCGAACGCGCTGACATTCTTCTACCGATTCGCAGGCCATCAGGCTGTGCCATACGGTGACCATCGACCCGAAGGCTGGATGAGCTGCAATGGAAAGAACGGCATGCTGGCAAGCGGCATGTGTCTGCTGCCCGATAGCCCGTACCACAATGCCGGGGAACTGCTGGCACTGGATATGGCTGACTCGTATCGCTGGATACGCGCCGGCCATACCGGTGGCGGGTTCGACGTGATCTGGCGCAGCCTCACGGCGCATCTCGTCCCGCCGGACAAGACCAGCCACTATCGGTCGCACATGCAGAACCTGGCCTGGTACTATGACCTATCACGGCAATCGGGCGGCGGATTCTCAATGGTGGGCGAGAAACGCTATGCCGGCACGGGGTGGGGCGTTGGCATGGCGCTCGCCTATACCGCACCGCTGCGAAAACTACGCATCACCGGCATGCCGCCCACACGACTCAGCCAGAAGGTCGAGGTCCCTGACCGCCCCTGGGGCAACAAGAGCGATGACGTTTTCACGCGTACCCATCATTGCGCTGGGTTTGGTGAAGAGAAGATGCAAATCCACGAAATCTACAAGGCCATTGATGCCGGTGACATAGCTGTCTGCGTCAAAATGATGAAACACTACAACGCCGTCATCCGCGTGGCGGCCGCGCAGAAGCTTGCAGAACTCAAAGCTGTTGAGGAACTCGTCACATGCGTCCAGCACAAGGACGTGAGAGTGCGCAATGCCGCGTGCATGGGTATTTCCAATGACAACGGCTTCTTCCGCGGTCTTGACGGTCGGGGTAGGGGACACCTGAGTCCCCAGCAGGTCTCTGATGCCTTCGTGCCCTATTTCGTTCAAACACTCAAGGACCCGAACGTTGCCCTGAGCGAGACGGATGGGGTCCTGTACGCCTTCTCAAGAGCCAAACCGGAGGATATCCGCAAGCATCTTGATCTGATCACGCCCTGGTTGGAGCACGAGGAATGGTTCCTGCGTGAATCAGCATTCTACGCACTGGTGGGTCTCCGCAACACGATCCAACCCAAAGAGCTCTACCTGTTGGCTGAGGTCTTTGCCGGCGAGGCGCACAGCAAACCGCAGATAAACTACGCGGGAGCATTCGGCTACCTGTTCAATAAGCAGAAGGTGAAACTCGGCGATCAGGATATGAAGACGTTCGCGCAGATCATCAGCAAGCAGATATCCGAACCACAAATCCCGGTAGAGGCGGGCACACCCGCTAAACACCAATCGGCGTTCAAGGCTGCAATGGTACTTAAGACCATGGACAAATCGGCCCACATGGCCGCGCGAGATGCCTATGCGAAATACCTGAAGACCTGGTCGGTCAGTCAGCACTCCGGCTGGATAATCAGTGGCAGCAAATGGACCGTTTCCATGGACCAGATCCTTGTGTCGATGGGGAAGGACGGAGAAAGCCTGTGCCAGGCGATGAAGGCGTTGTTGGGAGAAATCGAAAGCGGAAAACGGTCCCTGGGCAAACGCCCCAACAAGGAGATCGTGCCTGCACTGCGAAGGGGAGTAGAGAACTACGAAACGAATTACGGGAAGGTCACGGCCCGCTATCCACAGTAACCAATCAGGAGAATCACAGTGAATACACAACATTCCAGAAGCATTGCCCTTTTGACGCTCAGCGTCCTTGTCCTCTCACTGGTAAGCCCGTTGACGGCCGGAGAGAGATTGAAGGTATTCATCCTTGCCGGCCAGTCCAATGCAGCCGGGCACGCTCGGGGGCATACCATCGCTACGCTGTACAAGGCGGGCAAGCCCGAAGATGCGCGACTGGCCAAGCTGGTGTTCAGCAACGGCGGCGTCTCGAAGGCGCTCGACGAGCAGCTGCTCAGGGCCAGGGAGATCGACGAACTCACCGGTGGCATCGCCATGGATAAACTGAAGCAGATGAGCCCGGGCGCAGAAAAGAGTGCGCTGGAAACGAAGGTGAACGAGCTTCTCGCTGCGCACAAAGCCTACAAACAGGGCGTGATCAAAGCCTGCACCACGTCGGATCGGGTCTATATCGCCTCCATCGCGGATCGGAACAAGAAAAACGGTAAGCTCGGAGTCGGCTATGGTGCCGACAACGAAAAGATCGGCCCGGAATATGGCTTTGGACTGTCCATTGCGCAACAGGTCGAAGGCCCAATCCTTCTCATTAAGGCCTCATGGGGCGGCAAATCCCTCGCGTATGACTTTCGCCCCCCTTCGTCCCCTGATTTCAAAACAACAAAGTCCTCCAATCAGGACAACGCCGGTTTCTTCTGGCGCGAAATGGTGAAACACGTCAACCAGGTGCTCGCCGATCCCAAGACGCACCACCCCGACTATGACGCGGCGAAAGGGTACGAGATCGCCGGCTTCATCTGGTTCCAGGGCTTCAACGATCAGTTCAAACCGGAATTCCGCGGCACATACACGCAGAACATGAAGACCTTTATCAGGGATGTACGCACAACCTTCAAGACACCCGACATGCCGTTCGTCATCGGCGTTCTCGGCACCGGCATGACGAAGGACAAAGTCGATGCCAACGAGGTATCGCAGGCGCAGCGTGCCGCCGCTCTGGCCCCGGAGTTCAAGGGCACCGTCTGCTCCGTTGAGAGCTACACCGAATACTCGCACTTCTCATACAAGGTCTTCCAGAAAGGTTGGCCGAAACACTATCATGAGTGGGATACTGTCGGTAGTGACAGACCTTACCACTACCTTGGAAGCGGCGCCTTCTTCGTCAGGCTCGGCGATTCCTTCGCCACATCCATGGCTGAGCTGATGGCCGCCAAAGAAAAGTGAGGTCCTGTCAAAAAGTTCAATGGCAATATAACGGAGAGAGCTCTTAGTCGAAACACTTAGGGCCCACACCTAGTCGGATACACTTACGCGAACTGCTTAGTTAGTGGCCAGTTGACGATTGCCGATACCGATAACGAGAGAAGCATCGGAAGGCTGCCGCCTTGGGGGCGGCCCCACATCTACAAGCATCTGGCTTTGCAGGAGGTCACTGACTGAATCATTATCCGCCCAGCGGGTGAAGAGTCGGCGGAAGTGGCTGTGGGAGAGAGAATGTGTCTTCGCTTCGCCGTCGCGGGGCGCAAGGCGCGACACCTGCCACTGCCGGAACAGCACGCGGCTCTGTGTCGCAAGCTGACTGGGAGATCCTGCATCAATGTTGGAAGATACTGCATAGAGCGGTTTGCATGATCTTGGTATAGTGCTCGGCATGGTAGAGGTGAGTTGTCCTCCGTTCAGAAGGAGTCAAATGAGGAAATGTTTCAACCTGTTGCTGTCAATCCTATTGATTGGCTTCTCGCTTACCGTTCATAGCCAGGCTGCCGGCCAGGACGGCAGCTCTGTTGATGATGTTCTGCGTCTGAAACCTGAGGAAGAGTGGGGTCAGATTGACGCGTGCAACCCCGGCTACGTGCGCGGCGGACTCATGAACCAGGCAGACGTGTTGGCCGGGGGCTTGAAGAAAGCAAATTGGCTGGCTAGCCGTAAGGGACGAAATGGTGCTGAGCGATAACAAGTCGTGGTTGGGTTGGGTGATGGCGGGAGCACTCTACCTGGCGCTGGTCATCGTGACCCTGACTGGGCGCGACGGGACGCCCGAAGGGAAAATCCTGCTGCGGTTTGCGACGCTCAACAGTGCGATCGAGTTGGAGATAGCCAGGGAGCAGGCGAGCGTGTTCGAGGCCCTGCATCCGAGGATTCACATCCGGGTGGAACCGATTACCGACCAGAGCATTCTTGTGCTGACGGCAGGCAGGGTGCCACCGGATGTGTTTTGGATGTACGACAACCAGATACATGATCTGGCCCGGGGCGGCGCGACGCTGCATCTGGATCCTCTGGTCAAGAGCGACCCATCGTTCGACCTCTCTGATTTCTACCCGGCCATGCTGCCGCTGGGACAGTACCGCGGCCAACTCCATGCGCTGCCGCGCGAGAACGGGTTGATGGTGATGTTCTACAACCGCGACATGTTCCAGGCGGCCGGCGTGGCGCTACCGGAACAGGACTGGACCTGGGACGACTTTCTCGCCACGGCCAAGGCGCTGACGCGTGACACGAACGGCGATGGGAATCGCGATACGTACGGCTACGTCGGCAACCCGGGATGGGTGGCCGAGCAGCACACGTGGATCTGGCAGAACGGCGGCAGCATGTTCAACGCGGCGCTGACCACGTGCACCATCAATGAACCGGCAGCCGTCGAGGCCATCCAGTTCTTCTTCGTTGACCTGCGCAAGCGGTACGGCGTATCGCCCAGGGCCGGCGAAAGCAGGGGTGGGTCCGTTGAGGAGTTCGCAATGGGCCGGGCGGGGATGATGATGGGGATTCGCCCGCATGTGCCCTACCTGCGCAAGCAGGCCCGATTCGCGTGGGACGTGACCCCACTGCCTTACCGGCGCCAGCGCGCGGCGCTGACCGGCATGGCCGGTTACGCGATCAGTCCCCGCACCCGGCACCGGGCAGAGGCGTGGGAGTTCTTGAAGTTCCTGGTCAGCGGCGACGGGTTGAAACCGATGATCGAAGCCGGCATGAGCATGCCGCCGACGCGGTCCCTCGCCAAGTCGGACCTGTTTTTGAAGTCAACGCCACCTGAACACAACGAGGTGTTTCTGGACGCCCCCGAGCGCGGCTACCTGCGGCCCGTGCCGTTGGTGAACCATTTCTCGCAGGTCAATGACATCGTGAATCGCGAATTGCAACGGGCCTACTTTGGTGAACAGACCGTTCAGCAGGCCTGCGATCGCATCAAGTCCAAGGTGGACCCGTTATTGGTGGCGTATGAGTAAACGAACCCGAGCCATTGTCGTCGCGTCGGCGTTCTTGCTACCGAACCTGTTGGGCTTCCTGTTTTTCACCCTGGGGCCGGCGCTGACCTCGCTGGCGCTGGCGGTGACCGAGTGGGACCTGCTGACGCCGCCCCGATTCGTGGGGTTCGCCAATTTCGGGAAACTGCTGGGATTCAGCACCGAGGCCGGCCACTGGACGCCGAACGATCCGTTTTTCTGGAAATACCTGGGAAACACGCTCTTCCTGATGGCCGGGATCCCGTTCAGCATGTTCGGTTCCCTCCTCTTGGCGATTCTGCTGAACCAGAAACTGCGGGGCATCGTGGCGTTTCGGGCGATCTACTTCCTGCCGTCGATCTGTCCGGCGGTGGCCATCTGCATGTTGTGGCGTTGGCTGTACCAGGCGGACGTGGGGCTGTTCAACGCCGGCATCCAGCAGGTCGGGCAGTGGTTTGGCCAGTCCTGGCGCGGGCCGGGCTGGCTGGTGGACCAGCACTGGGCCAAGCCGGCCTTGATGCAGATGGGATTCTGGAGTGCGCTTGGCGGAAGCAACATGATCCTCTACCTGGCGGCGTTGCAGGGCATCCCGCGCAGTTGCTACGAGGCGGCGGAGATTGACGGCGCCAGCGCGTGTCAAAGGTTCTTTAATATCACGCTGCCGTTGGTTGCGCCGACGACCTTCTTTATCGGCACTATGTCCATCATTGCCGGGTTTCAAGGCGGGTTCATGGCTGCGTTCATCATGACCCGTGGCGGACCGAACGGCGCCACGACCACGCTTGAATACTACATCTACCAGAACGGGTTCCAATGGTTGCGGATGGGATACGCCTCGGCGGTGGCGTGGGTGCTGTTCGCGTTGGTGCTCGGTTTTACGATCCTCGGCTGGCGGTATGCAGCCAAGCGGGTGACCTATGCCTAGGAGATACACGCCATGAAGAACGTCGATCGTGTGGTACTGTATGTGATCATAGCAGCGGGGGCGGCCACCATGATTGTGCCGTTGCTCTGGATGGCGAGTACGTCGCTGAAAGCTTCGACCGACGTGTTTGCGATGCCGCCGAAGTGGATTCCGCCAACGCTGCATCCCGAGAACTACGTGAATGCCTGGCAGGCCGTGCCGTTCGGGCGGTTCTACCTCAACAGCCTGTTCGTGGCGTTGACGGTGACGGTAGGCCAGGTGGTTTCGTCCGCGTTGGCGGCCTATGCGTTTGCCCGGCTCGAATTCCCCGGCCGCGACAAGCTCTTCTTCGCCTACCTGGCCACGATGATGATTCCCGGTGCTGTCACGATGATTCCGCTGTTCATCCTCCTGCGCGAACTGGGTTGGATTGACACATACAAGGCGTTGATCATTCCCGGCATCTTCAGCGCCTATGGCACGTTCCTGTTGCGGCAGTTCTTCCTGACGATCCCCCGCGACCTCGAAGATGCCGCGAAGATCGACGGGTGCGGCCACTTTCGCATTCTGTGCGAGGTCGTGCTACCGCTCTCCAAGCCGGCGCTGGCCACGCTGGCGACGTTCACGTTCATGGGGAGCTGGGGCAGTTTCCTCTGGCCGCTGGTCGTTACGCATTCGATGGACCTGAAGACCCTGCCGGTCGGGCTGGCCGCCTTTCAGGGCCAGTATGGGAGCGACTGGACGCTTCTGATGGCCGGGTCCGTCATGGCTATCGTGCCGGTCATCATCGTGTTTGTGATCAACCAGAAACACTTCGTCGAGGGCATCAAGATGAGCGGGTTCGGCGGAACGTAAGCATGCCGCTCTGTACAGGGCCGCTACCACTACCACCGACTACATCCATTCTCTGTGACGGAACTGACGACCAGCCCTGACGCGGCCACGGTCGAGCAGCTGCTCCAATTCGGCGGATTCCCTGAACCGTTCCTCAAGGCTACAGATCGCTTCCATCGACGATGGTTTCGTGAGCACGCGCACAGAGTCATACACGAGGATCTGGGTGACCTCGAGAGCGTAAAGGAGATATCGAACCTTGATCTTCTTCTCCATCACCTACCCGCCTGCGTCGGCTCCCCGCTTTCTGTCAATCGCTTGAGCAAGCTGTTGCAGGTGGCCCCTCAAACGGTTGATCGCTGGTTGACAATCACTACCATCCCATAAGCCCTGATACCGGACCACAAACACTCGACTTTGCTAACGTTCTTGGCATCCGATGCCCAACCTGTATTCGATAATTTGACAGGATAATTGGTGACAGAATAATTATCTCGTCGTCTGCTTCTCGGCTTCTGCTGGTAAAGGCAAAATCATTTGGGGGCAAAATCATTATGATAGGGTGGCCGTCGGGCCTCTCGAATATGCTGAGCGTTTCTTTCTTGGGTGGCCGCTTCGCGGCCAGTTGTCTTTCCTACAGGCACATTACCTCAACGACTCCCGGATCATCTGGGGCGAGAGAATTGATCGTTAACTCCGGCGTTCACCCTCGCAACATATCCACATAAGCGTCCCGCCACCATCTGCAATCCCAACCCAACCCAGTCAAAATGATTTTGCCCCCAAATGATTTTGCCTCCCCCACAGACGACGAGTCCCATCATTCTGTCACCAATCATTCTGTCAATGCTCCCAGCAGACGACGAGTTCCCATCGTTAGTTCCCTTCCTGCTTATGGGACGCTAGTGATTTGGATTGATGGAAAATTAGGGCTATGTCCGGATTTCCCAAAGGCGTAATCTGGGCCCGACACCTTTGAATACGGGCCGGTATTGAGCCATCGGCGTGCACGCCAGATCATAGCGGATTGTACAGCCATCGGCATAAATTGACTGCCAGGGAGAGACGAAGCGGGTCGTTTAGGTGTAACCAAGTAAGGGTGGCGGTTAAGAACGCGACTAAGAGTGCGATCAAGTGTGCGCTTCGCGCTCGCCCCACTCTTAAGCCTACACTTCATCGCACACTTAAGCTCAGACTTACTTGGTTACACCTAAACGAACTGCTTAATCGGTGAGGTTGAGCTCATGGGGTGGCGCCATCGGCTCAAAATCGCGAAAATGCCGTTGGGAGATCCGGATTGAGCCCTAAAAACCGGCAGTGGCACGCCAGTCGGCGAAGGTTACAAGAACATCCACTTCCGCATTTACGATGCTACCGAGGGCGGGACTTTAATCTGGGCGCGTACACAGCGTGCGCACACAGATGCCGATGGGCTGTTCAACGTCGTACTCATGGAAGGTGGAACCCCCATCGATGATGCGCAAACCGAGTCGTTGGCAGAGGTATTCACAAGTTCGGGCGGCGAGAACCGCTATCTGGAACTGACAGTAGATACATCGAACCCCATTATG
>JABGQM010000085.1 GCA_018648805.1 Verrucomicrobiota bacterium
AAGGTCAGTCTCTGATGCCGCCGGTTAGTGGGGAAGTCTAATTGTCGTCACTAGGGAAGTGTAATTGTCGCTGACCATACAATGGCCTGATGGAGTTCGAACTCCTGAACCACTCCATCGTATATGCTGTGCGTACACATGAGATTGCCTGCCCTCCGATTTCTCGCTGATCGCACATCTTGCGGGTTATGAAAGCTTCTATGGCTAAGGGCACGGGGCTGGGGGATGCTCTCATGAGCATTGGGATTTCCGGCACGGTTGTCAGGGGATCAAACTAGAAGACCTTGACGAACTTCTGTCCGCGTCCTGTTCCGCCCTTCACGCCGATAGCGTTCATTGCGACCACGGCTCGTTCGATCGCGGTTGTGAATGTCCAGTGTTTGCTCAGCATGCCGTGGAAAACCATGAGATCGAACAACATGGACTCCGAGTCATAGATTCCCCGAGTGTAGACGGCGATCTTTCCCAGGCCTGCTTTTCTTCTGAACTGACCAATGGGCTGGCCGTACTTTCCGAGATTACATGCTGAGAGAAGGATATGCATGCCCGGAAATGCTTCACCAAACACCTCCACTGTTTCGTCGTCATCCAAGTATACGTGGTCGGATTTTCGGGTAGATGGGCCGAGAGTCAGATATGGCCTTTTGCCGTCGTGGTTTCCATGGCAAGAGATATATACTAGAAGAGGAGGAACGGGGCCAATTGCACGACCGATGATCCGTACATCTTCAAGACAATGCACCGTCTTGTACGCCGCCTGCACATTTTCTGCGCCTAACCATGTCCTGAGCACTTTCTCGGCCGAGCGTGTAGATGTGAGGTCGCTGTCCAAGGACCCTTCCATTCCCAAGACCCATGGAGTCGGCGCTGACTTCAAAGCCTTCGCCCCGACCCTCTCCCCTCGATCTCGCCCCAGCCACCGGACTACTAACTGGCGGCCATTCTTCCCGCAAACGATGCCTCGTCGCTTGCCCTTCTGAACCCAGTCACCTTTCTCGAACTTAGCCATTTGTACCCCCTATTTACACGCTCCATGCTCGCGGTCCCTGTCTTAGGCTCACCCGGCTTCTTCTCGCTATAAGACCAAGTCGTCGAAATCCTGGCTGAATACCTCTTCAGCATTCGTGATGTCCTGCCCCAGACAAACGAAGAATCGGCCGAACGCCTCGGAGTCAAACGGCCCTGGATACCACGCGTCGTGAACGAGGGCGTCTCCTTCGACGTAGACACGCAGCACTGTCGCAATTCTATTCACGCTGTTGAGGTACAACATGAATTCCGCGAGAAGCGTATCGTTTTGCCCAACGGCAATCCTGGTCTTCATGAAGAGATGTACGCCGCCGTTTAGCGGGCGTACATTGATGACTTCCATCACAGCCGGGTGTGCTTCCCTTTTCGCTACAAAGCCACCCTCGTGCTCCTCTGTTTCGTATCCCCATTCCTGGAGCAGAGAACGGACCGGATGGAGATCCATGGGCTCAAAATGGACGACCTCATATTCATCGCTACTGCAATGTTCTGCCATAACTCCCTCCTTACCTCCTTTTTACTGAGACGAGGGGTGGATTGCGAGATGAATTCCGGAGGATTGGACGAGGTCTGCCCTTGCACAGCGAAGGACCACGCCCGTCCCGGCCTGCATCAGATGGAGCACACGAGGCTGAAGGACTGCTTCTTTGTCTACGCCCTCAGCAAGATTGCAGGCAAGCGCCGAGATTTGATCGCTGGCCTGAAGGACCTAGCATAGTCTAGAATCCAGCCGTGCTTGTCCCGGATCATGAGAGACAGGTCAGTGCAAGATCCGTTCTGTCCTCATCAGTCCCCGGCTCAGAAATCAAATTAGCCACCCTGTCGGCTACCCCCGCGCGGCCTCCGGCTCACCCCTGAGCGAATCCGTTACCGTCTTGAGCCGCGCCAGGGCCTTCTCCACTCACGCCTGATTGGCCTTATAGCCACCGAGCACGGCCGCACCCCCGGCGCAATAACCACCCGCCTGGTGAGACTCGGCCTGATCGAAGACGACCCGACCAATCGTGCGGGGCAGGGAAACCGGCCACGGCCAAGTCCGATCATCGACAAGCCTGACAACTGCCCATTCTGAAAAGTTGTGTTAAAAGTTGTGTAATGGGGTTACACAACCGCATAGAATCACACACCATCACTTCCATGCCGATCAGCACTACGCATGCTGCAATACCACTGTAAATAAAGGGTAATAGTGCGTTTCATAGGCTTTCAGAGAGTGGAGCGGGTGGGGGGAATCGAACCCCCATAGTCAGCTTGGAAGGCTGAAGTTCTACCATTGAACTACACCCGCGAGGTAGAAACAGGAGGCAGTGTATTCAACGTGGCCACGGAGTCAAGCCTTGTTGCTCCATGCTTGCTTCGCTTTGATGATTTCCGGATGATGTCAGGGGGTGTAGTGATACGGTGGCTTGTTTCTATGTGTAGAAACATTTGCACTTGACCCACTACAACAAGGTGGGGTATACCAACGGGCATTATGAATTTTCCCAGCGAACAAACCTTTGAGGGGATGGCGGATGAATACGACGTCATTCCGGTCTATCGTGAGATCTTGGCCGACCTGGAGACGCCGGTCTCGGTGCTGCAGCGCTTTTCCGACCGGGCCAATGCCTTCCTGCTTGAGAGTATGGAAGGCGGGGAGACCTGGGGGCGTTACTCGTTTGTAGGGGTGGACCCCGAACTGCTCTTCGAGGTGGACCATGCCGCGGGACCCAACGGCGGGCTCGAGCAGCTGCGCGAGACGTTCAAGGATATCCGTGTGCCCGAGATGGCCGGCCTGCCGCGATTTTTTGGCGGCGCGGTTGGGTTCGTGGGATACGAAGCCATTGGCGAGTTCGAGCGTATGCCCCTGCCCAAAGCGGGGCCGGCCAATGTGGTGCCGCGCAGTCGATTTCTCAAGGCGGATCAGCTGATTGTTTTTGATAGCGTGCGCCACACGATGAAGATCGTCTGCTGTGCCCGTCCCGGGGTGCGCGGGCAGGGCGCCGCGGGACGTGCGGCGGCGTTGCGGGCTTACGCGGAGACGGTGGCACGCATCGACGACATTGTGCGCGTCCTGGCCTGGCCGCCGGGGGCCCCGCAGGCGGGGCGGCATCCCGAGGTGCCTTTCGAATCGAACATGGACCAGGCCACCTTTGAGAAGATCGTGAAGCGCGCCAAGGAATACATCGTGGCGGGCGACATTATCCAGGTGGTGCTGAGCCAGCGTTTTTCGGCGCGCAGTAGCGTGCCGCCCCTGCAGGTCTACCGGGCGTTGCGCCTCTTGAATCCGTCGCCCTACACCTTTCTGCTCAAGATTGGCGACCAGACGCTGGTCGGCTCCTCGCCCGAGGTGATGGTGCGCCTGACCGGTAGCCACGTTGAGCTGCGCCCGATTGCCGGTACGCGGCCGCGCGGGACCACCGAGCAGGAGGATCGCCAGCTGGCGGATGACCTGCTCTCGGATGAGAAGGAGAAGGCCGAGCACGTGATGCTGGTCGATCTGGGTCGCAACGACCTGGGCCGCGTATCCGAAGCGGGCAGCGTGCAGGTCACCGAGTACATGGTGATCGAGCGCTACAGCCACGTGATGCACCTGGTGTCACATGTGGAGGGGGTCTTGCGCAAGGAGTTTGATGCGGTCGACGTGATGGCCGCCACCTTCCCGGCCGGCACGCTCAGTGGGGCGCCCAAGATTCGGGCCATGCAAATTATTCACGAGCTGGAACCTGATCCTCGCGGGGCTTACGGCGGTGCGGTCGGCTACGTGAGCTACAGCGGCAACATGGACCTGGCGATCACGATTCGTACGCTCGATATGCAGGACGGTGAAGTCGCGGTGCAGGCCGGGGCGGGGGTGGTGTACGACTCGGATCCGACCCGTGAATTTGAGGAGACTTGTCACAAGGCGCGCGGCATGCAAAAGGCCGTTGAACTGGCCGCGCGCGGCCTGGAGTTGGGGTAACCATGATTGTACTGATAGATAACTACGATTCCTTCACCTATAATCTGGTGCAGATTATGGCCAGTCAGGGCGCCGAGCTGAAGGTGTTCCGCAACGATGAGATCGACGTGGCGGGTGTGGAAGCGCTCAAGCCGGACGGGCTTGTCATATCGCCGGGGCCGTGCACGCCCAAGGAGGCGGGTATATCGGTGGAGCTGATCAAGGCCTTCTCGGGGCGAATTCCGCTGCTGGGGGTCTGCCTGGGACACCAGAGCATCGGGGTGGCTTTTGGCGCCACGGTGGCCGGTGCCGGCCGCATCATGCATGGCAAGACCTCTATGGTGGAGCACGATGGGTCGCGTCTCTACAAGGGCATGCGTAGTCCCTTCGCCGCGGGTCGCTACCACTCTCTTTCGCTTGTGCCTGATAGCGTGCCGGCCTGTCTCGAGGTCGTGGCACACAGTGAGGATGGTGAGATTATGGGCGTCTCGCACCGCGAGCACCCGACCTATGGAATCCAGTTTCACCCCGAATCGGTTCTGACCCCCAGTGGCAAGCGGTTGTTGCGGAACTTCCTTGAGATGGTTGGGGAGGCCTAGACGTTCACCATGAAGGACATGAAGGACATGAAGGACATGAAGGATATGAAGGGATGTGCTGAGGTAGGCCGGAGGCCGGAGGCCGGACTGCTTCATGATCTTCATGGTGATAGTGTTCCATGCATGCAGGATGAACGATGAGATTGCTTCTGTACAATATTCGGTACGGTACCGGGGGCAAGGTGCGGCGTCTGCCGATCAGCGGCTACCTGGGGCGTACGCATCGCAACCTGGCAGATCTGATCGGGTTCATCAAGCCGCTCGATCCGGATATCGTGGGCCTGATCGAGGTTGATGCGGGCTCGTACCGTTCGCGCCAGTGCAACCAGGCCGGTCAGATCGCCGAGGCGCTGGGGCACTACCACTGCTATCGCAGCAAGTACACCTCGCGTGTGGCGGGACGCATCCCGATCATGAACAAGCAGGGCAACGCGTTCATTACACGCGATACGATTCAGAATGAGACCTTTCACTACTTCGATCACGGGCTCAAGCGGCTGGTCATCGAACTGGAGCTGGAGAACGTGGTGGTCTACCTGGTCCATCTCGCGCTCAAGTTTCGGCAGCGCCACCATCAGCTTGGCGAGCTGTACGATCTCGTCAAGGGCACCGCGAAACCCTATATCGTGGCGGGTGACTTTAATGCGCTGTGGGGTCCCAAAGAGATGGATCTTTTCCAGGCCGCCACGGGACTGACCAATGCCAACAGTGCGGGGTACCCGACCTTTCCGAGCTGGGCCCCCAAACGTCAGCTCGATTTTGTCTTGTACAGCGAGGGCATTCAGCCGCGTGGTCTGCAGGTTCCGGCCGTGACGTTTTCGGACCATCTGCCGATGGTGTTTGATTTTGAAATTTAGACCTACACTTAAACACATACACTTCGTCGCTACCCTTACTCGGATACACTTAAACGAACTGCTTTCATCGATTGTTTGGCGGCCTTGTGAGCCTGCCGAGTAAGGAAGTCGATTAAGGGTATCCGAGTAAGGGTGGCGAGTAAGAATGCGAGCAAGTGTCCGATTAGGTGCAGGGAAACGAGCAGGCAGGAGGTAGGGTTATGAAGCAGTATATACAGAAAGTGATCGAAAAGCAGGATCTGACGCAGGGAGAGATGACCGAGGCGTTCGACCTGATTATGTCGGGCGAGGCAACGCCATCCCAGATTGCGGGTCTGATCGTGGCCCTGCGCATGAAGGGCGAGACGGTGGACGAGATTGCGGGCGGGGCGGCCTCGATGCGGCGGCATGCGGTGCTGGTCGATCCGGGCGGCCTGCCGGTGGTGGATACCTGCGGCACGGGCGGCGATAGCTGCGATACGTTCAATATCTCGACGACATCCGCGCTGGTTGTGGCGGGGGCCGGGGTGCCGGTGGCCAAGCACGGTAACCGGGCTATCAGCAGCCAATGCGGCTCGGCCGATGTGCTGGTCGCGCTGGGCGTGAAGCTGGATGTGCCGCCGGAGGTCGAAGAGGAGGCCATCCGTGAGGCCGGAATCGGGTTCCTGTTTGCCCCGGGTCTGCACCCGGCCATGAAATACGCCATGCCGCCACGCAAGGAGATGGGGGTACGCACGATCTTCAATATGCTGGGCCCCCTGACCAATCCGGCCGGCGCCAAGTGCCAGATTATCGGTGTGTTTGCGTCCGAATTGACCGAGCCGTTTGCCAATGTCCTGCGCCTGTTGGGCAGCAAACGCGCCTTCATCGTGCACGGGCATGACGGCATGGATGAGCTGACCACCACCACGGCCTCGCGGGTTAGCGAGTTGGTCAACGGGCAGGTCAAGACCTACGACTTCGATCCGCTTGAGCTGCTGGATGACTATGCCGACCCGCTCGCCCTGGCTGGCGGCGATGCGCAGGCCAATGCGGCCATTACGCGCTCTATCCTCGAGGGACACCACGGTGCCCCGCGCGATATTGTCTGTCTGAATGCGGGTGCTGCTATCGTGGCCGGCGGCAAGGCGGCCACGTTGAAAGAGGGCTTTGCGCAAGCGCAGGCCGCGATCGACAGTGGCGCTGCGTTGAAGGCGCTGGAGACGCTGGTGGACGTGACGAACCGATAGAGGGGGGGGCGCTCCGGCCAGGGCGAGGGGTTCTTGGCTGGAGAGCGTGGAATACCACGCTCAAAGGCCTTCGAACCCCTCGCCCTGGCCTGCGCTGGTGGTAGGTTAAGGAGTGGGCTGGAGACTCTGCTGCATGGACATACTTGAACAGATTATGGGTGAGCGGCGCGCGGCGGTTGAGGTGGCGCGCCGGGAGGTGCCTGTGGAGGCCCTGCGTGAGCGGGCGGTGGAGCGGGTGCATCACAGTCTGCCGGATGCTCTGGGCGGCGGTGGCACTGCCATTGTGGCGGAGGTCAAGAAGGCCAGTCCCTCGGCCGGGCTGTTGCGACCCGACTACGATCCCGGGGCCATGGCGGCGATCTATGAAGCGAATGGGGCCTGCGGGATTTCTGTGCTGACCGAGCCCAACCACTTTCTGGGGAGTGCGGCGCACGTGCAGGCCGTGCGCGTGGCGGTCGAGTTGCCGGTGCTGCGTAAGGACTTTATGTGCGACCCCTACCAGGTGGTGGAAGCCGCGGCGTGGGGTGCCGACCTGATCTTGCTGATTGTCGCGGCGCTGGATGATGCCGCCCTGCACACGCTCTATGAAGCGGCCCGTGAGCTGGGACTCGACGTGTTGGCCGAAGCACACAATACGGAAGAGCTGGCGCGTGCGGCCGCCCTCCAGGATGCGATCCTGGGGGTCAACAGTCGCAACCTGAAGACCCTGCAGACCGACCTGGCCGTGGCGCACCGCCTGCGGGAGCACATCCCCGCGGACCGCCTGTCGCTGGCCGAGAGCGGCATCAAGACACGGGCCGATATCGAGGGCTTGGCCGCTGCCGGCTACGGCGGCTTCCTGATTGGGGAATCGATCGTGGGGCATGATGATCCCGGGGCCAAGCTGAGGGAGTTGATGGGAAGAGACGGTTTGCCGCGAAGGAACGCAAGGAGCACAAAGAGAGCGTAGGGGCGATGCCGTTCATGCGGGTTGATGCGGAGAGAGTGGAATGGGTGAAGTGTGAAGCTTGAAATAAAGATTTGTGGGATCACGAACATCGAGGATGCCCGCTCGGCCCTGGAGCTGGAGGTGGATTACCTGGGCTTCATCTTCTATGCGAAGTCGCCGCGCGCGGTGACCGTGGAGCAGGTTCACCGTATCATGGGCGAACTGGATCAGCCCTGCCGGGCGGTGGGGGTCTTTGTGAACAGCCCGCGCGCAGACGTCGAGCGGGTGGTGCAGCGCTGCGGGCTGTGGGCGGCGCAGATTCATGGCGACGAAGATGCGGCCGAGTTTGCCGGGTGTTCCCTGCGGCTGTGGCGTGCCCTGAAAATGCTGCCGACCGGTGCCGCACCGGCTCCGGATGCGTGGGCCGCCGAGCGCTACGTGGTGGATGCGGCCGTACCGGGCGCCTATGGCGGCACCGGGGTGACGGCCGACTGGGAGCAGGCGCGTGAGGAGGCGCAGCAGCGTCCCGTCATTCTGGCGGGCGGGTTGAAACCCTCCAATGTGGCGGCTGCGCTGCGGGCGGTGGCGCCGCGCGGCCTGGATGTGTCGAGTGGCATCGAGCTGATGCCGGGGATCAAGGATCACGCGAAAATGACGAATTTTGTAGCGCGGGCACGTGAGGTGGCCGCCGGGGGAGATGTATATGAAGAAGAGTGAGCCGGATGACATGGGGCATTTCGGTATCTACGGCGGCCGCTACGTGGCGGAGACGTTGATGCCGGTATTGAAAGAGGTGGCGACGGCGTACGAAGCGGCCAAGCAGGATCCGGCCTTTGATGCCGAGTTTCGCCGCTTGCTGGCCGACTACGTGGGACGTCCTTCGCCACTCTACCTGGCCGAGCGGCTGACCGAGAGCTGGGGTGGGGCCAAGATCTATCTGAAGCGTGAAGACCTCAATCACACCGGCGCGCACAAAGTGAACAACACGCTGGGCCAGGCTCTCCTGGCCAAGCGCATGGGCAAGAAGCGCCTCATGGCGGAGACCGGTGCCGGACAGCACGGCGTGGCTACGGCCACGGTGGCGGCCCTGTTCGGGATGGAGTGCATCGTCTACATGGGCGAGGAGGATATCCGGCGCCAGGCCCCCAATGTGAAGCGCATGGAATTGTTGGGGGCCGAGGTGGTCGCCGTGTCGAGCGGCACCCGTACGCTCAAGGACGCGATGAGCGAAGCCCTGCGTGCGTGGGTGACGTTGGTCGAGTCGACTTTCTACGTGATCGGGACTGTTGCCGGACCGCATCCTTATCCGGCCATGGTGCGCGATTTTCAGAGCGTGATCGGGCACGAGACGCGTGAGCAGATTCTGGCCAAGGAGGGCCGCCTGCCCGACCTGATTGTGGCCTGCGTGGGTGGCGGCAGCAATGCCGCGGGAATCTTCTATCCGTTCATGGAGGACGAGGACGTGGCCCTCGTGGGCGTGGAGGCCGGTGGCTACGGGCTCGATAGCGGTCAGCATGCCGCCAGCATCATCAATGGCCAGGTGGGTGTGCTGCACGGCACCAAGACCTATGTGCTGCAGGATGCGGCGGGACAGATTCAGAATGCACACTCGATCAGCGCCGGACTCGACTATCCGGGCGTCGGCCCCGAGCATGCCCTCTGGGCCGACCTCAAGCGGGTACGCTATTGCGCGATCACCGATGATGAGGCCCTCGAGTCGTTCCATGAGCTGACCACAAAGGAAGGCATTATCCCGGCCCTCGAATCGTCGCATGCCGTGGCTGAAGCCAAGAAGCGCGCCGCGGGCATGAGTGCCGATAGTGTGATCGTGGTGAACCTGTCGGGGCGTGGCGATAAAGATATCGATGCGGTGCTGGAAATGACGAGCAGCCGAACAGCCGAACAGCCGAACTACGAAGTAGAGACAGGTCAGATATGAACAGAATAGAGTCAACTTTCGATAAACTGAAGGCGGAGGGACGCAAGGGGTTGGTCGGGTATCTGACCGCCGGTGACCCGGATGTCGCGACCTCCGAAGCGCGCATGCGGACGGCGCTGGATCATGGGGTGGATATCCTCGAGGTCGGGGTGCCGTTCTCGGATCCGACCGCGGACGGACCTACCATTCAGGCGGCCTCGTTCCGCGCTCTGCAGAGCGGGATGGACCTCCCCCAGACGTTGGCCCTGATCGCACGGCTACGCGCGGACTATGCGGAGGTGCCGATCGTCATCTTCGGCTACCTTAACCCTTTCTTTGCCTACGGCTATGAGCGGTTTTGCCGGGATGCCGCCGCGGCAGGCGCGGATGCCTTGCTGGTGGTGGATCTGCCGTACGAGGAATCCGAAGAGCTGCGGCAGCATATGCGGCCGGTGGGGCTGGAATTCATTCCGTTGATTGCGCCCACGACCCCGCCGCAACGGGCGGCGACCCTCCTGGCCGATGCGGGAGGATTCGTCTACTACATCATGGTCACGGGCGTGACCGGTACTAGCGCAGCAGAGGCGGGTGACGTACAGACGCATGTCGAGCGACTGCGCCGAGCCACATCGCTGCCGATCGCCGTGGGCTTTGGCGTCGATTCAGGCGCGCAGGCACGTGCCGTGGGTGAAGCGGCCGAGGCGGTTGTGGTGGGCAGCGCGCTGATCAACGCCGCGCGCGAGGATCGTCTGGCCGCGCTGGTGGATGATCTGCGCGGGGCGTTGGGCTAGTAGGTCAGAGGTGAATGGCACTGACCTAAGAGGTCCCAGCAGGGGAATTGAACACCCAATATCCAATACTCAAATCCAATGACCAAGTGCGTGCGGCTAGCGAATGGTCAGCCCCAAGGCCTCCCATTCACCGTGCACGCTCACTTGGACATTGGATATTCCTTGTTGGCTGTTGGATATTGAAAATGCCGCAAGGCCGTGCCGGAATAGCTGAAGTGCCATTCAGATCAGAGGTCGGCGGTCGTGGCCACGATATCGTCCGCCGTATCAGGGAGCTTGTCCGGGCCGCACGAGGCAATCCGCGCCACACCGTTGCTGGCGCTGTAACGGTAAGGTTCTTCCCACGGGTCAGGCTTGATCAGGTTAATATAGGGGCCGTCCCAGCCTGGGATGCCCGGGTTACTGATCAGGACGATGAAGCCTTCTGCGTCGGTCGGCACGCGTCCACACTCCTCCTCAAAGATAGAGGTCGCGGTGGCCAGCGTATCGACGGCCTCGAGGGCCACCAGGCTGCGCGTGCGGCGGTGGGTCTTGCGGGGTGCGGCCACGCGCACAAGCAGAAGTCCCCCCACGACTGCGAGCACGGCCAGGGCGATGAAGAGGGTGGATGGCTTGCGTCCGAACTGAAAGGTGGGCGTCAGCGTCTCGCGGTGCTGCACATCGTAACGCGAGGTGCGCTCACGGCGCGACACGCGCAGGGGTTTGGCGGGACGCAGGTGGGGCGGTAGATTCACAAACTTGCCGCAGTGCGGACACTTCTGGCCCTCCGCCTGTTCGAAGGTCCCGCGACAGTATGGACAGCGCAACGTCATGGCATCACACCTTAATGCTCATGCGCGGAAAGTTCAACCTCCGCTGCGGCGTTTCGCCGGGAAAGAGGAGCTGTTTACGGGCGTGTTCCATGTCGCGCGGGTTGTCGGGCTTGTGGGGCAGGAAGAGGGCGGTGCCGGATCGGACCGTATGTCTGCCGTAGCGTCGGTTGATGTCGTCGATGGCACCGGTGACACGGAAGAGGTCGTCGATCTTGAGGCGGTCCTCAAACAGGTCGAACTGGTCGATCTGATCATTTTCGAGTGCCCCGAGAAAGATCATGGTGGAGCGGTACTCGCGCTGCCCGGCAAAGGTTTGTTCAAACATGGTGCGGATCAGGGGCATCACTTCAAGCGTGGAGGAGGTCGCGCGGCTGAGCTGGGCTTCGAGTCCGTCGTGCCGAAAGTCCTGTCGCCGCAATATCACGCCCAGCCGGCGGGGACGCAGGTGGTAGCGGCGTGCCTTCATGAAGGCGGCTTCGACGTTCTTGATCAGCTTGGCGAAAATGAACTCCTTGTCCCGCGAGGGCGGCGTAAAGGTTTTGGACTTCATGATTGAACCGTAGGTGGCCTTATCGGCGGTGTCGACCGGCCAGACCGAGTCGCCGCGCAGCTCACTCCATATCTCGCGGCCCGGTTTTTTGAGCAGGCCTGCGGCCCAGGGCTGGGGGCGTAGGGCAAAGTCGTAGGCCGTGCGCAGACCATATTTCGTGAGCAGGTTGACCGTGCTGGGGCCGAAGCCCCACACCTGTTCGAGGGCCGTACGCTGGAGCAGAATGTGGATGTAGCGGCCCTGCACACCGGTGAAACCGCGTGGTTTGCGGAACTTGGAACAGAGCTTGGCCAGGGCCTTGGAGAGGCTGAGTCCGACCGAGACGGTCATGCCCAGCTCGTTGTGGATCTCCTTCTGGATCTTGCGTCCGATCTCCTCGTAGGAGCAGCGGTAGACGCGGCGCATGCCGGTGATGTCGAGAAAGGCCTCGTCGACCGAGTATTCCTCCACGCAGGGGGTGAACTGACGCATGATGTTGAACATGCGTTTGGAGTAGAGACTGTAACTCTCGTAATCGCTGGGCAGGACAATCAGGCCGGGACAGAGCCGGCGGGCATCGCCCAGCGACACCCCGCGTTTCACCCCGCGCGCCTTGGCCTCGTAGCTGGCACAGGCGATAATCCCACGCTCCTGGCCGGTCACCACCGGCTTGCCACGCAGGGTGGGGTCGAGGGCCTGCTCCACCGACGTGAAAAATGCATCTGCATCAATATGCAGTATCGCACGCGGGTAGCTTCTGACTGTGAAAGGCTGATTCTCCATGGCCTTTTGACAGTATCAGAAACTATAGTTCAGCTAAAGAAGATTAACCACGGATGGGACTCGTCGTCTGCTGAAAGGCAACCACGAAGAACACGAAGCGCACGAAGAAAGGGAATAGAATGCCCTTCGTGCTCTCCGTGCCCTTCGTGGTTAATCCCCTCTCTACACGAAGGGGGAGAGCTCCCGCAAGCGCGTCACAATGGGGGGCAGGGTCTTGATCACGTAGTCGACCTCGTCCGCACTGTTGTAGCGGCTGAGGCTGAAGCGAATCGAGCCGTGTGCGGCCGTGAAGGGCACGCCCATAGCGCGGATTACGTGTGAGGGTTCGAGCGAGCCCGAGGTGCAGGCGGAGCCCGAGGAGGCTGCGATACCGGCATCGCTCATGTGGTAGAGAATGCCCTCGCCCTCGATGAACTGGAAGCTGATGTTGCTCGTGTTGGGCAGACGGTTGACCCGGTCGCCATTGACGCTCGTGTCGGGACAGACCTCAAGCAGGCCGGCCTCGAGCGTGTCACGCAAAGCTGCCACACGCGTGCTCTCTGTCGGCAGGTGCTGGGCGGCCAGCTCGCAGGCTTTTCCGAGGCCGACAATGTAAGGCACGTTCTCGGTTCCGCCGCGGCGCCCGCTTTCCTGGTGCCCCCCCAGCAGGAAGGGATTCAGCTTGGTGCCCTTGCGAACATAGAGCGCCCCGATGCCCTTGGGGGCATGTAGCTTGTGCCCCGAAAGCGAGAGCATGTCGATGGGCAGCTGACTGACATCGATGGGCAGCTTGCCCACGGCCTGCACGGCGTCGGTGTGAAAGACGCAGCCGGTGTCCCGGGCCATCGCGGCCAGCTCCTCAATCGGAAACACCACACCGGTTTCGTTATTGGCCCACATGACACTGATGATCGCGGGCCCCTTGGCCGCTTCGCGACGCAGTTCAGAGGGGTCGAGCTGTCCCGAGGCATCCACCCCGAGCTCCACGACGACGCCGTCATGTTCCTTGTAGTGCCGGGCCGGGCCGAGGACGGCCGCATGTTCGACGCGTGTGGTGATGAGGCGCATATGGGGTCCGCCCGCCTCAAGGGCCCCGCGAATGGCCATGTTGTCACTCTCGGTGCCGCAGCTCGTGAAGACGATCTCGGACGGGTCGGCCCCAATCAGGGCCGCCACCTGATCGCGCGCGGCCTCGATGTGGCGGGCCACCTGGCCGCCAAAGTAATGCATGCTGGAGGGATTGCCCCACAGTTCGGAGAAGAACGGCTGCATGACCTCGACCACTTCGGGCGCGACGCCGGTCGTGGCGTTGTTGTCCATGTAGACATTTTTCATGTCTTGGCCTCCTCAACGGTGATGTCGGCCGAGACGAACTCGCGCAGCTTGGCCTGCACCACGTCGCGCATGGTGAACTCGGCCACGTTGCACTGGGCACACATGCCGCGGAACGCGATCGTGACGAGGTCACTGCTGACATCAATCAGCTCGATGTCGCCGCCATCGCGCTGGAGGGTGGGGCGTATTTCGCGCTCCATGGTCTCCTCAATCAGGCGGATCTTCTCCAGGATGGTCCTCGGCTTCGGCGCGGCCGGGGCCTGCGCCTTTTTGAGCTCGGCCTGGATGCGCTCGATGATGGTGTCTATCTGCGGGATGCAGCCGCCGCAGCCGCCGCCGGCCTTGCAGTAGTTGGTGACCTGCTCGGATGTGGTCAGGTTGTTGTCGCGCACGACATGCTCAATCTCATCCTCGGTAATGCCGAAGCAGTTGCAGATGACCTTGCCTTCCAGGATCTTCTTGCTGGTGCTGCCGGTGCGGTAGTTCTCAATCGCGACTTCGAGCGCTTCGCGCCCCATGACCGAACAATGCATCTTCTGTTCGGGCAGGCCGCCCAGGAACTCGGCAATATGCTGGTTGGTGACCTGATCGGCCTCGTCGATCGTCATGCCTTTGATCATCTCAGTCAGGGCTGAGGATGAGGCGATGGCGCTGGCGCAGCCGAAGGTTTGAAACTTGGCATCCGCAATACGCTTCTCGTCATTGAGCTTGAACGTCAGTTTGAGAGCATCGCCGCAGGCCAGCGACCCGACCTCACCTACACCGTCCGGGTTTTCGATGGCCCCGACGTTTCTCGGATTCTTGAAGTGATCCATTACCTTGTCTGTATAATCCCACATGGGTTGTAGTCCTTTCGCATTTAGGAGGGCATTGTACGCGTCTTGGGGAGGGGAGCCAAGCCGGATATGAGGGGAAGTGGGCAGTGGGGCGCATTTCACCTGTGCGGGGATTTTCACGGTAGTAAGACCTGAGGCTCTCCCACGGCACGCCGGGTGCCCGGTT
>JABGQM010000086.1 GCA_018648805.1 Verrucomicrobiota bacterium
TCTCCTGAGATTGAAAAAGGGGGGGGAAGTCAGAAAACCCTAGAAAACAAGGCCGTTTCACGTCGCCCCGCCTCGTCGGCGGGTCGCTCGTCAGAAAATCGCTCGGAGTTCATTCCAATTCTTCCGGCGGACCTGTCCGCCGGTCATGCGCCAGCCTCGACATTCAAATCACTCGGATCGAAGACCGATCCGATCTTGCATGTTCAGTACCCCAGCCCGTGGAATCTCGTCGCCGATTTCGCCGCCAAACGCGGCGAAAATCTCAAAAACTCAAATTGGCGGAGAGGGCGGGATTCGAACCCGCGGTAGCGTTAACTACACGCGCTTTCCAAGCGCGCTCATTCGGCCACTCTGACACCTCTCCGTGGTTGTGCTGATTTCGGGCTCAGCGGGCCTTCTGATTGTCCTCTTTGTGCGGCCGTGAGAGTAGCGAATATGGTAGGGTCTATGCGAGTTGTTTTTCGGGCGGGCTCTCGACTTATGGCTACAAGCCGTACCCAGTATGATGGTTTGGTGCAGGCTGAGCAGCAGCGCGTGATGCTGGAAAAGCCTGGGGGCGGCGTACTGTACATGCGTGAAGTCGATCAACAGATCGGGCTGATGGATCGCCTGGTGGAGGCCATTGACGATCCACGCCGCCAGACCCACATTGACCACACGCTGGCTGAACTGATGCGCCAACGCACCTACCAGATCAGCTGCGGCTATGAAGATGCCGATGACTGCGATCATTTGCGAGCGGATCCGGCTTTGAAGACGGCCGTGGGCCGTGACCCAAAGGATGATCCGAACCTGGGATCTCAGCCAACAATGACACGCTTGGAGCACGCGGTCACACACCGGGATCTGCTGCGGATGGGCTATGCGTTCATTGATCATTTCATTGCCTCGTACGCACCCAGACCCGAGCTCATTGTTCTGGATATGGATCCGACCGCCGACCATGCCCATGGACATCAACAGTTGACCTTCTTCAATGCCTATGAGGACGAGTATTGCTTCATGCCCTTTCATGTCTATGAAGGGCTGTCGGACAAATACATCACCAGTGTCTTGCGCGCAGGCAAGACGCCCACTGCTCCTGAGATCCTCAGCGTGCTTAAGCGGATCGTACATCGTATTCGCCATGCCTGGCCTGAGGTGCGAATCGTCTTTCGCACCGACGGTCATCACACCAAATCCCAGGTCATGGCATGGATGGACGCCCATGATGTGGAGTTCGTAACGGCGCTGAGCCGTAACCAGAAGCTTAAGAAGCTGTTTGCACTTGCCATACAGGATGCCGAGACGCAGTACCAACGAGTGGGGCGACCGGTCCGCACGTATGCTGCGACGTACTATGCGGCCAGGCCATGGGAAAAGGCGCAGCGTGTCATCTGCAGAGTCTACATCACCGAGAAAGGGACCGATGTACGCTATATCGTGACATCCTTTCAGGAGGCGGGCGCCAAGCACCTTTACGAAGTCGTCTATTGCGGCCGCGGCAAGATGGAGTTGATGATTAAGGATCACAAGGTGGCGCTGAAGTCCGACCGCACCAGTTGCCATCGCAAAGAAGCCAATCAGTTCCGGTTGTTCATTCATTCGGCTGCCTATGTTCTGATGCATGCTCTCCGCTCTGAATACATCATAGCCCTCCGTCGTGGCGGTCCCCCGCGCCCTCAAAATACGGGAGGCGGGGTGGAGCTGTGCTCAAAATCCGCCTGTGTGGGCTCACCCGCCCCTATCCGTGTTCATCCGTGGTTCTCTTCCCCTCTTCGGAGCTTGGAATCCACCGCCGATTATGGCTTCATGAATAGATCAGGCTAGTGCGGTGGGGGCTATAAGTGAAAGATTCGCGACAATGCTGTCGCCGCGACTCCTTGGGGTAGCAGATGTTGTTGAAGCCATGTCGTCACACAGGCCCTACCGGTCCGGCCGTGGGAACCGACAAGGCCCTTGAGGAAATATCGAAAGAGAGGGCTATATTGTATGACCCTCATGTTGTGGATGCCTGCCTGAAGCTTTTCCTTGAAGATGGCTTCACGCTGCTCGATGAACGGGGCTGGCTCACCTGAACCATGATGGCCCCGTCAGGAAAGAGACGGCACCTCTCCACGATTAAGCCGAACGGTGTGAAAAGTTCACTGGATATACCCCTCCATCAGTGGGCGCAGGAGGACCACAGCCTCCGCCCATGGAGTTGAATCTGTCGGGCAGTGTCTCAGCCACCGGAAGAACTGGCAGCAGCGCTGTGTTGGCGCACTACTTCTTTGTGGGGTTCTCACACCGTTCCCCTATCTGGGCTCTTCTGATGTCGTCTTCATCCATCGCACGTATCTGATCATCGAAGCATGCTGGACAGATGCCGTGGGAGAAAGTCACTCTTGATCGCTGGGAGATGTACCCTTCGATGTTCTTCCAGTGTTCGCGCTCAATTTTCACCTTGTGACAATACGAACAGATGACAATAAAGCCGGCCAGGATCTTGGTCTGAAGCACAAAAGTGTAGCCCACCGTCACAACGGCTGTCGCGGCCACGCAAGCGGATAAAATCGCGGCTCGGAAATAGTCCGGTGGCGTGCGCTCCCGTGAATACACTAGGTGAGAGAAATCGAAGACTTCGTTTGCCCAGATCAGCAGGAGCAAGAGTATAAAAGCCGCGAACTGCCAAACTGCGATGGTGCTCAGCCCTCTCTTCGCTGCCTTAACTCTCGCATATGGTTGCCTCTTCGTCATGGTCTCTTCCTTCGATGAAGCCGCACAGTATTTGAGCCTGGATTAGGCGTATCGGCCCGTCAGACCGCTGTCGGGTATATCCTGTTGGTGGCCCTTCGATCCGCAGATGAAGCCAAGAATGATAGCACTGGTGCACAAATATCGCCACCATGATCTTCGCAATCTCCCCGCGCGGCACGCGCATCTCCTACTCGCCGAAATATGCCTCAGCTACTCAACATAATTCCCGGCTCCGCATAACACGCAGAAACCTCCATTCGCGTTCATAACCGCCTTGACATTCCGCTAAGGAATGCGGTTCTATCAGAGGATGCTTGACCAAGCACCAACAGTTTAACGCTATCAACTATTTACTTGGGAAAAATATGCGACAATGGATAAATGCAATGCATCTCTCTTCGAGAGGCGCTCAGGTCCATTTCGCCGTCGCGATCGCGTTGATCGCGGTGCTCCCGTGCCTTACGCTTCTCTATCTCTTCAGCACAGCGAAGGGCATACCCCCGTTGACGTTGGCCCAGTTGTTGTCGGCGGTACTGGGCGTGGCGGTGCCCATGACCTTCGGCTATATGCTTCTGGCCAGATACCCCGCCGCGATCATTCGGTTGCGCGCCTACCTTCAGACCATCGTAATGGGCGACCTGCCCGACACGATCGACCTATTGGCCAGTGAGCACGATATTGCCGCTATTGAAAGAGCATTGAACCAGGTGCTGGAAATGCTCAGTCAGAAACTCAACGAGGTCCGGGCGGAGAAGTCCCTCCTCCAGGACGAACTCTTTCAGTCCCAGAAACTGGAATCCCTCGGAACATTGGCCAGCGGCGTAGCGCACGAGATCAACAACCCGGTCAACGGCATCATGAACTACGCCCAGTTGATTATCGACGAGCTGGGGCCGGACAGTCCGGTAGCCCCATACGCCATGGAGATCGAGAAAGAGACGCAGAGAGTGGCTACGGTCGTAACGAATCTGCTATCATTCGCCCGCCAGGATAAGCAGACCCACGAGTGCGCATGCGTATGCGACATCGTCGATGACGTGCTCTCGCTCGTGCGAACGGTGATGCGTCACGATAAGATCACGCTGAAGATTGATATGCCCCGAGAGCTTCCGCAGGTAAAATGCCGCAACCATCAGATTCAACAGGTGGTCATGAACCTGCTGACCAATGCGCGTGACGCCCTCAATGAGAAGTACCCTCAGCCCGACGAGCGCAAGCAAATCTGGATCCACTCGCGCGTGCTGCAGAAGGGCGGGCAGCCATGGATACGCACGACCGTCGAGGATCACGGTACGGGCATCAAGGAGGAGATTCGTCAGCGCATATTCGATCCATTCTTTACGACTAAGCCCAGGGATAAGGGGACGGGTCTCGGCCTGTCCATCAGTCACGGCATTGTCAAGGAGCACAACGGCGCGTTGAGTGTCGAGAGCGAAGTGGCGCAATTCACTCGCTTCCATCTTGATTTGCCGGTGGACCAGGGAGAGGAATGCGAGGAAGCCGGCGAGGCGTTACAGGCACCCCCTGGCGAGCCGAGGGCCTCGTGTAGGCAGAGAGCGGGAACAGCATGACAACCGTCCTGGTGATTGATGATGAGAAGAGCATGCGCCTGACCCTGAGCAAGTTCCTGCAATCCGACGGCTATCAAGCCAAGACCGCAGAGAGTGCCGAGGCTGCCAAGGTCATTCTGCAGGAGTATTCGGTGGATGTGGTGGTCTCGGACATTATACTGCCTGGCGCATCAGGCATGGAACTGCTGCAGTTCATCCGGCAGACCCTTCCGCAGATCCAGGTCATCATCATGACAGGACAGCCCAGCATCGAGACGGCCGCCGAAACCGTTCGTCTCGCCGCCTCGGACTACCTGAGCAAGCCCGTAAGCAAGAATGCACTGCTGCGGGCCGTTGGCAACGCCACGCGCGTGAAGCGACTGGATGACGAGCGTCGGGATCTTATCGTGACGCTGCGCACGCAGTATGCGGCCCTCGAAGAACTTGCCAGCAAGCGAACGGACTTACTCCACCTGCTGCAGCACGACATTGCCAATACGACGACCGGCGCCATTGCGATTCTCGAGAGCGAGAAGCAGTCGCCCGAAGCGTACGCCGCTGCCGAGGAATCGCTGTTGGCCATGCTGACTCACTGCGAGGCCGTCATCCGCGATGTTCGGGACAGACAGAGCGAATCCGCCAGCGCCGCGGTGATTGAAGCGGCGAATCTGCGCCTTATGGTTGAGGAATCCTGCGCCACGCTGGGTACAAAGGCCTGCGCCAAGCGGGTGGAACTTCGGCTTCACGTCGGCAAGGGCCCATCGGTCCTCATTACGCCGGGTTCCTTTGTGATTCACGTTTTGAACAACATTCTATCCAACGCGATCAAATTCTCGTATTCCGGGGGCGTCATCGACATTGCGGCGACCACCGATGATGCATGGGTGTCGCTTTCTTTCCGGGATTATGGTCGCGGGATTCCCCCGGACCAGCTCGCCCGGTTGCCTGATAGCCCCTTCTCAACCCCCGGAACCGCCGGGGAACCTGGAACGGGTTATGGACTCCGACACGCCCGGAAGTGCGTGGCCGAACTCGGTGGCAGCATCGACATCACGTCAACCAGCGAGGTCCCGAACGCGGGAGTGGCAACCGACTCTGGTACAACCGTTACCGTTCGCGTCAAGCGGGCGCCTGACGGTCCGCCGGGAGAGTCCACCTTATGTTCTGAGAACGCCCCTACCGAACAGCGGCCGCAACAGGCATCGACGGTCGACACGCCCGGCCGGAACGGAAACGTATGGCGCGAGGATTCCGGCATTATCGTGATTGACGATGCCTGGCCGGTCTCCGATGCACTTTGTCTCGCTCTTACCAACATAGTTCTGGACCGGAGTCCGACGTCGCGCTGCCGCGTCACGTATGGTCGCGCGCAGCCCTTGCCTTTGGAGATGCGCGAAGCCATGCGCAATCCCAACGTGGAGTTCGTGACGTTGCCGCAGCAGGGGCAAGGCATCGATCCTGCGGAGCAAATGAAGGTGGCGACCGGAGAGGCAGCAGCGCATACCACCCCCCTGCTCATTCTCCAGTCGAGGCCCATGATATCTCTCTTTTATGACATGCTGTCCGACCCGGATTTCGCGGCGCGTATAAAAGAGGTGTTTGGCGTGTTGGCGGTGGACTATGCGCTTGGACAGTCGTTTTTCGGGACCGATATTTCACGCCGGGTCGGCCGCGGTATGCGGCGCATCTTGATCAGTGCCAATGCCGAGGCGTTCCTCCCGGAAGACTACCGTGATGCGTGTGAAGGCCGCATCGACAAGTCCGCGGTCAGGATGCCCACGTTGGCTGGCTTGATCGCCGACCCGGATTTCCCCAGCCGCTTCGAGAGCGCGTGAGATAACAACACGACCCCGACACCCCCGGGGCTCGTGCGGGCCTGCGTTGCCTGGCGGTCAGGCCTTGAAGCCGTCCAGCCCGTCGAAATCGAGCGTGGCGAAGTAGTCGTCAACGGTTTCGGCGCGCCGGATCTGCACGACATCACCACTCTCGCGTAGGAGGAGTTCGGCCGAGCGGAGCTTGCCGTTGTAGTTGAAGCCCATGGCGTGGCCATGTGCCCCGGCATCGTGGATCACGACCAGGTCGCCCGCTTCCATCAGCGGCAGGGCGCGATCGATGGCAAACTTGTCGTTGTTCTCACACAGGGACCCGGTAACGTCATAGGTGCGATCGACCGGGGCGGCCTCCTTGCCCACGACTGTGATGTGATGGTAGGCGCCGTAAAGCGCCGGCCGCATCAGGTGGGTCATGCAGGCGTCCAAGCCGACGAAGGCCTTGTAGGTATGCTTCATATGCAGCACGCGTGAGACGAGGTAGCCGTAGGGACCGGTCACCATGCGGCCGCACTCCAGGTAGATCTTGAGCGGGGGATGGTCGGAGGCGCCGATGATCGCGTCATAGACGCCCTTGACGTTCTGGCCCAGGGCGGTCAGGTCAATCGCCTCCTCCTCGGGGCGGTAGGGAATCCCGATGCCGCCGCCCAGGTTGACGAACTCAAACGTAATGCCCAGTTCCCGTGAGAGTTCCACCACGAGATCGAACAGCAGGTGGGCGGTCTCGGTGAAGTAGGTCGCATCCAGCTCATTGGAGGCGACCATGGTGTGCAGTCCGAAACGGGTGATGCCCTTGTCGCGCAGGAGGCGATAGCCCTCAAAGAGCTGCTCGCGCGTGAAGCCGTACTTGGCCTCCTCGGGATGGCCGATGATCACGTTGCCGGCCTTGAGCGGACCCGGGTTGTAGCGGCAGCATACCAGGTCGGGCAGACCGACGGTCTCCTCGAGATAGGCAATGTGCGAGATATCATCCAGATTTATGATCGCGCCAAGC
This sequence comes from Verrucomicrobiota bacterium, assembly GCA_018648805.1. GTDB lineage: Bacteria > Verrucomicrobiota > Kiritimatiellia > UBA8416 > JABMPJ01 > JABMPJ01. The sequence continues at coordinate 7,092 of JABGQM010000086.1, forward strand.
TCAGCCGCCGCGCGGTATTCCTTGGCAGGCGTATCGTTGGACGTGAACATGATGGACTCACCCCGTACGTTGACCCGGTCCGACAAGGTCAGCTCGGGCAGCGAGCTGCAGTCGGCGCCAAAGCCCTCTTCGGCCAGGATCTTGATCAGGTAGGGATTGGGGGCGGCCTTGACGGCAAAGAACTCCTTGAAGCCGTCGTTCCATGCGAAGGCGGCCTGCAGGGCGCGTGCGTTGGCGCGGATGGCCTTTTCGTCATAGAGGTGGAATGGGGTGGGGTAGGTGCGCGTCAGCGCTTCGAGTTGCGCGCGGTCTAACGGATAGGTTTTTGCGGCCATGGGTGTCCTCTTCTTTTGTGGGCAAGCAGGAAACAACGGGAGCGCACAAGAGTCAAGCTCTTAGCCTGCGGCATGCTGAAGTGCGGCAGCCACGGATTCGGCCAGTTGACGCATGACGATCGGCTTCTGGATCATGTCGCTGAAGCCGTCGCTCAGGGCTTCGGCCTCGCTGTACTGATGGTTGTAGCCGGTGCAGAGCAGGATCGGGATATCCGGTTGCAGCTCTTTCACAGCCTGGGCCAACTCACGACCGCTGATGCCGGGCATCGAGAGGTCGGTGATGATCAGGTCGTATGCACCCGGGGATTCCTTGAGCATGAGCAGGGCATCTTCACCGCTCGACGCCAGGGAGGGGGCATAGTCGAGGGCGCGCAGCATACGTACGGCCATCTGGGCAACGGCGGCTTCATCATCCACGAAGAGGATAGATTTGTCCCCGCCGCCGGCAATGATATCGGTCGTCCCCGCATCTTCAGCCGCCTGCTGCTCAACAACCGGCAGCACGACGTGGAAGGTGGTGCCTTTACCGATGACCGATTCGACTGTCAGCGCGCCCTTGAGTCCGGCAATGATTCCGTGTACCACCGCCAGGCCCATGCCTGTGCCTTCGCCGCTGGGCTTAGTCGTAAAGAAGGGCTCGAAGATACGCTCTATCGTGGCGGCATCCATCCCGCAGCCCGTATCCTTGACCCTGATGCGCAGGTAGCGCCCCGGCTCGAGGTCGGGGAAGTCCGACTGGGCCCGTGCCCCAATCACGACGTCGGACGCCAGCACTTCAAGTAGACCGCCGCTGTCGCGCATGACATACCCGGCATTGGTGCAGAGGTTCATCATGACCTGGTGAATCTGGGTCGGGTTACTGATCACAACATCCTGGTCGGTGCGGATAGTGCACTCCACCTTGACGCGATCGGGGAGCGAGGCCCGCTGCAGCTTGGCCACCTCTTTGATGATCGGAATGAGATGCACCGGTTTGTTCTTCTGGTCGCTACGCCGGCTGAACGTCAGGATTTCCTGGACCAGGTCCTTGGCCCGGTTGCTGGCTTTGTGGATCTCCTTGAGGAACTCGGCATTGGGTGCGTTATCATCCATGCTGTGGAGCATGATCTCTGTGTAGCCCAGAATGGGCGTCAGGATGTTGTTGAAGTCGTGCGCGATGCCCCCGGCCAGGGTGCCCAGGGCCTCCATCTTCTGGGCTTGTTGCAGCTGGCGTTCACTGCGCTGCAGGGCTTGCTTGGTCTGGACGCGCGTGGTGATGTCCTGCACCTGCAGCAGGTAGCCGCGCTGGGTGTATTCTTTGTCCAGGCCGAGGTTGAGCATCAGGACATCCAGGTAGCCGACATTGCGACGGCTCGTCACGAAGAGGTTGTCGGTGCGTGCCTGGTCGAAGTCGATCTCCATTTCGAACTGGGCCGTATCGCGCTGCTCCACCACGCGTTTCATGCGCGCGGGAATGAAGGGGTTGTGGAAGGGGTCAAAACGGGCGAACTGCTGGGTGTCGGGTACGCCGAACATCTTGAGGCAGGCCTGGTTGACATGGGTCAACTTGCCCTTGCCATCATAGAGTGCGACGCCGACTGGCGAATGAGAGAAAAACTCCTCAAAGCGCCGTTCACTTTCCTGAAGGGCACGCTCAGTCTGCTGGCGTTGAGCCACATTGTGCGCCGTGCAGATGATCATCGGTTTGCCGTCCAGAGTGAAGGCGTGCGAGTAGATCTCAACCGGGACATGACCGCCGTCATGCGTCAGGAACGTACGGGTGTATTCGGCATGGCCCTCGGTCTGAATGCGCTCAACCAGCTGGCGGGTTGGGCGCACCGCGAAAGCGGCTTCACGATCCATGATCTCGTCATCCGAGAGCGTGACCAGCTCGGAGCGGGTGTAGCCGGTGAGGGATGCGTGGGTCTCGGTGGCCTCGATGTCGCGTGGCGAAAGCGCGAGGAGCTTATCGCGCGGGTAGCCCAGGGTTTCGCAGGCCACTACGTTGACCTCTTTGAAGTGTCCCGGCAGGCCCTCATCCGTGATGCCGAACATGAAGACCATGTCGGTGGTGTGGGCGAAGAGGACGCGGTAGAGCTGGTCTTTGAGCGCCAGGCTGGTCTCGGCCAGGACGCGCGCTTCATGCTCGTTCTTCAGCTTGCCGCGCTCATAGCGGAACCGCAACGAGTGCTGGCGATTCTGGCGAACCAGCAGTACATAGCCCGCAACGCACGCGATGATCAGCGTGATGGTTCCCACCAAAAATGCCAAAGCGATCGCGTTCACTCTATGTTCCTTGTCCGTCGGCCCTTCCGGTCAGGCACTCAGGCGTGCGCCGGGATCACAAACTCAAACAGGTATGGCGACGAACTGACGCCGATCCGAATGGTGCTGCCGTTCTGCAGCGGCCAGCGTCCGCCATGGTCATGCCCGCCGACAGGCTGATCATCAACGATGGTGCCACAGGCGCTGCCACGATCGATGAGGACATAGCGGCCGTCCGCTTCCTGTTCAATCTGCAGATGCTCGCGCGATACGTTCAACTTTTCGCCCAGGTCGAGCAGGTAGAGCTCGTTGCTGGGGGGACTGCCGGACTCACGCCGCTCAATCGAGCGGTATTCACCGTTGATGAGGGCCACGCGCAGCTCACGCCCAACGCGGTAGGGCACGTGCGTGATGTCGCGCTTGTCGCGCTGCATGGCCTTACGCGCTTCGTCGGTCAGTGGCCGCAGGAACGGTGTGGTTTCGCTCATAACACTCTCTCCGATTCCCTTAAGTCTCCCTCAAATGGGCCGCGGCTGTCAAGACTGCTGACCGAAGGGGATCTCCTCGACGTATCCTTTGATCGAGACCCACAGCGTTGTGATCTCGCAGTCGGGAAAGGCGTCGTGGATGCGGTCGTAGGCCAGGCGCAGGTGGAGAAACTGTTCGCCCTTGTCGGCCGGATTCCCGGCGCAGTCTTCGTGGCCCACAATGGCAATACCGGTTGAACCGTGTTTGCCGACCGAGATCTCGACGCAGCGCAGGATGCCGTCCACGGCGTTGAGATCCTCTCCTTTGGCCAGGATCAGGTTGGGCCCCGGCGCCGTGATGCTATCGACATACTCGGCGTGAAAACGTTTCTGCAGAAACGCGATGACCGGTAGCTGCATACGTCCGTCCATGCAGTTGATGACCGTACAGAATGAACCCATCTTGACTCCTCCTTCTCATTTCGACCACGTTTCTGAAGTCTCGACCAGTTCGGCGATCTCGTCAAGCTTCTCGTCCACGCCTTCGCGCTTGAGTCGCGGGAAGCGGCCGTTGTGCGTCAGGTAGTCCTGGCGACCGGTCAGCATCACCTTGCGGCCGCGGGTTTCGACCCGGCGCACGCTGTGATCGGCGGCACGGATCCGTAGCCGGCCAATCGTGAGCAGCCGGCGTGTGGCATCCGGCAGGGCCCCAAAGCGGTCGCGTAACTCCTCCTCCAGGCGCGCCAGATCCTCATCGTCGGAGGCCTCGGCCAGTTGGCGGTAGACCCCGACGCGCAGGCCTTCCTCGCTGATGTAGCTGTAGGGAATGCCAGCCGATGCGGGGGAGAGATCGCCCACGGGGGAGAGGTCCAGGAATTCGAGCGTGACATCCACATCCACCAGGCGCGGGACTGGTTCCCCTTTAAGGCGGGCCACGGTGCGCTTGAGCAGCTGGCAGTACAGCCCGAAGCCGATGGCGGTGATGTGGCCACTCTGGGCCGTGCCGAGCAGGTTGCCCGCGCCGCGGATCTCGAGGTCGCGCAGGGCCAGGTTGAAGCCGGAGCTGAGCGAGGAGTATTTGCGCAAGGCGCCAATCCGCTTGCGCGCATCCCTGTCGACGCGCCCCTGTGGCGGCAGCAACAGGATGGCGTACGCCTTGCGGCTGGAACGGCCCACGCGTCCGCGCAGCTGATAGAGGTCGGCAATCCCAAACCGGTCGGCCCGGTCGATCAGGATCGTGTTGGCGCGCGGGATATCCATGCCGCTCTCGATGATGGTGGTGCAGACCAGGATATCGAAGTCGCCATTCACGAAGCGCGCCATGACGTGGCGCAACTCGCCGGCGGCCATCTGGCCGTGGGCGATCTCAAAGCGTGCTTCGGGGACCAGCGTGCGCAAGCGGTTGCAGATCGATTCGATCGTCAGCACGCGGTTGTGCAGGTAGAAGGCCTGGCCCTCGCGGTTGACCTCGCGCAGGATGGCTTGGCGCACGGCGGCCTCGTTGTAGCGGATCGCGGTGGTCTCGATAGCCAGCCGTTCGAGGGGCGGGGTTTGCAGCAGGCTCAGATCACGCGCGCCGGTCATGCTCATGTAGAGCGTGCGCGGGATCGGGGTGGCGGTCAGGGTTAGCACATCGACCAGCGTGCGGAGTTGCTTGAAGGCCTCTTTGTGGGCGACGCCGAAGCGCTGCTCTTCGTCGATGATCACGAGGCCCAGATCGCCAAACACTACCCCGCCCTGCAGGAGGGCATGCGTACCGATCACGATATCAACCTGGCCCTCGGCCATGCGCTTGCGCGTGGCGCTGCGTTGCCCCTGACTGCGAAAGCGGCTCAGCATTTCGATCTGGATCGGGTAGTCGGCCATGCGCGTGACAAAGGTCTCAAAATGCTGCTGGGCCAGGACGGTTGTGGGCACCAGCACCGCGACCTGGCGTTGCCCCATGACGGCCTTGAAGGCGGCGCGCATGGCCACTTCGGTCTTGCCGTAACCGGCATCGCCGCAGAGCAGGCGGTCCATCGGCCGCGTGGAGGCCATGTCCGCTTTGACCGCCGCGATCACGTCGTGTTGGTCCTGCGTTTCGCGGTAGGGGAAGGCGGCCTCGAACTCGTGTTGCCAGGCGGTGTCTTTGCCGAAGGCGTGGCCACGCTTGAGATTGCGCGCAGCCTGCGTTTCGAGCATGGCGGCGGCCATGTCGGCAATGGCTTCCTGGGCCGCGTCACGCTCACGATCCCAACGCCGTCCGCCCAGCTTGTGGAGCGGCGCATCGGCGCGCGCGATGCCGACGTAGCGGCTGAGCAGGTGGGCTTGCGAGACGGGCACGTGCAGGCGGGCGTTGTCGGCATACTCTACCGTAAGCACTTCCTGCGCCTGGCCGTTGAACGTGATCTGGCTGAGCCCTTCGTAGCGACCGATGCCGTGTTCGACATGCACCACCAGGTCGTCCGGCGCCAGGTCGGCCATCTCGGCTATGCGCGCTGCGGGCCGTGGCCGCGCGGTGCCGCTGGCGCTGAGCGGATCGTAGCGGCGGCCCTGTCGCTTGTGGAAGCCGTAGAGGTCGGGCTGGGCCACCAGGGTCAGGCCCAGCGCCTGACTGCTGAAGCCTTCGGAGAGTATGCCGCTGACCAGGTGGATCTTGCGGTGTCGCTTGCCCGGGATGGCCGTCTCCTTGACGGTGGTCTGCAGATGCTCCACGGCGGCGGCGGTATCGAGCGCCACAAGGACCCGCTCACCGCGGTCGGCGCGGTCTTGCAGTTGACTCAGCATCTTGCGGCGGGCCTGGTCGAGCAGGTCGGGCTGCAGCACCCCGCTGGCTTCGGGCAGCAGGTCGGGCAGCGGACGCACATCCGTCAGGATCTGTGTGGTAGTGTCTATGCCCCCTTGCGACCTCGCGTCGCAAGAGGCCAAGATTTCCGTTTCCTGCGACGCAAGGTCGCAGGGGAACGGTGCGCTGACCATCGCTTGCGGGAACCCACCGATTGTCACCTGGATCGCGTTGGGCATGGCGTGCAACGCCTTCAGGATGCGGCCGGTCGGTTCAATGTCGCCGCCGCGGCGACGTTCGCGTACGGCGACCTCAAACCGCTCGCCGTGGTGGCGTATGGCATCCGGATCGGACCAGGCCAGCAGGCAGTGCGTGGGCAGGTAGTCCAGAATACTGCAGCGCGCGTCGGCGTCCTGCCACTCGCCGGCGGGCGGAAGGCGCGCCTCGGTGAGTTTCGCTTGAGAGCGTTGACTGGCCGGATCAAAGCGGCGGATGGATTCGACCTGGTTGCCGAAAAACTCGATACGGAGCGGCCAGGCGTGGCTAGGGGGCCAGACGTCCAGCAATCCGCCGCGCACCGCGGCCTGGCCCTTCTGATCGACCAGCGCGGCGGTGTCGTAGCCACCTGCCACGAGCGCGTGCGCCAGATCGGCGGGCTCGATCGCGCTGCCACAGGTGAGGGTGTGCGTCTGGGCGTGCAGGTGGGCCGGTGAGAGCGTGCGGGCCAGAAGGGCCTGGATGCAGGTCACGATCAGAGGGGCGGGCCCGGCCGGTGGTGCATCCAGCGTGGCCAGCAGGTTGAGGCGATGGCCCGCCACCTCGATATCGGGCGGGTGATCCGGTTCCGGCAGGCGGCTCCATGGGGGCAGATAGAGCACCGGCGCGGCCTTGACCGGCGCCAGGGTCAGCAGATCGCGGTGCATGGTTTCCAGGGCCTGCTGGCCATCCCCGATCCAGATCACGGGACGGTCAAAGCGTGCGCGCAGGGCCCACAGCAGCGCCGCCTCGGCCGAGGCGGGCAACAGGGGGGCGTAGAGGGCTGGGGGGCTATCGGGGAGCGCGGCCAGTTGCGCTTGTACGCGGCTGACCACCTCGCTCAGAGTGGCACGACGGGCACCCACGATGCAGACTCCTGACTATCTGGGCGGCAAGCCACTGCTCACTTCCCCTGATACTGAATGTTTCTTAGATAGGCCCTGTCCGAAAAGGTATTTCGGTCCAAGGAGCTTTCAATATCCAATATCCAACACTCAAATCCAATTTCCAAGGGGGGATCCTTTGCCGGACTTCATGC
>JABGQM010000087.1 GCA_018648805.1 Verrucomicrobiota bacterium
TCTTCCTATGCGCTCCGACCTCCCTGTCGCCCCGCAGTTTTTCCTTCATCGCTTTTCATAAGACTTTTGACAGAACCAGTCGTTAGGCGCTAGTGCAGCGAGCCCCTAAATGCCTAATCCCTAATGCCTAATTCCTAAAGCCTAATCCCTAGCCCCTAGCCCCTAGCGCCTGCTCCCCCCGACAATCAACGTGTCGTCCTTCATGACCACTGGCCACAACGATGGTAATACGCCCATCTCTGGGGTCTCGTCTGCGATGTCTAGCCTGACGCGATCAAACGTGCCGCGATCCAGCACGGCTATTTTCTCAGTCTTGGGGTCACGCGCAAATCGCCAGATACTCAAGCGATAGAACTCCGCCAATTTTCCGTCCGCCGCCCTCTCAAAATTTGCCCCCGCCCCCCATTCAGTGGCATTGGCCCATTCCAGGGCTGCCGCAGGATCTGGAATGGCACGGCGTAGCGACACAAGGGCGGTAATCTCTCTGCCGTTCTTCTTCGAGATAATGCCCAAGAGCTTCTTTTCGTTGTAGTAATCGTGCGTTTTCATGAATTGCTTCTCGACCGACTTGAACAGATCATTCCGCACCGTGCCCTCGGCCGGCCAACCCGCGACCCACATGCCGTTCACTTCCGCTGCCAGAAACACATTCTCACCGAGGGTTGAATGAACACGGATCGTGCCATCGCGAGCCTTCTTGACCTCAACCTTCGATAAGGTATCCATCGTCAGCCCGCGCATGCCGACACGGTAAGGGACATACTCCGCCGGCTTGCCCCCTTCACTGAGCACACGCTTATTTACCTTTTCAACCTCCTCCCGGGTGTAAACCCCGTCGGAGAGCAAGTCAGAATCACCCCATACCGTGATCTTCACCTTGTTGGTAGGGAGCGAATCAAAGTCGAACGAGCGGAACTCTATCGGCATGCTGCGCGCAAACTGATCGCCCTCATCGAGAAACTGGATACGCTCGATGCGCACGACATCGTCATACGACATCCCTGGCTTCCCTGTATATTTCGATGCAACGATCACCTTTATGGTATTCCCGTGGAAGCCCGTCTTCGGATCCACCTCCGTCACATAGAGGGCGCGCGTGAAGAGGACGCCGGTTACGATCTCTCCACTATTGAAGGTAACGGTACATTTTTGCCTGATGATCGGGTAGTCCTTCCCATACTTCAGCAATTTTTTTCCGCCGAACTCTGCTCCGAAGGCATTGCCGGCATTGAGCATCTTAAACTTCTGCCTGTACTCCTCGTTCTTGTTCGAGAACGTCATGTCTTTGACAACATTCAGATTGAACGTACGTCTCTGATGGCGATCGCTCTTCAGCGTGACCGAGTTGATGGTATCGGACTCATCGCCCAGTGGCGTAAGCGCAAAGTCCTTACCTTTAGACAACTGCACGATCCCATCATACGTGGTGCCGTCCGTCATGTGCACAATGGCATTCCGCTTGACCCTCTTCGTCGCCGCGTGCAGGTCGAACGGGAGCAGGAGGCAGCAGGCGACCAGGATTTGGAAAAGAGAACCGCGAATGGACGCGAATGAACGCGAATGACGGAGGTCCAGAGATCTATTCGTGTTCATTTGCGTCCATTCGCGGTTCATAGTTCTTCCTTTTCCAAAAGCCGATACCATCTGCTCTTCACCCACCTAAACAATATTCAAACGCCTGCGCAGAATCCACTCCCACAACAGAACGCCCATCAGGATGAGAATATAGATCGGCAACAGGTTAAAGAGCGGCGCCATCCGTACCACAGGTGTATCACGCATATCGGAACTCGCCTCGAGCAGCTCATCCAAGCGTGCCAGGAGCGCCTCCGTATCGTCTTCGCGGCTATAAGATCCGCCACTGCGCGAGCCCAGGCTATCGAGGTACGGATGATCCACCGCGAGGTCGGAACCCTCGCTAACGCTCGACCCGACGTGGATCATGCGCTCATAGGTATCCAGCGGCTCGCCCGAGAGGGTTGCATCCAACTTGATAGTGTAGTCCCCGGCTCTTGGAAAGAAGACCTTGGTCTCAAAATCGCTGAGCGACTTGAGTACAACAGGCAGTTCCCCCGTTTCGCCATCATACTTAACAGTTCCCGTCACCCGGACCGCTCCTTCGGCATAACGCCCCACAACCATGATCTCGCCGATCGCTTTCTCGCTGACGCGATACCGTTTGCGATCCCATGCCACAGACAGGAATTTGCCGTCTTCAAAGTCGCCGGACAAATAGCGAATCGTATCTCGCCAAAACTGATGAAACGCGTTTGAGATCTCACCATCCTGACGAGCCCAGCGCCACAGCGTATCGGTGGCGATCCCCAGCGTCTGGCCTTTGCCATACTGTTGCAGGGCCACAACGGACAGGATCCGGTTGCCGGCCGATGCATTCATGAGTGCCAAGGCACCGCTGCGTTGCGGACCCACCTTGTTTACAGAAGCGAGAGTCGGGGAGCCCACCCGCTTCATCATCGCAGCCGTCGCCGCCGATAAGCCATGCCCGTCCGCCTCCGGCGGCATGATCACGGGAAAGATTCCGGCAGTGATGCCCGGCTCGGAGCCCTGCTTCCATGGGATCAGGGGCTCGATGGCGGTCTGGTAATAGCCGCCCATACCAAATGACTTGGCCCCGCCAAGCAACACCAGGTTGCCGCCCTCCTCGACATACTGCTTCAACGCGACAAGAGACGACGGCTTGAGAAGGTCAGCCGGGAAGGAGCCCAGGACAATAATGGTATAGAGGCCCAGGGCCTTCTCGTCCGCGGGTAGCCCTTGGGCGAGCACCGCATCCCCATCCTGCCGCGCGCCGCTGACGATAAACACATCTTTGTTCTTGCGGAAGACCGACGTCAACTGGATCGTCGGATCCGAGCCGAGTTCCTTTTTGATATGGGCGAAATCCCAATCCAGCAGGTTGCCATACAGCAGCACGTTGATACTGTTCTCGCGGACATCAATAACAAAATCACGTTGATTGTTCAGTTCGGTCATTTCGCCGCGAACGCCCTTGATCGATAGACGGTAGTGATGTGCCCCCTCCTTCGACTCGCCCGGGAGGTCAAACGTCACCCGCCCATTGTTCTTGCGAGGGTCGACCTCTTTGCTCAGCGATGGCCGGTACACACCGTCGACCCGTTTCTCAATCTGCACATCAACAGACTCTAGCTTTGAGGCAAACGCCTCCGAAGCGCTGTGCACAACAATCTCCGCGCTAACCTTGAACGGCGTGTCCAGTTCGACCTCTTCGGGGATATCCGCATTACCGATTTCCAGGTCATCCCAGGTTGACGGATCCGTCCCAACGCCGACGATATAGACGGGGACCGGGGGCAGGCGCTCGCTGCGAACCGCCTCATCGCCACCATCGGTCAGCAGGACTACAGCTTTGCAGATAGACAGATCACCCGGTTCTGAGATCGACACAAACGTCCGGCCCAAGTCCGTCTGGCGTGTGCCCTTCGCCGGTTTTTCCTCCGACGTGAGGACGTCGACATCAAACTGATAGCGATCCACACTGGCGACGCCGCGCAGTTTACGCTCAATCTCGTCGGCGATCTTGCCAGCGCGCTTGGATCTCGGACCCGACGTGTGGTCCGGAACATCCATGGAGGAGGAGATATCCGTGATCACGGCGACTTTTTGATTTTCATCGGGGCGCGCATCCCGCCATACCGGATCCATCAACGCGATCAGCACGAGCAAGGTACACACCAGTTTCGGCGCCAGCAGCAGCAGGGATCGATTCACCGAGTAGCGGGTCCGATAGCGAATCCATAAGAAGAACAGCCAGCCCATAACCAACAGCATCACAAAACTGTTGGCCAACGTGCCGAGATGTGGTTTCCATACAAGCATGCCGATCATCATGAAGTCTCCACGCCGGAGTCCGCAGGTGTTGCGCCACCGATCTTGCTGTCAGAATCCTTATTCCCACTGTCCTTCCATTTGCTGGGGGGGGCACTCAGCAACCCCTCGGCGAGCATGAAAAGAAACGCCAATAGCAAGAACGGCAAACACAGGCCTGCCCCGGCCAGCGACGATTGCAGCTCGCGCCGAAAATTGTCTTCGTCGGAGAGTGTACTGACCTGGCTCTGCATGCCGTCCAGAGCGGGTATCTTGTCGTTTTCGATAAAGGCGTCGGACCCTTCCTTATCAGACGGCATCACCGTCAGAGAGGTCTCGCGCTCGCCCACGGCTGCGATGTAAGCACCGCCACGCACCAATCGCGGCGCCTGGCCCCTCGGACCGACCCACTCGACTTGGTCGCCCAACAGGGTTACGATCGACATTTCGTCCCCGCCCCCTGGCATCAAACGCGGTGCCTGTCCGGCGACAATGGAAGCGGAAGCGTTGATCAGGGTGGTCACGGCACCCAGGGCGATCGGCTGGGTCATCACCAGGAACGTCGGCAGCCGCGGCAGCGTGCTCCAGTCGCCGTTGCGGCCGAAAGCCAACCCGCTCAGCACAATTTGGCCCTCGCCGTGTTTACGCAGCGCAAACAAGTCGTCACCGTCACCGGCAGACAACAACGCTACGTAACCGGAGTCTTGCTCGAGTGAGAGAGGAAAGTACCGCTTGGTAAACGCCGTTCCAATACGGACCCGCCCATCAAGATTGCGAAGGTCGGACCAGAATGGCGACTTCGCCCCGGAAACGCGCAACGGCACCGTCACGGGCAACGAGACCAACGGCTCCTGTCCGGCAGCCAGCCAGGCGGGGACCTTGCCTGCGACTTGACCGGCATCGATTGCCGGCAACACCATAAGATTTCCGCCCTGTTGCGTGTATTGATCCAGCAAGGCGCTCGTGGCCGCGTCCAGCGCCGCCGCCGAGGCCCAGGTCAAGACCACCAGCATCGGCTTCTGCTGCTGCATACGGCCCTGCAGTTTGCTCGGGGTCAGGTACCGCGGGATCAGTGATGTCAAACTGCCATCGCCGGCCGGCGAAAAGGCCTTCGGCAACAGACCAAACGTCCGGTCTGCTTCGTCACCCAGAAAGAAGATCTCGCCTACCTCCTCACAAATATACGGAACAAAAATCTGGTTATCGCCCTCAAAAGCATCCCCTTCCAACCACACCTTAACCCAATGGCGGCCCGAGGTCTTCGGCTGGACCGGCACCTTAACCAGCCGTTGCGCATCTCCAGCCATCTCCACATTTTGGAACGTCGCGATACTACGCTCAGAACCCTTGTGATTGACACGCACATCCAGTTTCTGGCTACCATCATTCCGCAGCAGAACCTCCAGAGCATACGGCTGATTGGGTAGGATTCGGCGCGACGACAGTCCGGCCTGCACCGGACAGATATTTGGTATGTCGTATGGGGCGCTGGGGACGCGATGCACGAAAACGGTGATATTTTCAGGCTGATCTTCCGGATCAGCGACCGTGACATTCCATTCAGATTCCTGCATGTCGCTGAAGATGTGCAGCGCGCCGCCGCCACCGGTAGAAGCATTCTTCAGAAGCGCCTTGGCCTGCTGCAATACTTTGGCCGGATTGCCCGTCGCATCCGTCGCTCGAATCGACTCGAGAAAATCCAGCAACGTCTCCTTGTCGGTCGTGATCCCGCCAAATCGGGCCGCCGGATCCTCCACCATCAGTACCACCGCACCATATCCACCCGGATCCATATTCTTCAGCAGGGCACGCGCACCCTCAACGGCAACGATCAGCTTGGAGCGATCCCCGTCCTCGACCGGGCCCACCATGGAGCTGGAGTTATCGATCACAACCACAACCACCTGTTTGCCGGCCAGCCCCAGGAAGCTACCGATGCCCGGAAACGCCAGACGCGCCAGAGCGAGCAGGAGGAAGAGGAGCAGCAGGGCTCTTGCCGCCAGAAGCAGCGGTTCCCGAAACTTGCGATGAAACGAGAGATGGGGCTGCATGCTGTCGAAGAACATATTGGTCGAAAACAGGATGGTCTTGCGATTGCGTCGCACCAAAAGATGAAACAGAACCGGCGCAGCTGCCAACGGCAGCAGAAACAGAAATAATGAAGCACCTATAGTCATTAGCTTGTGGCCCTCTTTAATAAAGCATCATGCAAATCTGTAGAGGTATCGACCAAGATGTAGTTGGCCCCCTCGTTGGCGCAGCCAATACGAAGATCGTCCAGATACTGGCGGATTCTCTGCAGGTACAGATCCCGAAAGTCATCAACATCCACATTCATCTTCTTGTGCGTTTCCAAAAACTCCACCTCGATCAAGCCGGCATTGGGCAGGCGGATTTCGACAGGGTCCAGCACATGAAACAGCGTAACGTCATGACCCGCGTAAACGAGGCTGCCGATGCCCCTTAGCGTTTCGCGCGGATCCTGGAGCAAGTCGGAAATGATGACGACCATCGAGCGGCCCTTGATGAACTCGGTGGCCTTGGATAAGGACTTCTCCAGATCGCTTGTGCCTTTCGGCACAATCTCTTCCAGACCTTCCAGCATGGGGCGCATTCCGCCCAACGTCGAGGCAGGCTCGTAGGTTTTGCGTAGATCATCATCAATCGTGATCAGGCTCGCCGAATCGCCCTGATGAATCATGACGAACATCAAGGCCGCCGCCAGCTGGCAACCGTAGTCCATCTTGGACACGGGTCCCCCATTCTGAAAAGCCATACTTTCGGATGTGTCCAACAGAATATTGGCCCGGATACTGACCTCGTCATGGAAACGACGAATGACATATTTATCCGTACGAGCGTAGACATTCCAGTCGATCCGCTCAATCGGATCGCCCTGCATATATTCGCGATATTCGGCAAACTCCACCGAAGCGCCGAACGTCGACGAGCTATGCCCTCCCTGCAGACCACTGTCCATCCGCTTGTTGACAGAGATCTTGAGATCCCGCAGATGGTCGGCCATTTTTGAGGGCAGAAATTTATAGGTATCCAGTTTCTCAGCCATACTGTTTCACGCCTGCTTTCTGCTTCCGGCTTAGCGCGCCCCAGACTCTGTTCATTAACTTCGGCTTCGCATCTTTTTCATCATAGATCACCGGCACGGCGTCGATGAGCCAGTCGATGACGTCATCGGTACTATACCCCTCACTGGCGGCCGTGAAGTTCAAGCCAAAACGGTGCCTGAAGACAGGATGAACAAACTGGCGAATATCGCTCACCGACACATTGAACCGGCCGTTAAGCAAGACGTGGGCCTTCGCCGCCAGCAGCAACGACTGGCCGGCACGCGGTCCGCAGCCCCACTGCACCCATTTCGGGACAAAGTCGGGAGCAAGGGGATCGTCGGGGCGCGTCGCACGGGCAAGGCGCGCGGCGTAGTTTGCCACGTAACGACTCACCGGTACACGCCGCACCAGTTTCTGGAACTGTATAATCTTCTCGCCGGTTATCAAGGAACTCAGGCTGGGCATGGCATCCATGGTGGTCCTGACCAGGATTTCCTGCTCCTCGTCCAACGAGGGGTAATCGACCTGGACCAAGAACAGGAACCTATCCAATTGCGCTTCAGGGAGGGTATAGGTGCCCTCCTGCTCAATGGGATTCTGCGTGGCCAGCACCAGGAACGGCTTGGGCAGTTGGTAGGTCGTGCCACCGACAGTCACCATGCGCTCCTGCATGGACTCAAGCAGCGCGGCTTGTGTTTTCGGCGGGGTACGGTTGATTTCGTCGGCCAACAGAATATTGGTAAAGACCGGACCGCTCTGGAATACAAACGTGCGGTGGGCGGAATGTCCTTCCGCCAGGACCATGGTTCCCGTGATATCCGTCGGCATCAGATCCGGCGTAAACTGAATCCGCTTAAAGCCTAGCGACAAGGTCTTGGAGAGACTGCTGACCATCAGGGTCTTGGCAAGACCCGGGACGCCGGTCATCAGGCAATGCCCCCCGGCGAACAGCGCAGTCAGGATCAGGTCGAGCACGTCCTTTTGACCCACGATCACATTGCCGATCTCATCGAGCAGACGCGTGCGCGTGGCGGCAAGTTCCGCCACCAGCGCCAGCGTATCCTCCGTCAACCCGACCTCGAAGTGGCTGTCGTCTTCCGCCACCTCGGGAGACGGTGACAGGTCCAGCGGAAATGATGCCCGCTGATCGTTATCTTGCGATTCCGTCATCGTGAACTACCCTTCATCCATCATAGCAAACATAATAAGATTACAGCCAAGTTGCATCGCCGACTCTGACTGATACCCGCGGCTCAATGGGTAGCGGACCTCGTTCCATCCGCCCTCAAGATCGTAAGGACTGTACAGCACGGCCAGTCTGCCCCCAACCTTCGCGCCAAACAGAAGGGCGCGCCCCCCCAGCTTATCGCCCTGGTCCTCCTCAAGCGTGTTCGTGTATTGCACCTGCTTCACGTTGTAAAGGCTGCTAAATATCGCATGCGTTCTCGGCAACACATTCAGTTTGCTGTCTGGGAATGCACGCGCCAATTCGCGCAGCGCAGCCTGATGAAACTTAGCCAAACCAAGGGCATTGTTGACCACAAGCGTGCCACCCCGCTTGACGTGCTTCCGCAACGTTGTGATCTGCTTGTCGGTCAGGACGAAATCGTCCAGGCCGGTGAAGAAGATGAATGGATAGGGCACCATATCGTCGCTCTCGAGATCGACCGAGACACGTTTGAGATTCACGGGGATTGCAGAATCACGTTCCAGCCGCATCAACAACTGTCGTGCCGCGCCGGGATGCGCGTTCCAGGCACCATCATGCTTGGCCTGGGCGAAGACGAATTCCGCCGTCGGCGCCCGAGAATCACTCTCCGAGAATACTTCGACGGTGCCTTCCGTTTCAGCCACGCGGCTATAGCCGATCACGTATGGCGCCAGATTTTCGGATATCAGGCCAGCCGTCTTCTCGCTGTATGCCAGCGGCTTGAGCCCCTTGGCTTTGAGCTGATCAAGGACTTCCATTGCCTTTGCACCCGCCATGCCGCAACCCAGCCCATATTTCGACACCAACACGCCTACCCTGCTGCCCACGTAGAGCCCCTCCAAAAACGGCTTACCGTTCTCGCCCTCACCGCCATTGTGATAGTCGGCCGTATCCACATCAACCACCATGTGATAGAGCGGATGATCCGGCGGCAGCGTCCTGAAACGCGATTCTTTGAACATGTCATCAAACACTCTCAACGCCGATTCATAGAACCAGGGCGAACCATACACCGAGTCGCAGACGATCATCCCGCCATCGAGAACATACTTACGTAATCTGTTGATTTCTGCCGGCGTAAGCGTCAACTCGCGAACGCCGCTGATAAAAACCGAGGGCATCGTGATCGGATTAAAGGAAAAATCCGTCATGCCCACGACGGTCGGCACATATCTGAAATCCCTGGAACGTGCTTTCGAATGGAAATTCAGCATATCATTGGGCGAAAGATTCCAGTCCTGAAGCTTATTGTCCGAGGTCCCGGTCGTGGCGCCCCACTTTACTTTCCCCATAAGATAGTCAGGCGACGGCGGCTTCAATCGGTCAACCTGCGGAATCGGCGAGCCCGGCACTGAAGGAATGATATCGCGCTTTTCCCCACCCCCAATTCCCATCTGAGGCGTGTCCTTATTATCCTTCTCAGCTTTGACAAACCAGTCATCTGAAGACGCGCCCCGACCGGCCTGGCCGAATACGTGGGGCACGGCTGTCAGAAAAAGCGACGCCAGAACGGCGACCGACAGAATACGGGACAAATGCGCCTTAGCCCTCAAACGACTCAGCATATTCATAGCCACTCCCTTTCCTCTTCACATTCAAACGCGACAGAGACCACAGCCCTGCGTCTCAACACAAGCCGGCAGGTCAAATCTACCCCACCAGGCACACGACAACAAGGGAACACGACTGTATATAAACGGCACACTCCCGACTTTTGTCGATCCCGGTCGATCCGACTACACACGTCCGTGATGAACCACAATCCCCCTCGACTCTTGCCGTTGCCGGCTGAGCACACCATAATCCTCTCTGTTGTATTGAATGATTGTATTCTGATGGCAGGAGATTCCCTATGAGATGCGTTCAAGACTCCTTGCGGCTACGCGGCTCAACAAGGCCAGCCCTGCTGTTCATTGCCGTTGTTGGCCTCTTGCTTATGCAGACACCGGCGCAGGCCGGTAAGCTGACCCTTCAATGCTGGGAGTTCAATCGCGGCAATGCCAAGGTCATGGACAACCCGGCCAAGTACGGCGACTACCGCGACAAGCATCCGGATCTGATCCTTATCGCCGGCGATGAGCAGCCCTGGTTCGTCGAATATGACCTCGAGTTCCCGACCAACGGAACCTACAAGGTGCGCACGCGTTTCGCGTCGGCCGGTAACTACCCGCTCGATATGCTGATCGACGGCAAGCTCGTGGGCCAGATCTGCCTCAGGCAGACCGGCAATAACCCGCCCTATCTTGATCTCAAGCCGAATATCTTTGAAGAAGGCTCGCCCATACGTAAATGGCACCTGCACGGCGTTGAGTGGGAGGACTCCTGCGAAATCGAGGTCAGCAAGGGCAAGCACACGCTGAAACTCATGCGCAACGGCCCGCCGGCCAATCCGATCAGGATACAGCTTTCAGCCGACGGCCCGGCGCCGACACGCACGACTCTTCCAGACGCGGACGTCGTGCTCGCCCGCATCCCGGTCAAGTACCGCAATGTCTTCCTGTTTCGTGATGGTCGCAGCGTCAACATCGAGGGCCTGCGCCTGGCGATCAAAGACCATATCAAGACCTTCGGTCCGCAGTATCCACGGGGCGCGCAGTATTTGCAGGAACTCGAAGCCCTCGAAAAGCGGTCTACCGCCACGGCCGGCGGCGGTCCCGAGCAGCAACAAGAACTCCACGACGCGTGGACCACGCTGCGACAGAAGGCGTTGCTGGACCATCCGGCGCTCAAGGTCGACAAACTTCTGTTCACACTTAAGAAATACCGCAGCGTAAGTACCTATACCGGCCACATAGGTGCCGGGAACGACGGCGGCAGTCTCTGTATGCTGTCACCCGTCGCCCCGGACGGCAAGGTGACACCACTGGTTCCCGAGCTCACCAACGGTGTCTTCGGTCGCTTCGACCTCTCCTTTGACGCCACCAGGGTCCTGTTCTGCTACGCCGAGAGTGGTGGGTCATATAGTCTCTACGAAATTGACATCGATCCCGTAACCGGGCTTCGACCGGAGGGTAGTCGTTTGCGCCAGCTCAGCGCATCGGGCTACGCAGATGTCAATTTGGGGGGCTCCTACGGCAGAGACGGCGGGTTCAACGACATCGACCCTGTCTACCTGCCCAACGGCAAGATCATGTTTGCCTCCACGCGCTGCCAGCGCTCGGTCCTCTGTTTTCCCGCCTCGGTGACGGCTCTTCATGTGATGGACAGCGACGGCAAGAACATCGAATGCATCTCACAGGGCCAGGTCAATGAGAACAGCCTCTGTGTGCTCGACGACGGGCGCGTCGCCTACATGCGCTGGGAATATGTCGACAAGGGCTTCGCCAATGTACAGAGCCTGTGGGCGGTGCGTCCGGATGGCAGCGGCTCGGACCACGTGTTCAAAAACGATCTCGTCGCTCCGGCTGCCATCATGCACGCGCGCAGTGTCCCCAACAGTCGCAAGCTGGTGGCCACGGCGACGGGACATCACGGCGGGCATCACGGTCCAATCGTACTGATCGATAATCGGCGCCACCGCCGTTTCGCCGACGCGCTGGATAATCTCACGCCTGAGATCCGGTATCCAGCCATGGGGCAAATCCGGTACGCCCCCTACGGCAATACGGGTACGTGGCGTGATCCATACCCGTTTTCGGAGACGTTCTTTCTGGCCTCGCACCAGCCCGCACGGATCAAGTACCCGGAGAAAGCGGAATTTGGGCTTTACACCCTCGACGCATGGGGCAACCGCGCGGAGGTCTACCGCCACCCGGAATTCTCCTGCCGACAGCCCGTGCCGCTGCAGCCACGTCCCAGGCCCACGGACGTCGCTGCGGTTACACCTCCGGCCGCGACGGAGAAGCAGGACCTGGCCACCATGTTCGTGAGCGATGTGTACCAGGGCCTGGACGGCATCGAGCGCGGTCGCGTCAAGTATATCCGCGTGATGGAGGCGATGAACCTGGGCTGGTACGACACCTGGCGAGCGGGTGTGAACGGCGATGGTTATGGTCAGCAGGCATCGGTGGTCAGTGCCGGGGGTGATGTGGCCAGGAAGTATGTTCATGGCATCGCTACGGTGCGCGAAGACGGTTCAGCCATGTTCACCGTGCCGGCAGACAAGAACCTGTTCTTCCAGGCATTGGACGAGAACTACATGGAACTGCATCGCATGCGGACCTTCATCAACTTCATGCCGGGCGAGAAGCGCTCATGCGTTGGCTGCCACGAATTCCGGCGCAAAGCGCCGAACTTGGCGGCAAAGGCCAAGCCGCAAGCGCTGGACCACCCGGTTGAAGCACTCTACGCTCAGCCCGGCGATGCGGGCCCGCGCGCGGTGCATTATCCGCGCGACGTGCAGCCGATTCTCGACACGCATTGCATTAGCTGCCACAGCGGCAAGACACCGAAAAGCGGCCTGGTCCTCACCGGTGAGCCGGACGAGAAGTTCTTCACCCGCTCATACCAACAGTTGACCCACTTTGACGGCAAGAAGCGGCTGATCAGCTACCTGCACACCTCGGGCTTCGGAGGCTCCCATGTGCCGCTCGAACCGCCGCTGAGTTTCGGATCGCATCGCAGCCTGTTGGTGACGAAGCTACTCGCCGGACATCCGTCTTCGCTCAAAGCGCCGCCGGGACAACGCGCCAAGACCACACTCAGCCAGGAAGAGTTCATCAAGATCGTCACCTGGATCGACTCCAACGCGCCATTCTACGGCACGCACGATGGCAAAAAGAACATCAGGTGGAAAGCCGAGCCCGACTTCCGGCCGAATCCCGTAGTGGTAACGCCAGCGGCATCAGCGCCACTGGCATCAGCGCCACTGGCGGCCATTGCGAGTCCGGGTAGGGGCCGGGGTTACCCCCGGCGCCCCCCACAGGTCCGTACGTGAACAATTCGCTCATACGGTTCCTCGGTTATCGAAGCATTGACACAGCTTCAACGTATGACTTCGCTACCCTACAGGTTAGACATTGTGGACGATCCTGGGTCTCGGCAGTGGGAATGACTCCTGGTACTGCCGTTCAAACTTTTCCCAACTTATGTTGCCGTTCCGATGCCTGTGCCCCAGCCAATGCATCCAGGCCCTTTCGGTGTACCAGCGGTACACTTCCATCGACCTGGAGTTATTGCGTATGCCGAAGTACTGGTAGTGGCCTCGCAGTTTCTGGCACAGCTTTTTCCACTGTTCCTTTATCGGCCTATGCCGATTGTGCTTACACCACTTCCAGATGGCCTTCATGGCCGCATGCATCTTCGCGCATTTGG
>JABGQM010000088.1 GCA_018648805.1 Verrucomicrobiota bacterium
GTCGCTGTTTGAGGGATAATGGCCACAGTTGGAGGAGGTAGATCTGTGATGTGGCAGACAGGAACAACGATGGCAGTGCGAGACATCATCGCAACGCATCGCGTTTCAGGTGCTTGCGTATGACGGCACTTTCCAAACAAAAAGTCGGAATGGTTCCGATAATGTCGGAATTGTCACTCTAGACGGATCTTGACGACGGGTTTACAATTGGCGTGTTGAATGGGAAGGGCAAAGTCCTCACATGTTCAGAATGATTGGTGACTCTATGACGCTTTGCAAACAACCTGTGAACGCTTCGCATAGAAACCCCTGCACCTCCCCTCTCTTACCTTACCGTACCCCCCCCTCGCACAGCACACTCTTTTTTTATTGCGCCGAAGTGGGCAGAGCTTGACGGAAGCAGAATGGCTAACGCGTGTGAGACACGCACAAAATAGGAGGGATATTTATGGTGAGAGAGTGATTATGTGAGAGAGGCAGGGTTGATGCCATGTCTGAGACTCGCATAGAGAAGGAGTCGGAGTAGACGAATCGGAAACAGGTAAAATTCTGGGGTCATACTATAGAGCCCCAACAACGCCCCTCATGGGGCAACAGAAGGAACAGAAAGATGAAAAAATTAATTACATTGTTTGCAATTGCGGGCATGGTTCTCGCACTCGCACCGGCCGCACAGGCGGCTGATCTCGCGTGGACTAGTGGCATAAGTGGCGATTACCGTATCATGTTTACCACGTACGGGACGACAGCGGCGACATCGACGGATATCACCACTTACAACGCCTTCGTCCAGGGGCAGGCCGATGCAGACGCGGACATACTCGCCCTCGGCGCTACATGGAACGCCGTTGCATCAACCGCTACCCACGCGAGGGACAACACCCTCACCGCTGGCACCGGCGACGCGAACGACGTACCGATTTACTATGTGGATGGTACTCTTCTGGCGCTGAATAACGCCGCGCTGTGGGGCCCCAATCCAAATGGCGCCATAGCAAATCCCAACGGCCACGTAGCAGCAGGCGCCCGTGTAGTGCTTGAGCTGGACGGAACCGAGGCACCCGGCGGCACTAAGGTTTGGACTGGAACGCTGGAGGATGGAACAAGATGCCCGAATTCCGGCGACAAATACCAATTAGGACAGAACAATGTACAATTTGGGTTTGCCACGGCCGCCGGACAAATTGCTGACGGCCGGGACAACACATGGCTTATACAGAATAATGAGAACGGCACTAATCCGAAACCTATGTACGCTTTGTCCAACCCGATAACAGCCGGCGGCGGCAGCACCCCCGGCACGCTGATCTACGGGAAGTAGAGTAAGCAGGAATCGAAACCGAGAGCGGGGCAACGTGAGTTGCCCCGCTTTTTTTGCCGTGCACGGATCCCTACTACGCTCTCCGAGCTTCGAAGGGCAAGCAGGAGTCAGGGGTCAGGGGTCAGGAGGCAGGAGGCCCCTCTGTCTCGCTGAACTGAGAAAAGCGGTGTCGCCGCTACGCTCTGCCACCGCACTCCAAATGAGCAGCCTTGCCAAACGGAGAGCCCAAACTAGAGCATAGGCCCAATTTGGAGTGCGGTGGCAGCCTGTCACGGCGTAGCGCGAAGCGCGAAGACGGAAGGTGAGGCACGAGCCGGCGACACCGCTTTTCTCAGCAGAAGTCAGGAGTCAGCCGCCTTCGCGGCTTGGGTCTTCGCTACGCTTCCGCCCTTCGCTAAAGCTTCCTACTTCGCCAAGGCTTCCTACTTCGCCAAGGCTACGAAGGACAAGTCGAAGGACAAGTCGAAGGACATGACGGCGCGACATGTTACGTGGCCCAGCAGACCTGTTGTCCTGAGGCTCGGGAAAGCAAATTGATATCAGTCAAGGCCCCGCATGGGGCAAAAAGGACGAGTAAGATGGAAAAATTGATTAGATTGTTTGCGGTTTTGGGAGTGGTTCTCGCACTCGCACCGGCCGCACAGGCGGGGATTGTTGTCCCAACGGATGGCTATACAGGCCCTTACCGTATCGTCTTTTGCACCCTCGGTTCATATGACGCGCTATTGACGAACGTCGCCGACTATAACGCGCGTGTCGAAGCAGAGGCCGCCAGTACGGTGGGGCTGACCTATGACGTAAGCGACATAACCGGTTGGAAAATCATTGGCTCAACTGTAGGCATGAACGCGAGAACAAATACAGGGACCACAGCCACCAACGGCCTAGCAGCTTCAGGTGATGTCCCGATCTACAATGTGCTCGGCGAGAGGGTAGCGGATGGTAATGCTGCACTGTGGGGCACTACGTTGGCTCCCTATAACGGTATCCCACCCGACTACTACGTACCCAACGCAGAAAGTTTACTCGCGGTTATTGCTCTCATCAACGGGTCAACCGCTGGTGGCCGCACTTGGTCGGGGACCCGAACCGATGGAACTACTCAAACCGGCAACGAGCTAGGAACTGTTGTACTTACCACTCAGGCTTACCCAACCGTTGCTCAAGCCGACGCACGCAGGAAAGATGCTGGGTGGATTAGTTGGGGTGGAAATGGAAACCCCAATACAGCAGCCGCCAACTATCGCCACTATGGCTTATCACCCGTGGTAGGCGGCCCCACCCCCGGCACGATGTACTACACGAAGTAGAGTAAGAAGGTATTTTATGAGATCCAAGAAAATCACGCCTGCACGCCGGCTTGTCCATCGATCCCGCTGCCTTTGGTGGCACGTCGTCCTATTAGCGTGCATTGCACCATTTTCCCTTCCCGCCGCCCCTCTGCCCGACTGCGTCGTCGTCTTCAACGAGGTACACTACAATCCGATCGGGGCTACCGAAGACGGCGAATGGCTCGAGCTCTTCAACCAGATGGGCATCAAGGTCGACCTCTCCGGCTGGCGCCTCTCGGGAGGGATCGATTACACCTTTCCGGCCGGAACCAACAGTATCATCGATCCGGGCGCCTACCTCGTCGTCTTTAAAACTCCCGGCGCGGGGGAACTGGGTCCCTTCACCGGAAGTCTCGGTAATGCAGGCGAGACCATCAACCTGCGCAATCATTCCGATCGCCTCATGGACTCCCTGGGCTACGGCGACAGCGGTCGCTGGCCGGTCACAGCGGACGGATCGGGAATCACGCTCGCCAAGCGCAAGCCTTACACCCCCAACAAGCCTCCCGAAAACTGGACCCGCTCGGCGGAGATCGGGGGCACGCCGGGGGGCGAAAATTTTCCGTCCGGCCCTCCCTCTGACAACGCGCTCCGCCTGAACGAGATGCCGGCGTTTACGAACGCCGCATTCTGGATCGAGCTGATCAATTCCGGTACCCAGTCGGTGGATGTCTTGGATGTGATCCTCTCCGTCGAGGGCGATCCCCTGCGCGAATACGAACTGCCGGCGCAGAGCCTGTCCACCGGCGCCGTCTTGGTGGTGACCCAAGCGCAGATGGGCTTCCGGCCCGCCGACAGCGAGAACGTCTACCTCTACTCACCCGCGAAAGCGAACGTGCTCGACGGCCAGGGCGTGACCGGGCGCCTGCGCGGACGGGCCGAAACGAAGGATGGCGCCTGGCTCTATCCCAACGCGCCCACTCCGAACGCTCCCAACACCTTCACGTTCCGCGACGACGTCGTCATCAGCGAGATCAACTACAATCCGCCGCCGCTCTCCGCGCCCTTCAGCAAGTCCGAAAACCAATGGATCGAGATTGCCAACCGCAGCGGGCAGGCGGTGGACCTCGCGGGATGGGAATTCGACGACGGAATTTCATTCACCTTCCCGTCCAACACGGTTCTGGCCGTTGGCGAACACGCCTGTTTGGCGGAGAGCGCCACGGAATTTGCGAACGCCTTTCCCGGCGCGCGCCTTCTCGGCCAGTACGGGGGCAGCCTCTCGCGATCTGGAGAACGGCTTTCCTTGCGGGATGCGGATCGCAATCCGGTGGACGAGGTGCGCTACTTTGACGACGGACCACGCTGGCCACAGTTCGCCGACGGCGGAGGCTCCAGTCTCGAATTGCGTGACCTCGACGCCGATAACAACGTCGCGGAGGCGTGGGCCCCCAGCGATGAGACCGACCAGACCTCGTGGCAGACCTACTACTTTCGGGACTTCGGAACGGCAAACGGCGGCACTGAATACCTCTGGCGCGATTTCGCGATGGGCCTCCTCGACGCCGGTGAGATCCTTATCGATGACATCAGGCTGGTGCAGGATCCCGATGGCACCCCCATCCAGTTTCTGCCGAATATCGACTTCGAGTCGGGCGCCACGGACTGGCGCATGGTGGGCAATCACCGCCACAGCGAGGTCATCACTGATCCCGACAACGCGGGAAACCAGGTGCTTCACATCATCTCGGAGGGGGCCACCGAGCACATGCATAATCACATCGAGACCACGCTCCTTGGAACACTCGAGCGTAACCTAGGACTTGATGGAAGGTTCAACGTAGTGCCCGGCTACGAGCTTGGTGATGGTGACGGCGGCCTTGACGGGGACACCCGTTCGACGCTCTACGATGTATCCTTCCGCGCCAAGTGGATCACGGGCTGCAACCAGCTGCACACGCGCTTCTGGATGAACCGGGTCGCGTCGAACACCCACCTCGACCGGCCGCTCCACGTGGGGACCCCGTCGGCGCCGAACTCCCGCGCCGAAGGCAACATCGGGCCGACCTTCACGCACTTCCTGCACTCTCCGGCCGTGCCGGACGTCGGCGAGGCCGTCACGGTAACCGTCCGGGCCGCCGATCCCGAGGGCGTGACCACCATGGACCTCTTTTATTCGGTGGACGAGGGATCCTTCACGAGCATCGCGATGTCTGCGACCGGCAACGGCACCTATCAGGCCACCATCCCGGGGCAGTCCGCCTCGACGATCGTACAGTTTTACGCAGAGGCGACCGATGGCAGCTCCGCGGTGGCGATGTTCCCCTCCCGCGGGCCGGACTCCCGGGCCCAGTACATGGTGCAGGACGGGTCGGCTTCCGGGACCGGGATTCACAACCTCCGTATCGTGATGCAGGACTCGGACGCCGATTTCATGCACACCCCCAAGAACGTCATGAGCAACGGCCGCATGGGCGCGACCGTCATCGACCGCGAAGCGGAGATCTATTATGACGTGGGCGTGCGGCTCAAGGGTTCGATGAATTCTCGCGCCGAGGACATATGGCTCGGCTTCAACGTGCGCTTCGCCGGCGACCAGCTCTACCGCGGGGTGCATAGGTCGGTCTCGATCGACCGCTCCGGGACGCCCGCCGAAGCTCCCACCGAGCTCATGTTCGACCTCGCAATCTCAAATTCTGGCGGATCGCCCAGCCGCTACAACGACCTGGTCCATGTGATCGCTCCCCGCGACCGCCACGACGGCGCCTCCATCCTGCAGATGGCGCGCTACGGCGATGTCTTTCTCAGTTCCCAGTACGACCAGGGCGATGACGGCTTCCTCTACAAGTACGAGCTGATCTACCAAACGACACAGGACGACGCCAACGGCTTCAAACTCCCGCCGGCGAGCCGCATCTCGACAGCGCCTGTCGGGCTTGGTTCAGGAACCGACGTGGAACGCTACCGCTGGCACTTCATGACGAAGAACAACCGGGCCCAGGACAATTTCGACCCCATCATGGCCTACAACCAGCACTTCGGGAAATCAGGCACTGCCTTTGAACTCGGTCTCGACGAGCTGGTCGACGTGGACGAATTGTTGCGCGGCTTCGCCTACGCGGTGATATCGGGAGCGGGAGATAACGTCGGCGCCGGAAGCACACACAACGGAATGTACTACGTCAAGCCGGACGGCCGGGTGACCTTTCTGCCGCACGACATGGACTACCAATATAGCGCGACACGTAGCATCTTCCCCAACAACGAGGTTACGAAACTGACGGACACGCCATCAAATCCGGAAAACGCGGCGCGCCGGCGGATCTACCTCGGCCACTTGTACGACATCGCCACTACCAGCTGGAACGATAGCTACATGAGCACGTGGAGCACCCACCTCAACACCCTCGACCCGGACAGCTACTGGAGCAGAACCTTGACCCACATGGAGGACCGCGCCAACAACGTCCTCGGCCAGATCAACACCTCGATTCCGCTGGTCAGCTTCTCGCTCACCACCGCCTCGCCGCTGACCGTCGGATCGAGCACGGCCACCGTCTCTGGTGAGGGATGGGTGAACGTCCGCGAGTTCCGTATCAGTTTCGAGGGTGTGGCCGGACCTCTGACGGCGGTCGAATGGACGGATGGCGATTCGTGGACGGCGCAGATTCCGGTTTTTCCCGGCTCTCACACCTACACGATTGAGGCCTACGATTTCTCAGGGGCACTTGTCGGGACCGATACGATTATCGTCAATAACACCAGCCCTGGCGAACCGCCCTCGGCCGCTAACCTCGTCGTCTCCGAGCTCATGTACAACCCGGCCGCCCCGACGGCGGCCGAAGTGGCCGCCGGGGTGATTGATGCCGACCAGTTCGAGTTCATCGAGCTCTTCAACAGCGGCAGCGACACCCTGGACCTGACCGCCCTCGCCTTTACCAACGGCATCGACTACGCCTTTGCTGACGGTCCCGTGACCTGGCTCGCGGCCGGCAACTGCATCGTGCTGGCCCGGGACCCTGCAGCGTTCGCCACGCGCTACGCGACGAACGCCCTGCTGCTGACCGGCCCCTATGGCGGCAAGTTCGGCAACGGCGGCGAGGCCGTAGGCCTCGTCGGGCCCTACGGCGCAGTCATCGCCGAGTTCACGTATAGCGACGGCCGGAGCTGGCCGCTGGCCGCGGACGGCGCTGGGCACGCTCTGGTGCCGACCGGCCACGGTCTGGCTGGCCAGAATGAGGGCTCGCTTTCCTACGGCGGAAACTGGCGCGCGAGCACGTATATTGGCGGTTCCCCGGGTGTGACGAATCCGGCCCCGATTGTGGATGTCGTGATCAACGAGTTTGCGGCGCATACTGATACGACGAACGCTGCCCCGCTTGATTCCGACGACTGGATCGAGCTGTACAACACAAGCCCTGGCAATGTCACGCTGACAAGTTGGTACCTCAGTGATGATGCGGACGAGCTTATGAAGTGGAAGATTCCGGCATCCAACGTGATCGACACCGCCAGCTGGCTTACCTTCACGGAGCGCACTGGATTCAACAGTGAAGGGACTAACGGCTTCGGGCTGAACAAGGCGGGTGAGCAGATCTTCCTCTCCTACTTGCCCGGCACCGACCAGGACCGCGTAGCGGACAGTGTGAGCTTCAAGGGCCAGAAAAACGAAGCGTCGTGGGGACGCTACGGCGACGGGGCCGAGTTCTGGTACCCTATGACGCCGACAACCAACGCAGCTAACCAGTTGGCCTTGTTCGAGCCGGTCATCAGTGAAATCATGTATCACCCGGCCGCCGTCGGCACCAATGCCGCCGACAACAGTGATCATGAATACGTGGTTATTCAGAATGATACCGGCGCTGATGTCGATCTCTGGAATGCGGTGGGGCCCTGGCGCATCAACGGCATTGGCTACACGCTACCGAGCAACACCGTGATCAGTGCCGGCGCGGCTCTGACCATCGTGGCCTTTGATCCGGGCGATGCCGTGGCCGTCAGCAACTTCCTGGCCGCGCACAACCTGTCCGGCACGTCCCCGGACCTACGGGGGCCCCACAACGGGACGCTGTCCAATACCGGTGAACGTCTGGCACTCGAACGCCCGCAGGATCCTGACGTAGTGGGTGACAGCATATCCTGGGTCACGGTCGATGAAGTCATCTACTCGGCCTCGGCTCCCTGGCCCGACGCCTCGACCAACGGCACAGCCCTTTACAGAATCAACCTGCGGCATTCGGGGAATGATCCGCTGAACTGGGCCGCCCTGCAACCCACACTCGCCAGACCCAAGGTCGTGCTCACGTCGCCACGGAACGGGAGCCACATGCTGATTCCATTCTCGCACACGGCCACGGCCGTCCTCAACACGAATAAGCTCGATGGCGTCCTGCAGCACGTGGAGTTCTTTCTTAACGGTTCGAGCATTGAAACAGACACGAGCGCCCCCTTCGAGGCGGTGATCGACCACACGCGGGTGGCAACCGCGGGGACCTACACGGTCTATGCCAGAGTTGTGGATGGTGGTGGAGGCGAGAGTTCAGTGGCGTCCGTGTTCACGGCCGAGCTCGCCCCGCGTGTGGCAATTACCTCGCCGGGCGACCACGCCTCCTTCGTTCTGCCGTTCAACACCACTCTCGAGGCGTCGGTCGATGCCGAACACGTGGTGGGCGATGTCGAGGTTACCTTCTTTAACGGAACCACCAGCCTTGGCACCGTCAGCAATACGCCATACGAGCTCGCGGTGAATTATGCGAACTTCCCTGCACCCGACACTTACGAGCTCTACGCGGTCCTGGACGATGGTTATGGGTCCACCACGTCTCAGGTGTCCCACCTCATCGTAGGCGGTTTCGCCCCGCGTGTCGAAATCACCTCGCCAGCCGACGGCGCCTCCTTCCTGCTACCGTTCAGCACCACTCTCGAGGCGTCGGTCGATGCCGAACACGTGGTGGGCGATGTCACGGTTACCTTCTTTAACGGAACCACCAGCCTTGGCGTTTCCGCCATCAATGGGCCATACGAGATCGCGGTGAGTTATACGAACTTCCCGGCGCCCGCCACTTACCCGCTCCACGCGGTCCTGGTCGATGATTATGGGTCCACCACTTCTCAGATGTCCAACCTCATCGTAGACGATTTCGCTACGCGTGTCGCAATCACCTCGCCGACCAGCGGCACCTCCGTCCTTCCGCATTTCAACACCACTCTTGTGGCGTGGGTCGACGCAGCATACGTGGTGGGTGGTGGGGAGGTTACCTTCCTTAACGGAACCAACATTCTTGCCGAACACGTAACGTCTCCATACGAGTTCGCGTTGAATTGGACACATTTCTCTGGAGGCGGCGATTACGAGCTCTACGCGGTCCTGACCGATGACTTTGCATCCAGCACGTCCCAGGTCTCATCCCTCACCATCGATACGCTGAGGGGGCTACCGTTTGAGGATGGGTTCGATGCTGGTGATGGGCATGCCCTGGGGGATGACCTGAACGGTAAGGCGCCTTCAGCGCACGGCAACAATCCGTGGGTTGCGAGCGGAGTTGTGGTGACGAACGATCCGTTCCATGCAGGCGGCCAGGCCGCGGCACTGACCGACCCTACCCGCCAGAGTGTCTCGATGGTGCAGACGTTCAACGGTGAGCAAACCAACGTGTGGACCGACCTGTACAGCCAGCCCGCGTTCGGCGATAACTCCGGCTTCCGCGCGCCGGTCAGCGTTGCCTGGTACGTGCAGACCAACGGACAGGTGATGGCGTACAACGGCAGTGTGCAGACGCAACTGGTGCATGCGGCGTTGACCGAGGGGGATTGGGTGCGGTTCACGGTGCACAGCGACTATGGCACGAAGACGTGGGATCTATATCTAGACGGCGACCCGACGCCGATCGGCAGCGGGCTGGGCTTCTTTGATACCGGCGCGGCAAGCTACACCGAGTTCGGTATCAGCGGCGCGCCCGCGAACGGAGTGGTGGACAGCATAGCCATCGATACCAGCACACCGACGGACTTGGGCATACAGCGTGTCGCAATCACCTCGCCAGCCAACGGCACCTCCTTCCTTCTGCCGTTCAGCACCACTCTCGTGGCGTCGGTCGAGGCCGAGCTCGTGGTGGGCGATGCAACGGTTACCTTCTTTAACGGAACCACCAACCTTGGCGTTTCCGGCATCAATGGGCCATACGAGATCACGGTGGATCAGACGGACTTCCCTGCACCCGACGATTACCTGCTCTACGCGGTCCTCGACGATGATTTTGCGTCCACCACTTCGCTTGTATCCGTCCTCACCGTATCCGGTTTCGCCGAGCGTGTGGCAATCACCTCGCCGGCCGACGGCACCTCCGTCCCGCCGCTGTTCAACACCACTCTCGTGGCGTCGGTCGATGCCGCACACGTGGTGGGCAATGCGACGGTTACCTTCTTTAACGGAACCACCAGCATTGGCGTTTCCGGCATGAATGGGCCATACGAGCTCGCGGTGAATCAGGATGACTTCTCTGGATCCGGCCCTTTCCCGCTCTACGCGGTCCTGACCGATGATTTTGCATCCAGCACGTCCCAGGTGTCCTTCCTCACCATCGAGGCGCTGCGGGGGTTACCGTTTGTAGAGGACTTCGAGAGCTATGCGGCGGGTGACAGTCTTGACACGAAGGATCCGGACGGTTCTCACCCTTGGACGGCTACCAATGTAGTGGTCACGACGAATACGTGGTGGGCGGGTAGCCAGGCCGCGACCCTGACAGGTGAGACGGCCGTGGCGACGCAGACGTTCAACGACGGGCAGACCAACGTGTGGACCGACCTGTACATCCAGCCCGTGTTCGGCGATAACTCCAGCGTCCCACCACCGCCGGGCAGCAGCTTTGCATGCTACGTGCAGACCAACGGACAGGTGGTGGCCTTCGACGGCAGTGGGCAGACGCAACTGGTGCACACGGCGCTCGACAAAGGGCAGTGGGTGCGGTTCACGATGCACAGCGACTATGGCACGAAGACGTGGGATCTACATCTAAACGGCGACCCGACGCCGATCGGCAGCGGGCTGGGCTTCTTTGATACCAACGCGGCAAGCTACACCACCTTCACTATCAGCGGCGCGACCTCGAACGCGGTGGTGGACGAGATCAAGATCGGTCTGTCCGACCCGCGACCGAACGGGGCGGATTTCCGGGTGTCGGAAGGTGTGCCTGGGGGGGACTACGTCATTGACGCAGTGGAAGTTACCAGAATCCTGACCTTCTGGCGCGCCGGTGGGTATTCGAAAGTGCCAGTTGACGGGGATCATCCAGACGGATATACGCCGGGTACAGGTGGGGCCCAGGAGGGTTCTGCGAATGGGGCTGACTACCAGACGTCTGACGGCGTGCCGGGTGCGAATTGGGTCATTGACGCAGCGGAAGTTACCAGAATCCTCACCTTCTGGCGCGCCGGCGGTTACCACGTCTGGCCCGGCGGGCCCGATGCCGCGCATCCGGACGGCTTTGCGCCGGGTCCCGGAACAGAGGATTGAGTGGGTAAGTCTGAAAGTATGCGAAGGCCAAACAAGAACGAAATAAAACGAATTGAGGCATGAAATCTATGAAACATCTACTGGCTACGTTTGGAGTAATGGGGGTCATCTTCGCGGGGGCTCCCGCATTCGGGCAGACCGCGGACCTTAGTGTGGACGCATCGTACACATCGACCAATTTTCTCGACTACTTGAGCGTTTCCCAGCCTGGGGGGTTGGTTACGGTGAGTACAACGTTCCACAAGCCCTTAACGTCGTTTGAGTTGAATCAATTCTATTCGCTTCGGGCTCTGGTTACGCTGCCCGCAGGGTGGACGATCGACGCGTCTGGAGCTTATGATGGCGACGGCGCTCACGGCACGATTGTTCCGACCGCTGTCGGGGTTACTGCCGCCCCGGAGTTGGATCTGGGGAGTGGTGTGGATTTTGTGTGGACCGGCAGTTTCGGGACCAGCGCTCTTAAGCAGAACGCCGCACGGGACTTTACCATCAATTTCAGCGTTCACGTACCGCAGGGCGACACCGGAACGAAGAACATAAGCGTGCAGTGGTTCTATTACTGGGAACCGTTGCTGGGTGAAGCCTCGCTGATGGCAGAGCCTGACCCGGCAGCGATTGCAGACAACACCCCAGCGCCAAAGATGGGGACGGTGATATTTGGCAGGTAGGGGGAATTGTTGATCGGGAGATAGGGGTCGCGCTGATACTTTTCAGGAGACAGCCAGTTTCCGGTTCGAATCAGAGTCACGACGAATGTCCGTGAACTGATTCACGAGAACGTCTCCATCCGGGAAATGAGCAATGATTTTCAGGTCCGCACCCATGGCGAACAGAATTTTTCGTAGAGTACTCAGATAGATGTCTGATTGATGTTCGAATTTTGAGATAGCTGCCTGTTTCAAGTGGAGAGACTTCGCAAGCTCCTCTTGCGTTAAGTCGAGAGCTTGACGCAATTCTCCCAGGGCCATCTCATTCTTCAAGACGTCAGTCTTGATCTTTATGCGTTCTCTGCGTTCGGGAGACATGTTGTTTAGAAGATTCTTGAATGGTTTGCTCATGACATCAGTCCCTCCTGTTTCAGCGTTTGTATATGCTTGTTATATAAGTTGTCGGCGATGGGCACATACTCTTCGTACCAACGATCATTTCCCGTTTTGTTGCCTCCGATGAGAAGGATCGCTGATCGTCTTGGATCGAATGCATACAGAACCCTGTAGGGGTCGCCTGCATGCTGTATCCGGAGTTCTCTCATATGGCTGTGCCGTGATCCTTCAATGCCCGAGCTTTGAGGAAAAGGCAATGATGGGCCTTTCTCCTCAAGCAATCCGACCATGGCGGCTATGTCGTCTTGCTCTGGCTCGTTCAATGAACTCCACCATTCGCTAAACTCATCTGTGTATTCAACGTCCCATGCCATATTTGTTACCCATGAAGAATATAACTTATGGGTTATATTGGATCAAGCAAAGAATTGATTTTCTTTACATGCTCCTTTCTTGCACGGCGCTGGGGCCGGGAACGTCTGGCACTCGAACGGCCACAGGCCGCCGACTTCCCGGACCCGGACATATCCTGGGTCACGGTCGATGAAGTCATCTACTCGTCCTCGACCCCCTGGCCCAACGTCTCGACCAACGGCACAGCCATTCACAGAATCGACCTGAGGCATTCGGGGAATGATCCGCAGAACTGGACCGCCCTGCAACCCACACTCGCTGAGGACAACAACCCACCGGCAAAGACGGGGACGCTGATATTTGGCAGGTAACCCGTGGGGGAGTTGGGGTCAGGGAGAAATGGCACCAGCTCAAGCACTTCTCACACGGACTCTGCACGGGGGGCGTCCAGTTGGCTAAGCGGGTGGACGAAGTGTAACCGACTAAGAGTGAGACGAAGTGTACGACAAAGTGTAGGAAGAGCGCGACGCGCACACTTCGTCCCCCACACTTCGTCCCTTACACTTAGTCGGATACACTTCGTCCCTTACACTTAGTCGGATACACTTAGTCGAACTGCTTAGTCGGTTTCCGGTGGACGACTACGGATCACGATTGCCTCCTGCCGTATCCCGCCCCCACCCCCGGAACGCTGATCTACGGGAAGTAAGGTCAGGAATCAGGAGTCAGGAATCAGGGGTCCCGTCCTGAAATAGGTTGTCACTTGGCAGGAAGGAGAACAGTCTAAGATCGGTTCAGTTGAC
>JABGQM010000089.1 GCA_018648805.1 Verrucomicrobiota bacterium
CCCTCGTCTACTCTGAAATGCCCGCGTTCAGCGGAAGGCTAACGTGCTCTATGTGCGTGGAAATTTCACACCGTTCCGTAGAGGGCGTAGGGACAGACAAGCAGAGGGCGTAGAGAGGGCGTAGGGACAGACAAGCAGTGAGGGTGGCGAGCGGATTTGGCGGCGGGGACTGGGTCGTGGCTGATTTGGCGCCGACTTCGGCCCCGGAGCGGGGGATCTCACCGGGTGACGGCCGAAATGGCCGGTTTCGGACAGACCTCCGGTGTCGCCGGCCTGTTTGGCGGCGGATGCGGCGGGCTGTGACTACTCTATTTGACCTAAGCGGGGTGGGGGACTTGGATCACACTCATGCGCAGGCGGCGGGCGGTGCACAATCCTTCCCATTGCCCGTGCTTCATGGTCCGTGCACCGGTTGTGCGATTGGGACTGAAGTAGTCGCGGTGGCGTTTGAAGGCTTCATCCACGAAACTGCGGCTGCCGAGAATTACGCCGTCGCTGAAGTAGCGTACACGACAGCGCAGGGCCTGTCCCTTCGGGAGGGTGCCGCCGGCTTCGAGGACGGCCTGAACGGCTTCGGGGCTGAATCCTGGTTTGGGGTCTTCGGCAAGCTGTTCGCCGCGGACGAAGAGCTGCTGGCGGTAGAGGCGGGCGACTTCCGGCCAGTCGGCCTTGTAGTCCAGGTGTTTGAAGAGCGTCATGATGCCCTCGCGGGCGACCTTGGATCCGCCCAGGGCTTCGCCGTAGCCGCAGAAGCGGTAGTCGCCGGGATCGTTGACAATGCCGGCACGCACGGCGTTGAGCTCGATGTAGGCGGCGATGGTGAGCAGGGCACCCCGGCCACCGACGAGCACACTCTTGTAGCGTTCTTCCCATAGGGTTCCTTTGCGGTTGCGGCGACGGTTGTAGGATTGGGTGTAGCGCTGCTTGAGGGTCTTGACGAACTCGGAGAGATCGTACATGCGGCAGGTGTAGCGCTGCTTGAGTGCCTCGGCGGCCTTGTCGTGCCCCAGTTCCCTGTACCGCTGCAACGACTCGGAAATTCCGCGCACTTCGATTCGGCTGTAGAGATGCGCCAGGCGGACAATCAACTCTGCATCGGAGACGGGCTTCCGCTCCGGAACATGCAGAAGGCTGTGCCAGTGGTTAGTCAGAATACCATGCGTTATGACCTGGCAGCCTGAGAAGGCTGCGACAGATCGCATCAGCTTCCTGAAGCACTCCTTCTCGCTGGGATTCATCAACATCTGCCGGTCAACAATGCGCGACATGATGTGGTAGTGGGCGGGGCCGGTTTCCTTGATCCGGGATACTCTCATGGCTCTACTCCTGGGCTGTAAACGGGACGCGACAACGTGCCCCTCTACCCCCCTGAAGTAATCTCAACCCCGGATTTCCGGAAAATAGTTGTAAAGATTTTGTAAAGATTTGGGCCGAGCGTTGATTACCAATGACTTACGATGATTTCCGCAAGCCGTCGTTGGCTGACGAGGACCTCAAATGGGTGGTGGATGCATGAAAAAGGGCGGAATGGCCAAGAATTCAGCCGGCCAGCTTTGACGTGTGGGATTGGCGCGCTGGTGGCCTGTCCCTCCACGCCTGGGGCTTCGCTGCGCTACGCCCGCACAAGACGGCGCGGCATGCTGCTGGGGAGGAAAGCGATTAAGGCGAAAGATTAGGGCAAAAGATTAGGGATTCTGGCTCTTCGACCCTAATCTTTCACCTTAATCTTTCGCCCTAATCGTTGGTAGGACACGCGAGGGCACGTACATGAGATTGGGGAGAAGATAACGTGAAAACAATACAATGGATGACGGTTGGGCTGGTTGTGCTGATGGCGGGGATGGCGTGGGGTGCGTTGGCGCCGATGCAGTTCAGCCATAGGCGGGATGTTACGACGACGCCGGAGCAGGAGGAAATTGCGGCGCTGGGATTGGATGGGAGTTCGTGGGAGCTGCTGGCGGCGGCGGCGCCGGATCTGTGCGTGTTTGACGCGGCCGATGTGGTGCTGCCGCATCTGTTGCGCCGCGCGACGGCCAAGCATGTACGGCGGGTCAAGGCGACCTGCCGCTCGCGGGTGACGGGACTGCGTGAGCTGCCGGACAACCGGATCGAGATCGATCTGAAGCTGGAAGACAATGAAGGACCGGCCGACACAATTTCGTTTGCGACACCGCTTAAGGATTTCGAGCGTCGTGTCACGGTTGATGGCGTTGCGGCGGACGGCGCGGTGGTGCGTCTCGTGAGCGATGCGCTGATCTATGACTATACTCGCTACATGGATGTACGCGGCGTGACGGTGGATCTGCCGCGCAACGACTACCGCGTGCTGCGCATCACGATCGATGCGGTGACCGACACCACGCAGTCGCCCCGCACGGCGATCACGCGCACGATCCGCGACGAGGCCGAAACGCAGCGTACCGAAGCGAATACGACCACCACGCGTCCGTTTCGCATCGACCGGGCGCACCTCCACATCCATCGCGATGAGGCGGGCAACCGTGAGACAATCATCGCCGACTATGCGCTCAAAAGCTGGTCGGTCAGTCAAGACGATCGTCAGCGCACGTCCACGATCGAGATGGAGACCTTCCACACGCCGCTGACCTCGCTCGTGCTGGCGATCGGCGCGCGCAACTTCAGTCGCCGCGCGACCGTGCTGGCGCCTTACCAGCGTGACGGCCGCGAGCAGTGGCGCCAGGTGGGTGCCGCCACGCTCTCGCGCATCTCCTTCCGCAACTTCAAGCGCGAAGCGCTGGTGGTCACGTTCCCCGAGCTGCAGGAGCGGCGCTTGCGCCTGGTGCTGCACAACGGCGATGCGCCCCCACTCGCGATCGAGGGCGTGGCCGGCCGGGGACCGGTCTGGCAGGTGCTCTATCTGGCCGCCCCGGGGCAATCCTACCGGCTGCTTCTGGGGGGCAAGCATCTGTCGCGGCAGGGATTCGATACCTCGCACATCGAGCGGCTACTGGCCCGTGAGATCGCGCCGCGACCGTTCGAGCTGGGCGATGTGGTGGCGAATCCGGCCTATGATGCCACGGCGGGCCGCAACGCCTGGGCCTGGCTGGGCGGCCGCGCCTTCTTCGTCCTCGGCATCGTGCTCGTGGTGCTGGTGCTGGGCGTGGGATTGGTGCGTGCCGGAAAAATGGCCCTCAAGGATGCGGCGTGACGGGGTGATTTCGGGCATGCGCGAATAGGGTTGGTTGGTCATTTTTGGGCATATGGAAATGCGGTTGATTTGACATTTCGGGCATCCGGTGGTGGATCGCGCTGCGCGCGATCAACCGACCGGCTAATGGCTGGCATGCCTCCGGCATGCGGGAAAATGTTCCGTCGGAACGCTTTGGTGATGAAGCGTCATGTGCCCCGTCACCCCACAATCCCGTCACGAGGCGAGCGCCAGCCATGCCGGAGGCATGACAGCCATTAGCCGGTGGTTGAGGCCGCGCAGCGGCCGACACCACCGGATGAAATCAATGCGAAATCAAAAACCCCCCATCCCACCGGCAAAGCACCCGCCCCGTCGGAACGCCCCGAATAGAATTGGCGAGGGTGGGGCTTCTAAGCTATTATCCCTCCCATGAGTGTCCCGTTCCATCGCCTTCTTTCCGTTGAATCGCGCAGTCTGCGGGCGCAGTTTGGCATTGGGGTGGTGCTCTTCTTTGCCGTGCCGGCCATGGCCATGTGGTATTTCAGCCGCGCGAACGGGGCGGGCGATGCGACGCCGCTGTGGATCGTGCTCTTCTGTCTTTTCGTTCTGATCCTGGCGATCGCTGGTTTTCTCCTGATGCGCCGCGGACCGATCCAGGTCGAGGCGCTGCGCGGTCAGCTTGAGAGCGTGGTGGCCGAAGAATTGACCGATGGAGTGGCCACGGAATCCCTGGCGGCGGTCAATGACGTTGAATCGATCAATGCCTGCATGCGTGCGATCGTGGCGGATTTGCGTGGTCATATCACTGAGGTCGAGAGTGAGCGCGGCCGCCTGAACGATAACCTTATCCAGGCCGAGAAGGTCCAGGGCCTCGGCACCATGGCTACGGGCGTGGCACATGATTTCAACAACCTGTTCGCGGCCGTGATGGGCAATGCGAGTATTGTCGTGAGCAGCATGGCGTCGGATGCACCGGCGCGTGACAATGTGCTGCAGATCCAGGCCACGGCCGCCCAGGCGGTGGAACTGACCAACAAGATTGGGCTCTACTCGGGGCATTGCCGTTTCGATGGCGCGCCGCTTAAGCTGAGCGGACTGGTCAATGAGAGTCATGAGCTACTTGAGAGTATGGTGTTCCGCGGGGTCAAGCTGGACTATAAGCTGGACGACGATATGCCGCTGATCTGCGCCGATCGCCATCAGTTGCAGCAACTCCTGCGCGGACTGGTGCAGAACGCCTCCGAGTCGATTGTGAGCCGGGTCGGGACGGTGACGATCGCGACCGGGGTGATGCTGTGTGATGACACCACGCTCGATGGGCTGATCCTCAATGAGAAGTTGCCGGCCGGCCGCTACGCCTACCTCGAGGTGGCGGATGACGGGTGCGGCATGGCGCAGGATGTCCGGGCACGCATGTTTGACCCCTTCTACTCCAATAAGATCCGCGGCCAGGGCATGGGCCTTTCGGTGGTGCTGGGCGTGGCACGCGCGCATTCCGGCGGCGTCTTCGTGGAGAGCGTATGCGACCACGGCTCGGTCTTCCGCGTCATCTTCCCCTGTCCCAGCGCCCTGAACGTCAGCTAGGGCGGTCTTGCGGTTGCAGTGGACGGTCCACCAGGACCGGCGAAACCGGTCTTAATCTTTCACCCTAATCTTTGACCCTAATCTCTTCTGTAGCAGGGACGATTAGGGAAAAAGATTAAGGGAAAAGATTAGGGTGGGGCAGGCGCCTACCCCTTCAGAATCATCCGCAGGTTGTCGCGGATACTGGCGACGGAGAAGGGCTTTTGGATGAAGCCGGCCAGGCCTTTCTCCGTGAAGCGGCTGATGGCTTCGGCTTCGTCGTAGCCACTGATCAGGAGCACGGGCACATCCGGGCGTAGGGCGCGGATGTGGCGGAAGGCTTCAGCCCCATCCATGTGGGGCATGGTCATATCGAGCAGGATCGCACGCACGCGGTCGGCATGGGCCTCAAAGGTCGCCACGCCGATCGCGCCATCCTCGGCCACGAGCACCTCAAAGCCGAGGGATTCAAGGACGCGCTTGCCGACCACGCGCACGGTGTCTTCATCATCCACCAGCAGCACGAGGCCCTCGCCCTTCCAGTCATCCGGACTGGGCAGCGGGCAGGTGCTGGCGGCGGGTTTGGATCCGGTCGGAAAGAAGATGCTGAAGGTGGTGCCGCGGCCGGGGGTGCTGTCGATCTTGATCGTGCCGCTGTGACTGCGCACGATGCCCAGGGTGGCGGCCAACCCGAGGCCACGTCCGGTGAACTTGGTGGTGAAGAAGGGATCGAAAATCCGCGAGAGGGTATCTGGATCCATGCCGCAGCCGGTGTCGCTGACTTCGAGATAGACAAAGGTGCCGGGCGTGACGGCTTCGGACAGGTACATGTCACGCAGGTCGTCGGCCGTGCAGTGGCGCTCACCGGTCGCGATGGATACAGCGCCGCTCTGCCCCTCGAGGGACTCGGAGGCGTTGGTCAGCAGGTTGAGAATGATCTGCTGAATCTGCCCCGGGTCGGCATCAATGGGGGAGAGAGAGGTGGAGAGGTCATGGCGCAGGACGATGTTCTTGGCCTTGGAGACGGTCAGCAGGTTGGCCATGCCGGTGACCATATCGGTCAGGTTGACGGGCTCGACCACGAAACGCCCTTTGCCGGAGTAGGCCAGCAGCTGTTTGCAGAGCTCGCCGGCCTGGCGCGCGCTGTCGCGGATGGTGTGCACGTCGGCACATACGGGGTGGTTCTCCTCGAGGTCCATCAGGATCAGCTCGGCACTGCCCAGGATGCCGCACAGCAGGTTGTTGAAATCGTGCGCGATGCCCCCGGCCAGTACGCCCAGACTCTCGAGCTTCTGCATGTGCTGGATCTGGTTGCCCAGCCGGTCGCGTTCCTGTTCGGATTGTTTGCGATGGGTGACATCCAGGAAGAGGGCCGCCATGTGTCCGGGGGCGGTCTGGAAGGCGTGGACCTCGTAGGCGCCGTGGATCCTCTCGTCGTCGTAGTCGATATGCTCGGTCGACCAGGGTGTGCCCTCACGTGCGGCGCGGCGGTACATGGCGGGCACATCGGTGTCGGCCAGGGGCGGAAAGGCGACTTCGATCGTCTGGCCCACAAACTGGGTGCAGTCGACCGCCAGGATCTTGTTGGCCGCGGCATTGGCCGAGACAAAGATGAGGTCCTCGCCCTCAAGGCGGTACATCATGGTGCCGATCGGGGCCGTGGTCACCAGGTTAAGGGCCGCGCTATCCGCGTCGCTAAGGTCGTCAGTCTTTGAAGGGTCAGGCGTCATGGCCAATCAGTTTAGGAGAGATATGGCGTCCATGTCGATGGTTGAATCTGGTGTATTGGGAGCCGTTGGATCACCTCTGCCAGGCGATTAGGGTGAACGATTAGGGTGAACGATTAGGGGGTACAGCGGGCCCCGTCACGCATCAAGGCCGGCAAGCACATCCCCAAAGACGCTGGGGGCATGCGCATGAAGCTGTTTCAGCATTCGGGTACACGCATCGCGGATTTCCCATTGGGCGTGGCGTGAGCAGCGCATGGTGAAGATGTGTCGAAACTCGCGGAAGTTGGCCGAGAGGACCAGCTCGGTCGTACAGGCGTTGGGCAGGACGAAGCGGGCATCCTCGTTGCGCCAGCCACGCGCCTTCCATGCGGCATACATCCGGCCGATGGTGGCCATATCGGCCTCGAAATCGGCGCGATCCTCGGGGCTGAGGCCGGGCGGGGTGACATAGTCGAAATCGGCTTCAGTGACATAGCGCTGGCTCTTCTGCGAGACGGCCATGAGGCGGTGGCGGACGAGCTGGTGCGACATGGCGCGTGAGCAGCCGGAGATGCGAAAGGTGGCGTAGGCGTGTTCGAGCGGGGTCTCATGCCCCATGGCCAGCAGCTTGCTGATGAGCTCAGACGCGCTGCCGGGCGCCTCGCGATCCTGGCTCTGATAGCAGGTGCGGGCGGCCTGCTCAATGACGGCTTCGGGGTCGGGGGTGATGGCTATGAGTTCAATATTCATGGCTCTACAAGAGAATCTGTGGGTAGATTGATAATCCCTTCGCCTCTCGAAGGAGGCAAAGCACCTGCCTCGATGAAAGTCTATCGGTTAAGTGTATCCGAGTAAGTGTGTCGAAGAAGTGTGCGAGTAAGTGTAAGAAACGCCACACACACTTCCTCGGAGACTTAACTGTACCCTTAACCGCCACCCTTACTCGGATACCCTTAACCGAATCACTTACCCGATCCCTCTCCATTCCACGCTATGGCGCATTCACCCATAGAAGTTCCCCCGCTCATCCCGGAAGCGCCGATTTTAGTTTGCGGGGTTCATGCTTGGTGGATAGTATGCGGCTTGCTGTGGGTCTCGCAAGGGAGAACGATGAAACAGACCTGTCTATATGATGTGCATGTGGCCTTGGGAGCGCGCATGGCGGGGTTTGGTGGATTCGAGATGCCGATCCAGTATGCGGGCATTGTGTCCGAGCATGAGGCCTGCCGCGGCGGGGCCGTTCTTTTTGATACCTGTCACATGGGCGAGTTCCTGATCGAGGGCGCCGGCGCGGTGGCGGACCTCGAGGGGCTGGTCAGCTGCACGGTCGCATCGCTGGCCGAGGGGCAGTGCCGTTACGGCATGCTCTGCAATGAACAGGGCGGGGTGATCGACGACCTGCTGGTCTACCGCCTGGGTGCGGAACGTTTTATGCTCGTGGTCAACGCCGGCACGCAGGCGGGGGACGCGGCCTGGATCCGTTCTCATCTCGGCCCCACGACACGCTTCACGAACCGCTCCGACGACACAGCCAAGGTCGACCTGCAGGGCCCGCAGGCCCCGCAGATCGTGCAGGCGCTGCTGGGCGATGCGATTGTGGGCCTGAAATACTACCGCTTTGTGCAGACGATCTACAAAGGGGATCCGGTGCTGCTGAGTCGGACCGGGTATACCGGCGAAGTCGGCGTGGAACTCTACGCGGCGCCCGATCAGGCCATCGCATTCTGGCACGAGGCCATGGCGGCGGGCGCCGTGCCGGCCGGACTGGGTGCGCGCGATACGCTGCGCCTCGAGGCGGGCATGCCGCTCTATGGGCACGAATTGACGACCGAGCGTCATGCGTCTGAATCCGGCTTCGCACGAGCACTCGCACAGGATAAGACCTATATCGGCAGCACAGTGGTGCAGGATGAAGCGCAGCGGCGCCAGGCCCTGATCGGCCTCACGTTTGAGGGTCGACGCGCGGCGCGCGAGGGCGATCTGATTTGTGACGGGCACGGCCGCGAGGTCGGCGTGGTGACCAGCGGGAGCTACGGGCCATCGGTCGGCAGCGCGATTGCGCTGGGCTATGTGGACAAGACGCTGACGGAGGTGGGGACACCGCTGATGGTGCGCACGGCGCGCAGTGAGTTAAGCGGGGTGGTGAGTGAATTGCCGTTTTGGAAAGAAGGAACAGCACGGAAGCGCCCACCGAGTTGGCAGGAAAATGGAGGAGACACTTCGTCCTACACTTAATCGCACACTTAAGCTCACTCTTACTTGGCTACGCTTAATCCATTCACTCAATCGAGTGTCCACAGGCCGATAAAGCGGGTCGTTTAAGTGTAACCAAGTAAGGGTGTCGTTTAAGAGTGGGCTCAAGTGTCCGATTAAGTGTGAAAATTGGGGGAGATAGCATGAGCATGGACGACAGAAAATACGCAAAATCACATGAGTGGGCCAAGATGGATGGCGCGGTCGTGGTGGTGGGAATCAGTGATCATGCCCAGCAGGAGCTGGGCGACATCACGTTTGTCGAGCTGCCGGCTGTGGGCGATACGGTCGCGGCGGGCGGCGAGTGCGGCGTGATTGAGTCGGTCAAGGCGGCCAGCGATCTCTATGCGCCGGTGGGCGGCGAGGTGGTCGAGGTCAACATGGCGCTCGAGGATGCGCCCGAGCTGATCAACCAGGACGCGTTTGAAGCGGGCTGGATCATGAAGCTGAAACCGGCTGACGTTGCCGAGCTGGACAGCCTGATGTCGGCGGAGGAGTACGACGCGCTGATGTAAGGACTCGGGTTCTGTGGCTCGTCGTCTGCAAGGGGGAAGATTCTCGCGCAAAGGCGCAAAGATCGCAAAGGGGAGGGACTCGGCTTTTGTGGGGGAGGGGCAAAATCATTTTGACAGGATGGGTCGAGGCTGCAGATGGGTGCGAGGCGAACAGGGGGGATGGTTGCGAGAGCACATGCCAGAGGAAATGGTGAATTGCCTGATTATTGATGATGCAAGGATCGTTGGATGAATCTTCTTCTAAGCAAAGAAACGGCCGCGCAGCGGCCCCATTCCAAACAACATCCCGCAACCAAGAGAATTTCTGACTGCCACCTTATCGAAATGATTTTGCCCCCAAATGATTTTGTCATTCCCCAGCAGACGACGAGCAGCAGACGACGAGTCCCCTTGGCGATCTTGGCGCCTTGGCGCGAGAATCTCCCCGGCAGACGACGAGCAACGGTAGTGGAGTATGGACTATGAGCTTTGTAGCGAATACGGATGCGCAGTGTGAAGAGATGCTGGCCGCGTGCGGGGTGGCGTCGATCGATGAGCTGTTTGCCGACATTCCCGCGGCGTTGCGGCCGCAATCGTTCCGGCTGCCGCCGGGACGGTCGGAGCACGAGGTGCTGGAGTACTTCAAGTCGCTGGCCGCGCGCAACTTCTCGCACCTGACGGTCTTCCTGGGCGGTGGCTTCTACGACCACTTCATTCCGTCGGCAGTGGATTCGCTCGCTTCGCGCGGCGAGTTCTTTACGGCCTACACGCCCTACCAGCCCGAGCTGTCGCAGGGCACGCTGCAGGCGATCTACGAGTATCAGACCCAGATCTGTCGACTGACCGGCATGGCGGCGGCCAATGCGTCGATCTATGACGGCGGTACGTCGATCTACGAGGCCTGTCAGATGGCGCTGCATGCGACGAAGCGTTCGCGCATCGTGGTGGATGGCGGCGTCAACCCGGTCTATCGCAAGATGCTTTACTCCTACACGGCCAACCTCGATATCGACTTCACCGAGATCCCGGTCACGCACGGACAGAGCGACCGCGCACACATCGCCGCGGCGCTGGACGACGACGTGGCGGGGGTGATTCTGCAGAACCCCAACTTCTTCGGCGTGATCGATAACCACGCCGATATCGTGGCGCAGTGCCACGCGCGTGGGATCCTGGTGATCCAGTCGGTTTATCCGGTCGCGATGGCGATGCTCAAGCCGCCCGGCGAGATCGGGGTGGATATCGCGGTGGGCGAGGGGCAGTCGCTGGGTGGCCCGCTGGCCTTTGGCGGTCCGTACCTTGGTTTCATGGCGACCAGCAAGAAGCTGGTACGCAAGATGCCGGGTCGGATTGCGGGGCGCACGCTCGACCGCGAGGGACGCGAGGCCTTTGTGTTGACTCTGCAGGCGCGTGAGCAGCATATCCGGCGTGAGAAGGCGACCTCCAACATCTGCACCAACCAGGCGTTGTGCGCGCTGCGGGCGCATATGTATCTCAGCCTGGTGGGCAAGGAGGGGCTGCGCGAGGTGGCGCAGCTTTGTCATGCCAAGGCGCAGTATGCCAAGGAGCGCTTCAAGGTGATTCCGGGCGTGAGCGTGATGGAGTCGAGTCCCACTTTTAACGAGTTTACGGTGCGCCTGCCGGCGGATGCCGGGGTGATCGCGGGCCGGCTGGTGGAGCGTGGCATTGCGCCGGGGCTGCCGCTGGGGCGCTATTACCCGGGCATGCAGAATTACCTGCTCGTGGCGGTGACCGAGAAACGGACCAAGGC
The DNA here is from genome assembly GCA_018648805.1 of Verrucomicrobiota bacterium. Taxonomy (GTDB): domain Bacteria; phylum Verrucomicrobiota; class Kiritimatiellia; order UBA8416; family JABMPJ01; genus JABMPJ01. The sequence continues at coordinate 10,942 of JABGQM010000089.1, forward strand.
CGAGATCGGGAATTTTGCCGAGGTGCTCGAGGAGGTGTTGGCGGGCTATTGGGAATTGCCGACTGCCGATTGATGATTGCCGATTGGGACTCGGCTTCTGCAGGGGAGGGATTCTCGCGCCAAGGCGCAAAGATCGCCAAGGGGACTCGGGTTCTGCGGGGGAGATGACAGAATAATTCTGACTGGGTTTGGGACGGAATTGCAGATGTGGGTGGAAGTCATTTTGGGAAGGTTGCGAGGGTGAATCGTCTCGTTATAGATAGTCCGGGAGTCGTGGAACAGAACCGGCCGCGCAGCGGCCACCCAAAACAAGATGGGCCCGCCATCTCCAGAGATCCTGACTGCCACCTTATCGAAATGATTTTGCCCCCAAATGATTCTGTCATTCCCCGCAGCATGCCCCGCCGTCTTGTCCTCCATAGCTCGCAGAGCGACGGAGGAAGTCCCGTAGGGCGGAGGCGGGACGACGAGCAGCAGACGACGAGTCCCCTTGGCGATCTTGGCGCCTTTGCGCGAGAATCTCCCTGGCAGACGACGAGCAGCAGACGACGAGATGTGGTAGTGGAGAGTAAGTTATGAGCGTAATTTTTGAGAAGTCGGTGGCGGGGCGTCGTGGGGTGGGATTGCCTGCGTGTGATGTGCCGCTGGTGGATTGTATTCCGGACGACTGCTTGCGCGCCCAGGCGGCGCCGCTGTGTGAGCTCTCGGAGCTGGACGTGGTGCGCCATTTCACGGCTCTATCACGCCTGAATTTCGGGGTGGACACGGGGTTCTATCCGCTCGGCTCCTGCACCATGAAATACAACCCGCGCGTCTCGGAGCGTATCGCGGGGCTGGAAGGTTTTTCGCAGCTGCATCCGTTTCTGCCGCAGCTGCGCTCGGGCGGCCTGCTGACCCAGGGGGCCTTGCAGCTGCTCTACGAGCTGGAGCGGGTGTTGTGCGAGATCGCCGGGATGCGCGCCTTTACGCTGCAGCCGCTGGCGGGGGCGCATGGCGAGCTGACCGGGATGATGCTGATTGCGGCCTATCATCGCGACAAGGGCAACGTCAAGACGACGGTGCTGATTCCGGACGAGGCGCATGGAACCAATCCCTCCAGCGCGGCGATCACCGGGTATGGCACCCAGGGGGTACCGACCGATCCCGCGACGGGGCGACTCGACCTCGTGGCCCTGGAAGGGATGGTTGACGCCACGACGGCGGCGATCATGCTGACCAATCCCAATACGCTGGGCATTTTCAACAGCGACATCGAGAAGGTGGTTGAGATCGCACACCGCCACGATGCGCAGGTCTATTATGACGGCGCCAACCTCAACGCCATTCTGGGCAAGTTCCGGCCGGGGGATGCCGGGATCGATGTGATGCACATCAACGTGCACAAGACCTTTGCCACCCCGCACGGCGGCGGCGGGCCGGGTGCGGGTCCGGTGGGGGTGCGCGAGCACCTGCTGCCGTTTTTGCCGATTTCGCGGATCCAGAAACGGAGTGACAACTCCTACGTATTGGATTACGAGCAGCCCAAGAGCATCGGCTATGTCGCGCCCTTCTACGGCAATTTCTCCATCCTGGTGCGGGCGTATGCGTATATCATGCTGCTGGGCGGCAAGGGGCTGATCGAGGTCAGCGAGAACGCCGTGCTCAACGCCAACTACGTGATGCAGGCGCTCAAGGCGAAGTATGAACTGCCCTATGATCGCCCCTGCATGCACGAATGCGTCTTCTCCGCCTCACGCCAGGCTGAGAAGGGGGTCCATGCGACCGATATCGCCAAGGCCCTGATCGACCGCGGCTATCATCCACCCACGGTCTATTTCCCCCTGATCGTCAAGGAGGCGATGATGGTGGAGCCGACCGAAACCGAGAGCAAGGAGACGCTCGACGCGTTTGTGGCCGCGATGCTTGAGATTGCCGATGAAGCCGAGCAGGCGCCGGAGTCGTTCGCCGACCGCCCACGCCACGCACCGGTCTGCCGTCCGGATGAAGTACGCGCCGCGCGCGAGATGGATGTCTGTTTTGACGGCTGATCTATTGGCGTATCACTCGTCAACGGTGATGGCGCTGACAGGGCAGTTCTCGGCCGCTTGACGGCAGTGCTCCTCTTCGCCGGTGGGGACCTCCTCGCTGATCACGTGCGCGAGATCGCCCTCTATCTCGAAGACAGCGGGGCAGGTGTCCGGGCACAATCCGCATCCAACACAGGCATCTTTATCTATGGTGGCCTTCATCGTTACTCCTTGCTGGGTGAAAGTTTCTGTCAAGATCCTGCAGGCTCTTTATCGCTGAACCTTCTGTTTGTCAAGGGGTTGCGGCATATTGACCGTTCCCCTCCGTTTTCCTACACTTAATCGCTTTCTTACTC
>JABGQM010000009.1 GCA_018648805.1 Verrucomicrobiota bacterium
AAAACCGATGCGCCGAAAACTGCGAAAATAACCGCGATTTAGCCGTTTTCAAATGACCATTTGAGAAACTTGGGCTAACGCTTGCCCGCGCATAAGTGGTGATGATTCAGACCGTGTGACGGAAGTACTGCTGTTGAGTGAGGGGCCTGCAGGCAAGGGCATCGGCGAGCGACAGCGAGTTGATGCCATGATGGGAGACATCACATGAAGAGCTACATGAAGCCGGCGGAGCACCAGGCGGCCGTGCAGCGGGCCTTGGCGCTGGGGCGCAGCGGTGCTCCTGGTGCGTTGCCGGAGCTGGCCGAGCTTGCGCGCCTGCCCTCCAACGAAGTGCAGCGCCTATCGGCCTCGGCCATCGGGAAACTGGCTGAGTTCGGGGCGGACGCCGAGGCGGCCGTGGCGGTGTTGGGGCCGTTGGCTGTTCAGGGACGGCACCCCCAGACGCAGCAGTATGCCATCCGTGCACTCAAGAAGTGTGGTGCCGCCGCTCAGGCGCATGTTCAGGACCTACGCGACATGGCACGCAACCCGGCGAACAAGGCTTATGTGCGTGCCGCTGCCACGATAGCGGCGGATGCCATTGAGGTGGCCGTAGTAGATGCCCGTGCCGGTGGCAAGCACCGCTGCCAACGCTGCAACGCAGCCGTGACAAGCGAAGAGCATGCGCGTGCACATGAAAACTTTCAGCGTATCTTCTGCGACCGCTGCTTTGATGAAGTCTTTTTGGTGCGGCGTAACTTTGAGATGCAGGTGGAGCTCAACAAGACCGTTGAGGCCCGCGATGGGACGCTGGTGCAGTCGCGTGGGGAGAAACGCATTGCCGAGTGGTTGGACAGCCACGGGGTGGATTACCGCTACGACACGAAGTATCGCATCATCGCCGAATTCCAGATACGCCCGGACTTCTATCTGCCCGAGTTGGATGTCTATATCGAATATTGGGGCCTCGACACGCCCAAGTACAAGATGAGCATGTACAAGAAACAGATGCTGTATCAGCAAGAGGGCAAGAAGCTCATTTCGGTGTACCCCAAGGATCTTCCGAGGCTGGATCCGTTGTTGAAGGCGAAGCTGCGTCTGTGCGGTTTTGCTCCCTGACTTGACCGTCAGGGCAAGGAACGGCACACTCTGGGTTTTGGAGAATCTTATGCCGATTTATGAATACCGATGTGAGGCGTGCGGGCATGCCTTTGAGCACTTGGCGCGGACGCTCTCTGATGTGGCCGCGGCCTGTCCGGAGTGTGGGGCGGCCAAGCCCGCCAAGCAGCTCTCAGCCTTCAGCACGACCGACAGCAGCACGGCCTTGCCCTGCGCAGGCGGGGCCTGTCCCGCAGCAGGATGCGGCGGGGGCGCTATGCCCGCGTCGCCGTGTGCCGGTGGCGGCTGTCCACTCTAACACGATGTGCCTCTGGCGGGGCATTCAGAAGTTGCGTCCCGGTTAAAGACGCTATATACGTACAGGATTCACATGTTTTGTATTGTGCGATAGAGGATCTTGATGATGAAACGTCTGGCGTTGACCAATTTTAGTCTGCGGTTTCCATGGGTCGTGCTGCTTGTGGTCGTGGCGATGGTGGTGGGACTGGGATCGCAGTTTCCCAAGGTGGCCTTCGATAACGATCCTGAGAACATGCTCGCCGAAGACGAGGCGGTGCGCGTCTTTCACCACAAAGTGAAAGAGACCTTCAGTCTCTACGACTTTGTCATCGTGGGCATTGTCAACGAGCGCCATCCACAGGGCATCTTCAATGCGGCCACGCTGCAGCGTATCGACACGCTGACCCATCAGCTCCTCAGTCTGCAGGCGGGGCCTGACGGGGTGCCACAGGTGGTCGATGCGGCTGGAGTTGCAACGCCGCTTGACCTGGTGCCCAGGAGTGGTTTCGCGCGCGCCCTGAACGTGGCTTTTCAGCATGATCCGCATCACCTCTTCGACGACGAGGGGGGCAGCGCGATTATCGGACGTGAGCTGATCGCACCGAGTGTGGTCGACAATATCAAGCAGGCCGAGTTTGGGTCGCTCAAGCTCGAGTACCTGATGGAGCATGTGCCGCAGACGGATGCCGAGGCGCTGGTGGTGCGTGACGATGCGATGGGGAATCCGCTTTACAAAGGGACGCTCGTGGCCGAAGACGGCAAGGCGATCTGCATCTACATTCCGATCAAGGAGAAGACCTTCAGCTACAACGTGGCCAACGTGGTGCGCGAGCTGACGAAAGGGTGGGGGACGGAAGATGAGGTGCACATCACAGGACTGCCCGTGGCTGAGGATACCTTCGGGGTAGAGATGCTGGTGCAGATGGCCACCTCGGCCCCGCTGGCGGGCGTGGCGATCTTCCTGCTCTTGCTCCTCTTCTTCCGGCGCGTTTCGCTGATTATCGCACCGATGCTGGTGGCGCTGGTTAGCGTGGTCTGCACGATGGGGCTTCTGATCGGCCTCGGCTTTGACGTGCACATCATGAGTTCAATGATCGCGATCTTCCTGATGCCGATTGCGGTGGCGGATGCGGTGCACATCCTGAGTGAGTTCTTTGATGCCTACCGGGAGTTCGGCGATAAGAAGAAGACCTTGCAGCACGTGGTGGGGCATCTCTTCAGACCCATGCTCTACACCAGCCTGACCACGATTGCCGGGTTCGCCTCGCTGGCGACCACCCCCATCCCGCCGGTGCGGGTGTTCGGTCTGCACGTGGCCTTCGGCGTGGCCCTGGCCTGGCTGCTCACGATGACATTTGTGCCGGCCTTCATAACGCTCTTTATCTCAAACAAGAGTCTGGCACGGCTCTGCGCGGCGCCGGGTGATGCGGACGCGGCGCCACAGGGGTGGCTCGACCGTTTTCTGCGCGCTCTGGGCGGGCTGACCTACCGACGTGCACGGCTGATTATCGGGATTGCGCTGGCGGTGATCGCCTTCTCAGTGGTGGGGGTCAGCCGGATTCAGGTGAACGACAACCCGGTCAAGTGGTTCACCACGCGGCACCCCATCCGCGTGGCCGATCGCGTACTGAACGACCATTTTGGCGGCACCTACACGGCCTACCTGACCTTGGAGGCGGATCCGAATGCGACGCTGACCTGTCGCGACATGGCGGAAGCCATTCGGACCCGGGCGCGTGCGCGCTATGACCGGGTGTTGCCGCAGCCTTTGCAAGCGTTTGTGGCTGAGGTCGATCGGCTTGAGGAGAAACTCTGCAATACGGAGACATGTTCACCGACCGACTGCTTCACCAAGCTGACCGAGGCGGCGCGTGAGATCGACGGTCGAGCCCTGGCCGCGTGGGAGAGGCTTGCCGACGAGATCAACTACCTTGAGCCGGAGGGACTGACGCATGCCGCCCTGCTGGCGGCGGTGGCCAAGCTCGAAGGCCTCGAGTCCGCCTCGCGGGAGCGCTTCCTTGAGGATATGACGGCCTACCGTGAGCTGACCGGCGAGGCACTGATGGATGAGGCCCTGGCGCTGTGCGACCACTATTTGGCGCTTTCGTTTGAGGAGTTCGTGGGGCAGATGACGACCGAGCTGACGGCCCCGGCATTCAAGCGGCCGATCGTGCTGAACTATCTGCAGGAGTTGCAGCGGCATATCGATGGCATTGCGGTGGTGGGCAAGACCTCGTCGGCGATTGATGCCCTTAAGAAGGCGGCCTACGAGCTGCGCTACCAGGCTTCGCCGGTGGAACTCTCGGATGAGGAAGCCGCCCGACTGCAGGCACGTAACGACGCCTTCTTTGCGATACCCGACGAGGCCGCCGCGGTGGGGCAGGTCTTTATTCAACTTGAGGGGATGAAGAAACGCGACGCCCTCTTTCACCTGGTGACCAAGAACTACCAGGAGGCCAACATCTGGGTGCAGTTGACCAGTGGCGACAACCGCGACATGCAGGCCGTGGTCGAGCAGGTGGAGCGTTACATGGCGGCCCATCCGCCGCCACTGCAGCTCGATGTCGGCTGGGCCGGGCTGACCTATCTCAACGTGGTGTGGCAGGATAAGATGGTACGCGGCATGTTTTCGTCGCTGGTGAGCAGCTTCGTGGTGGTGCTGGTGATGATGATGGTGCTCTTCCGTTCGCCGCTTTTCGGATTGCTGGCCATGGCGCCGCTGTCGCTGACGATTCTCTTTATCTATGGCCTGATCGGCTGGATGGGTAAGGATTACGATATGCCGGTGGCGGTCCTATCTTCGCTCACGCTGGGCCTCAGTGTCGACTTTGCGATACACTTCCTGGAGCGGGCGCGTGAGGAGTTCAAGCTGGCCGGAAGCTGGCAGAAAAGCTGTGGGCCGATGTTCAGTGAGCCGGCCAAGGCGATCAGTCGCAATGCGATTACGATATCGATAGGCTTCACGCCGCTGTTGATTGCACCGCTGTTGCCCTACCGCACGGTTGGATTCTTCCTGGCAACGATCATGGCCGTATCGTGGATGGCGACCTTGCTGGTGTTGCCGGCGCTGTTGACGCTGCTTCAGAAGTGGGTGTTCAGGGATGTTGCGGGGGATAATTCACCGCAAGAGATCACAAAGAACGCAAAGAAAGAGGGGGCATAATGTCGATGCGAACGCTATTGCTTGCCGGATGCCTAGTGGCGTGCCTGGCCGTTTCATCCGTGGCCGAAGAGCTGAGTGCAGATGCCATTGTGGCCAAGGCCAACCTTGCCTCGTACTACGCGGGCAAGGATGGGACGGCCAAGGTCAGGATGGAGCTCTCGGACGGACGAACGCGGGAGTTCGCCATTTTGCGGCGCAATGCGGATGCCGGGCTGGACCAGAGGTTCTATGTCTATTTCACGGCCCCGGCGGATGTGCGCAAGATGGCCTACCTGGTGCATAAGAAGCCGGGCGGCAACGACGACCGCTGGCTCTTTCTACCGGCCCTCAACCTTGTGAAACGGATCGCGCCGGGCGACAAGCGGACCAGTTTTGTGGGGTCGGACTTTCTCTACGAAGATGTTTCGGGCCGCAGCCTGGCGGAGGATACGCACGAGCTAGTTGAGACGACCGATAGCCAGTACGTGATCAAGAATACGCCCAAGGCACCCGCGACGGTGGAATTCGCCTCCTACACGGTGTGGATCGACAAGGTGTCCTTCCTGCCACGCAAGGCGGAGTATTTCGACAAGCGGGGCACCCTCTATCGCCGTGTGGCGGCCACGAAGGTCGAGACGGTGGACGGACATCCGACCGTCATGGAATCGACCGTCGAAGATCTGATTGCGGGCAGCAAGACGGTCAACCGCTTCACGAAGGTGGCGTATGATATCGGCCTGAAAGACCGGCTCTTTACCGAGCGTTTCCTGCGTCGTCCGCCGCGGGAGGTGACGCGGTGAGAGACGGTGTGTGGGTGCGTGGGTGTGTGGGTGCGTGGGTGCTTCTGGCGCTGGTGCTGCCCGGATCGGCGGGATGGTTCGAGGATGCCGACATCGGGCTGCACGGCTTCGGGGAGTATCGCTATGGAGAGCGACTGGAGACGCAGGACCTGGAAGATGACCGGGCGCTGAACGAACTGCGCGTGCAGGGCGATGCGGCTTGGTATCACGACCTGTTTACGGCGCAGCTTAAGGCCGACCTGCTGTTCGATGAGGTGGCGCGGGAGCGTGAGGATGTTGACCTCGAAACGGGCGCGGGCTGGTTCGATCTGCGCCAGGCCAACCTGCTGGCCTCACCGCTGAGCTGGATGGACCTCAAGGTGGGGCGACAGGTGCTCACCTGGGGCACCGGCGATCTGGTGTTTATCAACGACCTCTTTCCCAAGGATTGGCAGTCGTTTTTCCTGGGGCGGGACGATGAGTATCTCAAGGCCCCTTCGGACGCATTCTTCGTGAGTCTTTTCCCGGATGTGGTCAATATCGATATCGCCTATACGCCCCGCTTCGATGCCGACCGTCACATTACCGGCGAGCGGTTGTCGTATTGGAATGGCCAGGCGGTGGTGGGGCAGAACTCGGTTTTGGTGACGGAGCGGCCGGACGGCTGGTTTGAAGACGATGAGCTGGCCGTGCGGGCCTATCGCAGCGTGGGGGCGTTTGAGCTGGCCCTGTATGGCTACCATGGCTACTGGAAGAGTCCGGGTGGCATGGATGCCGCAACGGGTCAGTGGACCTTTCCCAGGTTGGCGGTATACGGCGCGAGTGCACGCGGGCCGCTGGGCAACGGCATCGCACATGCCGAGGCGGGCTACTACGATTCGCTCGACGACCGCGACGGGGATGACCCCTTTGTCAACAACAGCGAGGCACGCCTATTGGTGGGGTATGAACGCGAAATCGCGGCCGACCTGACGCTGGGGGTGCAGTATTATCTCGAGCGGATGCTCGATTATGAGGACCACATGGCTGCCCTGGAGGCGATGATGGCGCCGACGGCCACCGCGCGCGAAGAAGACCGGCATACGCTGACGCTGCGTCTGACCTGGCTGACATTCAATCAGAACCTGGTGGTGAGCTGTTTCGTTCGCTACTCACCGTCGGATGAAGACGGCTACGTGAAGCCCGTGGCAACCTACAAGCTCTCCGACCGCTGGCAGGCTACACTGGGCGGTAACATCTTCTTCGGGGATGAACCGCATACCTTCTTGAGTCAGTTCAAAGATAACAATAACCTGAATGGATCGGTGCGATTCAGTTTTTAGAGAGGATTCACATGCAGAAAAAGATAGCCGTGAGCTTCCCGGGAGGGAAAAAGGTGGATGCCAGCTTCGAGGGGTGGACGATCCATACGGATCAGTCGGTCAAGAATGGCGGCGACAACACGGCACCGAACCCGTTTGACCTGTTCTTTGCTTCGCTGGCGGCCTGTGCCGGTTTCTACGCGTTGGAGTTCTGTCAGGCGCGTGAACTGAGTACGGAGGGGCTGGCGGTGCAACTCGATGCCGCGCGGGATCCTGCGAAGAAGCTCTTCACGCCGATCAGGATTGCGATCACGCTACCGCAGGATTTTCCTGACAAGTATCGTAAAGCCATCCTCAAAACGGCCAATCTCTGTACGGTCAAGAAGCACATCATCAACACGCCCGAGTTTGAGGTGGTGTTGGCCGATTGATAGCCCCCACTGCCTACTGCTCTCTGCTTACTGCTCACTGAATTTCCGCGTAGCGGAAATTGCCCCCGATCGCTTTTCTTTGCCTCGCGGGCCGCAATAGGGGATAATCCCCTTCCATGAGCACTTTGTCCGCCTCCTCATCCGTCTGTCAGCATCCGGCCCACCTCTTGGTGAAGCCGGCCGGACCTGACTGCAATCTACGCTGCCAGTACTGCTTCTACCTCGAGAAACACGCCCTCTTTGCCGAGGAGAAGCACTGCCGCATGTCGGACGATGTGATCGAGCAGTACGTCCGCACCTACATCGCCTCCCAGCCGACCAAGGAGATTGAGTTTGCCTGGCAGGGCGGCGAGCCGACCCTGATGGGCCTCGATTTCTTCAAGCGCGTGGTCGCCCTGGAGAAGCACTATGGCGAAGGCCGTACGATCAGCAACAGCTTGCAGACCAACGGCACGCTGCTCGACGACGCGTGGTGTGAGTTTCTGGCCCGTGAGGGGTTTCTGGTGGGGGTCAGCATGGATGGGCCCGCGGCGATCCATAACCGTTACCGCACCACGGCCGACGGGCGCGGGACCTGGGACATGGTAGACCGCGGCGTCAAACTGATGCGCAAGCATGGGGTCGAGCACAACGTCCTGGCCTGCGTGACGCGCGAGAGTGCCTACGAGGGTGTGGAAATCTACCGATTCCTGCGCGACTATGGCTTTGAGTTCCTGCAGTTCATTCCGATCGTGGAACGTCAGCCGGACGACCGGTCGGAGGCGTTGGGGTTGAATCTGTCGAGTCCGCCGCAGATCAGTGACGACGGCGAGGGGCCGGCGGTGATGCCGTTTACGGTCGAGGCGCAGCAGTACGGACAGTTCCTGATTGATATCTTCGAGGAGTGGGTCCGGCGCGATGTCGGCAAGGTCTTCGTCAACCATTTCGACTCTGCCCTGGGGGCCTTCTACGGGATGAACCCATCCCTCTGCATCTACGCCAAAATGTGTGGCTCATCCCTGGCAATTGAGCATGACGGCACCGTGTATGCATGTGACCATTTCGTCTATCCCGAGTATGCGCGCGGGAACATCATGCGTAACGATATGGCCGGTCTGCTGACCAGCAACCCGCAACAGGCTTTCGGGATGAGCAAGTGGCTGGATCTGCCGGCCTGTTGCAAGGCGTGTGAGGTGGTGCAGGCCTGTCATGGCGGCTGCCTCAAGCATCGCTTCGCACACTCGGCCGAGGGCGAGCCGGGGTTGAACTATCTCTGTCCCGGCTACAAGCTCTTTTTCACGCACGTGCGGCCGACCATGCTGAAGATGTGCGAGCTGCTGCGGGCGGAACGACCCGCCGCGGAAATTATGCAGACGTTCCCACGGGCAACGACGGCATCCCGGAATCGCGCCAAGCAGCAGCGCAAGAAGAAGCGGCGCCGGTAGCGGGGGTGCGCGACCGGCATCTGCCCCTGCCGGGGTGGCAGGGGCAGGGGATATACGGGTTACTGGTCGAACTGGAGTGAGCGGCGCGGGCCTCTGCCTTTGTCTTCGCCGTCACCTTCGCCGCGTCCTTCGCCACGGCCTCTGCCTCTGCCTTCGCCGTCGCCATCGCCACGGTCTTTGCCTTTGCCGTCGTCTTGGCGTGCACCGCGCCGGCCTTCGCCGTCTTCGCGCCGGCCTTCATGCTCCTCGCGCCGCTCCTCGCGCCGTTCCTTCATCTTTTCGCGCCGCTTCTCCATGTGCTCTTTGTGCTCGGCGCGGCGTTCGGCCACCCTGGCTTCGAAGTGTGCCACGTGTTCGGCATGGCGTTCGCGTATCTCGTCGTGCTTCTCTTCGGGAGCCTCAGCCAGCATGTCCGCGAGGCGGTCGGCCATGCGCTGGCGGTGGGTTTCGATGCGTTCCTTGATCTCCTCGCGCCGGGCTTCGTGGCGCTGCTTCATCTCTTCGCGCCGCTCCTGCATGCGGTCGTGCCGCTCTTCGCGGTGCTGTTCGCGATCGCCTTTGCCTTCATCGCCTTTGCCTTCGGCGGGTTTGGCGTGCAGGATGGGTGCGGCAGCCAGTGTGATGGCAGCCAGTGCAATGAGGGTTGGTGTGGTGTGTTTCATGGGGTCCTCCGGTTGTTGCGTTGTGGGTGGTGAGCCCGTTTGTTTAACCAGAGGATAAGACGCCGCTGCCACCGAAAGGTTTACCTTGCGCCACGGATTATGATGAGAGGTCGCTCTCGTCGATCCAGCGCAGGGCTTCGGTGAGGGTGTCGGCCGAGAGGTCGCCGTTGAGCTCTTCGTCGAGGGCGGCCAGGAGGGCGACGATCGCTTCGGCCTCTTCGAAGGGAGAGGTGGCGTCGTCGGTGTGAGCCAGTTGAACCGGCTCAACCTGTTCAGTCGCGGGTGGTGTGGGTGGCGCGGCCTCGACCACGGTGGGCCCGTTGTCGCGTGTGAGATAGAGGGCCGTGACCACGATGAGGGTGGTGGCGATGGCGAAAGCGGGCAGGGCCACGGCGAGGCGCCAGCCGCCCCAGGCGGGGGCATGGGCCGGCATGACGTCGGCGCGGATCTGGCGCATGACGTCCTGCGTGAAGCGGCGCGAATCGTCTTCGTCGGGCACGCGCAGGGGGTGCTCCTGCATCCATTGTTTGAACCAGTTGTGAAATGTCATGATAGGGTCCTCTCACTATACAGGGCGGCAAGCAGGGCTTGAAGCCGTTGGGTGGCTCTGAAAACGTGGGTCTTGACGGTGCCCAGACGGCAGCCCATCACGTCGGCGCACTCCTGCAGGGGTTTGCCCTGCATGTGGTGCAGGACAAAGGCGGTGCGCTGTTTGAAGGGGAGTTGCTGGACGGCGCGGCTGATGGTCGTGGCCAGCTCCTTTTCATGCATGATCTCGGCGGGGGCTTTCGATTTGAGGTCGGGCAGTGTGAAGGGCCCAACCCCGGCGCTCTCGTCGTCGTTGTCGACCGAGACCATGTAGGGCGTACGCTGGCGTTTGCGCAGCTTGTCTTTGGCCTTGTTGACGACGATGCGGTAGAGCCAGCTCGAGAAGCGCGCACTGCCTTTGAAGCGCGGCAGCGAGTGAAAGGCGCTCACGAACGCCTCCTGGGCGGCGTCGCGCGCATCTTCGTAGTTGCTTAACAGGCTATAGGCCAATTGAATGGCTCCGGTTTGATGGGTGTCCACGAGTTCGGCATAGCGCTCACTGTCTCCCGCGAGTATGGCCGCGATCGTCTCTCGGTCACTCTGGTCGGAGGCCTGACTCATCGGGGGCCACGCCGGCCGCCGCCCTTGGGTGTGAAGGGGCGAGGGTCGTTGTCGGCTCCCTCCGCATTGTTCATGGGCTCCCGCCTGCGCTGGTCCTGCCGGCGCGGGCGCATCGTGCGATCCAGTTGATTGGTGGCGTGGGGCGGTGGACGCCGTGGCGGACGCGCAGCGCCGTGGCCGGGGGCGTCGCCCGGTTTGCGGCCCTGCCGCTCGCGTGTTTCGCGCCACTGGTGCCGTCGCTTGAGAATGCGCTCATGCAGCACGGGGTCGCGCTGCTTGACCCGATCCAACTGCTGTTCCATGCGGCGCCGGAACAGGTCGGGGTCGCGTTGATGTTCGCGGCGCAGGCGCTCCTGACGGTGCGCCTGCATGCGCTCTCTGAGCTGGTCGTGCGCGGCGGGGTCGTCGGTCTTGATCTGCTCCAGGCGGCGGTGGAGCTTCTGGCGCAGACGCGACACCTCGGCCTGGTAGGCGGCGGGATCGCGTTGGTGTAGCTCGCGCAGTCGCGCTACCTCGGGTGGCGGCGGGGCGGCAGGCCCTGCGGCGGCGGTAACGACGACTGCAAGCAGCAGGCAGAGCTGGCTTCGTAAACGAGGTGTCAATGGTGTGATCATAGCAATACTCACATGGGTGTCCTGTTCTATTGGACGCCAGAGCTGCCAAAGAGTTTACGCCTTGAACTAAAAAAAAGGTCCTTTCGGACAAGACGCTAGCTATTCAACGCCGAAACGATAAATTGTCGTGTTGGGTTCTCCCTGGCTGTGGATCCGGTGTGATGCAGCAGAGTAGCAGGCAGCGGGTAGGGGGTCAAAATGGAATGGGCTTGCGGAGCGATAGTGCAGAAAGCGTTTACACTCTTGAATAGCGGCGAACAAGTCGCCATCATGTAGCAGAGGTCTATATATGAAACAACGTGAACTATTTCGGGTATGGGTGTGGATGGCGGGTGTGGTTGTGCTGTCGTGTAGTGCACTGTCGGCGCTTGAATCGGGCCGATTCAGCGGGGTGACCTACACGTATGAGGCGAATCGAGCGAAGCATCCTTTTGCACTGGATCGCGAAGCGACGGTGTTGACAGACGGCAAGACGAACCCGGGGCCCTGGGTGGCCGGGGGGTGGGCCGCGACGCTGGGCGCGAAGGGAAGTCCCTTGACGATCCGCTTCGATCTGGGCGGATGGCGCCGAATTGACCGCATCAAGCTGCACTACCTGCATGACTGGGCGGCCGGCATCACGGCGCCCTCGCGCGTTAAGCTCACCTTTGGGGTTGAGGGACGCGATGTGGGTGAAACCGTCATGTTCAGTGATTTTCCTGTGACCGGCACGGGGCTGCAGTCGGTCACGATTCCGCTGACCAGGGCCACGGGTCGCTATATCGAGATGACGATTCTGAACTGGCGGGGCGGATGGACGTTCCTCTCCGAGGTCTCATTTGCCGGCGGACTGGAAGCACCCGGTATGAAGGGGAGGCGCTAAGATGCGTAAATGGGTAACCGGTACTGTTATTGGTCTGGCCCTGATGGGTGTGGCGGTCGTGTTCCTCGTGGCCACTACCCGCTCGCGTCAGCAGGCCTATGCCATGGCGCTGCGCCAGGAGGCCGAACTGGAAGAGCAGGCGACCAAGGCGGTGGCCATGGTTGAGCGGATGCGGCACCAGGCCGCGCGGGCCGAAGGGCATGCCGATGTCATCGGCGATGCTGTGATTCAGAGTCGCAGCGCGCTGGAGTTTGTGATGGGCAAGGGGCAGCCGAGAGATCCGGTGCGACGTGCCGCTGTGGCGGTGAAACAACCGGTGGCGAAGCCGGTTGATGACGGACTCGATGGCAGTGGTGAGGCCCCGGCCGGCGTCATGTCACGTGAAGCACTCGAGCGGATGCGCAATCGGGGCAAATCGCCAGAGACGCCCGAGGCGGAACCGGAACCGGAACCGGAAGCGAAGCCCGAGCCAGAGCCAGAGCCCGTACCCGCGCCTGCGCCGCCCGCGCCACGCGCCGTGCGAACGGTTAGGGTGGTGGCCAAAGCGATGACCACGCAAGCTGAACTGGGGCATTCCCTGTTGCTGCGTCCGCCTGAGTTGCTCTCCCGAGCGCTGCTGGTTGAGCGCGAGATCGCCACGACTGAGAGAGGCGAGACGGCCACGGCGCACGCACTGGAGATGGAGTCGCTGGGCGTTGCCATGGAGGAGTGTGTGGCGGATCTAGAGGCGCTTTTGCCCCGCCTAGCCACCCTCAGTGTCGAGCTGGAGGGCTTTACGCTTGAAGCGGCACAGGCGCGTAACGCCGCAGCGGGTGCGGTGTTGCGGAACACGCTGGCGGCTGACCGTCAGCAGCGCGTCGCCGCTGATATGGCGCGTCTCGATACGCTGCGGCGGCGTAACCAGACGCTTTTGAAGGCGCATGCCTATGAAGCACTGGCCCGCGCCGTGGATCAGGAAGCCAAGCAGTGTGAGTCGGATCCCGGGCGGGCGGCCTTTGTCGTGGCGGCCGAACGGTACCGTAAGCTCGAGTGGTTGAAGGGCTATATCATTGAGCAGATACAGGCAAAACCACTGCGCTGGGGCTGGGGACTCGGCATCGAGACGATTGATGTCACGGGCGCCGATAGCAGGGGCGTGCAGGTCAAGGGCGAGCTGGTGCGCTGGGAGCGTGTCAGTACCGCGCAGTACGCCAAGTGGGGTGGAATCTACGCGGCACAGGCGGGCTTGCCGGGGCGCACCGTAGGCGCGATCCAGCTGGGCATGGCCGTTTTTTACTCCGAACACGGTGCGATCGAGAAGGCTGAGACTCTGAAGCAAGATGCCCTATTGGACTGGGATCGCCTGCGTGAAGAGGCGGATCGCTTGCTGCCCCTCGAGTGACGGTGAAGGCAGACTTTCTTTTTGTGCGGGGCATGGGTATGATTCCCCCTTTGAATCTATGAGCGAAATCTGTGCGCACTATGAAACGGTTCTGGATAGTTTTGGTGCTGGGCGGCGTGGCGTTGGCGCTGGCGGGCTGTAGCGGCAGCATCCGGTCGATGGATGAGCGTGATCGCAGTTTGCCCCTCATGCAGCGTGCGCGTGCGGCGGCGGTCACGGGCGATATTGACGGTGCCGTGAATCTCTACCGCGACGCATTGGGCAAGAATCCCGATGCGGTGCGAGGACACCTTGACTTGGCCTTTCTGCAGCACGACACGCTCAAGGACTACGTCGGGGCCATCTACCACTATCGTGAGTATCTGCGCCTCCGTTCTGATACGCAGAAGGGCGAGATGATCAGGAATCGGATCCGGTTGGCGCAGCAGGCGATGGCTGCGCGTGTCTTGCCCGAAGACCGCGAGGTGGGGCGGACCATTCGGCGCCTTGAAGGCGAGGTCAGCGCGCTGCGTCAGCGCGTGGGGGAGTTGAAGGCTGAGAACCAGGGGCTTAGCGAGGCTCTGGCGGCGGCTAAAGCCGAACGGGCCCGTCCACCTGTTGTCACAAGCGGTTCCTCGACAGGGGGCAACGCCGCGGGGGGGGCGGTGGGTGCATCGGCCTCGGGCGTGACCGTGTATGTTGTGAAGCCGGGCGACACGCTGTCGAGTATTGCACTGCGGGTTTATGGTGACGCCGGCAAGTGGCGTGACATTGTGAAGGCCAACCAGGCCGTGCTGGGCAATAGCACGGTCGTGAAGGTGGGCCAGCGATTGAGGATCGATAAGGAGGAGTAGGATGGCGGCAGACTTTTTTGATGAAGACCTGGTGGATGTGGACCCGCAGGCGCCAGGTGCGGCGCCGACGCCGGTCAGTCCGGCTGCGGCCACGGGCCCGATCTCGGGGGCCGGGCAGCTGCGTATGAACCGGCAGAAGGAAGAGCTGACGACGCAGGTGGCCGATGCGGTGAAAGAGATCGAAGAGCTGCGCATGAAACAGGAGCACCTCGAGAAAGAGCGTGGCGACTTGCAGGAACTGGCACGGCGCCAGGACAGCTATGAAGACGACAAGGTGGAGATCATGGATCAGCTCGCGCGCAGCATCATGCATCTTGAAAAGGATGAAGCGCAGGCCAACCGCTTTGCCGAGCTGATGTCGGTGATGCGTGATCGCTTCAAAGATACACATGAAGAGCTGCGCGGGATCAACGAAGCCGGCTGGGCTAAGGATGTGTTTCAGACCGAGCTGAACAAGGGCGTGGTGCTGGTCGAGGAGGCCCGGTCGATCTATCGCAAGGGCATAGCCAAGATTGATGCCGAGAACTGGAACCAGATTCATTCGGGGGCCGCGCAGCCGACAACGCTGGTGCGCGGCGAGATGCCGGGTGGACTGCCCCGGCGTTTCAGTTTCTGGTTCAAGGCCGGCCTCGCCTTCACGGTTCCAATAATCGTTATTTCCCTTCTCGTATTCGGGGTCGCGATCATCTTGCGTCTGAATGGCTGGTATTGAGGCGCGTGTCGGTGTGGTGCGCAGAACGTAGGTAATCCGTGGTTCGAATTCTAACAGGTAAGCGGGCATTGCGGCGCCGGCTCAAGGACGTACAGCGCGAGCTGTCGTCCGTGCAGAGCGATATTCGGTCGCTCGAGAAGGGCAAGCCGGTGTCCCATCGGGCTGCGGCGCCCGCGCAGAGCCGTTTGACGCCGCCGGCAGCGGCGCTGGCCTACCCGCTGCCGGGCAGGCGCGGTGATGCGGACGGGCCTGAGGACCATGTCGAATCGCTGCTCGAGGCCGAAAAGAAGCAGCCGCGTCCGCCGCTCGATGAGGGCCGACTGGCCCGCGAAGATCGTGTGATCAAGGAACGTGCCGAAAAGGTGCGTGACGACCGGTTTTCAGACTATCTGGCTTCAAGCTTTGAGGCCGGTGGCCCGTTGCGCTACGAGCGGCGCATCCAACGCAACAAGGCGGTCGTCCTGGCGATCGTGGTCGTGGTGGTGGTGGTCTGGCTGGTGTCGCGATTTGTTTGAGCCCGCCGTGGGTCATGGGCACCTCTCACACTCACACCCCCACATACGCACAGACCGTCTTGCCGACAAGCGCGTCCCTATCTCCTCGAAAAGGGGCCTTATCTAGGCGCCATTCTTCCCTAGGTCAGTTCCTGGTACTGGCAAAGCTTGGCATAGAGGCCGCCGCGTGCGAGCAGGTCTTCATGACGGCCCAGTTCGACCAGGGATCCTGAGTCCAGCACGGCGATCTGGTCGGCCGTGCGGATGGTCGAGAGGCGATGCGCGATCACAAGTGTCGTCCGATCCCTCATCAGTCGATTCAGCGCTTCCTGTATGACTCGTTCGCTTTCTGAATCGAGGGCGCTCGTGGCCTCATCGAGAAGCAGGATGGGAGGATCCTTGAGAAAGGCGCGTGCGATGGCGATGCGTTGACGCTGCCCGCCGGACAGCGTCAACCCGCGTTCCCCGATCTGGGTCTCAAAGCCGTCACGCAGCGCCATGATGAAATCATAGGCATTGGCATTACGCGCGGCCTGATAGACGTCTTCGAACTCTGCGCCGGGCCGTCCATAGAGAATGTTGTCCACGATCGTGCCTGAAAAGAGAACGGGTTCCTGCGGGACAAGCCCTATCTGGCTGCGAAGCGAATAGATACGATAGTCCTGAAGCGGGTGGCCATCGATGCGGACACAGCCCGCATCCACATCATAGAAGCGGTTCAGAATTCGCGCGACCGTGCTCTTGCCGCTGCCCGAAGGCCCCACCAGGGCGAGGGATGTCTTGGCCGGAACGGTGAAGGAGAGAGCCTTCAGGATGGGGTTGCCCGTCGGATACGAGAAGGTCACCTCTTCAAATGTGATGTCCCCCTGGATGTCCTTGGCTTTGATCGCGCCTGGCTTGTTGGCGACTTCGGGGTCGGTATCGAAGATGTCGAAGACACGTTCCATGCCGCCGATCGCACCGGCTGTGGCCATCTGCGCTTGGCCCAGCTGCTGGAGCGGGTTATAGATTCGGTTCTGCATCAGAAGAAACTGCACAATCAGGCCGATGGACATCGTATCGGGGTCGAAGATCCCGATGCGGCCACCGATCAGAATGACCAGCAGTGGGGCCAGACTGCTCACGAGCGTAGTGGAGGCATTGTTAAGGCCTCCCAGCCGCGCGGCACGCATGCCCATGTTGAGAAGGGTCGCGGACTGGTCCGCGAACTTCTGCGTCTCATCCGACTCCTGCGTGAAGGCCTTTACCACAGTCGTGGCCGCCAGCTTCTCCTGGGTATGGCCGCTCATCGTGGCCAGACGATGCCGAATGTTCTTCTGGAGATGCTTGACCTTGTTCGAGATCTTGATGACGACGAAGAGGTGTATCGGGAGGAGGCAGATGGAGAGTAGGCCCAGCCGCCAGTTCCGGTAGAAGAAGTAGGCGAGGACACACAGGATCATGACGGAATTGATGAAGAACATCCTGAGCGACTGATTCAGAAACGGGCCAATCAGTTGTACATCCCCGATGATGCGGCTCGTGAGGGAACCGGAACGGTTGCGGTCAAAGAACGAGTGCGAGAGCTTCTGCACGTGGGCATAGAGATCACAGCGAATATCGCGTATGATTCGGTGGCTGGCCCAGGCCCCCAGCGTGATGCGGAAGTAAGCGGGTGCCGGGGTGATAAGCGTGATCGCGCAACCGCTCACAAAGAGCATCACGATCCTGTCCCAGCCCTCCTGCTGGGGCATGCCCCCTGACTGAACTTTGCTCAACACCTCGACGGCTTCACCGAATATCCAGGCAATCGAGATGGGACAGAACTGCTGCAGCATCCCCAGCAACGTTGAGCCCGTATATGGTATCCAGTAGGGTTTTATATACCCTATGAGACGCACAATCGTTTCGAAAGTGGTGCGTTCGGGTTTGGTTTGATCATTGTGTGCCGCGGTCTTCATGCGATGCCGGACTATTCTAGTCCGCTGTCGCAGAGTGCCAAGCCTATTTGGAAATGAGCATGCTGAGAGGTCGCATACTCGCCTTGTTCTTGTTGACGGAAAGGCGTTATGGTGGGGCGTGCCACTGGGGTGGATCCATTGGACGGTATTCGACGAGTTGGGCGAATAGGACAGCAGATGAATGAGGGATCTGGTATGAAGCGTCGACAACCGCTTGCCACCGCAGCAAGTGCCGCCATCATCGCATCCGCTTCGCTCCATGCGGCCGATCTCCCCGACATCAGGACCGTACCGCAGGACCTGGATGTGCCTCCCATGCAGGCGATGCAGCCCGCCCCGGGAAGACGGGTTAAGGCGACACACCCATCCTACCAGGGCAGCGACGTGTACCATGCTCTCTATCTGCCCACGGACTGGGTGAAGGGCCGCCACTATCCGGTCATTATCGAATACGCAGGCAACGGCCCCTTTAGCAATAGGCGTGGCGACACGTGCAGCGGGAGAGTGGAAGACTGCAACCTGGGATATGGCATCAGCGGCGGGAAAGGCGTGATTTGGGTATGCCTGCCCTATATCAGTGAGGACCGCACACACAATCAACTGCAGTGGTGGGGCGATGTCGAGGCGACGGTCGCGTACTGCAAGCAGAGCGTTAAGCAGGTCTGCGCAGCGTATGGCGGCGATCCAGCCAAGGTCTTCATTGCCGGCTTCTCACGCGGCGCCATCGCCTGCAACTACATCGGGCTTCATGATGATGAGGTCGCCCTGCTATGGCGCGGCTTCATCTGTCATAGCCACTATGATGGCGTCACGAAATGGGGCTATGCGGGGAGCGACCCCAAGGCGGCTGCCGTGCGCCTGAAACGACTGGGGGACCGGCCGCAGTTCATCAGCCATGAAGTGAGCCTGGCGGCAACGGAGCGTTATCTCAATCAGGCATTCCCGTCGGGCAACTTTGCGTTTCTCGCGTTGCCCTATCCTAATCACACGGACGCCTGGGTGCTCCGGGGCTGTGAGGCCAGGGGCGTGTTGCGGGAGTGGTTCGACCACGCTCTGAACGAGAACCGTTAATCGCGAAGGGCGCAGCCCTGTGGGGTGTGGTGCCGGTCGTTGTGCTTACACAAGGCTCTTGAGGACATTGGCGACGGATGTCTTGCGGTTGAGTAGGATGGCTTTTACCTGCTTGTCTTTGAGCCCCAGGAGTGTGCCCATCGTAGCGGCATCACTGTTGAGCAGGCAGATCAGGACCCGGCCACCTTCTTGTTTGTGAAGATATTCCACGTCGCGATAGAAGCGCGGGGAGCCATCGTTGGTGACGATCAGCAGGCGTGAGATACGCTCGCTCTGGCCATTCACGTTGGCCAACCCACGCCGCTCATTCTGGAGCTCTTTCTGAAGGGCGTCTGCACCAATCGTCAGTTCACCAAGCGAGGTGGCGTAGAAAAGCTGCTGGCGCAATTCCGGGGTTAAGGTCAGCAGGGGAATGGTGAATGGTGAGTCGCTGCAGGGCGCGATGGTTTTCCGTTCCAGCGCGGCTTTGACCTCTGACTCCACACCATCCTTCGCTAGCTGTTTGGGTAGTTGCATGGGGGGAGTGTAGCATAGGGGGGTGGATGTGACACCCGCTACCTGCGCCGATTCATCGGCGCACCCTCGCTTCCATTAGGATTCTCATGAACGGGCCGCTGTGGTACAGTGCCCCTCCAACCCCGTAGTCCCGGAGGATGAGATGACGCGCGACGGATCCGTACAAGCGATCGAGGCGTACCTGGAGACACACTGTGGCTCCTTGGACGGTTGCAGCCCGTATAGCGATGAGGTCCTGGATGGATTCCTGGAGCTCGGACCGCTTCACTACTTCATTCCGCCCTCTCTAGGGGGACGCCGAACGGGTGCGGAATCCTACCTCAACATTGTGGAAACGACGGCGTACTACTCGCTGCCCCTCGGGTTGACCCTGGGCATTACCGGCTCCCTCTTCCTGATGCCGTTTCTGAAACACGCCACGCCTGACCTGCTGGCGAGGGTGATCCCTGATTTCCTGAATGGCCCGGCGCTGGGCGGCATCATGATTACAGAACCCACGGGAGGTACCGATGTCTTCGGGCTGCGTACCACCATCGCACAGGGCGATGGGAGTATGACGCTCACCGGTCGCAAATGCTGGGGTGGACTGACGGGCAAGGCGGAGCACTGGCTCGTGGCGGGGCGTGTTGTGCGGGGTGACCGGCTGACGCGAAGTCTGAAGTTGCTCTACGTGCCGCGCTCCTCGCCGGGCATCTCCGTGGCGACGACCTTTGATGCACTCGGCCTGCAGCCGATTCCCTATGGCGAGACAGCGTTTGATGATGTCGAGGTGCCCGATGCGCATAACCTGACGCCCAAGGGAACGAGCGTGCTGCGGGTCATGTACGATACGCTGTTTCGCAGTCGTTTAGGCATTGCTGCCATTGCCTCCGGTCTTTGCAAACGGTTGTCGGAGGAGGTCGACGCACGGGCCGCCAAGCGGGTGGTCTTTGGTGGTCCGATTGACCGGTTTGACCAGGTCCAGTACCGGTTGTCGTCCATTCGGGGGCTGGCCCAGATGAACCACTGTCTGCTGCGCTTCACGGCGGAATGGATGGACCGGCACGAGGATGTGTCGGGTCACTATGTGTTGGTAAACGCGGTCAAGGTTGTCGCTTCGGATAGCATGGCGGCCGCGGCGGACTCGGCCACGCAGCTCTTTGCGTCGGCGGCCTACAAACGCAATCACCTCGTGGGCCGGGCCTACGTCGACTCGCGCCCGTTTCAGATCTTTGAAGGCAGCAACGATGTGCTGCACGACAATACCTTTGAAATAGTAGCTGGAAAGTATGGCTCCGTGAATTCGGATGCCATCAGCCAGGAGCTCGAGACATACGGGCTACGCCTACCTGAGGACCTTCCGGAGGGCATCCTGGCCGCATTAAGTGCGGCGAAGGAGAGTCCCCAGCGGGAGCAGGTCCAGTACGGTAAGATCATTGAATGGATCGTCGTGCTCGCCGTTGTGGACCATATCCACGCCAAAGAGAACGCCCCGGTGGAGGATGCCCGCCGTGTGGCCTCATTCCATCTCGCCGCGCGCCTGGCTGAGCTGCCCTATCTGGGGTGATGCGATAGGGGGCGGAGCAAAGACATGATCGGGATGCTGCTCCTTTTCGCGGGCGATGGCGAAGATTTCCTGCCAGCAGGCGACCAGGCTTTTGGCCTCGGGGATCTCCTGGTTGAGGAGGCGTCGCAGGCGGGGGAGGTTGCGTGAGGGGACAGAGGGGAAGTCGTGGTGTTCGATGTGGTCGTCGAGGCCCCAGAAGAGCAGGTGCACAAAGGGCCCGCAACGCACGGAGCGGGTAGACAGGCGTTGATCGTTGGTGTTGTACATCAGGCCGATGTGCTGAGTGTCGTTGTAGAATCCCACCATGGCGCCACCGACACTGGTGGCGAGGGAGACAAAGAGGATCGGCTCCCACCGCCTGAACCAGAGGGCGCCGCCGATGACGGCTACCTGGATCAGGAGAATGGCGATGGCTTCACGGCGCATGACACGGACATCCTTGGCGGCACATTGCTCACGCATCAGCTTGTCCTGCCAGCCGGCGGCGAGCCTGACAAGGTGCCACACGGATTGAAGCGCGGTCAGGATGGCGCCGACGAAGAGGATATCGAGCAGGCGACGCAGCAAGCGGCGTTTGAGCCATCGGGTTGTGGGTGGATCGGGGTACTCTGTTTCGGGGTCGACGCCTTTGACCATCGTGTAGCGGTGATGGATGCGGTGCGAGATCCGCTCGCGGCGGGGACCGCTCCTGAGGAGGGCATGAATCACGAAGTAGATGGCGTCGCTGAGCCTGTCGTATGCGCGTGCGAGTACGACCTTGTGTCGCATCTCGTGTTCAATGGCGATCAGGAAGCCGTAGATAAAGCAGTAGAGGTAATAGGGGACAATCGCCAGCCATACACTCTGTTGCGCAACGATCAGCGTGATGGCTGCGGTGGCGAATAACATCAGAAAGGTGAGCCCGACGCGCGCCAGGCCGTTCAACGTGCTGCGGGCCGAAAGCTCCTTGAGAATCTGCGGGTCGATCTCCGGACGCCTCCATCGCTTGTCCTGCCGGTCCCACTCACAGTCGGACAGTTCACGACGCGGCACGAAGTTGAGATCCATCGCTATGCTCCTTGTGTGACCCGTTCTCAGGCGCCCGCCTCTTGCATGGCGATTGAGGCCCACTCCCAGAGCCGCTGCGGTTCGTAGCGGACCGTGGAGATGTCCTTCATGATGAGCTCGATATGGCACTCACCGTTGGCCTGATCGAGGAAGGCGCGGATATCAGCACGGGCCTGCTCCGGGTGCCAGGTGTCGGTTGCCAGTATGGCCGGGCTCGGTTTGCGGCTGATGGCGTAGTCGGCCCCTATCTGCTCGATAGCGCGGGCGCTGTTGCACCAGGGGCTGACCGAGATCTTGCGCAGGTTGGGGATGCGGCGCAACAGCTCCAGCTTGCCATCCAGCGGTTCGCAGCACCCATAGTAGGTCATACCCCAGCGTGCCAGCCAGCGCAGGTCATGTTCCATGGCGAAGTCCCAATGCATTTGTGGCGAGACTTCGGAGAAGATCTGCGCGTTGGAGCAGCCCCACATGTTGTGGGGGTGGACGTGCGAGGCATCGTAGTCGTCGCCGGGGAGCTGGCGGGTGTAGCCGTAGCCGCCCGAGCCGACGCGTGTATTGGTGTTGTCGAGGGAGAGGACGTTGAGTGCGTCAAACTGATCCAGCTCAGTCATCCACGCATCCACCATGCGCTCCACGGCGGCGTGCACAAAGTCGGGGCGGTCGATCATATCCATCATGGCCTCTTCGATTCCGTACCAGCGGATCAAGAAGTCCCAGGGCGTGAACCAGATGTGGGGCTGGCCGACCTTCTTGATGGGCATGATGCCGTCGTACACCTCGCACATGGCGGTATAGCGGCGTGCTGTGGCTTCCTCGTCGTGGGCGACGGTGGGCATCTGGATTTTATCGAGATCGTCCTCGTTCTGGATCTGGACGTTGAAATGACGGGAGACGACGCCACTCGTTTCGTCTGTCTTGACGATATCGACATCTTCGACGATTCCGAAGTTGGTGCTGTGTATCGCGAGCGGGCATGTGAGGTAGTCGTTGATCACCATATCACCCGGCAGGTGGCGCCACTGGTAGAGCCGGCGCCTGAGGCCGTTCTCCTGGCCGCGCGCCCAGGGGGTCTCGCACTGCAGAGTCAGTTCGTCATCGACATTCATCTCGTTCCAGCAGATCTCGTTGATCCAGACCATGGGACGCGCGGAGTCGAGATCGTTGAGTTGGGTCCACAGGCGTGCCTTCTCCGCGTGCACCGGCAAGGCGGCGATTTCGGCGAGTTCGGAGGCAAGACGCCGCAGTGTGTCGCGCTCCTGATTGCTGATGGTGATGGCTGTTGCTTCAGGGGCTGCTTCATTATGGCTGGGATCATGTAGCATGATGGACTCCTCTGTCTTCGCTTCTCACTCGGGACTGATCCTACCACTCGTCTTTAGCGGACGCGATGTGTGTTGCGCTCATATGTATGCCTGTCTCTGCTGGACAACAGCTCTTTCTATATACTTTATGCGGTCTGGTCAATTCCATGGCGATTGATATAGTGGGCAGTTCTTTGGGCGGCTTGGGGTCTGTATGGCCTGGAGAAGGAGTTGAATATGAGAGTGTCGACGATTGTTCTGTTGTGCCTGGTCCCGATGGTGGTGTTCGGGGAGACGGGGCAGTACCGCCTTTCATGGCGGTCGGATCCGGCGACCTCGATGGTGATTGGCTGGGATCAGCGGTCCGGGGGCAAGCCCGAGGTGTGCTATGACACGGTGGACCATGACCGCAAGGCCATCGCCTACCGCTGGCGCCAGAAGCCGGACCGCGTGGTGTCGTATCGTGGCATGTCCAACCATTTTGTACGTCTCGAGAACCTGGTGCCGGATACGCCCTACTATTTTATGGTGTGCGACAGCGAGGGGGTGGGGCGGCGACTCTGGTTCCGCACCGCGCCGGCGACGCCACAACCGTTCACATTTATCGCGGGGGGCGATTCGCGCACGAACCCTGAACCGCGTCGTGAAGGCAACAAGCTGGTTGCCAAGCTGCGTCCGCTCTTCGTTCTGTTTGGCGGCGACTACACGGGCAGTGGAAAACCTGGTGAGTGGCAGGGCTGGTTCAATGACTGGCAGCTCACGATCAGCGAGGATGGACGCCTCTACCCGATCATTGCCACGCACGGCAACCACGAGAACGGCGACCTGCAGATGATGAGCGAGCTCTTCGATACGCCCTCGCGCGACCAGTTCTTCTCCCTTGGCATTGCCGGTGAGTTGCTGCGCATCTGGGTGCTCAACTCGGAGCTCGAGGGCAAGGCTAAGGATCGCGTGGCGCTGCAGCAGGCGTGGATTGAGAAGGACCTGCCGCAGCATGCCGACACGACATGGAAGCTCGCCACGTACCATCGCCCCATGCGGCCGCACACGGCGGGCAAGTCGGAGGGACTCAGCCGTATCGCGGCCTGGGCGCAGCTGTTCTACGACCAGGGAGTGGATCTCGTGGTCGAATCCGATACCCACATGGTAAAGCGCAGCTACCCGGTGCGGCCATCCGAGGAGGCGGGGAGCTATGAAAGCTTCATCCGTGATGACGCGAGGGGAATGATCTTCATCGGGGAGGGGAGCTGGGGGGCACCCACGCGACCCACCAACGACGACAAGCCTTGGACAATGGCCAGTGACTCGTTCCACCAGTTCAAATGGATCCATGTGCACCCCGAAGAGATATTGATTCGCACGGCCACGTTCGAGGGCGTCGAGAAGGTGGAAACCCTCACGGAGACCAATCGTTTTGATCTGCCCGCGGACCTCGTGTGGTGGGAGCCCGAGACGGGACCCATTCTGCGTCTGCCGTTCGATGTGACGCATGCGAGCTATCACGCACCGGTCAAGCCGGTGACGCTGCTGGCCCTGGGCGAGGTGTGGGAGTGGAGTCTGGATGGCACGACGTGGGCGGCGGGTCTAGCACCGCTGGGCTATGGCGATAGCCAGGTCCGCACGGCGGTGGTGGCTGGCGATGCCAAGCCGCTGTGTGCCTACTTCAGAAGAAGCATCGAGATTGAGGATCCGGCGAGTGTCGCGCGGCTCTTCTTCGACCTCATGGTCGATGACGGCTGCATCGTCACGCTCAATGGCAAAGAGGTGCTCCGTCACAACATGCCCCGGGGCAAGATAACGGCCCAAACTCTGGCGACCCAACGCGCCACCTCGTTGACGAAGAAGCAGGCCGTGCCGCGGCCGGTGGATCCCCGGCATCTTCAGCCGGGCCTCAACACGATCGAGGTGCGCGTGCACCAGTATGAAGCCAGCAGCTCTGACATTGTTTTTGACCTCGGCGTACGTATTAAGCGGTAGGAGAGTGGAATCCATTTGTGGTCGTGGCTGCAATATGGGAGCCTGTCTGCTTGATGTCATTCGGAGTGGCCGCCGGCTGGGTGTGGCCGGCTGCGTGCGGTGACAGCTATTGAAATCTGAGGGGTGATGAAACACGATTCCTTTTCGATATTTGGCCACAAGATGGCCGCGCACTCGGGTATTGTCGAGCTGATGGACGACCTCGGCAAGGCCATGGCCGGGCACGAGGAGATGCTGATGCTGGGCGGCGGCAACCCGGCCGGTATTCCGCAGATGCAGGCGATTTGGCGCCAGGATATGGCGGCCCTGTTGGAGGACCAGAAGCGGTTTGACCGGGTCCTGTGTCACTACGACATCCCTCAGGGCAGTCCCCGTTTTCTGGAGGCGGTGGCGGCGCTCTTTCGTGAGGAGTACGGTTGGGATATCGGCCCGCAGAACGTGGCGGTCACAAACAGTAGCCAGAACGCCTACTTCATGCTGCTCAATATGCTGGCCGGCGAGCGAGCGGATGGATCACACGGCAAGATTCTGTTGCCCGTGACCCCTGAGTATATCGGCTATGCCGACCAAGGTCTCAGCGAGGACATGTTCGTGGCTTGCAAGCCGCTCATCAGCGAGATCGGCGATCATCAGTTCAAGTACCATGTCGACTTCGACAACCTGGTCCTCGGTGACGATATCGCGGCGGTATGCGTGTCGCGTCCCACCAACCCGACCGGCAACGTGCTGACCGACGATGAGGTGCGCCGTCTGGCGGCCCTGACAAAGGAACGGGGCATTCCGCTGCTGATCGACAACGCCTACGGCGCGCCCTTCCCGAGTATCATCTTTGGTGATGCCGAGCCGCACTGGGACGAGCACGTGATCCTGACGCTGAGTCTCTCCAAGCTGGGGCTGCCCGGTACCCGCACCGGCATTGTGATCGCCTCGGAAGCCATCATCGCCGCCGTGGCCTCGGCCAACGCCATTATCAGCCTGGCCAGCGGTACTATCGGGCAGGCCCTTGTGGTCGGGCATATGGAGAGCGGCCGTATCCTCCAGTTCAGCCGTGAGATTGTGCGGCCCTTCTACGAGGCGCGACTCCATCGCGCGCTCGATTTTGTAGAGGCGTCCTTCGATCAGCACCTGCCGTGGCGCCTGCACCGCTGTGAGGGCGCGCTCTTTCTCTGGTTGTGGTGCCGTGATATGCCGATTGACTCACGCACCTTCTACGAGCGCCTCAAAGCGCGTGGCGTACTGGTGGTGCCGGGTCGCTACTTCTTCTACGGTCTGGATGAACCGTGGCCACACCAGGACCAGTGCATTCGCATCAACTACTCCCAGCCGGAAACCACGGTCCGCGAAGGCCTGCGCATCATAGGCGAGGAGATGCAGAAGGCCTACAGCTCGCGTTCTATGTGACGCGGTGAAAGAGGGGTATCCACCCACTATGAAACAACCCAATATTCTGTTCATCTTCAGCGACGACCATGCCTTCCAAGCGATTGGTGCGCACCAGAGCTGGCTGCAGGATTTTGTGAGCGCGCAGGAGATCACACCCCATCTCGATTCGCTGGCGCGGGATGGGGCCGTGTTCGAGCGCTGCTATTGCGGCAACTCGATCTGTGCGCCCTCGCGCGCGACCGTATTGACGGGCAAGCATTCGCACAAGAATGGGGTCACAGACCTGGATAGCGATTTCGACGCATCGCAGGTGCAGTTCCCGGCCCTGATGCAGGCGGCCGGCTACCAGACGGCCATGGTGGGTAAGTGGCATCTAAACAACGCGACGCCCGTGGGGTTTGACTACTGGGACATTCTGCCGGGCCAGGGACACTACTATCAGCCCGACTTTATCACGCCGGATGGCACGCGCCGCGTGGAAGGCTATGCGACGGATATCACGACGGACCTTGCCTTGGAGTGGCTGGACGCAGGCCGCGATAAGGCATCGCCCTTCATGTTGATGCTGCATCACAAGGCGCCACACCGTACGTGGCAGCCGCCCCTGCATTACCTGCACTACCTGGATGACGTGACGGTTCCCGAGCCGCCCAACCTGCGTGACACCTATGCGAACCGGGCTAGCCCGGCCTCGCAGCATGAGATGGGGATCATGGATCACATGCTTCTCGACTATGACTTGAAGGTGGAGCCTACGCGTGAGGCGTGGCCCGTAGGCGCTGACGACCAGCCTGAGCCTCCCTGGAACGTCACGCGCATGACGCCCACCCAGCTCGATGCGTGGGAGGCGGCCTACGGTCCGAAGAACCAGATGTTCCGGGAGTCCGAGCTCAGTGGCGACGCGCTACTGCAGTGGAAGTATCAGCGCTACATAAAGGACTACCTGCGCTGCATCAAGAGTCTCGATGACAATGTGGGGCGTGTTCTGGCGTACTTGGAGCGCGAGGGGCTGGCCGAGAACACCCTCGTGATCTACAGTTCGGACCAGGGCTTCTACCTGGGGGAGCACGGCTGGTTCGACAAGCGCTGGATGTACGAAGAGTCGTTCCGTATGCCCTTTCTGGCGCGCTGGCCGGCACGTTGTCCGGCCGGGCAGACGGTCAACGCACTGGCCCAGAATATCGATTTCGCCCCCACCTTCCTCGATGTGGCCGGTGCGGATATCCCGGACGAAATGCAGGGCGTATCACTGCTGCCGTTGCTGGAGGGGGAGACGCCGTCAGAGTGGCGCAAGCATCTGTACTATCATTACTACATGTTTCCTGCGGAACACAGCGTGGCGCGCCACCGGGGGGTGCGGACCGATCGGTACAAACTGATTCACTATTACCAGACGGGGGAGTGGGAACTGTTTGATCTCGAGCGCGACGGGTTCGAGATGAAGAATCTTTATGCTGACGCCGCGTATGCATCGGTCAGGGATGACCTTAAACAGGATCTCGATTCCCTGCGCACGTCGCTGGATGATCACTGATATTGCTGGCATGCTGAGAAGATAGATCTAAAGAGGGAGATGACGAATGGGTGCCTACGAAGCAGCAACGGATGAACATCGTGCGATGGTGGATGCTCTGCTGGCCGATACGGCGGCGAATGGCGGAATGGCGCCGGTTGACTTGGATCGCTTCTGGGCGGACCAGGCGATCGCCCGCAAGGATCCGTTCGGGGCTCAGATCCCGCAGGTACCCCTCGGCGCCATCTGTAACTGGGAATGCATTTTCGAGGAGCTGGGTGAGCCGCAGGACTGGTGGCGCTTCCAGCATGAGGATGAGGCTTGGGCGTTGGATCTGAAGCGACGCTACAACGACCTGGCCGAGACGATCGTGGGGCGACGTCTGTTGGGCGAGACGCCCGCCGCCGGCGAGCGTAGTTGGCCGAAGCTCAAGGAGTTGCACGACATCTTCGAAGGCGAGAATGTGTGGGAGGGCGGGGCGACCGGATCGTGGTGGCTCAAGCAGGCGGCCGATACCCCGGAGGAACTGGCCGCACTGCTCGACCGTGTGGAGGGCCGTCTCGAGAATCTGCGCGACTTCATGCTGCCGCCCAACTGGGAAGCCGAGAAGGCGCGGCTGACCGCCCTGGGCTGCAACGTGCCGCGCTACCGCGGGCAACGCGGGCCCTGCACGTTCGCCTGTTCGATCTTCGGCGCCGAGAACATGCTGCTCCTTCATTTTGATGACCCCGCGCTCTTCATCCGTTTCGGCGATGTCATCGGTCGGGCCATCCTGGCACGCGCCAAGGTGTTGGACGAGGAAGCCGGCTATACGCCGGAAACGGCGCCGCGTGGCTGGGGGTGGGCCGACGACAACTGCTGCCTCTTTAATGTAGAGATGTACGAGGCCTTTGCCATGCCGATTCACCGGGCCGTATTGGCGACGTACGCCCCCGACCCGACCGATCGTCGTTATCAGCATAGCGACTCCGATATGGCGCATCTGCTGCCGCAGCTGGGGTCTCTGGATCTGAGCGGGACGAATTTCGGCCCCACGCTGAGCGTAGCTCAGATCCGTGCGCACTGCCCGCGTGCGGTGATCAATGGTCAGCTGGCCCCGTTCACCTACAGCCGCAACGAGGAGGCCAACATGGTGGCCGAGTTTCTGCGCGACTTTGATCAGGCCAAGGCGAAACGCGGGCTGGTTTTCACGACCGCTGGCTCGATCAATAACGGGAGTCGTCTGAGCGGTATGCGCCTGCTCATGGCGGCTATTCAGCGCTATGGACGGTACAAGGATCTGTAGCGATGCAAGCGTATCCGTATAGGCCTGTGGCGGTAGAGTGGAAGCGACCGCCCATCACACGTGAGATCCTCAAACGGTGCACAGAGCGTAGCGATCTCAAGGGGACTCTGCACGGGGTGGGTATCCTCGTCATACTCAGCGCCACGGGTACGTGGGCCTACCTCATGTTTGCCACCCAACACTGGGTCTGGATGGCTGTGGCGCTATACATTCACGGGGGGCTGTGGGCCTTCAACCCTGAAACACATGAGCTGTCGCACGGCACCATGTTCAAGCGGCGCTGGTTGAACAGCTTCTTCAAGCGTGTGTTCGGGCTGGTGCACTGGACCAGCAACGGTGCGCTCTACAAGATGAGTCACTGGTATCATCACCGCTACACCCTCCATCGTCAGAGCGAGGGCGAGGAGGTCCATCCACGTGCCGAACCGGCTGAGACAATTCTGCAGCGGGCGGTGAACGTGGTCAATCCGATGGGCTTGGTCACGGCGGTGTATGACCGTATCTACGCCCTCTTCGTGCCGTTCCTGTGCAATACGCGGCGCGGGACCTGGTTGCGTTATGCCTATGCGCAGGCCGATCGCACCGCCCAGCGTGATGCCTACTGGACCGAGCTGTCCCAGTTCCTCTTCCACCTACTGTTTGCCCTGTTTGCGATTGCGAGTGGGAAGTGGTTTCTGATTGTCGTGGTGACGTTGCCGCCCTTCTACGGCGGTAAGTGGTATCACACGCTGGTGCACGACACGATGCATGTGGCGCGCGAACCCGAAACCGACACGTTTCAGGCGTGCTGCCGCACCGTGCGCCTCGATCCGTTTACCTCGTACCTCTACTGGCACATGGAGTGGCATGTCGAGCACCACGCGTTCCCCGGGGTGCCCTGTTACAACTTGAAGACATTCCACGAGCTGACGCGCGAGCACTGGGATAGGCCCCAGACACTCATCGAAGCATGGAAAGAGATGGATGCCCATAGCAAGAAGCTACTGCGCATTCCTGAATAGAAGGCCGAGCCCGAGTGCTCGCCGCGGGTGCGCTAACGAGGCTATGATCGGCGTCAGCCTCTAGAACTGGATGTTCAGGCCACCTTCGAATCCGGTGCCGTCGAACTGACGCAAGCCCAGATCAAGCGAGATGGTTTCGGACATAAAGATCTCGATGCCGGCCATGAAACCCAGCTCCTGGTCGGCCTCGAGGTCATCGCTGTCGATGTAGGAGTACATCGGGCCCGCATAGAGGGCGATGCTGTTGGGGTTGAAGTGCTTGTTGCCGGTGGTGTCGTTGACGATGCTGAGCGTCACGAAGGCATTGATCTCCTGCCACTTGACATCCTCGCCGTACCAGTTGGCTTCCGTCATGCTCCACGTGGCGCCCATGTTGAGGCGCAGCCTGTCTTCAAAAAGGGTGGGGTCGAGAATGTCGTGGTCGATCACATTGAGCAGCAGGCCGGCTTCAACCATGTGGGACGAATCGCCATCGGCCATGCCCAGCTCGTGTTCGGCGGCGCCACCGCCCACGAAGAGGGTCACCCAGGGACGCAGCTCGAGGCCGAGGTAGAGCACGGCCTTGCTGGTTTCGAGGGGCAGCACGACGGCTCCGAACTGCACATCGCGCTCCATCGTCCCGCCATAGATACCGCCGTTGAGCAGATGCGAGAGCCCGGTGCCGCTAATGTAGTCGCCACTCTCATTGCTCTTCCCTGTGGGGAAGGCCTGAGCAGACGTGAAAGAGATGGCCAGCAGAGCAGCCGCGGAAAGAAGAGCAAATGTTTTTTTCATAGTGCGAGTAATCCTAGTGTTTGCTCTCATGAAGGGGCAAGCCTATAATTGGCGTTCATCAAAAAGAATAGACGAACCGAACGGTCGGATAGAAGCGAGGATGGAATCCTGTGAAAAGATGGACTATGAGTATCCAAGTGGCCAGTGTCGTGCTGGGAATGATTCTGCTGACGGGGTGTTTCCCGTGGCGTGCACCCGACCGGTTGGTGACGGTGGCGAGTATGGAGTCTGCGCTGGCGGAACGTGAGTCGGTTCAGTTTCTCGATCTGCATGGGCGCGGCTTGAAAGAGATCCCGGACGGCTTGGCGTCCTTGCCGGCTCTCGTGAAGCTGAGCGTGCGCGGCAATGCGCTGAGCGGCTTGCCGGATGGGGTGGGTGCCCTCGCGCAGCTGAAATGGCTCGATGCAGGCGAATGCGGACTGACGGTCGTACCGGACCGCATGGCGGGACTGACCGGACTGACGACGCTCTACCTGAGCGATAACGCCCTGGTCGCGCTGCCTGAGTCGTGGAGCAGCCTGACCGGACTGACCTATCTCAATCTCGACCGCAACAAGCTGTCCGCTCTGCCGCGTTGCGTGCCGGCCATGACCGGACTCAAGTGGTTGCGTCTCAATCGTAACAGCCTGACCGAACTGCCGCCATCCATCCGCCAGCTCACCCACCTGCAGCGACTCTACCTGAACGACAACAAGCTGGCTGCGCTGCCGGCCGGGTTGAGCGAGTTGAGTGCCCTGACGGACTTGGCCGCCGCCGGCAATAGCCTGACGGTACTGCCCACATCCCTGGCCTCGCTGAGCGGGTTGGAGCGCCTGGACCTCCAGCGGAACCGCCTGACCGAACTGCCGCCGGATATCAGCCAGCTCGTCAACTTGCGGTGGCTGAACCTGCTCAAGAATCCCATCGGCGACGCCGAGCAGAAACGCCTCAAGGAAGCCCTGCCAGATTGCCATATCATCTTTTGATGCCGGGCTGAGGAAAAAGAAAGGACCCGGAGGCCGCCTGGCTTCCGGGTCCCTCTTCTTTTGAGTACCTGCTTTTTTAAAGCAGGAACTGCACGCCGGCGAGGACCATGCTGTCACTGTCGCCCCAGCGGTATTCGATGCCGGTGCGGGCGTTGTGGCCCCGCATGAAGTAGTGCAGGCCGGCCGTGTAATCCTCGGTACGTTCACCGTCCTCGGGATCCTGCACGCTGAGCTTGGCCGTCAGCATGGTCTTGTCGATCCTGACACCGCTCTCCACAAAGGCGGTGGTGCCGTTGAATGCTGAGTTGTCCCAGTCATACCAGGCCGCATTGATCGTCACGTCGCTGTCGCCCACGCCAAAGCCGGACTGCAGGTCGATAACCCACGCCTCGGAGTCGGTTTCGGCCGTGACAGCGGCTTCGCCATCGGGTACGGGGAGCGAGACCAGGGTGGCCTTGTCCTGCCAATCGTACCCGGCACCCACGGAAACATAGGGGTCAGCCCCCTGGCGGTTCTGGCTGAAGAACCAGCCGGTCTCGGCCTTGCCCAGCAGGTTCACAGCGACATGTCCGGTCAGGCGCACGTCGGCTTCCGGGTTCTTGGCCGCGCCGGCCGCATCATAGCCGTCGAAGGCGCCCACGCAGTAGGAGACCTTCTGGTCGAAGAAGGCGCCGTGCAGCTCGGCGCCGTAATCGCGCCAGACGAAGGAGTTGACGAACTTGACGGTCTCGGCATTATAGTCCAGCCCCAGCAGGGAGGCGGCTGAGGAGCGATTCTCGAAAGAGAAAGGCAGCAGGATCAAGCCCACCTCGACCCAGTGGTCGGAGTCGAGAATCTGCAAATCAATGAAGGCGTCCTGGATGTCCATTGAGACGGTGCTGCCTCGCTTGCCGGCGTTGTCGTTGTCGGTCTCGACAAAAAACTTCACACCGTCAGTAATCTGGCCAGCCAGTATAATACGGGCGCGGCGCAGGTAGACGTCGTACGGATCCATGTCGGTATCGGTGTATGAGCCGTGCACCTGGCCCAAGAAGCTCATCTTTAACCACGCATCTTCGCCGAGGTCCCACTGCGGCCCGGCGCTCACGCTGCCGGCGACTAGTGCGATCACTATAAGTGTCGCGATTCCCCATCTGGTCATGTTGCCCCCTGTTTTGGGTGTGAATAATGAGCAGGGAAGGTACAGGTATGTAGTGTGGGGTGCAAGGGCGAATGGAATCAGGACTTTGCCTGGAATTTCAGCCCAAGACGGGTTCAATGTCCAACACCCAACAGGGAATGTCCAGTTTCCAAGGGAATTGCGCCCCTGCTGGGCGCCCATCCTTGGGTATTGGATTTGAGTGTTGGATATTGGATATTCAGATGCCCTGTGCTTCACATTGTTCATTTGTAATGACTTACGGAGAGCGACATCCCAATACTGGGGACCTCCCGAGAATGGACGATCTTGCATTCTGCGCCTGGTTAGGTGATCCTCCCCGGATGGTTGATTTTCGTGGAGTGAGTAAACGGCATGGGGCACAGGTGGTGCTCGACGAGGTGAGCTTCCGGTGTAATCCGGGAGAACATATCGGTATTGTGGGGCCCAACGGCGCTGGCAAGACCACGATTTTCACACTGATTACGCGTGAGGCGGAGCCGGATGGCGGCGAGGTGCTTCTGCCCACCAACTGCCGCCTGGGCTACGTGCGTCAGCATGTCGGGGCCGGTATCGCGGATCGTCAGCTCCTCTCGCATGTCGAGGCGGCCTTGCCGGAACTGGTCGAGCTTGAGGAGGAAACGCACGCGATTGAGGCACGACTGAAGGATGCCCCGCCCGGTGAGACAGCCTTGTTGCTCGAGCGGCTGGGTGAGGTGCAGACTCGTTTTGAAACCCTGGGCGGCTATACCATTCGGCCGCGTGCCGAGCAGGCCTTGAGCGGACTGGGCTTCAGCGAGGCGAGCTTCCAGGATCCGATCGGTTCCTTCAGCGGTGGCTGGCAGTCACGCGCTGAGCTGGCCCGCGTCCTCGTGGCTGAGCCGGAGGTGTTGCTGCTCGATGAGCCCTCCAACTACCTCGATATCCCCACGATCGAGTGGCTGCAGCGCTACCTGCGCGAGTTCAAGGGAACGCTGCTGCTGGTCTCGCATGACCGCTACCTGCTCAACGCCCTGACGAGCGTGACATTCGAGGTGTCGGGGGGGCGCGTGGAGCGCTACAGCGGCAGCTACGACGCCTATGTTGAGCAGCGCGAGCTGCGTTACGAGCAGCGTCTCGCGGCCCAGAAGAACCAGGACCGGCGGCGTGATCAGATCGAATCGTTCGTGACCCGCTTTCGCGCCAAGAGCACGAAGGCCGCGCAGGTACAGAGTAAGATCAAGATGCTCGAGCGGATGGACAAGGTCGAGCTGCCCCAACGGCTGGTCAGTCCAGGAACGATCCGCCTGCGTCCGCCCCCGCACAGCGGTGTCGAACTTATGCGCCTCGAAGATGCGGGGATGAGCTACGACGGTTCGCGCTGGGTCTTGCGTCACCTCGACCTGCGTATCACGCGGGGTGAGAAAATCGTACTGGTGGGCCTGAACGGACTGGGAAAAACCACCTTGCTGCGCATGCTGGCCGGCGCACTGGAACTCTCGGAGGGAAAGCGTGCTACGGGCCACAAGCTGGTCATGGGGTACCAATCACAGGATTTCGCGGAGACGATGACCCCGCAGCACAGCGTGTATGATGCGGTCAAGGCCGTCGCGGCGGATGTACCCGACCAGGAGGTGCGCCGGCTGTTGGGGGGCTTCGGTTTCTCCGGCGACAGTATCGACAAGCGCGTGCAGGTGTTGAGCGGTGGTGAGAAGATCCGCGTGGCCTTTGCGCGGCTCCTGATCAAACCTCCCAATTTTCTCCTGCTGGATGAGCCGACTACCCATCTCGATATCCAGGCGCGCGAAGCATTGGAGAAGGCCTTGGCCAGCTACGCTGGAACGCTCTGCCTGGTCACGCATGACGTCGACTTTGCGCGCAAGGTGGCGACCTCTGTCATCGCCATGACGCCGCCCGGCATTACGCGCTATGCCGGTGGCTACGATTATTACAAGGAACGCGTCGAACGCGAGGCACGTGGAGTGGTGGCCGCCCCGGCCGCG
Organism: Verrucomicrobiota bacterium; assembly: GCA_018648805.1. GTDB lineage: Bacteria > Verrucomicrobiota > Kiritimatiellia > UBA8416 > JABMPJ01 > JABMPJ01. Next base: position 34,601 of record JABGQM010000009.1, read on the forward strand.
CGCCGGGCGGGCGCGCCCATTGCGCCGCAGGATAAGAAGGCCCAGCGGCGTGTACGCGCCCAGCAGCGGCAGGTCCGCCAGGCCGAGGAGCGTGAGCTGAAGCGGACCATTCGTCAGGCTGAGAAACGAGTTGAGCTGATGGAAACCGAGCGTGCCACGGTGCTGGAGGCCCTCTCTTCGCCCGATCCTGAGACCGATTTCCAGTCGCTCAACCGACGTATCAGGGAACTGCAGAGCGAGATCGACTACTCAACCCGTCAGTGGGAAGCCGCGGCTGAAGCGCTTGATGAACTAGGGTAGGGGTGCGGCGCAGCGGAAGCCTACGATATGCTGGTTCCTGCCGACCGTCACACGGCCAACACCCTTGAAGCGGCGGAAGGTCTTTAGTTCGGCCTCGTCGCGTAGCCCGTAACTGCCGCCGCGGTAGACTCGCGCCTGCCCCTCCTCCGGACCCGTGGGATTCTCGAGTGGGGCGCTGTAGTATGCCTTGGGCGCATAGTAATCCGACACCCATTCGGCTACGTTACCGGGAAGATGCATGAGGCCGTAGGGGCTGGTCGGCTTGAGCAGGTCGGCAAAGTCCGCCATGTCGGCCTGGGGCGGAATCGGGCTGTTGGCCGGCCAAGTCTTGAACGGCAACTTGGTCTTGGGCGGGGGCGGGGGCTCAATGCCCTTCAGCTTCTCCATGGTGGTCTGCTTGCGGCGCGGTTTTGGGTTCTGCACATCAATCTCGTCGGCCATGAGGAGGCGGCCGCGGGCCGAGTTGACAAAGGTCGCCGCCGTGGGATCCTTGTCCCATGGCAGCTCGCGACCATCGCGGCTGCGGGCCGCCATTTCCCACTCGGCTTCAGTGGGCAGGCGTTTGCCTTTCCATGTGGCGTAGGCATAGGCATCAAACCAGTCGACACCCACCACCGGTTGATCGTCGCCGTTGAGGTGGTTTTGTGACCAGCCGCCGGGGGTGTGGTCCTTGAGCGGCGGCGCATCCGGATGCTCCATGCTTGAATCGCCGGTCGACGTGGTGTGCTCCACAAACTCACGGTAGGCCTTGTTGCTGACCTCGTGCGTGTCGATCAGGTAGGGCGAGAGCTTGATGATACGCATTGGAAAATTGTCCTGGCCCGGTTTGGCCTTCTCATCGCCCATCAGAAAATAACCTCCAGGAATGAAGGTCATGCCGGGCTGCATGCCCTTGGCGGGCGGCTGGGCATTCTTGACGCTGAGAGCATAGGCTTCAACAATCTGACGTTCGAGGCGGGTGATATAGCCGAAGTCCATCTGTGCAATAACCGAGCCGGTCTGCAGGGAGCCGCGCCGGCCAGTCTCCGCCTCGATGACGCGGAAAAGGTAGAAGTTAAGGAAGGCCGTGACCTCCTCGGCCGCCTCATCAAAATTCTTGGTCTTGATCGCGAGGGGGATCCGCTCGGTCACGATCTCAGGAAGTCCGCGCGCAATGGCGCGCCGTTCATCATCGAGTTCATCATACTTGGCTTGGACCTTCTTGGAGCCGCGGAAGCCGTCGGTTTCTACGCCGGGGTAGTGCTTGATGGCCTTCTCCATGAGTTCGCCGATCATATCGAACTGCTTAACCGCCGCCGCGATGGGGGCATACCAGTCGCCTTGGATTTTCTGCATGCCTACCTTAACCATCTTGCGCTCTTCCTCAAACGCGTTGCGCTTGGTGCGCACGTCCTGGATGCTGGTATGAAGGCGGCAGCGCGAAATGAACTCGTCAAACAGCGCGATGTTCTCTTCGTAAAAGGCCAGATCCATGCTCGCGTAGTTATCCAGCTTGATGGGCAGTAGGGCTTCGGCAAAGAAATCATCGAGCGGCAGCACCTCGCGTGTCGTGATGGCAGACTTCAGAACGGTTTTGGGGTAGCTCATGCGGCCCGTGTTGATGCGGATTTTGACACTGGTCTCCGTCTCGCGCTCGATCTCGCCCTGCAGGGTCTTGCCTTGGGTCGTCACGACGCGGACCACATCGCCCTTGGGCAACAGGGCTAGCGCCGCGGGGGACAAATCATCGCGGGAGAGTGCCCCCATGGTCGCCGTGGCGACGAGGGTGGTTAAAACAACGGTGGCCCATAGCTCTGAATTGCGTACCATTTCTGTCTCGTGCTCCTCTATTCTGACTCAGACTACAAAAATCAATAGTAGAGTAAAACCCGACGGGGCGCTATCGGTAATTTGCCTGATCTCGAGAGTGAGCTTGACCGCGGGAAGGCTGGGCCGCTACCTTCTAACGCAATGAATACGAGATTGTTTAAGCGTGGAGTGATGGTGGTGACCGGGTTGCTGCTGGCCCTGTCGTGCGGGGCGCAGGAGCCGGATCTTGGTGGATTCGACCATACCGACCCGGATGAGGTCGTGCGTAAGCGCGCCGGGTTCTGGCGACGACCCGACCGAAAGACCGCGGCTGAACAGCTGGTCTATGCGCGTTCCCTGGCCGATGGCGGCGCGGTGCGCAAGGCCGCCAAACAGTATCGCGCCCTGGTCCACGAGTGGCATGACACCCCCGAGGCCGTCACGGCCCAGATGGCCTACGCGGAACTGTTGGAGGCACGCGGCAAGTACAATCAGTCGTTCAACGAGTTTCAATACCTTGTCGAGTTCTACGCCGGTCAGTTCGACTACGGCGAGGTGCTTGACCGGCAGTTCCGTATCGCCAACGAGGTGATGAACCAGCGGCATGGGGGATTCCTCTTTCTGGGCGGCTTCAAATCGCCTGAGCGGGCCTTGCCCCTCTTTAAGCAGGTAGCCGAGAATGGCCCCACCTGGGAGCGCGGACCCGAGGTGCAGTTCTTTTTGGGATGGATCCAGGAGCAGGACAAGCAGTACGACGCCGCGATTCGGGCCTATGACATGCTGCGTCAACGGTGGCCGCGTAGCGAGCTGGCCGTGACGGCTGGCTACGGTGGCACACGCTGCCTGGTGAAGCTGGCGGATGCCACTGCGCGTGACGAAGTGGTCTGTCGGCGCGCTCTGGTTGGGCTGGCAGGTTTCATTAGGGACTATCCGGACGATCCCAACGTCGCGGCCGCTACGCAGGAGCGCGACCGCATTTCGTCCCGCCTATCCGGGCTCTACTACGAACGGGCGGCCTACTACGACAAGATTGCCCGGCGGCCCGACTCCGCCCTCATCGCTTATGCCGATTTTCTGCGCCAATTTCCCTATGCCGAACAGGCTGAGGCGGTCAGTCTGCGGGTGCGTGAGCTCGAGGCGATGCAGGCCGCGCCGGAGACCGCACCATGAGAGCGTGGCGTGGCTGGATGCTCGGACTCACGCTGCTTTTGACGCTGGCGGGCGGGTGCATGGGGTACCGGCTGGGGACGACCTTGCCGCCGGGCATCCACTCGATCTACATTCCCTCGTTCGTGAATCGGACCGGTGAACCCGAGCTTGAAGTCGCGACAACGCGCGCGGCGATACAGGAGTTTCAGAAGGACGGTACGCTGCGGCTTGGTTCTCAAGGGGGCACGGATGCCTATCTCAAGGTGACGCTGCAGGAGTTCCGGTTGGAGCCGCTACGCTATAGCGGCGACCAGGCCAAGACAACCAGTGAGTATCGCCTGGTGATCATAGCAAAGGTAAATTTCCACCGCAGCACGACCGACGAGAGGCTCTCCAGCCGGCGTGTGCGCGGAGAGTCCACGTTCGAGCCCGGCGCCGAGCTGTCGCTGGCGAAGCTGAATGCGCTGCCCGAGGCCGCTGAAGACCTCGCCCACCACATCGTCAAGTCCGTCGTCGAGTACTGGTAGCCGTGTGAAGCGCTACGCGGCGAAGGCGCTGTTTACGCGCAGGGCCGCACGTGACTTACGGCGGTTGGCGTTGTTCTTCTTGATCGCACCGCGCTTAACGCCCATGTCAAGCGCTGAGCTGTAGGTGGTGTACGCCGAGACGGCGGCGGCCTTGTCATCACCTGTCACGGTCGCATAGAACTTGCGGCGTGAGGTCGTGATGCGGCTCTTTACAGATTTGTTGCCCTGACGTGCCTTTTCGGAGGTACGTAGACGTTTCTTTGCGCTCTCAATATTCGGCATTAGCTATTCCTCTCCCCAACCGGGGCTGATTCCCAAAAGCGCGCACATAATACCCGCGCCGCCCCATGGGTCAACACTTTTCGAACAACCTTCTGCCACACCGTCACATTTTTACGCCATTTGGGCGCTCGCCGGGATAGATCGGCTCCTGTGTGCTGGTGATGCTGTCGTTGACTGCCTCAACCCAGCGTGTGACCTGCTGCAGGGCGGTGACATCGATATCATCGAAAACGCTCGAGCGATCGGAATCGATGTCCAGCACGGCAGCCACGTTGCCGTCCTGGTCTAGAACGGGCAACACGATTTCCGCTTTGGTTGCGGCGGAACAGGCGATGTGCGACCGTGCCTGCAAGACATCATTCTCAATCTGGATGGCGGCTTCGCGAGCACAGGCACCGCAGACGCCGCGTCGGATGTCGATGGTCAGACATCCGTGCCTGCCCTGATAGGGGCCTACCTTCAATGTAGTGGCATCAACGCGCCGGTAGAACCCCACCCAGTTGAAATGGTCGAAGGCGTGGAAGAGTTCACAGGAAACCGTGGACATGACCGAGATAAGGTCGCTCTGACCTTCGATCAAGGCCTCGATGGTGGTCAGCACCTCTTCATATGCTTTCTGCTTGGATACGTCAGTCATTGCTCTCCCCGGATATGCTGGCCAGGGCCTGGTCCAGGTCGGCAATCAGGTCTCCGGCGTCCTCGATGCCGACGCTGATGCGCAACAGGGACTCATTGACACCAAGGCGATGCTTCACATCGTCCGGTACATCCGAGTGCGTCATGGTGAATGGGTGTTCCATCAGACTCTCGGTGCCGCCCAGACTGACGGCGAGCTTGATGATCTGCAGATGGTCCAGCACCTGGAAGGCCTCGGCTTCACCGCCGGCGATGTCGAACGAGAATGTGGATCCCGGCGACGTGCATTGGCGCTCGTAGATCTCACGGGCCAAGGTGCCGCTCTCGATGAAATCCAGATAGTGGACCTTGGTGACCTTCGGGTGTTGGTTCAGATAGTCGGCGATGGTCCGAGCATTGGCGGCGGATTTCTCCATCCGCACCTGCAAGGTCTCCAGGCTACGCATGATCAGCCAGCCGGTATGTGGCGAGCACATGGTGCCGAGGATGGTGCGGAATCCCATGATCGGTGCGAGTCGTTCGCGGCTGCCGAGTACAGCGCCAGCCACCAGGTCGCTGTGTCCGCCTACATACTTGGTCAGGCTGTAGACCGAGACGTCGGCACCGTGTTGCAGGGCCTGTTGCCACACGGGACCGAGGAAGGTGTTGTCAATCACGACGATCGGGCGATGGCCTCCCTGGCGGGAAGCGATGTCGTCAGCCAATCGAGCACATTCGTGCAGGTCGACCAGACCGTTGGTGGGGTTCGCTGGGGTCTCGGCATAAATCACCGCAACCCTCCCCTTAGGCAGAGCTTCCTCCACGGCCGGGGCCAGAGTCAGTCTCTTGAAGCCGGACTCAAACTCCACACTGTCAATGCCGAAGGCCGGCAGGATATTGCGGATCAGGTATTCACTACCTCCGTAGATGGGGGCGGAATGAACAACCACGTCGCCTGGACGCAGGTACGCCAGGAGGGTTGTGGCGATGGCCGACATGCCGCTGGAAAAGGCAAGTCCCTTTTCGGCGTCTTCCCAGAGGGCCAGACGGTCTTCCAGAAACTCCAGATCCGGGTTATTGATGCGACTGTAGATGAGTCCGAGTTCCTCGCCAGGGCTGGCTTCGCGCTTGCCGTAGGCCAGTTCAAAGAACTCTTTGCCGTGCTGGGCATTGTCGAAAACGAAGGTCGAGGTCATGAAGATGGGCGGCTTCAGGGCGCCCTCAGAGAGTGTGGGGTCATATCCATACCCCATCATCAAGGTTGACGGATGAAGTTCCCGGTCACCCAACATTCGGTTCTTGTATGGCTTGTGTTTCATGGAGTAATCGCCTCATGGTTGCCGAGTCTACAGGCCGCGGACATCTGCGAGTGCCTTGAACATCGCAACGACATTCTCGATTGGCGTCTGGGCCTGCACATTGTGGATCGCATCGAAGACAAAGCCGCCGCCGTCACTGAAGATCTCGACGCGTTCCCGTACTTCCCGATCGACCTCCTCCGGCGTACCGAAGGGGAGGGTCTTCTGGGTGTCGACCCCGCCCCCCCAGAAGACGATCCGGTCACCGTAGGTCTGCTTCAAAGTCGCGGGATCCATGCCGGCGGCAGAACACTGAACCGGATTGAGAATGTCAAACCCGGCATCAATGAAGCTCTCGATAAAGGGAATCACCGCGCCGCAGGAGTGCTTAAACGTCTTCCACTTCGTATGGGCGTGGATCCAGTCGTTCACCTGTTTGTAGTAGGGCGCGTAGAGATCGTTGAAGGTCTGGACCGAACAGAACTGGGAGGTCTGGGTCCCGAAATCCGTACCGCAGACGAACACCACATCGATCACGTCACCCGCCGCTTCGTTAACGATCTCGAGATTCTTCAGCGCAATCTCACACTGCTTTTCGAAAACGGCGTGGATGTAATCCGGGCGCATAGCCGTGGCCATATACCACTCGGTGATGTCACGAATGCCCTTGGGCTTCTTCAGGAAAGGCGCCGGCACCAAGGCAATATCACCGAAGGCTGTCCCCGGCAGACTCGCCACGACGGCACGTTGGCTGCCGCGCAGGCGTTCCCCCTCCCGGCGAAACCATGCCGTCGACTCGGAATCAAGAATGGTGAAATCCTCGAGATTGTCCTCGGGGTCCAGGCTCTCTTCTTCGATGGGCGGTTGCCGGATAATGGCGTCGAAGAAGAAAGAGCCCACAGGCATACGGGCACTGGCCCCGGCTTCGAGATCGCCTTCTGGATAGATCAGCAAGTCGCCGTGGGTGTCCACCGTCGTCCGGAAGCCCTCCGGCACCAGGACGTCCTGGCCCCATGGCGTGGTGAATGGCTTCCAGTTCACATTGCGGAAGCCGAAGATAGTGCCGACCGCCGGCAGGGCGGTTGTGTCTACCTGCAGCGCGTCCTGCAGGTCCGCGTCGATCTCACCAAGCATTTGATAGGGCTCGCAGACCTTTACAGGCCGCTTTTTGAGACCGTATGCCTGCCGCAACTCCTGCACAATGCTGACATGCATGCCGCTCGTCGGGGTACTGCCCAGGTCCACACAGACGCGGTCGGGTTGCTCGTGATTCAGCGTTGCCTGTAGTCGTTCGGCGGGTGTCATATTGCGGGCTCCTGTGTTATAGAGGCAAAACTGTCGGCGGGAATTGATATCGGGAACGTGTGTGGATTCACGCCGGAATTGTGATGGGGCAGCCGTGCCTCCAAGTCTTCGTTTTCCGCTCCGCTCAGAGCGAAGATTGGTCGGGGCGGGCGGATTCGAACCGCCGACCCGTTGCTCCCAAAGCAACTGCGCTACCAGGCTGCGCTACGCCCCGACATTCAGAAGCCGCAAACGTTACCCCCGTGGCTCGCGATGCTCAAGCGCAAACCGAGACAATTCGGCAACCCCATCCCGACCACGGCACGTCCCCAGTCCGGTCATGTCGCCCTAGTGCACTGGACGCCTGATGGGAGGGTGGGCTGCCTCGGTGGCGGATGGGGTGCCGTCACGACAAGAATGAGTGGCTCAAGGGCCTGACCATCCGGGACTTTACACTGACCCCACTCAAGTAGCACAGCGGGCACAAGACGCATTGTCAGCCCTGAGACCGGACGGGGTTGACGATCTGTGTCGAGGTATCTATGGTGCCCCGATGAGTGACGTGACCGATCGGGTGCTGACCGCCTTGCGGGAACAGGACGACTGGTGTTCGGGAGAACGCATAGGCGCTTTCTTGAACATCTCGCGAGCGTCGGTCTCCAAGCATATTGCCGCCTTGCGCCGTCTGGGCTACGACATCCAGTCGGTCTCCCGACGGGGGCATCGGCTCATCACGGCCCCCAACATGCCTTATCCCGCAGAGGTGCGCCGCCATCTTCGGTCTGCCCGCATCGGGCAATGCCTGCACTATGTGCCTGACATTGATTCCACCAACACGCGGGCGGCAGCCGACGCCAAAGCAGGGGCGGCCGAGGGAACCGTGTGGGTGAGTGACCAACAGTCAGCCGGCCGGGGGCGCATGGACCGCACCTGGCATTCGGCGCCCGGTGCCAACCTGTACGCCAGCGTGATCCTGCGCCCCTCTGTCCCTGTGAACCGTATTTCCGAGATCGGCCTGGTAGCGGCCGTTGCGATCGAGCGGGCCCTGCTCGCCTGTCACCCCGACCTGGCGGCCCTGATCAAATGGCCAAACGACATTCTGGTTGAACGCCGGAAGCTATGTGGTGTGCTCTGCGAAAGCGAAGTGGAAGCGGACGCCATCCACTTCGCCATCATCGGTTTTGGTATCAACGTAAACGAGACCTCGTTCCCGGCGGCGTTGAAGCCGACCGCCACATCGCTCTGCCTGGAGCTGGGCAGAGAGGTGTCGCGGCCGGAGCTGCTGGCGGCCGTGCTCAACGCGCTGGATGACGCGTACGGCGACTGGCTGGCCGCTGAAGACCTTTCCCCCTTTCTCCCGTATCTGGAAGCGCATTCAGTCCTGCAGGGGCGGGACGTGACCGTTTCGACATTTAGGGAAACGCTGCGCGGCCGCGTTCAATCCATGTCGCCGAGCGGTGAGTTGATCCTGGTTCGTGACAAGCAAACCACGGTCGTATCGGCCGGCGATGTCACAGTGAGAGGCTGGTGAGCCTGTTGGATGCAACCTGTGCGGCGCTGGAGCGATCGACGTGCCTGTCGGATAAAAGTGATCTCTCTGTCGGTTTTGTGTGATGTATCGGGGGTGGGGTGGGTGGTACGCTGCCTGCATGAGAAGTCTGTAGCCCGCTTTCGCCGAAAGCGAGGCACGCTCGGTTGGGGTGATGCGTGAGGAGTGAACAATGGGAAATCAGAGTGGGCGGGATGTTATACGGGAGCTTGCGCAGCGATATGCGGAGATTGCGACGTTGTCGCGACAGCAGGAGACCGTCGATGGGTGGCGCCGCCTGAACGGACTGCAGTCAACGCGTCCGATGGTGCGCCTTGATCAACTGCCCTGGCACGAGCTCGACTGGGGCGAGGAGAAGATGCTCAGCCGCGATGACGCGCTCCTGGGGCGAATGCCTGGGTTCTGGTCCATCGAGGGGCGTCTGCGCAGGACGATATACGCGTGGGAACATTTCAAGGCGGATATGGTCGTGCTTCCGGAAATCGGGATCGCCAAGACGGTCCGCAACGCCAGCTTGGGACCTGCGGCAGAGGTTGAGAGAGAAGGTCTCTCCCAGCATTTTGCGGAACAACTTGCCACGATCGAGGAGGTCGAGGCCCTCGAGACGCCTACGATCGAGGTAGATCCAGAGCTGGATCAGCGTCGCCTTGAGGAGCTGAGCGATGTCCTGGACGGCATCCTGCCCGTCAGGCTGACCGGCCTCCCGCGCCACAGCGGACTATGGGATCTTATCTCCACCAAGATCTCGCCCGAACGGATGCTCTACGATCTGATCGACCGGCCGGAATTCGTCAGGGTGCTGATCGCCAAGTTTGTGGAGATGGAGAGTGGCGTGCTGGATCAGTACGAAGAGCACGGCTTGCTGGAAGCCGCGCCTGCAGAGATCCACTGCACCGGCGGGTTCTGTGATGACCTGCCCTCCACGGACTATGATGGCCAGAAGGCGACGGCCAAGGACACTTGGGCGATGTCGATGGCCCAGATGTTCTCCGAGGTCTCGCCGGCGATGCAGGACGAGTTCGATATCAAGCCGCTCAAACCCCTCCTGGAGCGTTATGGGCTGGTCTACTACGGCTGCTGCGAGCCGTTGCACAAGAAGATCGAAATTGTGCGCCAGATCAAGAACGTGCGCAAGATCTCCATGAGCCCCTGGGCCAACAAGGAAATCGGTGCCGAAAAGATCCATGGTGACTATGTGTTCTCCGCGAAACCGAATCCGGCACATGTGGCCATGTTCGCGTTCGATGCGGATCTGGTCCGCAAGGATCTGACCGAGACGGTGGAGATCTGTCGCCGCCACAACACGCCGTGCGAACTGATCTTGAAGGATGTCAGCACGGTCTGCAATGAGCCCGGGCGTCTGACCGAATGGGAGGCGATTGCCATGGAAGTGGTCGGCGCGTAGATGTCTTTACTCCTGGTATTCCTCTCGGGTTTTGCCGGCCTGGTCTATGAAGTGCTCTGGATGAAGCAGCTGGGACTGCTCTTCGGTAACACGTCTCAGGCAGCGGCGGCCACCCTGGCGGCCTTTTTTGGCGGCCTGGCGGTGGGCAGTTGGCTGTGGGGAAATCGTTCGGCCCGAATGACGCGACCGCTGCGGGCCTACGCCTGGCTGGAGGTGGGGATCGCTGCCGCGGCCCTGCTCTATTTTGTGGTGCTGCACGGCTACCAGGCCATCTACCCGCTGCTCTATCAGCGAATCGACTCAGCACCGTGGCTGCTTCTGGCCAAGTTTGGCCTGGCGGTGCTGCTCGTGTTCCCGCCAGCGCTGTTTATGGGGGGCACGATTCCTGTCATGGGCCAGGTGGTGATTGCCGCGCCTTCCGAGTTCGGTCGGCGTGCGGCGCTACTCTATGGCATCAACACGCTCGGTGCCGCCTTGGGCGCCTACTTGGCGGGCTTCTATTTTCCCCTGTGGCTGGGCTTTCGCTCGACCCTGTTTCTGGCCATGGCCCTCACGGGATCGATCGCGTGTGTGGCGTTCTGGCTGTCGCGCGGGGGCGTGGGTGTAGAGGGGCCTCGCGCTCGGCGAGCGCGGGCTACAGAGAGCCCTGATCTCTGCAGCCCTGCCTCGCCGAGTGCGCAGCCGGCCGGCAGCCGCGGGCGGAGGACTGTCGCATCGCTCTGTTTCCTCTCCGGATTCGGGGCCCTGGCACTTGAGGTGCTCTGGACCCGGATGTTCTCGCAGGTTTTTGAGAACTCGGTCTATACGTTTGCCGCCATCCTGGTGACGGTGCTCATCTGTCTGGCCTTGGGGGCCCTGATCAGCAGTGTTCTGGCGCGCCTGAGCTGGCCGCCCATGCGTGTCCTGGCCCTTGTTCTTCTGCTTAGTGGCCTGGCCGTTGCCCTGACCCCCTTCATTTTCATGCAGATTACGGATGGGTTGCACCCGCTTTCGGTAACAGGGGGGTGGCACCGCTACATCGGCGGGGTGTTTCGGCGCTGCTTTCTGGCGATTGGCCTTCCGGCGACGCTCCTCGGGATTGTGTTTCCCTACCTGATGAAGCATGAGGAGGTGCGCGCGGCCATGGCCGGCAAGACCCTCGGCCGCCTGGCCGCCATCAATACGGTGGGCGCCATTCTCGGGTCGCTGCTGTGCGGCTTCGTTTTCCTGGGCCAGTTTGGCATGTGGCACACGATGCAGCTACTCGCCATCATCTATCTTATCACCGCGCTGGTGCTCTCCTTCGCTTGGCACGGTTGGGGCCTGCTGGTGCGCGCGGCCGCGGCCGGGGTCTTGCTGGCCCAGTTCAACGTGTTGGATCCTCACGGCTTGCCCTCTATCCGTATTGATCCCACGCGTAACGGTGAGCAGCTGCTCGAGGCGTGGGAGGGGAGTGACTGCACCGTCGCGGCGGTGCGGGATGCCTACGGTATTTCGATCAAGGTCAACTCCCACTATGGGCTCGGCTCGACGGGCAGCATTGGCATGCAGGTGATGCAGGCCGATATCCCGTTGAAGATACACCCGCAGCCCGACGCGATATTCTTCCTGGGCATGGGAACCGGCATTACCGCGGGCAGGGCCCTGGACCCGGAGTACGGGGTGAAGAAGGTCGTCACCTGTGAATTGGTGCCTGAAGTGATCACGGCAGCGCGGAAGTACATCGCGGATGTCGATGGGTATGACTACACCGACGGTCTGTTTTTCGATCCCCGCTCGACCATTCTGGCCGAAGACGGTCGTCACTACCTCATGGCCACCCGGGAGCGGTTCGACCTGATTGACGCGGATCTGTTTATTCCCTACCGCTCCGGGGCGGGCAGCCTCTATACAAGAGAGCACTTCGCCAATGCGCGCGACAAGCTCAAGCCCGGGGGGCTATTCTTTCAGTGGTTGCCGCTCTATCAGGTGACAGAGAATGAATTCTCGATCATTGCCCGCACCATGCTTGACGTGTTTGAGCACGTCACGCTCTGGCGCAACAACTTCCAGCCCGGTAGTGCCGTGGTGGCACTGGTGGGGCACCGTGATGCGACGCCATTGCCCGCCTGCAGCCTCGATAGCCGTGCCGACAAGGCGCTGGCGGTGGCTGGCAAGAGCTATCGCGACCTGGAGAATCTCGCGCTGCCCTTCAGTCCGAAGACCGTACCTTTCTTCTATTGCGGTAACTTGACCCCGGCCCGGGATATCCTGTTCGGTGACACGCCCGTCAACAGCGACGACAAGCCTCTGATCGAGTATATGGCCCCGCGCTCCTTCCGCGAGGAGACAGCGGGAAAGATCCCGTGGTTTGTGGGCCCCCGGTTAGCCGATCTGGTGAGTCGGCTGCACGAGATCTGTCCCGCCGATAAAGATCCTTTTCTGGTCAACCGCACTCCGGAGAACCGCCGCCTGCCGGCCGCCGGAGCCGCCTTTCACCGCGCCCGACTTTGGCAGATTATGGGCCGGGAGCAGGCGTGCGCAGAGAGTTGGGGCGACTTCGTGAAGGCGTGGCTCAATCAGGGAGATCACCCATGAATATTCTGATGATTCATATGGAGAGCTGGGATGGGCGGATGCTCGGATGCCAGAATATTCACCCGGCGATGAAGCACGCCACACCCGCTATCGATGCCCTGGCCGCGCGCGGCACCCGCTTCGCCACGGCCTACTGCACCAACCCGATCTGCTGCCCCTCGCGGGCCAACATGCTCTCCGGCACCTATACCCACGAGTGCGAGAGCTGGAACAACTTCAAGGGCCTCGAGACCGGGATGTGGACCTATGACCGCGAGTTGCGTAAAACCTATGCTGTTAAGCTGCTCGGGAAGCATCACGACCACCTGACGGGGCACCATTCGGTCATGAACCGGGTGGCGGATATGCTTGAACCCCTCAACGTGAATGGCCGCCCCGTCATGGATTGCGATGCGGCACAGACGATCGAGGTCCTTCCCAATCGCGACAAGCGATGCCACAAGAGCGACTGGAAGCAGTTCGATGAGGCGGCCGAGTTTCTCCGGCAAAGAAGCGAAAGCGCCGACGACAAGCCCTTCTTTCTCTGTCTCAACCCGGGATTGGTTCACGCCGCCTTTCGCACCAACGAGCACTGGCTGGAGACCATTCCGGAGGCGTTGATTGATATCCCGCCCTTGGACATAACAGACCATCCGGCCAATGCCTATCAGCTGAAGGCCAAAGGCTGGCGCCATGGCTTGGATGACGAGACGGTTAGGAAGGTTCGCCGCATCTACTTTGCCATGTGCGCCGAGGCCGACGCCATGATTGGCGAGCTTCTCGCCACGCTGGATGCGACGGACCTCACAGAGGATACCACCGTGATCTTTACCGGTGACCACGGCGAGCTGGCTATGGAGCACCAGCAGTATTACAAGATGAGCCTGTTTGAGGGGTCGGTACGCATCCCCATGATCATGGTCGGCCCCGGCATCACCCCACAGCAGGTGATTGAGTCGCCTGTGTCATTGATCGATATCGCCCCCACCATCTGCGACCTTACCGGCATCCACCAACGGGAGTGCTTTTCCGGAGAGTCCCTGATGCCTCTGGCACGTGGCGAAACCGACAAGAGCCGCGGCTGGGCACTAGCCAGCTACAGCGGTCTTACCACCAACACGCTCTCGCATATGCTGTGCCGCGACGGCTACAAGTTGCTCGTCCATGAGGGCTATCCCACGCGCCTCTTTAACCTGGCCGAGGACCCCGACGAGCTGAACGACGTGGCTGAAGACCAGCCCGAGAGGGTCGCATTGCTGGAGGCCATTCTCAACGCTCAGGTGGACCGGGAAGAGACCCTCCGCGTCTGGGAGGCATACCGCCGCCACGCCTTTGCCCAATTTCAGCGGCAGGCCAAACGCGGACTCTACTGGGACAGCTCCTACAGCCTGCGTGGCAATCCCTCGTCTGACTACAAGACCCTCATGAACAACACCTTCACCGGCTGGGATGATGAAGACGAAGCCCGGGTGAACCAATGGCTCAAGGGAGAATGCCCGTGACAAAGAAACGACGCCCCACTAGTGCCGTGCGCCTCGCCGATAGCGACACGATGGACCTGGCAGGTGAATGGTACATCGCACTCGATCGGGAGAACGCGGGTATTCGTGGCAAGTGGTATGCCCGGACACTATCGGAAACCATTGCGCTTCCGGGTTCGACGGATGAGGCGCGTATGGGCGACTTTGTCGACGAGCAGTGCACTGATCGCCTCTCGCGCGTCTGGCGCTGGATCGGTCCGGCCTGGTACCAGAAGACCGTCACGATTCCCAAACGCTGGCATGGCAAGCGCATCACGCTCTTTCTGGAGCGTACCAAGGATAGCCAGGTCTGGGTCGATCGGACCTGGGTGGGCAGCGATGATTCGCTCTCGACTCCGCACGAGTTCGATCTGTCGCGCAAACTCACGCCCGGCAGGCACACGATCACGATCTTGATCGACAACGCCAAGCTGCCCCCGGTGGGCCCGTGCCACCAGGTGGACGAGCGTACCCAAACCAATTGGAATGGGATCCTCGGGCGGATCGAGCTGCGGGCAACGGACAAGGTGTGGCTCGATGAGATTCAGGCCCATCCGGAACACGCCGCACGGATGCTCGAGGATGAATCCGAAGAGGAAGGCGAGATCGTCCGCGTGCTGACCCGCATCGAAAACACGACGCGCCGGGCCGTGGCGGCTTCGGTCACGATTCGCATGGATGTTGTGGGCCGCGACGACGCGCCCCGCATCCCGCAAAAGCGCTTCACTGTCAAACTCAAGGCAACGACCACCACACTGGAACTGAACGTTCCCGTTCCCGACGACGTCCCGCGCTGGGATGAGTTTGACCGGACCATGATTCGGTTGACCGCGAGTCTGACCACTCGCCCTCTTCGGGCAGGAGGGGCGTCCAAAATTCTCAGGGACAGACGCACCATCACCTTCGGAATGCGCACATTCCGTACGGCCCGTGGCCAATTCGTGGTCAACGGGCGTTCCACGTTCCTGCGCGGCAAGAACGACTGTGCGCTCTTTCCGATTACCGGCTATGCGCCGATGGACAAGGACTTCTGGTTGCGCCATCTCGGCATCGCGCAGGACTATGGCATCAACCACTACCGCTTTCATTCATGGTGTCCCCCTGCGGCGGCGTTCCTGGCCGCCGACGAGCTGGGGATCTACTTCCAGGTTGAGTTGCCCAACAAGCGGGGCATTACGAAACCGGACAATCACGACTACACGCCGCCCAAGGAGGCCTATGAAACCCTGGATGAGCTGGTGGGCGACGGTGGGCCGCCAGCCATACGCACGGCCTACCTCACGCGTGAAGGCGAGCGCATTCTGAAGCATTACGGTAACCATCCATCATTCGTGATGATGACACTCGGCAACGAGATCGGTGGTGATACCGAGGTGATGAGGGGGATGTGTGACCATTTCAGGTCACTGGACCGGCGTCATCTCTACGCCATGGGTACCAACCATTTCCACTGGGTGATCCGCTATCGCGAAGGCGATGACTTCTGGGTCATCAAGGGGACCAGGCCCGGGAAGCATGTGCGTGGCGCCTCCTGGGAGACGGAATGCCATATCGACCATAGGCCGCCCTCGACCACGGTCGACTACGCCGCCGAGATGCTTGGTGTTCCTGTGCCGGTGGTGGGACACGAGATGGCGCAATTCGAGGTCTATCCCGACTACGCCGAGATCAAGAAGTACACGGGCGTGTTGAAGGCGAGATCCTTCGAGATATTTCGCGAGCGACTCAAAGCCGCCGGCATGCTCGACCAAGCGATGGATTTCCATAGGGCCTCGGGCGCACTCTCCGTCATCTGCCATCGCGAAGACGTGGAGGCGGCCCTGCGTACCCCCGGTCTCGGTGGCTTCCAGATGCTCGACCTGCAGGACTTCAGTGGGCAGGGCGTGGCCCTGATCGGTATGCTCGACGTCTTCATGGAATCGAAGGGACTGATTGCGCCCAAAGCCTGGCGCGAGTTCTGTTGTGAGACGGTGCCGCTGCTGTGGATGACGAAGTATACGTGGACGAACGAAGAGGTATTTCAGGGACGCATCCGCGTGGCCCACTACGGTCCACGCGATCTGGAAAACCAGGTGGTGACCTGGGACGTAACGGCCGATCCCTGTAGCCCGCTTTCGCCGAAAGCGAGGCCGGCCTCGCGCGCGGCGAGGGCGGGCAACATGCGAGGCGAGACGCGCGCCATCGATATCCCGACGGGAACGGTGACGGAAGTCGATCTGTTCAGTGTGGATCTGCGCCGTATCAAGACCGCGCAGAAGCTGACTGTGACGCTGGCGGTGAAGGGAACGCACTACCGCAACAGCTATGACGTGTGGGTCTATCCGGCCAAGGCGAAGCCTGCTGCTCCGAAGGGGATTGTGGTCGCGCGCACGTTCACCAAGAAGGTGCAGGCCGCGCTGGCCGAGGGGGCGCGTGTGCTGCTGCTGCCGAAACAGGACACGATCAGGAAGAGCGTGCGGATGACCTTCCAGGGCAGTTTCTGGTCACCCATGTTCCGCAACCGGCCCGGCCGCTTGAACCCGCTGGGCGAGGAGACGCCCGGCACGCAGGGGATTCTGTGTGATCCGGCCCATCCGCTTTTCGAGGACTTCCCGACTGAGTTCCACACCAACTGGCAGTGGTGGCAGCTCGTGAAGCAGAGCCGGGCGATGATCCTGGATGATACGCCCCAGTCGTTCCGCCCCCTCGTGCAGGTGGTGGATGGGTTCGACCGCAACCACAAGCTGGGCTTGATTGCCGAGGCAAAGGTGGGCAAGGGCCGTCTGCTGATCTGCAGCATCGATCTGCCGGGGCTGCAGAAGCACCCGGAAGCACGGCAGCTTCTGGCGGGCCTGTATGGCTACATGACGTCGAAGGGGTTCGCACCCGAGGGTGCGCTGGATGTGTCTACGGTCCGGGAGATACTCTGATCCCCGGTTGCCTTAGGTTCTGGCCGAACGGTCATGGCGATGCACCGTGCGCTTGTCGCACGCATGTACAGCCATTGCCGCAAATAGTATCTTGTTGATGGTGGGGTGTCAGGGGTATCCTCTGCGAACATAGGAATCAGGATTCAGTCAGGTCCGGCCGGCCCTGAGGAAAGAGATGCAGAGGACCCACGTCGGAGTAAGTTTATGCAGCCCTACAAACCCACCTGGACCTCGCTCAGTTCGCACCCATTCCCGACCTGGTTGCGGGATGCCAAGTTTGGGATCTATACCCACTGGGGCCCTTACTCCGTGGCGGGCTATGGCGGCGCGCGCCAGTTCCTCAACGGCAGCTGGTATGCGCGGCATATGTACCTGACCGATGCGCGGGAGTACGACTACCACTGCAAGCATTTCGGCACCCCCTCGAAGACGCTGGGCTACAAGGATCTGATTCCGCAGTTCACGGCTGAAAAGTTTGATGCCGCGGAATGGGCCGACCTCTTCGCCCGCTCGGGGGCGAAATTCGCCGGACCGGTGGCAGCGCATCACGACAACTTCGCCATGTGGAACAGCCAGGTTAATCCCTGGAATGCGGCTAAGATGGGGCCCAAGCGCGACGTCACCGGGGAGCTGGCCAAAGCCATCCGCGCTGAGGGCATGAGCTTCATCGCCACGTTTCACAATGCCTACAACTGGTGGTTCTTCCCCAAGAGCGAGGCCTTCGACACGCTCGATCCGGCCTGCGAAATGCTCTACAGCCGCTGCAAGCAGGAGCGCGATCTGCCTGACCAGCAGTACCACGAGGACTGGCGCGACATGGTCTTCGAGGTGATCGAGAAGTATGAGCCAGACCTGCTCTGGTTCGATTTCGGGCTGGGGTTGCTGCGCGACCGCTACCGCCGTGAATTTCTGGCGCACTACTATAACAAGGCGGCCGCGTGGGGTCGCGAGGTCGCAGTGACCTACAAGAAGACCGGGGCCGGCTACAATTTGCCCCCGCTGACCGCCATGCTCGACTTCGAAGTGGGCAAGATGAACGAGCTCACCCCGCACCCCTGGATCAGCGATACCTCGATCGATACTGGGTTCGGCGGCTCCTGGTCGCATGTGCGCAACGTTGGCTTCAAGTCGGCCGAGCGGTTGGTTCACAACTTGGTCGACCGCGTCAGTAAGAACGGCTACCTCCTGCTCAATATCGGCCCGCGCGCCGATGGCACCATCCCCGAGGGGGCACAGGAGAGCCTTGAGAAGATGGGCGACTGGCTGCGCATCAACGGCGAGGCCATCTACGGCACCGTGCCTTGGCTCCACGCCGAGGAGGGTCCCACCAAGGGTGCCGCCAGTGGCGACTTCAACGAAGGCGCCGAGCTGCGTTTCAACAGCCAGGATATCCGCTACACCAGCAAGGATAATGACGTTTATGCCACCTGCCTTGGCCGCCCGGGCGAGCGTGTCACCATGAAGGTGTTTCTTGACCGAACCGACGACAGCAACGAAGTCCTGACCGGGACCGGGCCCATCCGCAACGCCCAGTATCTCTACCCGGAGGATATCGCCCGGATCACGATGCTCGGCCATGACGGCAGCTTGCCATGGGAGTTCGACGACGATGGCCTGCAGGTGGATCTACCGCGCAAAGTTCCCTCCGAGATCGCCGTCTCGCTTAAGATCGAGACCCTCGGTTGAAGGCGGAGCGCATGTGTAGCCGGCCGTCTGGCCGCCACGGGTGCGTTGACAACTGGTTGCCGGGACGTGATGTGAACGGATAGCTGAAGGTGTTTTGGCTTTTATATGTGTATGCAGTGATAGGAGATATGGAATGCAGCAAGTGAATCTTGATGGAAAATGGACGGTCAGGCAGGAGGGCGGCGACCTGTCGCTGCCCGCACGCGTGCCGGGGGATGTAATATCGGATCTGCTCAAGGCGAAACAGATTCCGGATCCTTTCTACCGTGAGAACGAGCGCGATGTACAGTGGGTTGGCGAAGCCGACTGGACCTACGAACGCCAATTCAAGGTGTCTGCCGCCCTCATGCGTGGGGAGCGGGTCGTGCTGCAGTGTGACGGGCTCGATACCTTTGCGACGGTGACCGTCAACGGGAAGCGCATCGCGACCACCGACAACATGTTTCGGAGCTTTGAGTGGGACGTGAAGTCCTACCTGCAGGTTGGCACCAACACCATTCAGATTACATTCAAGTCAGTCAACGACTACACCCGCAAAGTCGTCCGTGAGCGCGCGCTGCATTCACAGGTCGGCGGGGGGCATCCGACCGCCCATCCATGTTTTGTCCGCAAGGAGCAGTGCAACTTTGGCTGGGACTGGGGGATCATCCTGGTGACCTGTGGCATCTGGCGCAGTATCCGCCTGGCAAGCATCTCCACGGGGCGCCTGGCTGACCTGCGGATTGACCAGGAGCATGTCGGCGGCAAGGTCTCACTCGGGGTCGAGGTGGGGGTCGAGGCGACCACACGCAAGGCCCTGACCGTGCGCACCACGTTGCGGCTTAAAGGCAAGGTCGTGGCGCAGCAGGAGACGGCATCGCGGGGACGCAACACACGCGTGGCGCTGCAGGTCAGCGACCCGCAGCTCTGGTGGCCCAACGGCATGGGGGATCAGCCGCTCTACGACCTGCAGGTCGAACTGCTTGATGGCGCGGGCGCGCGCCTGGATGGCCAGACCAAGCGCATCGGCTTGCGGACACTGCGCCTCGATCGCCATGCTGATGAATGGGGTGAGTCGTTCCAGTTCGTAGTCAATGGCGTACCGTTCTTTGCCAAGGGCGCCAACTGGATTCCGGCCGACGCCGTTCTGGCGCGCCGTTCACCGGAGATGTACCGCTCGCTGATCGAGGATTCCGCCGCAGTCAACATGAACATGCTGCGTGTCTGGGGTGGGGGTATCTACGAGGACGATGTCTTCTATGATATCTGTGACGAGTTGGGCATCTGCGTCTGGCAGGACTTCATGTTTGCCTGCATGGCCTATCCCTCCTGGAAGGAACCGTTCATGAAGACGGTTGAAGCCGAGGCGCGTGACAACCTGCGGCGTCTGCGTCACCACCCCTGCATCGCGCTCTGGTGCGGCAACAATGAACTTGAGCAGCAGTCGGTCGTTAAGGGTGGCAGTGAGCGGAATATGAGTTGGGAGGAGTACGCCCTTCTGTTCGACGACCTGCTGGCGGATGTGTCACGCGAGCTCGCCCCGCAGACCGATTACTGGCCGAGCAGTCCGCATTCGCCGCACGGTGAGCGGGCTGACTTCAACAATCCCGATTGCGGCGACGCGCATCTCTGGGATGTGTGGCACGGCAAGAAGCCCTTCGAGTGGTACCGCACCTGCGGACATCGCTTCAACAGCGAGTTCGGCTTCCAGTCGTTCCCTGAGCCGAAGACGGTCAATGGGTACACGCAGGCGCAGGATCGCAACGTCACCACGGCGGTGATGGAACACCATCAGCGTTCCGGTATCGGCAACACCACGATCATGCAGTACATGCTGGACTGGTTCCGCCTGCCCGGCTCATTCGATATGCAGCTCTGGACCTCGCAGATTCTGCAGGGCATGGCGATCAAGTATGCCTGTGAACACTGGCGGCGCAGCATGCCGCGCGGCATGGGCACGCTCTACTGGCAGCTCAACGATGTCTGGCCAGTGGCGAGCTGGGCCTCGATCGATTACCACGGGCGCTGGAAGGCGCTGCACTACATGGCGCGTCACTTCTTTGCGCCGCTGCTCGTCAGCGGCCTGGAGGATGCCGCCAAGGGGACGGTTGAGGTCCATGTCACGAGTGATCTGTTGAAATCAGCGTCGGGCAAACTGACGTGGGTGGTGACGGATGCGAAGGGGCACAAGCTGCTGACAGGGACCAAGACTATCCGCACGCCAATCAACGGCAACCGCAAGGCCGCCACGCTGAAGCTGGCGGAACTGGTCAAGTCGCAGGCGTCTGCATCCGGTGGGGACGGCGATCGCGATCTAATGGTGTGGTTGGAACTCACGGTCAAGGGGCAGCCCACGGCGACCAACCTGGTGACCTTCGCCCGGCCCAAGCATCTCGAGCTGGCTGCGAAACCGGGCATCACCGCCGATGTCGTGGCCAACAAGAACGGCTCGTTCCGCGTATCGCTCAAGACCAAGCATCCGGCCCTGTGGACCTGGCTTGAGCTCGAGGGTGTCGATGCAGAGCTTTCCGACAACTTCGTGCATCTGCGCCCCGGCCGCAGCGTGCGCGTCACACTGACGCCCGCGCGGCCGCTGACCCCGGCGCAGCTGCGCAAGAAGCTGACCATAAGGAGCTTGGTGGATACGTTCTAGCTCGGATCGCTATGCGATCGCGCCATCCGCTCCAGCACATCCTCTAATGTGCCGGCAAAGGGGCCGGGCGTTTCCATCTTCAGGGAGACCAGGGCGGCGGCGAACGTGAGGGCGTCGGCGGGGGCGTGGTCGAGCCGGCGAGCCATGTAGCCGGCGAAGGTCGTGTCGCCACGGCCGGTGCGTCCGACAACGCTCCTGTTGGAGAAGGGCGCGAAGATCGTCTCGCCCTCGACACGGGCCAGGACGCCATCCGCGCGGGTGATCACCACTTCCGGGCAGCCCCAGTCGGCAAACTGTTTGGCGGCTGCTTCCAGATCGTCGTGACCGGTCAGTAGCTTCGCCTCGACCACATCCAACTTCACGCGATCGAGCAGGGCGGTGATCTCGGCCTTGGCGGCCACATCTTCGAAGCGGATCTTGCGTGTGGCGGGATCGACCTTGCGGACAAAGCTTTGCATGTCTGTCGAGACGCTGTAGCCGCGGGCCTTCAGGCCGCGGATTAGATCCAGTGTGAACTCCTGGTCCGTGATGCCGGCCAGGTGCACGAAGCGACTCTCAATGGCCGGCATGTCGTCGACCTGCATGAAACCCGCATTCTCGGTCTGGTCCATCTCGCGCACATCCACATCCTCACAGGGATGCACCACGCGCATGCGTGTGGTGTGTTCCGTGGGGATCAGCACACAGTCGACACCCAAGGCCCGCATGGGCTCGAGAATGGGCTCATCGGCGGGGTGCATGCGGGTCACGACCGTGACGCGGGCACCCACGCGGGCGGCGGCCATGGCCCCGCACAGCACGGCGCTGCCCGGTGCGGTGGCCGGCGCCCCACCAAAAGGGTGAATCTCGTCGTAGCACATGTGGCCTATAAAGGTGATGTCGGTTGGTGTGTTCATAGCGTTTTCTCCTTAATGTTTCCCCCCGCCTCAATCTCCACCCACGCCCCATCCCCAATCCGTACCGGGACGGCACAGGGCTGGTCTGTTCCAACGCTGACTTCAACGCCTTCGCGGGTGATCTCGATGTCGACGGGCTGGTGGTGCCAGTGCACTCTGAAAGCGAGACGGCTCCATTGACGCGGCAGGTTGGGGCGCAGGGCCAGTCCCTCGGATGTGACGTCGAGTCCGCCGAAGCCGTGCACCACGGTGTACCATTCCACGGCGCCGCCGGAGACATGCACGCCGCGCTCGGTATCGAGATTGACGTCGTCGAGGTCCATGCGGCATGAGGCGTGCAGGTTGTAGAGCGCTTCATCGTTCAATCCACAGCGTGCGGCGGCATAGGCCATGCCGGGCAGGGAGAGCGACGAGCCATGCAGGGTGCGGGCGTTGTAGTAGTGCCAGTTCTTGCGGCGGATCTCCCGCGGGTAGCGCGCCTCGAAGGGGATGAAGGCGGCCAGGACATCGGGCTGCTTGACGGCCTGCGAGTGGCTGCAATAGGTCTCGCAGATGCCACCCAGATCCCTATCCAGCTCGAAGAAGCCGTCATTCTGTTCGACGATGCCGTCCGCATTGGTTTCGTGGATAAAGAGCTGCTCGGCCATCGAACGCCAAGTGGCGGCTTCCTCGCTGTTGACGCCGATGCGATCCGCAATCGGCGCGTAGTCGGTCTGGGCGAAGAGCCCGGCGGCATACGCCAAGTTCCACTGGGCCATCAGCGAGATGAAGACGTTGTTGTCGGCGAAGGTGTGATACTGGTCGGGGCAGCCGATGTCGGGCAGTTCGTAGCGCTCTCTGGCCGCGTCCCAGGTCAGCCGCGAGGCGTAGAAGCGGGCGGTCTCGAAGGCGAACTCGGCGCCCATATCCCGGATCACACTCTCATCGCCGGTGATGGCGGCGTAGCGCATGAACATGTGGGCGGCGTCGGCGGAAATATGGATCTCCCGTTCCTGCAGACAGAGCCAGGGGGCGGTCTCTTCTTCGCCACGGGTGTTGGTCTCCCACGGCACCTGGGCGCCCTGGGCGCCCCAGCGCTTCGCGTTGGCGCGGTACAGGGGCAACTGGTTGTAGCGATACTCCAGCAGCTTGCGGGCGCGATGCGGTTGGGTCAGCAGGTAGTAGGGGAACATGTGAAAGTCCATGTCCCAGAAGGTGAGGAAGCGGTAGCCGTGCCCGGTGAGCCCCTTGATCGGGATGCCGGTCTGCTCGGCGATGGGACTGAGCGCCATGTGCATGTGCATCTGGCCGAAGTTGAAGCCTTGGACCGTGGAGGGGTTGCCGTCGAACTCGACGCGGGTCTCACGTCGCAGTTGCTCGTAGGCGGCCTGGTGGTCGAAAGCACAGGCGGCGAAGCCGCGTTCGCACGCGGCCTCGGCTTGGCGCTGGGCCTCGGCCAGCGACATGGTGCCGGCGATGGCAAAGAGTTCGATCGCGATGTTATCGCCGCGGTTGATCACCCGCTGACACTGCACAAGGGCGATGGAGATGTTGCTGCCGGCGGTGATGCACTCGATGCCGCGCAGTGAGTCGGTCGCGATGCGCGCACCGGGTGTCCAGAGAGGAACATCGTTCGTGTTGGCGACCGTTTCGTGCAGCGTGCCGTTCAGGGCGACGGGGGCCTCGTGGTTGAGCCGACGCAGGTCGGCACGCAGGCAGATCAGGTGGGGGTCGGCCATGCTGACAAAGCGCTGCGAGTCGATGCGTGTGCGGCGCGCGTCATCGTCGCGAAAAACGAGGGTGCGGCGCATGCGCGCTCCGTCGATTTCCAGGAGGCGCTCCGCGCTGAGGACCTTGTGGGTATCGAAGGCAAAGCGTTGGCCGTCCACGTCGATGGTGAGCGCAATGGGGAAGGGGAGGTTGGGCAGGGTCTGGATGGAGTTGTCGGTGGCGGCTTCCAGCGCTTGCGGAGTCATGCGCTGCGGGTGGGTCAGGATATGGTCGGGATCGTGGAAGCCCAGTAGTGAGGCGGGGCCGGTGGCATAGGTGCCCGCCACATAGAATTCGGGGCGTCCCCAGTCCGGACACTCCTCGTGGGCGCCGCGTAGGCCCAGCATACCGTTGGAGAGGGAGAAGGTGGTGCCTAGCTTGCCCTCCAGCTCCCGCTTGGTCGACTGCACCCAGTAACGTTGTCGTGGATCTCGTGCTTCAATACGCATGCGGGACAAGGTAGCGAATTTGACGGCGGCTGGGTAGTGTGATTTTGCGTGTCGCAAACGTTCATGTTCTTTGTCGCGATAATACGCTGTGTATAGCGCCGCGTATTCTGCTAACTTTCTGACACTATGAAAAACAAGCGAGAGATCTATATCAGTACTGTGGCGTTGGACCCCACCCGTTGGGGCCGGCGTATACCGTCGTTTGACGTGAGTGAGTGGCTGCCCCGCTTCGCGCGTGATGGGTTTGATGGCGTTGAGCTATGGGAGTTTCACTTCCTGCCGGCCGAGAAGGCGGAGCAGGATCGGTTGGTGGCCGCCGCCTCTTCGGTGGCGATCTACAACTCCTATGTCGGGTTTGCCGACGAAGATGCCGAGGCACGTGCCGGGGCGGCGGAAGCTATCACACGACTACAACCACGCGCCGTGAAGTATAACCTGGGTGGGGATGCCACCAAGAAGGACGAGTATCGCCGCAACCTGTTGGCCTGGGCGGACGCGCTGCCGGCGGACTGCCGGCTGCTCTGTGAGTGTCATCCGGGCTCCATTCTTGAACAGGTGCCGGATGCCGTAGCCTTCTTTGCGGATCTTGATCCGGAACGGTTCGGGGTGGTCGCACATCTGTCGGGCGATCCCGCGGGCACCGAGAGCTGGTTTGCGGAATTCGATGGCCGGGTACAGCACCTGCATGTACAGCTACGCGGCCCGGAGAGCGATCCGAGCGTTGCGGCCAACCGGGTTCCGCTGGATGCCGGTTTCGCGGCTATCAAGGCGCATGGCTTCACGGGGAGCGTGGCGATCGAGTTTTCGCGGGGTATCGGTCGGGAAGAGGACATTGAGGAAATCTACAAGAATGCCTGCACGGACCTGGCGTACATCAGGCAGGCGTTGGCCTAGGCCGGGGATTAGCGCAGAGCACAAAGGAATACCATGCTAAAAATGCTACACGTTACGAATCGTCGCTCGCAAATTGCGTCGGACGGTCCATTTGCAAATGCTTTACGGGAATTGGGTGAGCTGGTGCTGCTTGAGCAGGCCCGCGAGTTGAGTGACGACGAGGTCCTGGCGCAGATGCGCACGGCCGATGTGCTGATCACGAACTGGGCGACGCGACGGATTCCGGACGCGCTGGCCGAGGATCCGGGGAAGGTACGCTACATTCTCAACATCGGCGGGACGTGCAATGCGCCCGTACCGATCGAAGTGATCCGCGCCGGGATTTCCGTCACGAACTGGGGCGATACGCCGGCGCGAGCGGTGTCGGAAGGCGCGATGTCGCTCCTCCTGGCTGTACTCAAGGATCTGCGCGGCCGCACAGCCGGTGTGGTGGAGGGGAAGACCTGGGGCGCCGGCCGGTTGGGACTCGCCTCGGGAACGCTGTGCGGTACGAAGGTGGGACTCTACGGTTGCGGTGTGATCGGACAACGCTTCGTCAAGCAGGTCGCCGCCTTCGAGCCTGAGCTGCTGGTGTACGACCCGTATGCCAAGGAACTGCCTGAAGCGTGTCGTCGTGTGGAGAGCATGGATGCCCTGTTCGGGGAGAGCGAAGTGGTGGTCATCTGGGCAGGACTATCCGACGAGACGCGGGGCTCCGTGACCGCCGAGTTGCTGGCCAAGTTGCCGGATCACGCCATCATCATCAACTGCGCGCGCGGCGAGATCATCGACCAGGATGCGCTGTTTGCCGAGCTGAAGGCGGGGCGTCTGCGTGCCGGACTGGATGTGCTCGTGGGCGACAACTACCTGGCCGAGGGAGACGAGGCGCACACCTGGCCGAACCTGCTGATCACCTGTCACGATATCAATTCCGCCAGCTGGCCCACACGGCCGCCGCAACTTGGTTATGGTGATCACATTGCCCTGGATAACCTCAAGCGCTTCATCGCCGGCGAGCCCCTGAAGTTCGTGATGGACGAGGCGCGGTACTTGTTGAGTAGTTAGGCATGACCCCCTCTGTCTCGCCCTACCATGCTCTGCGCCAGCGCATCGCGGCGCTGTGCGATGGGGAGACCGATACCGTTGCGCTCATGGCAACGATCGCGTGCGAGCTCTATCATGCGTTCGATCATTTCGACTGGGTGGGCTTTTACCGCCATGTGGGCGATGGGGCCCTGAAGATTGGCCCGTACCAGGGCGGGCATGGCTGCCTGACGATACCCTCCGGTCGGGGTGTGTGCGGCAAGTGTGCGCGCGAGCAGCAGATCCAGAATGTGCCGGATGTGAATGCGGTGCCGGATCATATCGCCTGCTCATCGACGACGCGTTCGGAACTTGTGCTTCCCGTCGTGAGCGCAGACGGTGAGCTGATCGCTGTGTTGGATATTGATTCTGATACGCCGCACGCTTTCACAGTAGACGATGAGCGACATCTGCAGGCGATCTGCGCGATTGTGGCCGGGCCGTAACGTTCCCCCACGCCCTCCCCTCCGACAGCGGCCCACCTGTCGCAATAGAATGCGATAACTGTCGTAAAATGGCGCTGTCCTTTGCGAAGTGATTCGATACACTCTGGTCCGGTTGGGACGGGTTTGTGCCCCGCAGGTACGTGGTTGCCCTGTTGGACTAGTGTGGTATGGACCGATGTTCAATGCATCGTAATGGAGACGTGAGATGAGTGACGAAGCGGCTATGACGAATCGTGAACGCGCGCTGGCGGTATTGCGCTATCAATCCTATGACCGGCTGCCGCTGGTGCATTTTGGTTACTGGAGTGAGACCTTGCAGAAATGGGCCGCCGAGGGCCATATTTCCGAAGCGCTCGTGAAGGCGCATGGGGATGGCAATCCGGCTGACTACGAGCTGAACGAGCTCCTCGGCTGGGATTTCAACTGGCAGTGCATGTTCGGTCCCGCTCACGGGTTGAGGCCCGGTTTTGAACGTAAGGTTATCCGCACGTTGGAGGACGGCACGCAGCACGTTCTCAATGGTGAGGGTGTGGTGCTCTGCCGGAAACCGGGCGCGGGCTCCATTCCTGCCGAGATCAGCCATACGCTGACCGATCGCACAAGTTGGGACGAGCAGTATAGGCACCGTTACGAGTGGGCCGAGGAGCGGGTCACCGGGCAGCGCGTCTTGGTCAACGACAAGATGGTGCCGTTCACGGAGGGCGGTCTCGCCTTTCTTCAGCAGGGCGAGCGCGACTATCTGTACGGGCTCCATTGCGGCAGCCTCTTCGGTAATATCCGCAACATCGTGGGTGTCGAGGGCAGTAGCTATATCTACTGTGACGATGAGGTGCTCTATAAGGAGATCATCGATACCAATGCCGAGCTCTGCTACGAGAACATCAAGTATACGCTCGAGACCGGCGCCCGCTTCGACTTTGCCCACTTCTGGGAAGACATCTGCTTCAAGAATGGTCCGCTGGTCATTCCGCGCGTCTTTGACGAGTTGGTCGGGCCGCACTACAAGCGGATTACTGAGCTGCTCACCGGGCACGGGATCGACATTGTCTCACTGGACTGCGACGGCATGATCGATTCGCTTATTCCGACCTGGCTTGAGAACGGGGTCAACACCATGTTCCCGATCGAGGTGGGCACCTGGAATGCGAGTATTGCCCCCTGGCGTGAGACCTACGGCAAGGATCTGCGTGGGGTGGGGGGCATGAACAAGAATGTTTTCGCCCGGGACCGGGCCGCCATCGACACGGAGATCGATCGACTCCAGGCGCTGGTCAAGCTCGGGGGCTACATCCCCTGTCCGGACCACCGCATTCCGCCCGGCGCCGAATGGGATATGGTCAAATATTACTGCGAGCGCATGCGCGAAACGGTCTAACCTGGTTGTCGCCACTATGAGAACACGAATCTGTATCGATTCTGACTGGCGCTTTGCCCTCGGGGATTATCCGGAGGCCAGCGGCACAAGCTGTGATGACCGTGACTGGCGTGCCCTCGATCTGCCGCATGACTGGTCGATCGAGGCGACGCCCCATCCCGACAACCCGGCCCAGGCCGGCGGCGGGTTCTTTCCCGGTGGAATCGGCTGGTATCGCAAGCAGCTGGAGGTGCCGGCCGACCTTGGCGATCGCCGCGTCCTGATCGAGTTCGACGGCGTCTACATGAACAGCGAGGTGTGGTGCAACGGTCACGCCTGCGGCAAGCGTCCTTACGGCTACAGCAGTTTCTGCTATGACCTGACCCCCCACATCAAGGCAGGGCAGACCGCCTGCATTGCAGTGCGGGTCGATAATGCGCAGCAGAAGAATTCACGCTGGTACAGCGGTTCCGGTATCTACCGTCATGTCTGGCTGACCCTTGCCGGGCCCGTGCGGGTGGGGCACTGGGGGACCTATGTGACCACGCCGGAGGTGAGCGCTGAGCGGGCGGTGGTGGAGTGCGTGGTGACGGTGGTGAATGAGGGTGTGGATGACTTTGAGATCGAGGTGTCTGCGACGGTGATTGGGCCGGATGGAACAACCGAACATCGAACACCGAACACGGAACACCGAACATCGAACGCTTCGACCACGACGTGTGTACTAACGGCGGCGTGTCCCTGCCCTAAACTCTGGTCCCCCGACACTCCCAATCTCTACACGCTGCGCGTTGAGCTGACGCGTGACGGGGAGCTGCTCGATTCCTGTGACACGCGTTTTGGCGTTCGATCACTGCGTTTCGACGCCAACAAGGGCTTCTTCCTCAATGGGCAATCGCTCAAGCTCAAGGGTGTGAACGAACATCACGATGCCGGCTGCCTGGGCGCGGCCGTGCCGGATGATGTGATCCGGAGGCGGTTCCGCATTCTCAAAGAGATGGGCTGCAACGCGATCCGCGTGGCACACAATCCGGCTTCGCCCGCCTTTCTCGACCTCTGCGACGAGATGGGCTTGATGGTGGTGGAGGATGCTTTTGATGAATGGAAGGACGGCAAGACGCCGTTCGGCTATGGCCTCTACTGGGACGACTGGTGGGAGCGCGACCTGGTCGACATGATCCACCGTGACCGCAACCATCCCTGCATCGTGATGTGGTCGGTCGGCAACGAGATCAAGGAAGTGCGCGAGGGGCGCCCGGAAGGCCTGCCGATCATGGAGGCGCTGCGGGAGGTGTGTCTCCGCGAGGATCCGACGCGGCCCATGACCTGCGGCTGCTGTAGCACCCGTGAGACCCTGGCCGCCGGCTATGGTCCGCTGATGGATGTGCTGGGCTACAACGGCGGCGGGGGCGGCTGCTTCGATTATGCGAAGGATCACGCCGCCTACCCGGAGATGCTGATGTTTGCGAGTGAGGTGCCGCACTCCCTGCAGACCCGCGGCGTCTACCGTACGCGCAGCTGGTATCGGGATCTGGCGCGCAACCCGGACATAGAGCGGTTGGATGTCCCGCACCTGACCGATGACGAGGTGTTCAGGGATTTCGACGAGCACTACCAGAGCTCCTACGACAACGCCATGGTGCGCATCTCGAGTATCGATTCCTGGCGGTTGACCCGCGACCTTCCTTTCATGATCGGCGAATTCCGCTGGACCGGCTTCGACTACATTGGCGAGTGCTACGGTTGGCCGGCCAAGAGCTGGAACTTCGGGGTGATCGATCTGTGCGGGTTCCCGAAGGACACCTACTACCTCTACCAGAGCGAATGGACCGAGACGCCCATGGTGCACCTCCTGCCGCACTGGACCTGGCCGGGCCTGGAGGGCAAGACCATTCCTGTGATCGCCTACAGCAACTGCGAGCGGGTGGAGCTGTTCCAGGATGGCGTCTCCCTCGGGATCCAGGATCGGGACAGGGCAGCGATGCAGCTGCGCTGGGATGTGCCGTACCGTGCTGGGCAACTGAAGGCGGTGGGGTATCGCGGCGATGCCGCCGTAGCGACGTGTGTCCATACGACCGCCGGCGATGCCGCGGCACTACAGCTTGAGGTCGACACGCAGGAAGGCCTCGCTCTCGGCGAGAGCGGGCTACATGGAGGGAGTAGCCCGCGCTCGTCGAGCGCGAGGCCATCCACGGCTGCATCTCCGCGCGTCGCCCACATCACCGTCACCATCGTGGACGACCAGGGCCGCATGGTGCCCCACGCCGATCACGACATTACGATCACCGTCAGCGGACCCGCCACGCTGATCGGCCTCGAGAATGGCGATCCCATCGATTCCACGAACTATAAACTGAACCACCGTAAGGCCTTCCACGGCATGATGCTGGCCATCGTGCAGGGGGACGATCCCGCGGGGACGGTGACCGTCACCGCGAGCGCCGAAGGCCTTGCGTCAGGGCGGTGCGAAACGTTCGAATAGCACGCGGGTTTCTGCTAGGGTATCGGCATGATCACGATTCCGAATGCGTTGAGTGTGGTGCGGTTGCTGCTGGTGCCGGTGCTCTACCTGCTGGCGATGCGGGGGATGCACGCGGAGTTTATGGGGCTGCTGGTGGTGTCATTCCTGACCGACTTGGTGGATGGCCCGATTGCGCGTCGTCTCAACCAGATCTCTGATATCGGCGCGCAGCTCGATAGCTGGGCTGATTTTGCGGTATACATCAGTTTGCCGGTCTGGGGCGCGTGGCTCTGGCCGGAGGTAATGCATATTCAGAAGCCGTATGTGACCGCGGTGCTGGTGAGCTATATCGCGCCCGTGATCGTGGGCGTGATCAAGTATGGCCGCCTGCCCAGCCTGCACACCTACGGCGCCAAGGCCTCGGCGCTGTGCGTGGGTCTGAGTGTGATCCTGATGTTCGGTTTCCGCATCTACCTGCCGTTCCGCCTCTGCGTGCCGCTGGCGGTGGTAACGGCGCTCGATGAGATCGCGGCGATCACGGTCTTGCGCAGCTGGCGTCCCAATGTCCGCACCACGTGGCACGCGATCCGCCTGCGCCGCTCCGGCCTTGATATCGCCCACATCCCCAACGCCACCGCCTCGAGCTATCATCCGCATGGATGGAAGGGGGAGTGACTCCGCACTTGTCTTGCCGCCCCTTGATTCCGTATGCTCTCGGCTCGATTTGGATTGGAGCGTGTCAGTATGGCGGATGATGTGAAAAAGGGACCTGAGGGGATCGATACGGCCTACGTGGCACACTTGGCGCGGATGGTGCTCTCGGCCGAAGAGGTGGCCGAGTTTCAGCCTCAACTTGAGCAGGTGGTGGGCTATGTCACCAAACTGCAGGAGTTGGATGTGAGCGGCATTGAGCCGACCTCGCATGCGCAGCCGCTCTCCAACGTGTTGCGCGAGGATGCGGTGCGTGAAGGGCTGAGCTGTGAGCAGGCCATGGCCAATGCACCGCATAGTATGGATGGTCAGTTTGCGGTACCGAAGATTGTGGAGTGACAGCTCACCATGAAGGACATGAAGCGCATGAAGTCACAGACGAGGACCTTCATGATCTTCATGGTGAATCTCTATGAGTCACGATGGGATGGATAACGAATCTATGGGTTTCAATTTCAATAGTTTGACAGTTCATGCGCTGCAGGAGCAGCTGCAGAGTGGGGCGACGACCTCGGTTGAGGCCGTTACGTCGCTGCTCGCGGCAATCGCGGAGCGCGACGGCGAGCTGAAGGCGTACGTGACGCTCGATGCGGAGGACGCCCTGGCGCAGGCGGCTGAAGCGGATCGGCGCCGTGCGGACGGGGAGGACGCACCGCTGCTGGGCATTCCGCTGGCGATCAAGGATGTCTTGAATGTGACGGGCCAGCCCTGCACCTGTGGCTCGCATATTCTGCAGGGCTATATAGCGCCCTACGACGCCACCGCCATTGCGAAGTTGCGTCAAGCGGGGGCCGTATTCGTGGGGCGTACGAACATGGATGAGTTTGCCATGGGCGGCACGACCGAGAACTCGAGCCTGCAGGTGACGCACAATCCGCACGATCTGGATCGGGTGCCGGGCGGCTCCAGTGGCGGCTCAGCCGCGGCCGTGGGCGGCGGGATTGCCGTGGCGGCGCTGGGGTCGGATACGGGCGGATCGATTCGGCAGCCGGCCTCGTTCTGCGGCTGTGTCGGCCTCAAACCAACTTATGGCCGCATCTCGCGTTACGGACTGACGGCCTTTGCCTCGTCGCTGGATCAGATAGGGCCGATGACGCACGACGTGCGCGATGCCGCCCTTCTGCTGGGCGCCATGGCGGGGGTGGACCCGATGGACTCGTCATCGGTCGACTGCCCGGTGCCGGACTACACGGCCGCGCTGAGTGGTGACCTGAAGGGCATGACGCTCGGTCTGCCGCAAGAGTACTTTGTCAAAGGCGTCGACCCGGAGGTCGAGTCGGCCGTGCGTGCCGCCGTGGCGCGCTGTCGTGAGCTGGGTGCGGAGATCCGTGAGGTCAGCCTGCCCCATACCGAGTATGCCATTGCGACCTACTATGTGATTGCCACGGCCGAGGCCTCGGCCAACCTGGCCCGGTTTGACGGCGTACGCTACGGCCGTCGCGCCGAGGGCGCCACAGATCCGATTGATATGTATGGCAAGACGCGCGCGCAGGGCTTTGGTCCCGAGGTGAAGCGGCGCATCATCCTGGGCACCTACGTGCTCAGCGGCGGCTACCACGACGCCTATTACCTGACGGCGCAGAAGGTGCGCACGCTGATCCGGCGCGATTTTGAGCAGGCCTTCGAGGAATGTGACGCGCTGTTGTCACCCGTGACGCCGACCCCGGCCTACAAGATCGGCGAGAAGGTGAACGATCCGCTGCAGATGTACCTGGGCGATATGTTTACGGCGACGGCCAACCTGGCAGGCATCTGCGGGCTGTCGGTGCCGTGTGGCACGACCGCGGCCGGACTGCCGGTGGGACTGCAGATCATGGGGCCGGCCTTCGGCGAGGAGCAGATTTTGCGCGTGGGGCATGCCTATGAGCAGGCGGAGGCGGGGTCATGAGTTGGATTGCCACGATAGGCCTCGAGACGCATGTGCAGCTGCGCACGGAGTCGAAGATGTTCTGTGCCTGCAGCACGGGGTTCGGGGCGCCACCCAACACGCATGTCTGTCCGGTCTGTCTGGGCTATCCGGGCGCCATGCCGGTCATGAACCGGCGCGCGGTCGAGTTGACCGTACGTTCGGGGCTGATGCTCGGGTGTGAAATACCGCTCTACAGCAAGTTTGACCGCAAGAGCTATTTCTATCCCGACATGCCCAAGAACTACCAGATCTCGCAATTCGACCAGCCGCTCTGCGAGGGGGGTGGGGTCGACATCGCGCTGGAGGGCCAGCCACCGCGGCGCATTGCCCTGACGCGGATTCATCTTGAGGAGGATGTCGGCAAGAGCATGCATTTTCGCCAGTCGAGCGGGGTGGATTTCAACCGCGCGGGCGTTCCGCTGATGGAAATCGTCTCCGACCCCGATATGCATACCCCGGCCGAGGCGATGGCCTATCTCGTGGCGCTGAAGCAGATTCTGCTCTACGCCGAGGTGGGCGACTGCAACCTGGAGAAGGGCAACATGCGCTGCGATGTCAACATCAGCGTGGCGCGCGAGGACGCGACGGAGCTCGGCACCAAAGCCGAGATCAAGAATATGAACACCTTCCGCGGGGCCTTTCATGCGCTCGAGTACGAGATTGCGCGTCAGATCGAAACGCTCGAAGGCGGCGGACGCATTGTGCAGGAGACGCGGCGCTGGGATCCGGACACCCAGATGACGTACAGCATGCGCACCAAGGAAGATGCGCATGACTACCGCTATTTCCCCGAGCCCGACCTGATGCCCGTTGAGTTGACCGAGGCCCAGATCGACCGGTGGCGCGCCGGACTGCCCGAGCTGCCCGCGGCGCGCCGCGAGCGTATGGTTGAGGAATACGGGATTCCACCCTACGACGCCGCCGTGCTGGCGGCCGACAAGCGGGTGGGGGACTACTTTGAGGCCGTGGCCCGTCAGTCGGGCAACGCCAAGGCCTCGTCCAACTGGATCATGACCGAGATGCTGCGCCTGTTGGGCGAGCAGGAGCTGGAGATATCAGAGGTGCGCGTGACGGTCGAGGCTCTGGCCGGACTGATCGGGCTGGTCGATCACGGCACCCTCAACTCGAACTCGGCCAAGGACGTCTTTGCCGAGCTGTTTGCCAATGGCGGCGACCCGCAGGCGATCGTCGCGGCCAAGGGGCTGACCCAGGTCAGCGACACCGGTGCGATTGAGGGGCTGGTACAGGCCGCGATTGATGCGAACCCGCAGTCGGTTGAGGACTTCCGTAACGGCAAGACCAAGGCGGCCAAGTTCCTGGTAGGCCAGGTCATGCGCGTGAGCAAGGGCAAGGCCAACCCGCAGATGGTTGGCGAGATGATTGAGCGGATGCTCAGCTAGGGGGAAGTTAACAGTTAGCAGTAAGCAGTAAGCAGTGGGAGGGGACGTCCCCACTGCTCACTGCCCACTGCTTACTCGAATTTCCGCGCAGCGGAAACTGCTTAATGGCTTGTGGCGCGGGGAAAGCATTCGTATAGTAGCTGCCTGAGAGGATTTGTTCTGATATGCCACTGACATCCAATGATCAATATGTCCTTGAGATCCTGCAGGAGCATGGACTGGTTAGCGACGCGCAGGTCGAAGAGGCCCAAGGCACGATCATCCAGGCCGGCACCTCCACGGTTGAGGTCCTGATCGACCGCGACGTGCTTGACGAAGATGAGGTCATGCAGGTTCTGGCCGAGCAGTTCGGTATGCAGAAGCTCAGCATGAAGGATGTCGAGGTGCCGGCCGAGGTGCGCGAGATGATCGACACCCCCACGGCGCGCCGCTATCGCGTCGTGCCGGTCTTCATGAGCGATAACGTATTGACCGTGGCCCTCGCGGATCCGCTTAAGTTTGACACCCTGGACGGTCTGCGCCATGTGCTCGACTGCGATGTCGAGGCCGTGGTGACCACCCGGGCAGAACTGAAGGTGGCGCTGGACCACTATTACACCGATGAATCCGACATGGATAGCATGTTGGACATGATTTCGGATGGCACGGTCGACGTGGCCATGGCGGGGACAGAAGACCGTGTCCAGGACTCCTCCGATGACTCGGACGCCCCGATTATCAAGCTGGTCAGCCTGATCATTCTGGAGGCCTACCGCAACCGCGCTTCGGATATTCATCTTGAGCCGCTCGAGAAGCGGTTCCGTGTGCGCTACCGTATTGACGGTGTGCTGCACGAGGTGGACAGTCCGCCCAAGCGCTTGCAGTCAGCCATCGTCAGTCGCATCAAGATTATGGCGGCGATGAAGATTTCCGAGAAACGCAAGCCGCAGGATGGCCGTATCCAGGTGAACATTCTAGGCCGTGTGCTCGACCTGCGTGTTTCGACCGTACCGACCAGCCATGGCGAGAGTATCGTCATGCGTATTCTGGACAAACAGAATCTGGCCTTGGGGCTGCCCAAGCTCGGGTTCTTCTCGGATGACCAGCAGACCTTCGAGCGCATGATCGCACAGCCGGACGGCATCCTCCTGGTCACCGGCCCGACCGGATCGGGCAAAACCACCACGCTGTATGCCTGCCTGGGCGCGATCAACCGGCCCGACCGCAAGATCATCACGGTTGAGGATCCGGTCGAATACGAGATGTCGGGTATCAACCAGGTGCAGGTGCGTGCGAGCATCGGTATGACCTTTGCCGTGGCGCTGCGCTCCATTCTGCGCCAGGCGCCTAACGTCGTGATGATCGGTGAAATTCGAGATCCAGAAACCGCCAACATTGCGACCGAGGCCTCGCTGACCGGTCACCTCGTCTTCAGCACGCTGCATACCAACGATGCACCGGGCGCGATTACACGTCTACTCGATATCGGCGTGAAGCCCTTCATGGTGGCCTCGTCGCTGCGCTGCGTTATGGCCCAGCGCCTGGTGCGTTGCATCTGTGACAACTGCAAAGAGGAGTATCAGCCCGAGCTGCACGAACTGACCGGGCTCGGTGCGGCGGCGGCGGCGTTGGCTGATCAGAAGCTGGTGCGCGGGCACGGCTGCGCCAAGTGTTCGCTGACGGGCTATCACAGCCGGAAGGGCCTCTTTGAAATCATGGTGGTCGACGATGATATTCAGCGCATGATTTTCGAGAAGGTCAGCTCCTCCGAGCTCCGCACGTTTGCACGCGGGGCCGGTATGCGCACCCTACGTGAGGATGGCCTGCGTAAGATCTCGGCTGGCGTGACCACGGTCGAAGAGGTCCTCAGGGTAACCATGGGCGACATTGAGTAGACGGGGAGGATGACGTATGGATTCCGCACATATTGAGATGAACGACCTGCTGCAGCTGACGGTCGACGAGGACGCGTCGGATCTGCATCTCACGGTTGGCGCGCCTCCCATGCTGCGCATCCACGGCGGCTTGCAGCCGCTGGACAGCCCCCTCTTGACGCCCGACGATACCGAGCGGCTGATGAAGAGTATCACCTCGCCCGATCACCAGCAGAAGGTGCGCGAGGGTGGGGGCACCGACTTCGGTTTCAGTTTTGGCGAGACGGCCCGTTTCCGTGTCAGTGTGCTGAAGACCAAGGGCAACGTGGGGGTCGTGCTGCGTCAGATCCCGACCGCTCTGATGAGTCTGGAGCGTATCGGTCTGCCGCCGCAGGTCAAAGAGTTGCTTTTCAAGCCGCGCGGACTGATCTTGGTGACGGGTCCGACGGGATCAGGTAAGACCACCACCCTGGCCAGCATGATCAACGTCATCAATCAGGAACGCGACTGCCACATTATCACGATTGAGGATCCGATCGAGTATTACCACTCACACAACAAGGCGATCGTGACGCAGCGCGAGCTGGGGGTGGACGTGCCCTCATTCAAGGAGGCCCTGCGGCGTGCGTTGCGCCAGGACCCGGACGTGATTCTGGTGGGTGAAATGCGTGACCTCGAGACGATGGAAGCGGCCATCACGGCGGCTGAAACGGGCCATCTCGTTTTTGCCACGCTGCACACGACCGGTGCCGCCAACACGGTGGACCGTATTGTGGATGCCTTCCCCACCGATCAGCAGGAACAGGTGCGCACCCAGCTGGCGGCCGGCATCGTGGCGGTCATCTCGCAGTTGCTGTTGGTTCGCAAAGACAAGCCCGGCCGTGTGGCGGCTTTTGAGATCATGATCTCAACGCCCTCGATTCGCTCGCTGATCCGCGAGAACAAGACCTTCCGTATGGCCTCCGACATTCAGACCGGGGCGAAGTATGGCATGATCACGCTGGATGCTCACATGATGGCTCTCTACCGGGCCGGGCAAATCCGCTACGAGGACCTAATCACCAAGGCGCAGGATCCCGAAATGATTGTCCAGAAGCTGCGTGAGGAAGGCGCGAAACGCTGATATGGCCGACATCAAACATAGTGATCCGGTGCTGCAACTGGTGGCCGAACGAACGACGCTGACGGATGAGTTGGCGGCGGATATCATGGCCGAGATGGAGTCGACCGGCAAGCCGGTGCGGCAGATCCTGGTCGATATGGGGCTCCTGACCGAAGACGAGTTGCTCGAGCTGTTCGCCGAGTACCTGGGGATAGAGGTGATCAACCTGCCGGCGACGGATGTGCCGCCCGACGTGGTGCACAGTGTCCCCGCCAGCGTGGCACGCATGTACAACGTGGTGCCGGTCGAGGTCGGGCCCAATTCTGTAAAACTGGCCACGTCCAGCCTGATCAGCCCCGAGGTCATGGACGAGTTGATGTTCGTGCTGACACGTGACGTCTCGTTTGTGATGGCCCGCGATGACGACTGTCAGACCTTTATCAACCAGTTCTATGGGGATGACAGTGCCGCGGTGACGGATATGCTGTCGGCGCTCGAATCGGAGATCGAGGACTCCGACACCATCTTGCTGGGTGACGAGGAAGACGAGCACGGCATTGAAGAAGCGGCCGGCTCAACCCCGGTGATCCGCTTTGTCAATTTGGTGCTCTACCAGGCCGTCAACGACCGCGCCTCGGATATCCACTTCGAACCGTTCGAGAAAGAGTTCAAGATTCGCTACCGTGTGGATGGCGCACTCTACGAGATGCGCCCACCTGCCAAGCGGCTGGCCATGCCGATCATTTCGCGCGTCAAGGTCATGTCGAATCTGAACATTGCCGAACGGCGGTTGCCGCAGGATGGTCGCATCCAGTTGACGATCGCGGGGCGCCAGATTGACTTGCGTGTCTCCACCCTCCCCACCCAGTTCGGTGAGAGCGTGGTGCTGCGTGTGCTTGACCGTTCGGTCGTGTCGCTCGAGTTGGAAAACCTGGGTCTGCCGACCGATGTCTACGACATGATCCTGACCGATATCGAACGTCCCAACGGAATTATTGTGGTGACAGGGCCCACCGGATCGGGCAAGACGACCACGCTCTATTCGGCCCTGCGCCGGATCAACCGGATTGAGACCAAGCTGCTCACGGCCGAGGAGCCGGTCGAGTATGACATTGATGGCATCATCCAGGTGCCGATCAGCGAGGTCTCCGGCAATACGTTCCACAACGTGCTGCGTGCCTTCCTGCGTCAGGACCCTGATGTCATGATGATCGGTGAAATTCGTGACCTGGATACAGCCCAGATTTCGGTGCAGGCCGCGCTGACCGGTCACTTGGTCTTCAGTACGCTGCACACCAACGATGCGGCCGGCGCCATTACGCGCTTGATTGATATGGATGTAGAGCCCTACCTGATCTCGTCGACCATGACGGCCGTACTGGGGCAGCGCCTTGTGCGGACGATCTGTGAGCAATGCAAGACGGCCTATGAGCCTGACGATGAGGTGCTGGGCCTGCTCGACCTCACGCGCGACGACGTGGCGGGGCGGTCGTTCTACTACGGTACGGGCTGCCAGCACTGCAACGATACGGGGTATCACGGTCGCAAAGGCATCTACGAATACCTGCGTGTGACCGATACGGTGCGGCAGTTGATTGATGAACGCAAACCCACGCTCCTGATTCGGGAAGAGGCCATTCGTGAGGGCATGCGCCCCCTGCGCGAGGATGGCATTCGCAGCGTGCTGGATGGCTATACGACGGCCGAAGAGATACTGAAATACACCTAGGCCGCTAACGAGGATTGAACCATGGAAACTGTTGTTATTGCCGGCTCGGGCCCTGCCGGTCTGGCGGCCGCATTGTACACCGCACGGGCCAACCTGTCGCCGGTGGTGATTGAAGGCTTGCAGCCGGGGGGGCAGCTGACCACCACGACCGAGGTCGAAAACTACCCCGGGTTCACGGATGCACTGGATGGAACCGACCTCGTGATGCGGATGCGCGCCCAGGCGGAGCGGTTCGGTACACGCTATATCATGGATGAGCTGACCGGCGCCGACCTGACCGGCGACACGCTGAGCGTCACGCTCTCCGGCGGGGAAGTGATTGAGACACGCACCTTGATCATTGCCACCGGCGCCAGTGCGCGCTATCTGGGGTTGCCCTCTGAGCAGCGCCTGATCGGTAAGGGGGTGTCGGGCTGCGCCACCTGCGACGGGGCCTTCTATCGCGGCCAGCGTGTCGTGGTTGTGGGCGGGGGTGACACCGCCATGGAGGATGCGATTTTCCTCTCGCGTCTGGTAGAGCATGTAACCGTTGTGCATCGCCGCGATGCGTTCCGCGCGTCACAGATCATGGGCAAACGCGTGCTGGCCAACGAGAAGATCGAGGTGATGTGGGATTCGGTTGTGGATGAGGTCCTCGGCGAGGATGGCGTCGAAGGGGTCAAGCTGCGCAACGTGAAGAGCGATGCCATCACGGAGGTCCCTGCGACCGGCCTCTTCGTGGCGATTGGGCATAATCCCAATACGGGGGTGTTTGGCGACCAGTTGACCACCGATGACCAGAGCTTCCTGGTCACCACCAATACGCGTACAAATATTCCGGGCGTGTTTGCCGCCGGGGATGTGCAGGATCCGCTCTACAAGCAGGCCGTGACGGCCGCAGGTTCCGGCTGCATGGCCGCCCTCGAGGTCGAACGCTACCTTGCGGCTGTGGAAGGCTGAGCATGGCGCGCACGACATCCGAGAGCAGCGGTATGTCCGAGCAGTCACTGACCCCCTATCGCCGTATTTTCCGATACGCAATGGCCTATTGGCCGCGCCTGGCCGTGGGCTTCTTCTTTGGCGGCCTCTACGCCGCGGCCAATGGTGGCCTCCTATGGGCCATCCATCGCGGCCTGAGTGAGACGTTCAAAGCTGATGCGAACCCCTCCCTGACCACTGTGCTGCTGGCCGTGGCTTTCTTTCCTGCGGTGGGGGCTGTACGAGGCGTGGCCGATTTCCTCTCCAAGTATAACGTGCGCTGGGTCGGCAACCGGGTGGTCAAGCAGCTGCGCGATACCATGTTCGCGCACCTGCACGACCTCTCCGTCTCCTACTTCTCGAATAGCCGTACCGGCGAACTGATTTCGCGCGTCTCCAACGACACGGTTCTGGTGGAGTCGGCGGTGTCGACCGTGATTATGGATCTGGCCAAGCAGCCCTTCACACTGCTGGCCATGACCATCGCCATCTTTCGGCTGGATGCGCGCCTGGCGCTGGTGAGCCTCGTGCTCTTTCCGCTCTGCCTTATCCCCATCTCGGCATTCGGACTGCGCATCCGGCGGCATACCAAGATAGCGCAGGAGCGCATTGCGGATGTGGTCTCGATCCTGCAGGAGACCGTAAGCGGGGTGCGCATCGTCAAAGCCTTCGGCATGGAGGCCCATGAGACGGGCCGCTTCAGAGAACAGACCCGTGTGTACTTTCTGCGCATCATGCGCATGTGTAAGGCCGAGGCCGGGGTGGAGCCGATTATCGTCTTCATCTCGACCCTCTCCATTGCGGCGGTGCTGGTCTACGTGCGTGTGACGACTATGCCCGTCCAGGACTTCGTGACGTTTGCCGCCGCCCTGTTCATGATGTACGAGCCGGTCAAGAAAATCGGCCGCATCCATATCCGCCTGCAACAGAGTAGTGCGGCGGCGCAGCGGGTCTTCGATGTGCTCGACACCGAGGTCAGCGTCAAGGACCGCGCGGGGGCCACGGCGCTGGCGACCACGCCCGGCGCGATCACGTTTGACAACGTTCGTTTTGCATATGGTGAGGAGCCGATCCTGTCGGATGTGTCGCTCGAGGTGGGCGCCGGTGAGCGGGTCGCTTTCGTCGGAAGCTCGGGCGCCGGCAAGACCACGCTGGTCAACCTCGTGCCACGCTTCTACGACGTGACCGCCGGGGCGATCCGGATTGGGGGATGTGACGTGCGCGACCTGACGCTGCAGTCGTTGCGCGGGGCGATCGGCCTGGTGACGCAGGAGACCTTCCTGTTCAACGATACGGTGGCCAACAACATCCGCTACGGTTTCCCGCAGGCCGACCGTGCGGCGATCGAGGCGGCCGCGCGGCGTGCGCATGCACACGCGTTCATTCTGGAAATGCCGGATGAATATGACACCGTCATCGGCGAGCGCGGCGTGCGGCTCTCGGGTGGACAGCGCCAGCGCCTGGCGATTGCGCGGGCCATTTTGCGAAATCCGCCCATCCTGATCCTGGACGAAGCCACGAGTGCCCTCGACACCGAATCCGAACGCATGGTGCAGGCCGCCCTGGATGAACTAATGACGGGCCGCACCGTGCTGGCGATTGCGCACCGGCTCTCGACGATTGCCAACTGTGACCGCATTATCGTGCTTGAGCAGGGCCGCATCATCGAACGCGGGTCCCATGACGAGCTGCTCGCCCTGGATGGAACGTACAAGCGACTGTATGACATGCAATTCGGATAGGACTGAGATGAAGACGTCCGATTTTGACTACGCGCTTCCACCGGAGCTGATTGCCCAGGATCCCCTGCCGGAACGGTCCCAGTCGCGCATGCTCGTGCTCCCGCGCCAAGGGGGCGCGCTCCAACACCGCCAGGTCGTGGATGTGGTCGACATCTTGGATGCCGGAGATCTACTCGTGGTGAACGATACGCAGGTGTTTCCGGCGCGTATTCACGGACAGCGCACGGACACCGGCGGGCAGGCCGAACTGTTGCTGACGCACCGTGTTGAAGGCGGACCGCAGGGCGAAACGTGGGAGGCGCTTATGAAGAGCGGCTTTCGGGCACGGGCCGGCATCCGGCTGCGCATGGCCGAAGGTGCCGTCAACGCCGAGATTCTCGAAACCATGGCGGCCGGTCGTGTGAAGGTGCGGCTGGAGAGCGAGACCCCGCTGCACGATATCCTTGAGCACCATGGCGAGGTGCCGCTGCCGCCTTACATCAGGCGCACTGGGACCGATGATGCCCGCGCCGACATCGACCGTACACGCTACCAGACCGTATATGCGACGTCGCGCGGTGCCGTGGCGGCTCCTACGGCCGGGCTGCACTTTTCGGATGCGTTGCTGGCCGATCTGGAGGCGAAGGGGATCGGGCGGGCAACGGTAACGCTGCATGTGGGCCCCGGCACGTTCCGGCCGGTGAAAGCCGATGATGTGAGCGGCCACGAGATGGATGCCGAATGGTATGCCCTCAGCGAGGAGACCGCCGCACGCATCAGGGCCACCCGCGCA
This sequence comes from Verrucomicrobiota bacterium, assembly GCA_018648805.1. GTDB lineage: Bacteria > Verrucomicrobiota > Kiritimatiellia > UBA8416 > JABMPJ01 > JABMPJ01. The sequence continues at coordinate 77,566 of JABGQM010000009.1, forward strand.
GCGGGAGGACGGGTGGTGGCTGTCGGGACCACAACGGTCCGTACGCTGGAGACCGTCTGCGCCGAGTACGGGGAGGTGGTTGCCGCTTCGGGGTGGAGCCGCCTGTTCATTCATCCGCCATACAGGTTTGGCGCCGTCGACGCGCTTCTGACCAATTTCCATCTGCCTCGCTCCACCCTACTCATGCTCGTGAGTGCATTCTGCGACGGGCCGCAGGGCGGGGGACGTGAGCGTCTCCTGGAGACTTATCGCTGTGCGGTAGCCGCGAAGTACCGCTTCTACAGCTATGGCGACTGCATGATGATCGTGTAGTCCGCAGGCCAAAAGAGCGGTTTTCAGGTCTGTGTGGTTGTGTTACTATTGTAGCCGTTGGTGAGGGAATGGCTCCCTCATGTGGGGCTTTTGACGATATGAAGCGTTTTGCCTACATCTTGACCGGTCTGGTGCTCGTTGGCTGCTGGGCTGCGCCTGTGGTTCATGGAGCCGTGGTCCTGGCATCCAACACGTGGGACACCACCACAGAGTCGTGGGATGCTTTTGAGGACTACATAGACGTTACGCATGACAACACGGGTTCGGGGAATCCTGACGGATTTCTTGATATCGCTTTTGAGGCCGGTCATGGCAGCGCCAGCGAGATTGAGGCGATCGTCTACCAGGATGCCAGCAGCTTTTTTGCCGGTGGCTGGACCAACTCGATGTGGATCGAATTTGACTTCTTTGCGCAGGATGATACGCCGGACTTCCTGGAGCTGCGCTTTCGTGGCACAACCAGCGGGGATTACTGGTCCTATCTCTTGACACCCTCATCGTTTGTAGGTACCTGGACCACCTATTCGGTCATGCTGGACCATTCTGACACGCAGTGGTTCTACGGTGAGGGGCTGGCCGGCCACGGCAGCGAGTCGGATTTTCTGGATGATCTGGGGACGATTGACTGGCTTGGAATCTTTATTCAAGACGGCTCTGACGATGCCAATCGCTACGGTCTGGACAACTTCCAGCTCATGGTACCTGAACCGGCCGAATACGCGCTGGCGCTCAGTGCATTGGCCGTCATCGGGCTATCGGTCAGGAAGAAGCGCAAGAAGGGCGTTGATACGCCTGATGCCCGTGGCTGAGTGCGGCCCGCCCGCCTTGTCCTTCGTAGCCTTGGCGAAGGAAGACCACTGCTCACTGCTCACTCTCCCCCCGCCCCCCCCGTTCTCTCCGGTTTCTGTCCCAGCTGGCGTAGGGCTTCATCGGCCTTGGAGAGCAGACGGTTCGCGGTCATGATCTCCTCGTCAGGAATGCGCTTTGATCCCGTCAGGATGGTGCGAATCAGGGATATGGTCTTCTGCAGCTCGTCCCGCCTGAAAGCAATCTCGGCCTTGCGCAGCTGGTGGCGGAACCATTCGACGCTTCCTTCAGGGGGTGGGGTGGCGGCCCAGCCAAGGGCCTGCTCGGCCTCCTTGAGTTTGTCGTTGCGCAGGTAGACCAGTGCGATGGTGTCGATCAGCCACGGGGCGCTGGAGGTGCGGGGGAGCAGAAGCGGAATCAGCTCCAATGCCTCCGCCACACGGCTGGGTGTATTGGCCAGCGTGTAGGCGAGGTTGTTGAGCATGGCCGGGTCGTTGGGGTAGCGTTCGAGGCCCTGCCTGAGAAGGTCCGTGGCGCGGTCGCTGTTTTGGAGCAGCCGTGCGGCCTCGGCCCCGATCATATAGGTGGCGCGATCGGTTGCGCCGCCCGCCAGCGCCGCATTGGCCTGGTTGAGACTGTCGAGGACCTCCCAGCCCCCCCGTTTGAATCGCACGAACGAGAGCATGCGCGCCCACACGACATTGTCGGGGTCACTGCGACGCAGGTTCTTGAGGGCCGCAACCATGTCGTCATCGATATCAAGCTCGGAATCCTCAATCTTGATCTGAACCAGCTTGCGGTAGAGTTCGGGAGGGGGGTGCAGCGAGGCGCCCAAGGCCTCGAGCGTGCACGCTTCGGCCCACGTGCGATCCCCGGCCAGGATGGCACAGCGCAGGCCGATGATATGGGCGGGCAGCAGGGAACGCGCGATGTCGCTGGTATGGCGGGCCAGCTGGATGGCGAGATCTTGGTAACCTGCCCGCAAGAGGAGCTCGGCGGCGCGGGTCAGGGTGGCCGGGGGAAAGCTGTTTGACGCGATGGCTGCTTCAACGTCGTGGACCAGGTCAGGTTGTGGCGGAGGGGCCTTAGGAGTGGCCAGTCCGGCCCGACAGTGATTGAGCAGCGCGGCAAGCCAGATCTCGCTGTCAGCGGGACAGTGCATGCGCGCCTCGTTCACAACCGCCGGGTCGGCGCCGGATAGGCCGATACGGAACCGCCAGTGGATGGCCATCTCGGGTTGATTGGTCGTGGCCGCTTCGGCGGCGGTTCGAGCCGCATCGAAGGCCTGGCGTTGACACAGAATAAGGATCAGTTGATTGAGGGCGATGCTGCGTTCGGTGGCATCGCGTCCACAGGCCATCCAGCTGGCCGGTGTCAGGAGTGAGCCGGGTGCATCGTTCGCATAGCAGGCCAGCCAGATCGTGTAGAGATCACGCAGGAAGGGACTGCTGGTGCGGGGTTGATTGTTCCGGATGCGCGTGGCATGCGAGGCAAACTCGGCTTGGCTGGGCACAAAGAGCAGGTGCCAGTTGAGGGCGAGCTCGGCCGAGGGCAGGGCATAGACCTGCGGCGTTTCAGGGGAGATAGGGGGCACATTGACCAGAGCCGACTTTGTGAAGCGACGGAACTCGGTGAAGCGCTGGGTCTGGCTGAGCGCCTCGGCTTGCATCACATCCAGGACACGGTGGTGGCGCAGACGCTCGGAGGAGATGACACGCAGAGCCGCCTCGGGTGAGTCGTAGGCGCGCAGCACCATCGAGAGCACGCCGGCGGCCTCGGGACTCTCTGGAAAATGGTGCAGGCATTGGCGGGCCGTATGCAGGGCTCCCAGGCCCAGGTGCAGGTTGTGCTGGGCTGTGGCCAGCCGCATAAGGACACCCAGTTGCGGCTTGTCATTAGTGTCCAGGTAGGTGCGAAGGGTCTCATAGATATTTTGCCAGTCACCCTTGCGTTCATACATGGCCGAGAGCTCGATGCGGGCGGTTTCGGTCTGCGCCGGATAGTCATCCGCGATAGCGGCGAGGAGGGTCCGTGCGCCATCGAGGTCTTTGTCGATCTCGCGCGCAAAGGCATACTCGTAGCGCATGGCGAGGGAGAGCGTGTCCTGTTCGGCTAGCGCGTTGAACTGCAGCAACACCTCTTTGAGCAGGCGCTTGCGCACCGACACGACGTCGACAACGCTCAACGTATCGCCCAGCGGGACGGTGCGGCACACGTAGTCCCACATGGGGGTTAGCAGGCCGACGTGATAGTAGGCTTTCAGATTGATCGACTCCCACGCATGCCCGGCCGGCACCCCCAGGAAGCGTCGTCGGAAGTCGAACCACTTGCTGCCGTAGCGCACGGCCATCATGGCCAGGCCCGGGTAGGTCGGGTCAATCGTGTTGATCCGGTCATAGATCGACCAGGCCAGATCGGGCCGGAGCAGCTGGAACGTATTGTGGGTCAGCGCGTAGAGCACATCCGGATCCTGCATGGTGGGCAGGCAGCCACGCAGGTGCGCGGCATAGTGCGGCTCCCAGCCGCCGTCCGGGCGCTTCCCTGTCAGGTAAAATAGCGGTGCCAGCAGGCGCGGATCGTGCGGCCAGGTATCGACCGCGCGTCGCGTCAGCGAGGCAACATCCATGACCCGGTTGAGGTTCATGAAGGCCTCGGCGGCGGAGAGGGCCTGCACCGGGTCGGGGTAGGCGGTGCGCGGGTCGGTTTCGGAGATGGCTGTCCACTCGCGCGACAGGCGCAGGTAGGGGTAGAGCGCTCGAATGCGGCGTATGTTGGGGCCCCACTGGGCCGCCGTGATGACGCGCTGCGCCACCTCCGCCGGGCTGTCGGCATGGTAGGCCATCTCGGCCAGGATCATGGCCACGCGTGGATCCTCATCGCGCACGGGGGCGGGTAGCTCCTCAATCAGGGCGCGAGCTTGCTCGTGTTGCTGCAGGCCCATGAGCGAGTAGGCGCTCAGGATGCGGCGCTCGACCTCATGCTGTCCTTCATCCGGGGGGAGCATGGCCAGGCGGTCGAGTGCCTCGCTGTACTTGCCGCGCATCACCAGCAGGCGTAGCATAGCAGACTCCCACGCGATGTCGTGCGGGGCCATGGCATAGACCTCCCAGCCGAGACGCTCCGCATCGGCCAGATGACCGCCGTCGCGCAGGGCCTCCGCAACGCCGCGATACATGGCGGTGCGGTGACTGGGACGGTGCTTGTTGCCGAGAAACCCGACTATAAGCAGGATGATCAGGACGGTCGCGATTCCACCTGGATGATTGACCACGCGCCGCCAGAAAGGCGGGTGTTCATTCAAGATGTCCGCCAGGTCGGGGTTGAGCTCCCCGGCACGGCGGTCGGTTCTGTGCTTGGTACGGCGCATGATCTCCATTTCGAGGTAGACCAGAAAGACGGCCGCGATCACGACCACGCCGGTGGTGTTGTGTAGAAAGTCCACGCTGCTCACAGCGTTGAGTTGGGGCACGAGCAAGACCATGGCCGAGATGCGCACCACGTTGAGCGCAATGGCCTGCAGGAGCGCCGCCGCCACGGCAAGAACCTTTTGGTGAAGGGCGAGCCGCTTGACCACGCCCAGCCCGATCGCGAGTAGGAACACGGTCGTGGCGGTACGCATGCCGCTGCACCAGACCGGTACTTCGTAGATGTGGGGGCCGCTCTTAAGCACAAGACCGTCGGCCCAGACGCGCACGTTGAGTGTGTGCAGCAGCCACTCGGCCCCCGTGACAGAGAGCTGCTGCATCGTGATCTGAAAGCCGCCCAACAGCTGGGAGGGCAGGGGATGGGCCCAGTAGAGGAGGAAGAGGGCCTTGAGGGCATCACGTGCGCTGTGGGGCGGCAGGGCCCGGGCCAGGCAGGCGCCCACCACGGCCAGCAGGCCGATCCACTCAAGCTGGTGCACGACGAAAACGATGCCGACAGTATGCAGCGCGACACCGAGCAGCCCCGCCGTAAGGACAAGCGCAAGCGGCAGAGCCGGGAGGGCGTGTTCCGGTTTGGGACGCAGCAGAATCAGGAGCGCAAAGCAGCCGGTCAGTGTGAACCTAATGAGGGTGTCGGGCGCTGCGCACAGCAAGTCGGCGTGAGTGAAAACCCACAAGGCCAGGAGTAAGCCGGCGGCCGCAGCCACCAGGTTGTGTGTTACGCGATGCTCTCGAATCATGAGACCCTCATCATACGCGAGATGCGGGCCTCATCTCAAGGTGAACCGTCCCGTGTCAGCGGCGAGGAATCGCCGCAGTGGCGAGTGGCAGGTGGCGGGTGGCCAGGGAGCTGGAGGCGGGTGGCTAGGGAGCTGGAGGCGGGTGGCTAGGGAGCTGGAGGCGGGGTGCCCTCACCCCGCTTTCCCGCGGCCTGGGGCAGGCCACCTCCAGTTCTGGCCAGTGGAAGACTGTACCGGCAGATGGGGGCTGGTGGATGCCCTACTGGCCCTTCGCGGGCTGCCTATAGTCAGAGCCCTAAAAAAGGTTTCAGAAAAAAAGGTTGATAGAAACGATATAAAAGGTATAAACATAGCCAATCGCAAGGAGAAGAAAAGCAGAAGGGTGGTTAGAAGCAGGTGACTGCAACGCTTATAGAGCGACGGGCCGTGATCCTCGACATGCTGATGGAGGGGGGGAGCGTTAGCGTCTCTGAACTCGCCAAACGGTTGAGTGTAACCGTCGTCACCGCACGTGCCGATCTGGTCGCATTGGAGGCGGAAGGCCTGCTTGTACGCACGCATGGCGGTGCCGTTCCGTCCCAGCACCCCAAGATCCTTGAGCGTATGCGCGCCGGCAAAGCACACAAGAGCGTTGTCGCCAAAGCGGCCGCCGCCATGATCGAGGATGGCGATACGGCCATTATTTCTGCCGGAACCACGACCGCATTGATTGCCAAGTACCTGTTGGGAAAGCGCGATGTGCACATCGTCACCAACAATACGCTGGTGCTGGTCTATGCCCGCACCAACCCGCACTTGCGCGTTACGCTTGTGGGGGGTGAGTTTCGTCCGGAGGAAGAGGGCGTTGTGGGCCCTATGGCTCTGGCGGCACTCGACCAGTTTCACGTGTCCAAGGCCTTTATCGGGATTGATGGTGCCTCGGTGAAGCAGGGCTTCACGGCTCACTTTGTGGAGAGCGCCGACCTGGTGCGTAAGATGGCCGATCAGGCCGATCAAGTCATTGTGCTCACCCTTTCCGACAAATGTGGCAAGCCGGGATTCGCACGCATCTTGCCCTTCGACGGTGTTGATGCACTCGTAACCGACCGTGATTTGACTGAAGAATATGAAGAGAAACTGACGAGCGCCGGGGTGCGTATCGTCAAAGCGTAAGGTCCAAGAGGAGTACACTATTATGGCCACAGAAGTATTGATGCCGCGGCAAGGACAGTCTGTTGAGTCCTGCATTATCATTGAATGGAAGGTGAACGAGGGCGACGTCGTTTCCCAGGGACAGCCGATTTGCGACGTGGAGACGGATAAGGCGACCTTTGAAGTCGAAGCGACCGTAGCGGGAACCATGCTGGGTATCTTTTATCCCGTCGATGCCGATGTAGAGGTCCTCAAGGTCATTGCCGCCATCGGCGCGCCAGGCGAGGATGTCTCGGCTCTGCGTCCTTCGGACGGCGAGCCGGAACCGCAGAATGCTGAACAAGGACTATCGAATAACGAAGCGAAGGAAGCGGCCGAGGTCGCAGCTCCTTCTGCGGCTCCCGCTCCGGTTCTGGCGCGTGGTGCGTCCGTGGGTGCGTCGCCGCGTGCCAAGAATCTTGCGGCCAAGAAGGGCGTGACTATTGCTTCGGTGCCTGGTTCCGGACCGAATGGGCGCGTCATCGAGCGTGATGTTGCTGCCGCACAGGTGGCTCCGGTCTCGCTGGCGGCGCAGGCTAAGGCTGCGGCAGAGGGGCTCACGATTCCTGCTTCTGGAAGCGGGATCGGCGGGCGCGTGCTGTCTGCAGACCTGATGGCCGTGGCCCCTGCAGCCGTGGGTGCTGCTGTGGCGTCGATGGACTTTCCGGGCCAGACCACTGAAATCCCCGTCAAGGGCGTGCGCAAAGTGGTGGCCAGCCGCATGATGGCGTCGCTGCAGAACACGTCGCAGCTTACGATCAACGCGCCGGCCGATGCCCGCTCCATGATGGCCTTCCGCAAGAAGTGCAAGGCGGCTCCCGAAGCCGCCGGTGTGGGCGGTATCAACCTTACCGATATCGTGCTCTATGCCACAGTTAAGACACTGGTCGAGTTCCCCGAATTCAACGCGCACTGGTTGGGCGACAAGATCGTGCGATACGACAACGTCCATCTGGGGCTGGCGGTCGATACGCCGCGTGGTCTGACCGTCCCGGTCATTCGCTACGCCAACCTGATGAGCCTCAAACAGCTTTCCGCTGAGGCCAAGCGGCTCGCGTCGGCCTCTGTCGACGGCACGATCGGTCCGGATTCACTGGTCGGCGGCACCTTCACGGTCACCAACATGGGGGCCAGCGGCGTCGAGAGCTTCACGCCCATCCTGAATGCTCCGGAGGTGGGGATCCTCGGCGTCTGCTCGATTCAACCGAAACCGGTCATGAAGGGCGGCGATGTTGAGTTTGTGCCACACATGGGCTTCTCGTTCACGATCGACCACAATGCGGTCGACGGTGCGCCGGGGGCGAAGTTCCTGGCAGCGTTACGGCAGAAACTGTCGGCCTTCGAGCTGACGTTGGCAGGCTAGGGAATGACGAACGGAGAGATTTTGATGTACGACATTATTATTATTGGTGCGGGACCGGGTGGCTATGAGATGGCCGAGCGGGCAGGGCACAAGGGCCAGAAGGTCTTGCTCATCGAGAAGCAGCATCTCGGCGGGGTGTGCCTCAACTGGGGCTGCATACCAACCAAGACACTGCTTAATTCAGCCAAGCACTATGTGCATGCCAAGGAAGCACCGGAGTTTGGCGTGACCACCGGCGATGTGTCGTTCGACCTCTCCAAGGCGATGGCCTGGAAGCAGGAGGTAATCGAAACGCTTCGCGGCGGTGTCGCCGCTATGATGAAGCGTAGCAAGGTCGACGTGGTCTTCGGTGAAGCCACACTGTTGGGCTCGCGCCGGGTTCAAGTCGAGGAGACGGTCTACGAAGGTGAGAACGTGGTGATCGCCACGGGCGGTTCACCGTTTGTGCCGCCGATCCCCGGCGCCGACCAGCCGCATGTGATGACCAGCAAAGAGATCCTGAGCGTTGAGACGATGCCGACGTCCCTGGTGGTGATCGGTGGCGGCGTGATCGGCGTTGAGTTTGCAAGCTTCTTCAGCAGCCTGGGGGTCACCGTCGACGTCATCGAGATGCTCGATGAGATCATCCCCTTCATGGACGACCAGCAGGCGGCCGCCTTCCGCAAGGCGCTCAAGGGCAAGGTTGATTTTAATCTTGGCTGCCGCGTGACGGCGATTGAGGGTCACGACGTGAAATACACCACCCCGGCGGGTGAGGAGAAGTCGATCAATGCCGACATCGTTCTGATGTCGGTGGGACGCGCACCCAACCTGAAGGATATGGGGTTTGAGGCGGCCGGTCTTGATTTCGATCGCCGTGGCATCAAGACCGATGACCAGCAGCGCACGAACCTGCCGAACGTCTATGCCATTGGCGACGTAACCGGTAAATCGCAGTTGGCGCACTCCGCAACCCGCATGGGCGAAGTGGCACTCAACACGATTCTAGGGAAGCAAGACCGGTTCCGCACCAACGCGATTCCGTGGGCGGTCTATTCGATGCCGGAGATTGCCGGATGCGGCATGACCGAGGCCGAGGCCAAAGCAGCAGGGCACACGGTTGAGACCGCCTCCCTGCCCTTGATTATGAGCGGACGCTTCCTTGCCGAGAACGGGAAGAGGGGCCCGGGCTCCGTAAAGGTGGTCAAGGATGCGGATACCGACGTGTTGCTCGGTGTTCATATGTTTGGCGGCATCTGCTCGGAAATCATCTGGGGCGTCGCCGCCATGATCGAAGCAGAATTGAGAGTAACGGATGTGCAGGAGATCATCTTCCCGCATCCCACCGTCGGTGAAGTCATTCGAAGTGCAATGTTCCAGTTTTAAGTAACGTTTAAATAGGAGAGAGACGATGCCCAAAGCCCAGATAGTGTGCCCCAAAGAGGCACGCAAAGCAGATGAGATCACCTTCAAGCCGATCCCTGTCAACCAGTACAAGTCGGACTACAAGAAGGAAGAAGCGACCTACGGCAGAGAGCGCTTGGTGAAGATGTATTACGACATGCTCGTCATTCGTGAATTCGAAACCATGCTCAATGAAATCAAGGTTCAGGGCTCCTACGAAGGCATGGAGTACAATCACCCCGGACCGGCCCACCTCTCGATCGGGCAGGAAGCCGCCGCCGTTGGCCAGGCGGTGAACCTGGATACCGATGACTACATCTTCGGCTCCCACCGCTCGCACGGTGAGATTCTGGCCAAGTGCCTGTCGGCCGTCAGCAAACTTGATGACGCGCAACTTACCACCATTATGGATGAGTTCTTTGATGGTGCAACGGTCAGCGTCGTAAAGGATGGCTCACACACGAGCGTAAAGGACCTAGCGGAAGACTTCGTACTCTACGGTACACTGGCCGAGATCTTTGCCCGTCAGACCGGGTTCAACAAGGGCTTGGGCGGCTCGATGCACGCCTTCTTCATTCCCTTCGGATCCATGCCCAATAACGCCCTCGTCGGTGGATCGGGCGATATATCTGTCGGATCGGCGATGTTCAAGTTGATCAATCGTAAGCCGGGTATTGTGATTGCCAACATCGGTGATGCCGCCCTCGGTTGCGGTCCGGTGTGGGAAGGTTTCTGGATGGCGGCCATGGATCAGTATCGCGATCTGTGGGCCGATGAGTTCGGTTCGCCTCCCGTGCTGTTCAATATCATGAACAACCACTACGGCATGGGCGGACAAACCAGCGGCGAAACGATGGGGTACGATAAGCTGGCCCGTATCGGTGCGGGTATCAACCCCGATCAGATGCATGCCGAGCGTGTTGACGGCTACAACCCCCTGGCCGTGGCGGACGCCACACAGCGCCAGAAGGACGTCCTGTTGGCCGGTAAGGGCCCCGCCTTGTTGGACGTGGTGACCTACCGCATGTCGGGTCACTCGCCTTCGGATGCCTCTTCGTACCGCTCGAAGGAGGAAATGCAGCTATGGGAAGCCGCGGACTGTGTTAAGGAGTTCGGCGAGTATCTCATCACCAATAAGGCCATCAGTCAGGCCGATGCCGACGCCATGAAGACAGCCGTGACCGCCAAGGTCAGCAAAGCCATGAAACTGGCGACCGATGAGAGTGTGTCGCCCTACAGCGATATCAACATCATCGAAAATGTCATGTTCTCCAACCAGAAGGTTGAGGCGTTTGACGACCGCACGCCGGAAGTGCTCGAGAAGATGGCCGACAACGCCCGCGTTAAAAAGCTGGCCAAGAAGCAGCGTTTTGCGTTTGATGCAGACGGTAAGCCTTACAAGGCCAACCAGCTCTTCACCTATCGTGATGCGATATTTGAAGCGATGATCCACCGCTTCTACACCGATCCCACGATGGTGGCCTATGGCGAAGAGAATCGCGACTGGGGTGGGGCGTTTGCGTGTTATGGTGGACTCACCGAGGCCATCCCCTATCACCGTCTATTCAACTCGCCTATTTCTGAGGGCGCCATTGTGGGCTCCGCCTGCGGCTATGCGCTTAGCGGTGGCCGGGTGTGTGCCGAGCTGATGTACTGCGACTTTATGGGGCGTGCCGGCGATGAAATCTTCAACCAGATTTCCAAGTGGCAGAGCATGTCGGCCGGCATCCTCAAGATGCCGTTGGTGCTCCGCGTTTCAGTGGGCAACAAGTATGGCGCACAGCACTCGCAGGATTGGACCGCCATGGTCAATCACATCCCGGGTCTGAAGGTCTACTATCCGGCGACGCCCCACGATGCCAAGGGCATGCTCAACCTCGCGCTGGCAGGCACCGACCCGGTGGTCTTCTTCGAATCGCAGAAGACCTACGGTGTGGGCGAGATGTTCGAAGAGGCTGGCGTGCCCGAAGGGTACTATGAGACCGAGGAAGGTGAGCCGGCCGTGCGCACGCAAGGCAAGGACCTGACCCTGGTCACCGTGGGCCCCGTGCTCTACAGCGGCCTCAAGGTGGTCGAGGAGATGAAGGCGAAGTACGGCATGGAGGTCGAGCTTATCGACCTGCGCTTTGTCAATCCGCTCAACTACGACAAGATCGTGGCCTCCGTGAAGAAGACCGGTCGCCTCGTCATGGCGTCCGACGCTGTCGAACGCGGCTCCATGCTGCATACGATTGCCTCCAACATCACGACGCTCTGCTTCGACCAGCTCGATGCACCGCCGGTGGTGGTGGGCGCCAGGAACTGGATCTCGCCGGCGGCTGAGATGGAGAAGGAATATTATCCGCAGGCTGAATGGATTATCGATGCCGTGCACGAGCGCATCGTCCCGCTAGCGGGCCATACGGTGAAGCACAACTACACCAACGGCGAGCTGCAGCGAATCACCCGCCTGGGTGTGTAGAAGGCGTAGAAATGGCTGTTGGAGGCGGGGTGCCCTCACCCCGCTTTCCTGCGGCCTGAGGGCAGGCCACCTCCAGTTCTGGCAGTGGAAGACGATACCGGCACGCAGGGGTGAATGGTGTGGCTCGCTAGACCGTGGTTACGGTCAGATTGGCTTTGCGGAATGCTTGCACGTCACGCGTGGATGCCGCGCTGTCGGTGATCAGCGTGTCGACTCCGCTGACAGGGCTGAAGCCCACGAACGAGACCGTATTGACCTTGCTGCTGTCGGCCATGAGGACGACCCGGTTGGCGCTCTCGATGATGCGCTGCTTGGTGTAGGCCTCACGCGGGTCGGTGGTGGTGAGCCCCTTGCCGAGACTCAGGCCGATCGTGCCCATGAAGGCCGTGTCAACATGCAGCTTCTCGATCATGAGCCCGGTCAGAGGCCCCACAAAGGTCTCACTGAGGGCACGCAGCTCGCCACCAATCACGATGACACGCGGCTTGCTGCCCGAGAGGGCACTGGCCACACGCAGCGAGTTGGTCACAACGGTTAGCCGGCGCATCTCACCGAGCAGGGCCGCGAGGGCCAGGACCGTGCTGCCGCCATCCAGGAAGATGCTGTCATGGGTGCCGATCAGGTCGAGTGCGGCATGGGCAATGCGCTGCTTCTCATCAACGTGGACGGCCGTCTTGTCATCAAAGAGGGGTTCATCAAGCCGGGCATCCACCGCGACCGCGCCACCGTGTACTTTGCGGATCAGGCCGCGCGCCTCCATTTCGGTCAGGTCGCGCCGCACCGTGGCCGGCGAAACCCCCATGCTGTCGCACAGCTCCTGAACGCGCACAACGTGGTGTTCACGCAGGATGTGCGCAATCTTGTCGAGACGTTCCGGTGCCAGATCTTTGGAATGGGTGTTGATCATTGATGATTGGTTCTGAGTGAATATGAGCGAATATAATCATATTCATTCAGTCGGTGCAAGGGGAAAAAATTGCCTCTGGCGCAAAGGGTGGCATAATGAGCGCCATGTTTGCAGAACGCAGAGATGGGGCTGAGCGGACACGGTTGCCGCCCGTTACGCGTTGGATTCTGACGCTGACGATTGCGGTGTTCGTGCTCCAGCTACTATTCGATACCCATCCGTATCGCACCATGAGCGACTGGTTCGGCCTGAACCTGCATGATCTGCAGCGGGGCCATGTCTGGCAGCTGGTGACCTACATGTTTCTGCACCGCGGGTTTCTGCACATTCTGCTCAACATGCTCGTGGTGTTCATGTTCGGGCGCGAGCTGGAGCGGATCCTGGGGGCACGCCGTTTTGTATGGCTCTATCTGGGGAGCGGCATCATGGGCGGTCTGGGCTGGCTGCTCATGAGCGAGGGCTCCTACTGCATCGGAGCATCCGGCGGCGTGTTCGGTCTGATCGGAATGTTTGCGGCGCTGTTTCCCAATCGGCCGATCACCTTGTTGCTGTTCTTCCTCTTTCCCGTGACACTGAAGGCGCGCACGATGGCGTTCGGACTGGGGGTGGTGTCGTTTGGCTTGATGTTCTGGGGCGGCAACATTGCCCACTCGGCCCATCTGGCCGGAGGGCTGGCGGGGTACTGGTTTGGATATCAGCTATTGCGCCAGGCGCGGACAGGACGCAACGGTCGCTTACGGCGTTCACTGGCCGATGTGGTGGGCGGGGCGCTGCGTGTGGCGCGGCGGCGGCCACGCCTGGAGGTCCACTGGAACGTCCCTTCAGATCAGGAGATGGATCTGCCCCCGACGCCTGAAGCCATCGATGGCCTGCTCGACAAGATCCTGACGCACGGGGTGGGTAGCTTAACCTACGAGGAGCGACACACGCTTGAACGTGCCAGTGCCGAACTGGGTCGGGAGGGGGAGGGGGAGGGGAAGTGAGCAGTGGGCAGTGGGCAGTGAGCAGTGATCCGCCGTCGCCCTATGGGCTTCCTCTGTCGCCCTATGGGCTTCCTCCGTCGCCCTGCGGGCTTCCTCCGTCGCCCTGCGGGCTTCCTCCGTCGCCCTGCGGGCTATGGAGGACTAGATGGAGGACTAGATGGAGGACTAGATGGAGGACAAGGCCGCGATCAGTTGCCAGTTACCAGCGCCTCATACATCAGCAGCGCTGAGAGGGCATGCTGGACATAGTCGATCCGGATCTCGGTGGCACGTCGGTTGAAACTGTCGGGAAGGTTGGGATAGTCGGCCGGCAGTTTCGTCGCCGCGCGCGTCCAGGCCCCCTCCCACGGCTCCGTCTTGAGTTGGGTATGGCGCAGAAAAACGGCCCCCTTGGTCACGGCATGCAGGGCGCGGGCCTTGAGACGCGGATCGGAGAGCAGGGGCAGGGCGGCGATAAGGCCCTCCATCCGGGTAGCGGTGGGGCAGATGCGGCCGTCACCGGTGAATCCGGTATAGCGTGTGCCTGAAATGCGCCCGGCCAGGATGCTGTCACACAGGCGGTTGGCATGCCGGCGCAGGAGCGGATCCTCGCGCGATCTCTCGTACGACCGGGTCAGCTGCAGCAGGCGGTGTGTGGCAAGAAGGGCCCAGTGATCCGCCGGTAGCTCCTTCTCCCCTTCGCGTGAGCGGGCCAGGTAGGTCAAGGCTTGGGTGGCACCGTCCAACCACTCCGGATTGGGCTCGATCTCATAGAGCATCACCAGACCCAGCGCGGCCTCGCCGGGATAGTAGAGCGAGACCCAGTTGTCGCAGCGGCCGCCCTGGGAGGGCACATACTTGGCCACGAGGCGTCCATCCTCATCCTGCATAAAGAGAATGAAACGCGCCAGCTTGCGCAAGGTGGTGATCTCGATGTGGGGCACGCCGGCGCGGCGCGCGCTGAGGAGGGCCACGAGGCCGAGACCGGCCCCGCCCAGCTTGGCCTGCAGGGGATCATCGCTGCCGCTGATGTGGGGACGCGACCAGACGGCCAGCATGTTGGTCTGGCTGCCGACGCCGCCGATGGCATAGCGCTGCATAAAGTCCACCGCACGCGTGAGCGTGGCGAGTCCCGCCGGCGAGGGGTAGCGTTCATCATAGCTGGCCAGGGCATAGATGGTTCCGGCGTGGCGCAGCATATTGTACTTGGGGGTCACGCGCACGGTCGGATCGGTATTGATGCGGTAGCGAAACTGCCCGGATTTCGTGCAGGCCTTCATGATATAGGAGGCGGCCGCATGCACCGGGTTGGTGGTCGCGGGCGTCGTTTCTTCGGCTGCTGCCGCAAGGGTGACGGCCAGCAGGGCGGCGACGGGAAGTATGGCTCGACAGATCATGCCAGGAGTCGGGTACGGTAGCAATTCATTTCGGCCAGGGAGGCGTGAATGTCGTAGTAGGCATCGTGGGCTTCGCCAGCCGGTGGTGCGATACCGGGTGGCAGGTTGGCGGCCACCACGCCGGGTGCGTCCTTGTCAAAGGGCTGGTCGGGGTGGGTGTCGTTCCAGAAGATCTTGAGGGTGGAGACATCCAGCAGCCGGTAGTGCAGGCGCTTCTCGAATTCGGGCAGGAACAGACGCGCCATGAGCAGGTCCATATGCACAGCATTGCCGGCCAGAACAGGCCGGTCGGCAATGTCTTTGGCGGCGCGGCCGATGGCCGTGTCGACCAGGGCGGCCAGCTGGCGATCGGCGTCAGCCACGGGAATCGCGGCTTCAGATCGGCAGCGCAGGAGCAGGTCGGCCAGGTTTTCCTCCACCCAACCGCTTACCGGGGCATCCGGTTCGAGGGCGATGCAGATATTCAGGTCGTCTTCAGGAGGATTCAGGCGGTTGAGGTGGCTGTCGGTCACGAGCAGGGCCACCTGCAGCAGACGCGCCTGGCTGGCCTCAAGCGAGGTGAACTCTGTGTCAAACCAGAGATAGGCGGGCGTGGGGGTCGAGGGCGGTTTGGTTGTGGGCATCAAGTTTCTCCATTTGGATAGGCGGCACTCTAGCACAGCGCTGGTGGCCTGTCTGTACCCGTTGTTAGTGCGCTGGGTTGTGGTCGCATGTAGGACGTTCTGCCATTGCCGAAATCGTCTGACCAGGGAGCGGACGAAGCTGGTCGGTTAAGGGTATCCGGTTAAGAGTGTCGACGAAGTGTACGAGTAAGTGTGAGTACCTCCATACCCTTAACCACCACCCTTAACCGCCACCCTTACTCGGATACACTGGTATGTTCCTCTCTGAGAGTTATTCATAGCCCCCGTCTCCGAGAGAA
>JABGQM010000090.1 GCA_018648805.1 Verrucomicrobiota bacterium
GCAATCGCAAGCTGGCACGCTCGGTGAAGGCCATTGAGGCCGAGTTGACATCGCTTCAACGGAATGGCCGTGGCGACAGCTAGATTACTCTTATTTATTATTTTAAGGGCTGACCCCAGGACCTCCTGGATTTCCTGCATGGTTTTCTCGGCGAAAGCAGCATAGGCTCAAACCTTGATGCTACAGGGGGCTCTGTGCGCGTAGACGCCATCGGCGGGACGTCAGGGAGCCCGGAGTTTATCAGTGTGGTCAACAGCTCCAAGGAGGAACAGGACGTGAATCTCACCGGTAGTGGCGACTACGTCGGTGTGTTTACAGGCAAAGAACTTTCCCTACAGGAAGATACAGCCCTGAGAATTGCAGGAAGAGACGCAAAACTCTTTGTCAGGACGACTGTAGGAAGAGCTGTGGCAGGGAAGCAAAGGTAGGACAAAGTGATGATGCGTATATCGGTGTGGAGTTCGTTTCTGGTGGAATTGCCGCCGGAAGAGATGGTCAAGACGCTTGTGGAGCATGACTTCCGGGCTGCTGAGCTTTCGAGTGAACATGGCTGGGAGCTCCTCAAACGAGGCGATGGCGAGAGCGTGGGCTCCGAGTTCAAGGCGTTCGCAGCGGATCATGGCTTTGCCTTTCCGCAGGCGCACTTCGACTTGGGCGCTGACATCAGCCAGCCCGATGGCAGTGCGGAAAGACAGGCGGTCCTGGATAACATGAAACGCTGGTGCGACTTTTTTGTGGCCGTTGGTGTTAAGGCCGGTGTGATGCATCCCGGCGGGGAGCGGCTATGGAAGCAGGGCTGGGAGCGGTCCGACACGCTGAAGCTGAGTGCGGAGGTTCTGCAGGAACTGCTGGCGCACATCGCCGGCACCCCCCTGACGCTGTGCCTGGAGAACTCGTGGCATTACGAGGACACGATGCACCTGGTGGATACGATTGACTCGCCCGATCTCTGTGTCTGCATGGACACGGGCCATCTCAACCTGACCGGCGGACACTGGCGTGCGTTCGCTGAATGGTCCGGTGATCGGCTGAAAGCCCTGCACATCGCCGACAACATGGGGGAGACGGACAACCACATTCTGCCCTACGGCCTCGGTACGATCAAATGGGAGGGCTTCGCCGAGACGCTGCGCAGCATCGGCTACGAAGGTCTCTTCAACTTCGAAGTCGGTGGCGACGCCCATGGCCGCCCACTTTCCGTGCAGCTGGCCAAACTCGACTACACTCGCGAGCTCGCCAAGGTCATGCTCTCGGAACAAGGCTGACAGCACAGATAGGAAGAGGCAACAAATGGGTCATAGAGTCGTTGGCGTAAACCCTCCCCGGCGGGCAAGCGTGGTCTTCATTCTCACCGATGATCAGGGGTACGGGGACTTGAGCCGGACCGGCAACAAGATGCTGGATACACCCAACATCGATGCGCTGGCCGCAGACGGCGCGACGATGAACCAGTTCTTCGTACAACCGCTATGCGCTCCGACACGGGCCGAGATCCTCACTGGCCGCTACTTTCCCTTTACCGGTGTCAGCGGCGTGTGCGAAGGGGCCGAGCGCCTCAACCTCGATGAAACGCTTCTCTCCGACCTGTTCAAAGAGGCGGGTTATGCCACGGGTTGCTTCGGTAAATGGCACAGCGGCATCCAATATCCCTACCATCCCTGTGCGAGGGGATTCGACGAGTTCATCGGCTTTTGCTGCGGCCACTGGAGCCACTACTTCGACAGCACCATCGAACACAACGGCAGGGAGTACAAGTCGACCGGCTATCTGCCGGACGTTCTGACAGCCCATGCCATGGACTTCATTTCGGAGTACAAAGATGATCCCTTCTTCTGCTATCTGCCGCTGAACACCCCGCATTCGCCATGGCAGGCGCCTGATGAGTACTTCGAGAAATTCGCCGGGATGGCGATTGTTCAGAAGGCCACGGTTCCCGAGAACGAGATTGATGACGTGACCCGGTGCGCCCTGGCCATGTGCGAGAACATTGACTGGAATGTGGGGCGGGTTATCGCGAGATTGAAAGAGTTGGGGATCTACGACAATACGATCGTGGTCTATCTCTCCGACAACGGCCCCAACAGCAACCGCTGGAACGGCGGGCTACGGGGTATCAAGGGCTCTACCTATGAAGGCGGCGTGCGCACGCCATGCTCCATTACCTTCCCGGCCAGAATCCCGGCCAACACAGATGTGGCGCAGGTGGCATCCTCCACGGACTTCTTGCCGACGCTCTGTGCGCTCTGCGGTGTCGAGGCGACCCCCGACAAGCCAATCCACGGGATTGATCTGACGGGCGTGCTCTGTGACGGAGAACTGTTGCCCGACCGTTCTGTCTATACCATCTCCCCCAGGCGCAAGGCTGCCAGCATAAGGCAGGGCGACTACCGCTATCACAACAATGGTGAGCTGTACAACATCACCAGGGATATCGGTGAGACCGCCGACGTGGCGGATGATCAACCCGAGCGCGCTGGAGCAATGAAGGGCGAGCTGGATGCCCTTTTCGCTGAGTTCCCGCCCATGGTTCAGAATGCAGTGATCCCTGTGGGCTATAAGGCGTGGCCGGTGACCTATCTGCAGACACAAGACGCCGAGCTGCAGGGGACATTGAAGCGCAGTAGCATTCATCCGAACTGCTCATGGATCTGCGATTGGCATGACCTGAATGACTCACTGCTCTGGCATGTCGATGTTGAGACCGCGGGCACGTATAGAGTTGGCGTCATGTATTCCGCCCACAACGGCCAGCTGGGCAGTCGGTTTGCCGCTGAGTGTGTGGGAAATTCGGATGCGCCTCGGCGGGCAAGGGACTGCCCGCCCTACCTGGGAGATGCTGGGGCAAGCAGGTGTGAGTTCCAGGTCGACGTGGAGTTCAACCGCCCCGAGTTGCGTGGCTTTGACCGGTATCCGAGGGATGAGAGCTACGAGAAGGAATTCGCACTCATGGAATGTGGAAACATTGCACTAACGAGAGGCCCTGCCACGTTTATACTGAGAGCGCTAACGATGCCTGGCGATGCCATGCCACACGTGCGGGCGTTGAAACTGGAACTGCAGCGGTGACTGAGCCAAAGGAGCGCAGGATGAAAGAGAAAAGTACGATAGGAAGACGTGAGTTTATTCAGTACTCTACTGCCGGTATTGCGTTTGCTGCTTCGACAAAGGCCGCGGCCGAGACTCTTGCCCCTGCGTCGCAGGAGAAAGAAGAGTGTAACGAGATGATTACGAATGAAGTCGATGTGTTGGTCGTGGGTGGCGGGACCGCCGGGACGATTGCCGCAATTCAGGCGGGACGATCCGGCGCGAGAACACTGCTGGTCGAGCGGGGGCCCCAACTGGGCGGGACCACGACAACGGGCGGCGTGGCATTCCCCGGGCTTTTCGACGCCTGGGGGAAGCAGGTTATTGCTGGGATTGGCTGGGAACTGGTCAAGGAGAGCGTGGAATTGGATGGCGGAACGTTGCCCGATTTCTCGAAGGTGCCGAAGCATCACCCGACGAATCAGGTAAAGGTTAACCAGTTTCTCTATCCACTACTCGCCGAAGAGAAGTGCGAGCAGGCGGGCGTTGAAATCGCCTATTACGAATTTCCTCAGGCCATCACCAGAACCGAGAAGGGGTGGCAGATGGAATGTGGCGGGTTTGGCACACGGCGTCGTGTTCTGTGCCGGCAGATCGTTGACTGCACGGGGGGTGCGGAAGTGGTCGGCTTGCTGGATTTCCCGCGACTTCGTGAAGACGAGACACAACCTGGATCGATTCTCTTCCGGCTGGGTAAACCCTATCAGCCTGGACGCGAAGGGGTGATTCAGTCGATCTACGTGCATGGGGCGGATTCGACCAGTTCCCGCACGGTGACGGCGGCCAATCTGAAGGGGCGCAAGGATCTGCTGGCCAAGGTCCGCGCGGCCGAGGGCAAGGCGCGGTTGCTGCACCGGCAACCCGAGACCAGCTTCCGCGAAAGCTATCGTATTCAAGGTGAAACGATGATCACCGTGGATGACTACACCTCGGGCCGGGTGTTTGAGGATGCGGTGTGCAATGCCTTCTACCCGGTTGACCTGCACACCAAGAGCGGGGTGCGCCCGAAACCGCTCAAGCCCGGGACCGTTCCCACCGTTCCTCTGCGTGCCCTCATCCCAAAGGGCAGTCGCAATCTCATCGTTGCGGGCCGATGCGTATCGAGCGACCGCCTGGCAAACTCCGGGCTACGGGTTCAGGCCTCCTGCATGGCGATGGGGCAGGCTGCCGGTGCGGCGGCAGCGCTGGCAGAAGCGGGAGCGACAACCCCGTTGAGCGTGCCTTTGAAGGATATTCACGCCATGCTTCGTAAGCATGGTGCGATTGTGCCGAGTGCATAGCGAGTGGGCGTCGCCCGCTATCGATAACCGAGTAAGAGAAGAAGCATATGAAACAACCCAATATCCTATTCGTATTTTCCGACCAGCAGTCGTTCGACATGCTGGGATGTGCAGGGAATCCGCAGATCAAGACACCTAACCTGGATGCGCTGGCCGAACAGGGCATGCGGTTTGAGCATGCGGTTTCCAACTGCCCGGTCTGCACGCCGTATCGCTCCATGTTGATTACCGGCCGGCATCCGCTCTACAACAACTGCTTCGATAACGACCGCCGGCTTTTGACCGAGGAGGAGATCGGCCCGGGGATCGGGCACGTGCTGCGCGATGCGGGCTACCGCATGGGGTATGTCGGCAAATGGCACCTCTATGGCGGCGAGCGCGATCGGCCCATCCCGGCCGGGCCGGATCGGCACGGCTTCGACGACCTGTTCCTCTCCAACAACTGCCACGTCAACTACCACCCCGACCATTGCTACTACTGGACCGAAGATGGTGAGAAGGTGATGTTCAACGAGTGGGAGACCAAGGGGCAGGCCGACCAGGCTTTGGCGTTCCTCGAGACCGTGACGCCTGATGATCCGTTCTGCCTGTTCGTGTCGTGGCATGCCCCGCACAACCATGGCGGCGGCAATCCCGGGAACTACTGGGGCTTCGACGCGCCCGAGGAGTTCAAGGCGCTCTACAACGAGGACGAAATAGTCCCGCGTGGTCAGCTGCCAAATACCCCTGAGAATCGACGCATGACCCTGGGCTACTACGCCATGTGCAGCGAAGTGGATCACCACTTCGGCCGGCTGATGGCCACGCTCAAGGAGCGCGGGGTGGACGACAACACGCTGGTGGTCTTCACTTCGGACCACGGTGAGACCTTCGGTGCGCACGCGGCCCGGGCTCACAAGGGCAACGCGCAGGACATCTCCGTGCGCGTCCCGCTACTGATGCGGATGCCCGGCAAGCTGCCGGAGGGTAGGGTGAGTGAACTGCTCTTCGGTGTGCTCGACATGCCGTCGACGCTGCTGGGTTTGATGGACTTTGAGGTGCCCGACAACTGGCAAGGCAAGAACCTGGCTCCCGCCATCCTGGCTGGTGACGATGATGCCGTTGACAACGTACCCATCTTCAACTTCAAACCGTCGTGGCGGGGGGTCTACACCAAGCGCCATACGTTCAGCATCGAGAATATCGAACGGACGCGCGATATCACATCCCGCTTCGGCTCCGATCTGCCTGACCGACGCAAGCACACGCAAAACCACAACGTGCTCTACGACCGCGAGACCGATCCACTGCAGGTGAACAACCTGGTCAATTCGACCGAGCACATTCCGTTGCTGCTGGAACTCACCGAGAAGACCCACGACTGGTTGGATGTCTTCAACGACCCCTTCCTCTCCTACAAACGGCTGATGGAAGTGGTCGGCGAGCAGGAGATGCCACCGCCCATCGAAAGGATCACCTCGGGTGCGGACAGGGAAGATGATCGTGACAACATCAACGCCTGACCCCGGCCGCTTCTGTTGGCCGTGAAGAACGTGGCGCAGCCACGAAGGGGCTTGAGGCCCTTGATGCTACCGACTGCGTCCGCTATGGTTCAGGAGCAGAACAGACACGAAGACTGGCCATGGGGGAGACGTTGGTGAAGACATTCTATGTTTCGGCTCTGAGAGTCTGCCTGCTGTTGGCGGTGACGACGGCGACAGCCGTCGCAAAGATCGAGGACGCACAATGGATCTGGGTCCCCGAAAACGTGGGTCTCGGCGCCTCGCCCGCGGAAACACGCTATTTCAAGACCGAACTGAAGATTCCCGATGGCAGGCGGATTAAGAAGGTCGCGTTCACGGTCACCGCGGATGACCATTGCAAGGTCTCCGTGAATGGCAAACAGATCACTGACAAGAGATCGGGGTGGGACACTCTGCAAACCCTCGACCTGACCCGGCACGTCAAGGCGGGGGCCAATCTCCTGGCAATCGAAGCCAGAAATGGGCGCCCTGGACCTGCTGCATTGATTGGCGAGGTGGTGGTTTCGTTCATGCGTGGTGCGCCGCTATCCCTTAAAACGTCGGGCGCATGGCAGAGCCGCCGAACCCCCGACGCCGCCTGGCAGCAGGCGCGCGTTATCGGGAAATACGGGATGCCTCCCTGGGGCCGTGTTGGCAACGGGCATGCGTCATCCGCCTATGTGTGCGGTCATCTGCCGGAGATTGGCGAGCAGCGCCCACTCGATCGCAGGACGGCAGATCGTCTGCTGAAGCAAGACTGGCTCTTTCAGGCAGACAACAACCCAACCCTCAAGCGCATCGCCCAGGAGATCGGCTGGGCCCGCGAGCTGGCCACGCGCATTCTCGCGATGAAGCAGGCACCCGATCTCTCTCCTGAAATGGCTGCACTCGACACGCTTGAGGCGGCGGTTGATGGCTGCAGCACCCCCGCGTCGCTATATCTCAGCGTGCGCCGTGTGAAGCGTCGAATCGCCTTCAGCAACCCGATGATCGACTTTGACGAAGTTCTGCTGGTCGACAGTCCTTATGCGGAAATGCGGCATGGGCACAGTGGCCATGAGTCGGGGCATCGCAATGGCTGTCAGCAGAGCGGCGGCTATGAGAGTAAGCTCCAGATTCTCAAAGGGCTCAGCCCAAACGGCACGTTGACGAATCTTCTGCCGGAGGGCGTTGACGCCTATGTCTGGCGTCCCGATCTATCTTTCGATGCCAGGAAAGTCCTTTTCTGCAAAAAGAACAGTGACGATCCCGCATTCCATCTCTTCGAAGTGAATGTCGATGGCTCCGGGTTGACGCAACTCACCAAGAGCCCGCACGATGACCTGGATCCGATCTATCTGCCGGATGGTAAGATTGCCTTCTGTACAACCCGGGCCCACACGTACGTGCGCTGCCTACCCACGTCCCCCGCTTTTGTGCTGGCACGCTGCGAGGCCGATGGCAGCAACATCCGCATCCTCTCCCGCAACAACGAACCGGACTTTCTGCCCTCGCTGCTCCCCAGTGGCAGTCTCATCTACACGCGCTGGGAGTATACCGAGCGCCCGCTCTGGCGTCTGCAGGGGCTCTGGACCATGAACCCGGATGGTACGTCCGTTCGGGCCTACTGGGGCAACCGCAGTGCCTACCCGGACATGCTGATCGAGCCGCGTGCGATTCCCGGAACCAGCAAGGTCATGTTCACCGGCGCCGGGCACCACAAGTTCTTCGCGGGCTCCATCGGTACAGTGGATATCTCTGGGGGACGCGAGTTCCCTGACGGTCTGACAAAGGTCACCCCTGACGTGAGATGGCCGGAGACCGGCAATGGACCGGGCTGCGCGGTCGAGTGCGACTCCTATCATGCCAGTGGGCGTTTTGCGGCCTACAAGAGCCCCTTTCCCCTGGGGCCCGAGGACTTCCTCGTGTCGGCGCGTGCCGGATCTGAAGGCGGCGGAAACAGCGTGAAGTTCGGCGATGAGTTCTCGCTCTACCTGATGGATAGTCACGGTAACCGCGAGCTGATCTATCGCGGCGACAACAACGTCTGGTATGCCCAGCCGGTCCGCAAGCGCAGGCCACCACCGATGCGGCCCGACACAGTCAACTGGCCCAAGGCCGGTGAACCGGCCAAGGGAGGCGTGCTCTACAGTGCCGATGTCTATGAGGGGGTTGAAGGGATCGAGCGCGGCGAGGCCAGGTACCTGCGGGTGATCCAGATGGACGCCAAGACCTACAGCGCCATGGCCAAGACGTGGCGTCACTCGGGGCCAACGGTCTCCATTATCCAGGAGGACGGCGTCAAACGGTTCCTTGGTACGGTTCCGATTGAGAAGGATGGGTCCGTCAACTTTCGGGTTCCCAGCGGTCAGGCGCTCCACTTCCAGCTTCTCGATGAGAACTACCGCTGCCTGCAGGTCATGCGCTCCTTTACCGGGGTGATGCCGGGTGAGTTCCGCGGTTGCGTTGGCTGCCATGAGCAGCGCAGTCAGGCCCCCGTGGCGCCCAACAACCGCGCGCTGGCCATGCAGCGCGCGCCCTCTGAGCTGACCGAGCCGCCGTGGGGCGCCGACGTCAGCATCAGCTATGAGCGCTTCGCTCAACCGGTACTCGACAATGCCTGCGGGGCATGTCACCAGGGCGACCAGAACCCCCGCGCCAAAGCACGACTCGACCTTACCTTGCGGGGCGGCTTGCCGGAACGCGGTGTACCCCCGCAACTATCACCCTTCAAGGAACCTTACCTGACCCTGGTTGGACCCGCTTGGAATAGCCCCATCAAAGGAAGTGTTCCCGGGGCGGGCTTTGCGGGATGTCTCAGCGTTGAGGGAACCGGTGGCAGCCATGGCCATGGGGCCTTACAGCCGCTTACGCCGAAGACGATGCTCTCTTCAACCAGCCCGCTGATTCGTATGGTGATGACCGGCAAGCATCCCACGGCGCAGGATGGGTCGGACGTGAACACAACCATCACGATCTCACCCGCAGACCGGCGCCGCCTGATCGCCTGGGTTGACGCCAACTGTGTCTACCGCGGCGATAAGGAAGTTCGACAGATCCCCGATCCGCCAGCGGCGCAGGTGGCGAGGTTCCCGGTGCGACCACGAATCAAGACCGCACCGGTGATCGACCGGCTTCAGCCGATTAACGATGAGCTTCACCAGTAAGAAGCTAAGGACTCTGAAAAGCGGCGTGATCTCTTCTGTTTGGGGATACATTGAGGGAAAGAGAAAACAGTGGTACTTTGAGACGGCGATGGGAATATTGAGAAAGAAAGAGGTCCGAAATGAATGTAGCGATGATTGTACCCACCGGGATTGGATGTGAGATCGGGGGACACTGCGGTGACGCCAACGCGGCTTCGCGTTTGCTGGGCGCCTGCTGTGACACCCTGATCCTGCACCCCAATGTGGTGAACGCTTCTGATATCAATGAAATGCCGCCCAATGCGCTTTACGTAGAGGGACACCACCTGGACCAGTTCCTGTTAGGCAAACTTCGTCTTCAGAAGGTCAAGTCCAACAAGGTTCTGATCGTCGTAAACAAGGCGGATTACCAGTCGATCAACGCGGTGTCGGCGGCACGGATGTCGCTTGGTCTGGAGGCCGAGATCCTGGAGTTGAAAGAGCCGCTGACACTGATGGCCCGTATCGAAAACGGTATTGCCGGCGGCGACGTGATCGGTTGGGAGGCGCTGGTGGCACAAGTCAAGGACCTGGAGTATGACGCGCTGGGCATCGCTACCCCCATTACCGTGGACGACAAGACTCTCGGCGATTACTGGCGCGAGGGCGGGGTGAACCCAGTGGGCGGTGTTGAGGCGTTAGCCACCCGGCTCATTGGTGAGGCTATCGGAAAGCCCTGCGCGCATGGTCCGGTGGACTACGCGCTGACAGGCTTCAAGGAAGTCGTTGATCCGAGGATCGCCGTTGAAATCATTACGGAGAATTTTATCCACTGCCTGCTCAAAGGACTGCACAAGGCGCCGCGTCTGAGCACCTCGCGCGGCATGAGCAACCAGGATGTGGACTGCATGGTCTCCCCGTATGGCTGTTTTGGCACGCCACACCAGGCCTGTCTCGATGCCAACATTCCGGTGATCGTGGTTCGCGAGAACAAGAGCTGCCTGAATGAACCGGAGCGCTCTGAGTTCATATATGTAGAAAACTACATCGAGGCGGCCGGCATGATCATGGCCATGCAGGCCGGGGTCCATCCGTCGTCCGTGCGCAGGCCATTGCCTTACACCACCGTGAACAAGAGCTAGAACCACGGATGGATACGAAGATACACGACTGTGGAGTAAGACAATGACGACAGAGGCGAATGTAGTCGCGGAGATCAGTCTTACTTCGGGTACGCAATACGCCAACCCTTTCGTCGACATCATACTCGATGTCGAGTTCACGGCCCCTGACGGGAGCAAGAAGCTCGTGCCCGCCTTCTGGGCAGGAGATAAGACGTGGAAGGTGCGCTATGCGTCGCCGCTCATCGGCAGCCACTCCTACAGTACTATCTGCAGTCAGGCTGACGATGAGGGCCTCCACGGAGTGGAGGGGGCGGTGGAGATCGCCGCCTACACTGGCGACAACCCGCTCTACAAGCACGGACCGATCGGGATCTCCGCCGACCAGCGTCATTTTGAACACCATGACGGTACGCCGTTCCTGTGGCTGGCGGATACCTGGTGGAAGGCACTAAGCAAGCGCCTTAACTGGGCTGGCTTTCAGGAGCTCTGCACCGACCGTCGCGAAAAAGGCTTCAACACCGTGCAGATCGTCTGCGGGCCCTATCCGGATGAAGAGGCCTTTGATGCTGGTTGGGCCAACGAAGGCGGTATGATGTATGGGAACCGCGAATTCACGGAACTCAACCCAGACTACTTCGACTATGCCGATCGCCGACTGCAGCTGCTGGTTGAGAGCGGGCTCATGCCGGCGCTGGTGGGGGCGTGGGGTCGCAGTGACTGCAACGCCATGAAGGTGGCGGGTGCGGACGGGCTCAAGCGGCATTGGCGCTACCTGGTGGCCCGCTACGCCGCGTATCCACTGGTGCTCGTCCCGGGCGGCGAAGTGCCCGGCGTCGCCAAGTATGGGGAAGGGGAGTGGGGTGAGGTGGTGAAATACCTGTGCGATCTCGATCCCTATCACCGCATTAAGACAAGCCATGAATATGCCTGCCCGCATCGTGACGATGCGCCGCTCAACGATTTTGAGTTCGTGGGTGGTAGTCACTTCTCTCCGATGAGTCCTGGTACGCTCAGAGTGTTCACCAAACGCTACGATGAACAGCCCACCATGCCGCTGGTTTGCGGTGAGACGGGTTATGAAGGGCACATGCAGCGTCACTTCGCCGACACCCAGCGCTACGTCTTCTGGATGTATATGCTCAGCGGTGCGGCGGGTCACACGTATGGCGCAGCAGGACTGCATCATATGGGTGTTGAGGGCGACCCGGGCCTGAAACCGATTTGGGACTACACCACCTGGCAGCAGGCCAGGGAGTTCCCCGGCGCCACACAGGTCGGCATGAACGCGAAGCTGCTGGCGCAGTATCCCTGGCACCGCTTCGAGCCGCATCCCGAATGGTCCGATCAGGACTGCTATGCCGCCGGCATTCCCGGTGAGGTGCGGATGATTTATCGCTCCAACCGTTCGACCTATGACTGGACCGGGCCACGGATCAAAGGCTTGGAGGAGGACATTGCCTACGAGGCCTTTTACTTCGACCCGGCAACCGGTAGGCGCTTTGATCAGGGCATGATCAAGAAGGTGGCCGACCACCCACAATCCGTCAGAGGACATGATTCTCCGTTGGCGGTTGATGATTCGCTGGAATCAGGGGCCAACTGGGAAGACCTTGGCGAGCCCACCCGGAACAAGACCGCCCCGGCCGGTGTGGCCACCGATAAGGGGGAGGGGTCGCCTTGTCCGACCAACTTGGTGTCGGTCCATCGTGAGCTCAACGCGCAGGACGTGATGGTCAGTGTTGAAGCCGGCAATCATGCCGAGGCAGGCATCGTGCTGCGCTTCCAGGACCTGCGGAACTACATCGTGGGCATCTACAGCCCGACCTTGAAAGCGATCTTCTTCTTCGAGCGCAAGAACGGCTCGGTGATGGACTTCTTTACCTATCGTATCCCGCACCTCGGCATCGTGGATGTGCCGGAGATCGGCGAGCGCTTCACGCTCTCGGCTGCCGCCTGCGGCGACTACGTCGCGATGACCCTTGATGACGGTGAGCGGTGCATCTATACGCCGCCGGTGAAGATCAAGATCGCTGAAGCCGGGCAGGTCGGGCTCTGGCGCAGCGATATTGGTGAGCCACAGACGTACAGCAACGTCAAGGTGTCGAAGACGACCTTTGCCGCACCGCCCCCGGATGAGGTGGTGGATGGGGTCCATCTGATTCGTTCCGGCGAGGACATTGCGCCATCCATCCCGTCTCCCCAGGACTGGGTGCTGGTGCTGGAACGTATATGATGACTGCAACGACATCGTTAATACCTTTTTAGAGGGAAGCGGGTCGGTTAAGTCCCGGCAGCCAGTAGTCAGTGCAACACTGTCCGCTGGTCGGCGGGGAATGTGTCTTCGTGTTGCTTGTTGAGGAGGAGAATGGCGTGCTGAGAGCGACATGGCAAGCGGAACGTGGGTGTCGGGGCGCAGCTCCGCCGTGGGGCACGGTTCTGACCGGCCCCGGAGGGGTGCCCCGAAGGGGCAAGGGCAGAACCGTGCCCCACGGCGGAAGAGTTCTTGCGGAGCCCCACTCTTCACGGGGCAGAAGCAAGGAAGGCGGCCATCTTTTCCCGTGGCGTCATCCATCCCAGGCATTTCCGAGGCCGGTCATTCAGAAACGTGTCGATCCGCTTGAGTCCGGCTTTTCCGATTTCAGAGAAGGACGACTTCTTGGGATGCAGCCTGCGGACCAGTCCGTTGGTGTTCTCGTTCGTGCCGCGCTCCCAGGAGTGATAGGGTCTGGCGAAGAACACATCCATACCGGTCTTCTGTGCCA
>JABGQM010000091.1 GCA_018648805.1 Verrucomicrobiota bacterium
AGGCAGCCGAGCGAAGCGAGACGGGCTGCCGCCAGGCGGCAACGGAGCGTAGCGTAGTGGCAACCTGGTGGGGGGCGGAGAACGGTACTGAAAAACACCCCGGAAATTCTGGAAGGACCACTGATATGAAACTGAGGATTGGAGCAATCGTTCTGGTCGCAGCATTCGCTGCGTTCATGATGGCCAACTTTGCCCGAGCGGACGATGCCGCGCAAGAGAAGCCGGACGTGGCGGCTATCAAATCGCTCAAGGCGAAGTCGTTTGTTGTGCCGGACTGTGGCGACATGAAGATGGTGCTCATCAAGCCGGGCACGTTCACGATGGGCAGTCCTGAGAACGAGGTCGGCCGCGGCGATGATGAGGCGCAGCACGAGGTCACCATATCGAAGGCGTTCTACATGGCTGAGATAGAGGTGACGCACGGTCAATACATGCCGATCATGCGGCCGAACTTCAGGCCGATCCTGGTTGGTCTCGGCAGATACGGGCAGTCGGGCTCGGAGATTAACGGGGGCGGCTCGTTCCTGACGATTGAGCGGGAACGACGTGACCTTTCCGAGTATGCGATGGACGGCATGACCTGGGACGAGGCCGTGGCGTTCGGCAGGACCATTACAGAGCGCGAGCGCAAAGCCGGGCGTCTGCCGAAGGGCTATGTCTACCGCTTGCCGACTGAAGCTGAATGGGAATATGCCTGTCGCGCCGGGACGAAGGGCCAGTACAACGTGCAGGCGGAGAAGAAGCTCATCTTCGCCGTGTGCAATGGGTATCCGGGCTGCAACGGTGACCGGTTCCACCTGCGCCCGGTAACACACGGCGATGCGCCGCAACCGTTCGCCAAGCATCGCACGCCGAACGCCTGGGGCCTCTACGACATGCATGGGAATCTGTATGAGTGGTGTCTTGATTGGTACGGCCCGTATCCCGAAGGCGCTGTGTCCGATCCGGTTGGTCCCGACAAGCCAAGCAGGGAGAAGCGGCGTGTCGCGCGTGGCGGGTGTTTCCTCTCCGGGCAAGCGGCTCAGTATTTGCCGGATGTGCCCGGCGTAGCGGATCGGTACCTGCGTTCTGCGGCGAGGAACTGTTTTCCCCACGACCACCAGATGCGGATCAACGGCATGCGCCTGGTGCTGGCAGCCGAGATCGAGAAGTCGACGCATCTCACTAAATGAAGGCGCTTCAGGGAGTCGCGGGGTGTTTGCTGTTGGTGAATGCGCCTGATCAGGAGAATCTCTGTCGCGAGATACTGCGCAGGCGGAGTAGGCACCGACTAAGCGGGTGGACGAAGCGTAGCCGACGAAGTGTGGGACGAAGTGTACGACAAAGTGTAGGAAGTGCGAAGGAGGAAGCACACACTTCGTCGCACTCTTTGTCCCTTCACTTCGTCGGTTACACCTAGTCGAACTGCTTCGTCGACTCGTCCGGCATGGTGACCATGACCAGTAACTCGCAGATTCTGCGCAAGACCCAAAAGAGTGAATAGACGTGAGAAGCAAACACCCCGGAAAACCCGGAAGCACCGAAATGAACAGCAGTGAGCATTCCCCCCCCGACCCCTGGCATATCCACGCCCCCTTCTGGCGGTCGCAGTGTGTGCATGGCGAAAGCCTTTTCTTTATAAGGGAGAGCCCGGACCAGCCCGCGTCGGCCCGGCTCCTGTTCCCGCCCGACGACTCGCTGATACTGACCAGTGCCTCTCGTGAAACGGTCTACAGCGTGGACGTTGACTATGTCGTTGACCCAGGCGAGCGGTCCATTACGTTGCCGCCCGAATCGAGAATTCCATTCACTGACCGCCATGCGCTCTACCGCGGCGCGGGACAGGAACTCGCAATCGCGCACAAGTTGGGCGACGAAGCCGTATGGCTCTATCACTGTGAAGGGCATCATTTTCACGACCGACAGGTCGAAGCATCGTATCGGCATGATTCAACGTGGCGGGGCTCTGTGCCGGAATTCCAGGGGCACCTGCTCCCACGGACTACCGCCCGGCTCAACGCAGGTGAATCGCTCAGCATAGGTGTGTGTGGCGACAGTATCGCCGGGGGCGCCAATGCTTCCAGTTGCGTGGGTGCGTCGCCGGCCATGCCACCCTTCAGGGAGCTGTTTGCGCAAGAGCTGCGCAGACGCTACGCCGGGGTGGGGGATCTCACCGATGTCTCGGTCGGCGGCATCGGCACGCAGCGTGGCCTTGAGCTGGTTGATTCCGTGTTGGAGTCAAAACCTGATCTGGTCGTCATTGCGTTCGGTATGAACGATGCCGGCTGGTTACCCGTCGATGAGTACGTTGGCAACATCGCGAAGATGGTCGAACGGATCAGGGCAGATGCGCCCGAAGCCGAGATCATCCTTGTGGCGTCCATGCTGGGGAACCCGGAATGGCACAACACGCCCATGCAGTCGTTCTTCGGGTTCCGTGACGGTCTCAGGTCATTGTGTTGCGATGGCGTGGCGTTGGCTGACCTGACCCAGATGTGGTCCGACCTGCTGCAGTGCAAGACCTACCATGACCTGACCGGAAACGGGGTCAATCATCCGAACGATTTCGGACATCGTACCTATGCCCAGGTGCTGCTGGATGTGCTTGTGCCGGCACAGCGATGGGCGGATTAGTCGCAACTCGACTGGACCCCTGTTTGTGAGACGTAGAACATATGTCTATTTCTTGATTGTGGAGCGTTGTTTGCGACGAATATGCTTGTATTTGGAACATGCACACGCACCCTTCTCTTGCTCGGCGCTGACCCCGACGGGCCAAGAAACGTGTTGCCAATCGGCACACGTTGCACTAGCATCATCACATGATCACATACCAATGGGATGACGAGAAGAACGCAGTGCTAAAGGAAACTCGCGGTGTCTCGTTCGAGCAAGTGGTTATGCACATCGAGAACGGCGATGTTCTCGACGTGATGGCACACCCGAACAAGACCAAGTATCCCCATCAGCAGGTCTTGGTGGTCAACATGAACGACTACGCGTATGCGGTACCATTCGTCGAGCAGGGAAACGAACGTTTCCTGAAGACGATCGTGCCGAACAGGAAGCTGACAAAGCAATACTTGAGGTGATGATATGAAGAAGATGTATCTTGATGATGAAGAGCGTGACCTGGTCGAATCCATCGAACGCGGCGAATGGAAGTCCGTAAGAAATCTGAAAGCCGAAATCAAGAAGCACCAGGAGTACGCACGCAACACATTGAAGAAGGACAAGCGGGTCAATATCCGAATCTCCTCCCGCGACCTGGAGGCTATCCAGACCCGTGCGGTGGAAGACGGTATTCCCTATCAGACTCTCATGGCCAGTGTGCTCCATCGCTTCGTTGCGGGAAGACTGAAAGAAGCATGAGAATCGAACGGCTAAACCAAGGTCCTGCACCCGCAGCTCAAGCCCAACCTGGTCTTCTACGATACGTGGGCAGACTCACCGCAGAAAGCCGACAAGCTGCTGAAGTGGCTTGAGATCAACGCTTGAGGTCGCGGCTGGTGCTCCTCACGGTTAATGCTTCAAGCAACTAGTGGTTACTCGGGAATTCCCGCGATCTGGCAACGTTCGGTGCGGAGAAAATCAGGACGTTTCAAAGCTACGATTCTTGGTTGCACTACGGGTGACTCGCTCTTGATGTGTGGAGCACTTCCAAAAGGCTTGTCAGACGGGCGCAGAACCGTGCTCAGAGTACATCGGGGGCACGACCCACTAACGTGATTGCTCCGACGCGTGCGTGGGTATAGCGGCGAGCACGCGCGACGGGCGTCACGCCACATGCTTGACGGTCCGAAGTGCGAATAGAGAAACCGGCGGCAATCGGGTGAACCGATTGCCGCCGGCTGTTAAGTTCCAGAGCCCTGGCCGTGATGCCCGGCCACGGACCAAATGACAAGTCCCTTACTTCCCGTAGATCAGCGTGCCGGGGGTGGCCGCTGTTCCGGTGGCCGTGCCCACCACGTCAAGCTCGCGATACCAGGTCCAGTTCAGACCGGGATTGCCAAAGTCGAAGCGGACCCCATCGATGCCGCTGCCGAGCAGTGCAGCGCCGTCGTCTGTGACCGCGACCTGATTCACATTATTGCCGGTGCCGACAGCGCCAGTATCGTAAATTTCTACGAAGCTACCGCCAACCGTACGCAGGGAAACGGCCACATTGATGCTAGGACGGGAGCCGTCGCCGCGCTGGATGATGTTGATCGTCGAGATGTCGTAGCCCAAGGTATTGGCCGTGGTGTCCAGGTCGAACTCGACGAAGCTGTCCGTAATCCAGTAGCCTGCGGCGTTGTTGGCATCGGGATCGCCACCGTTGCCCTCGTTGCCGGTACCTGTTGAGATCTTCCCATTGAACACCGACGCGGTCACGTGCCGGCTCGCTCCGTTGGCTCCTTCACTCGCGACAGAGCCGACAGTCTCGATCAGGTCGCCGACCGTTGCCTGAATGGTACCAACGTGGTTGTTCGTATTATTATTGCTGGGGGCTTCGGTACTCAAGGTGCCGATGGGTGCCGCAATTGCCGAGTTCGTCATCATGATAAGCCCCATCGCCACAACGGCGACCGTCAATACGTTTGTGATTCTCTTTCCTGTCGTCATTCTACTATCTCCTAGTTTCAATAATCATCCATCATGTTTAAACAACCTTCATTGCAGCCGCTCACGGAAGCAGACCGTCAGTCCATGCGGAACCGTCATTTGCTCATAGGCATGTCCCTCCTTGCGTGTGTGTTTGTGGTCACTTGTAACGGTCACAGGATATCAAGAATGCCCTGTACAGCATATGGCTCCTAGTCCATTATGAATAACACCACGTACACACCAAGATTGCCGTGTCGCCCTACTGTGACGTCGTTTTGCCCGGCGATGAATGGCGCACGGCTCCCAGCCGTCATCAATTTGAAGGATAAGGAGTTCCGAGATGGAGCAGACGCCTTGCACACAACGCGGCCAGCCAACACGTGTCCTGTACGCCTCTCACTGGTGGATGGAGGAAATGATGGTCTGCGTGGCGGACCATGCGCTGCAACGTGGCTGGCATCTGGATTTTTAGATGTGCTACTCGGGGAATATCCCACATGGCTGGGAAGGAGAAGGGATTATCACGACACTCAGTGGTGAGCCGGTCGAGATGGCCTCCTTTCTGAAGCATGCGGGCTGTCCTGCGGTTTCGCTCAACCCCAACTATCCCCAGATCGAGGTGCCTCGTGTAAGCGTTGATATGGAGGCGATTGGTCGCATGGCCGCGAAGCACTTTCTTGACCGGGGCTTCCGCTCTTTTGCCGTCTATACGCCCCACTCATGGTTCACAACCGAACTCAGCCATACGGCATTCACCCACGCAGTTGAAGCGGCCGGGCACGCCGTCCACAGGCTCTGCTGGTTGCAGGAGCGGGGATCTACCCCCGACACATGGTTAAACCGCCAACAGTGGTTGTGTCACAAGTTGAACGAACTCCCCATGCCGGTGGCCTTCTTCTCCCCCGAGGCGGACAGTCTGGCGGAGTTCATGGAGGCCTGCTCAAGGGAGTCAATTTCCATTCCCGATGAGGTGGCCACTCTGGGCTTGCACGATTCGCCCATCTTTCGTAACTGCGTAACCGTCCCGCTCTCAAGCATTGCGGTGGACTACGATATACAGGCGCGCCTCTGCTGCGACCTGCTGGCCCGGATGATGACGGGTGAACCGGCGCCGTCCAAGGACTTCCTGATTCCGCCCTCCGGCATCGTCACCCGTCGCAGCAGCGACACGATAGCCGCTCAGACACCGGCAGTATCCAGGGCCATCCGGTTCATGCTCGGTCATTTCGCTGAGGCCATCACCGTGGACGATGCCGTACGTGCTAGCGGTATGTGCCGAACACGCCTCTTCCGGGCCTTCCGGCAAGACGTGGAAATGACCCCTCGCGCGGTGCTCAACCGCATCCGCCTCGACAAGGCAAAGCGGATGCTGCTCGAGACGGACGAGAAATTGCGGACCGTCGCCGAAGCCTGTGGATTCGGCGATCCGATGAATCTTCACCGCCATTTCAAACGGAGCCTCAATATGAGTCCGGGCGCATACAGGGAACAAGCCGCTCACGCTGATGGCGAGCAAGGCGGAGCATGACGCCGCAGTCAGCTTTCCTCGAGGTGCCATGTCACCCACGGCGAGAGCCGCCGGAAGGTATGTGACTGGCCCGGTGGATTCCCGGGAAGGCCCTCGGGGTGTCCGGGTCGATGGATTCCTCTGAAACGGTGATGGATCATCGATAGATTCCGAGAAAGTGGCTTCGCATCCTGTATCGGACGTTTTTCACGGAATGTCGGACGTTTGTCGGACGATTCACAGTCGGTGGCCCGTCGGACGTTTCCCGCAGCCCGTCGGTCGTTTGCCAGACGCTTAGCCCCGATCTGGTCCTCCCTCGACGCAGAGCTCATACCGGGTGCCGCGGCCGGCACCGCGTCTGACGAGAATACGCAACTCCACCAACCCCCTGAGCAGACGGCTCGCGGTGTCGTGTCCAACGCCTAGATTCGCCAAACACCACGATCGCGTCACTCTGCCCTCGGTCTGCACCTGCACCATGATCCGCTTCTGTCGGTCGCTGAGCCGGGCTTCCACGGATGGTGGGATCAAGCCCTGAGCATCGGCAGGTGTACGCAGGCGGTCAAAGTCACCATCCGGCCCCGGCAGAATGACCTTGAAATAGCCGTCGCGCTTGTCGAGTTTGTGGGCGGCAAGCCCATGATCTTGCATAGCAGCGCGAATCCTCTCAAAACCGGTCCCGCGCTGCTCCATCATGTCCAGAGTGGCGAGGCATTCAGCAATCACCGGATTGCGACGGCAGGACTCGTAGTTGCCGCGTCGCAGTTTGGCGAGCGTGAGCGGCTTCGGTGGATAGCCGGGACTCGATACAACGAGGCGGTCACGAAAGATCTCCAAGCATATCTTCCGTGATGTATCCTCATAGTCACGGTGAGCGAAGGCATTCACCAGCGCCTCACGGACTGCCCGATGAGGGTACTCGTCCAACTCAACGTTGTTGATTCCAACGACCCGGGTTGGGTGTTCTGTGTTGCGATGGACGAATTCGAGGAGTTCCTCAATCACGTGAACAACCGGGCCGCTGAACTTCGCCTGTGCCTTTGGCCTGGAAGTGACCTTGGTATCCCGGTAGGCGTCCGCCAGCACTTGGCACTGCGCATATAGGAACCATGGGTCCTTGCCGAGAAATACGACCCCGGCCGCGGTAGGCTGCAAGTCTCCCGTATCACTGTCACGCCAGAGCAAGCCACGTACGCGAAAGACCGGGGTCATCTTCGCCATGCTTATGGACTTCACTACTTTCCCCGTCAGACCCGCGTAGAGGGGGCGCGCAGCCTGAACGCTAAGATCGTCCAACGAAAGGTCGTCCTGCTGCGTGGCTTCAAAAGTGGAGGCGGCCTCGATCGTATCTTCGCCGCTCTCCTCCATGTTTGGCTCCGGCTCGATTCCAAACTCATCCTTCAGCAACCGAATCAACCAGGAGACCACTTCTTTCTTCAGGTCAATCCTGTCCACGAATCGCTTGTAGGTGAAGTCGTCCCTCCTGATCGTCTTGAAGAACTCCCGGGTACGCGGATCCCGACCGGCGTCATGCCTTCCCTTGATCATCGCAAGTGCAGGGATACCCATTGAGCATGCAAGGTCATACTCCTCATGAGTGGCCGACTTGGCGACACCATCCGGGGCATACTCCCGATCAAGCATGAGCACATAGACGTGACAGGTCTTGAGCGTTTTCAGGTATGGCCTCTTGGCGGGGCGTACCGGAGGCGGAAGCTGTTCGAACAGAACGGGATCGATATGGCCCTTCAGCGTCGGGTCCGTCGTTAGCAGGGAGAAGAGCGCGAGCCGTTCAGGCTCAAGCTCCTTCTGCACTGAACTAATGAACACCCTCAATCTCGCCATGACGAATCCCGTTGCCCTTTCGCACCATCGTTGTAGGAACATACCCAGAATCAGCCAGAACGGCAAGCCGTGCCGGGGGAGAATGTGGAGGAGATTGCAAAGAATAAAGACAGCGAAGAGCCCACGAACAAGTCCGCGTGCCATCAGAACCCAAAACACTCCCGCCCCGCAGCCCATTCCCCAGAGAAGCCATGGAGCAATCACCCTCGCTGATCACTCAACGATAGTGATTGAAAATCAGTACCTGTTGACCGTCGTATAAACTCTTTAGACGCAGCTAACGCTGTGCGCCCTGTCTCCGTAATCAGTCGCCAGCTAGCAGTTGTCGGCAACCGCAATTCACGCAATGTCAGTCACCGCGCGCGCGTTTTACCCACTGCTGCATGGCGGCGTTCTTTTCTATGGAGCCGTCGACTTCCTGTTTCATGCGCCATTCCCAGTCGCAGCGGGTGTGCCACTTGGCTTCGGTCTGCTTTTCGAGAATGGACTCCAGTCCTTTAAAGTCCTCGTCGCAGAGCCGGATCGTGATGCCGAGGTCCTTGACGACCTCATTCTTGATGTAGTCCTTGTACAGGTGATTGTAGTGCCTGTTGTTCAGCGTCCAGTCCATGTTGTGCAGCCAGTTGTGCTCCGGCGCGCGGGCGGCGATGTAACGCTTCACGAAGTCAGCCAGCTTCCTCTCGGCCATCCTGACCTTGGCGCTCAACTCCTCGGTGTGATCCTCAATGTATGGTCTTGAATTCGGCGAGAATGTCCTGGCCAGAGTTCTCGCGGCCCACATCTCTGCATTGAGCCTGTCTAGCTCCTCGACATCCTTGATAGCGGCATCGAGTTTCTTGCGCATGGCCGCGTCAGCTTGACGGACCTTCTCGCGGGCCTGCATGGCCGCGTTGCGAGCGGCGGCATATGGCTCGCTGGTTGTCTTGAGTTTGGCGATCTTGACGTCGCGTTGAGCGGGAGTCTTGAGTGCGGCGATCTCCGGCATGGCCTCGAAGGACTGCTCGATGCGACGCACTTCTACGTCTGCCTTCTTCGTCTCCTGACGCGCCTGGGCGACGACCGCCTTCTGCTCATCGAAGAAATCCTTGTTGTCAGCCCTGCACGTGTCCTGCAGTTCCCTCTGCTTGGTGTTGCGGGCAGACTCCCATTTGCGCACCTTGTCCTGATGCTCCTTGTGCTTCGCTGTCTGCTCGATCGTCTCCGGCAACTTCGCGAAGACGGCTTGGAGTTCCTTTGTACGCTGGTCCAACGCTTCTTTGCACTTCGCCAAGTCTTCTTCCGCCTGTGTCCGGGCAGGGGAGGGTTGATCTTCGATGGCCTTGACCATCTCTACAGTCTTCTTCCCTATCTCGTCGTAGAACCCAAGGCCCATGGGCAGCTTGTCCATGGCCTGCTGTATGAGCGCATCTCGAAGTTTGCTGGCATCTGCGGCACCGCCATATTCTATCTTGCAGGTCTCGATGAACGACCTATCGACTCGGCGTGGGGCATGGCGCAGAGGCGGCGGCGCCTTGGCGAAATCGTCGTAGACCGTATGCCAGACGCGCAGATAGTCGACGGTTCCCTTGAAGTGGCGGCGTGCGCCTCGTGCCGCGGCAACGAAATTGCGCTTCTCACGGCCCGGCGGATACGCGTGCGTGGCGCGAAATGCCGATTTCTGCTGCGCGGCCCGGCGGCCGTCGATCCACAGCGCGATCGTCTCGCCGTCGATCTCGACGCGGCAGTCGACCCACGTGTTCGGGGGCAGCGGCGCATCGGCTACGACGCGATCAGTCTTGCCGTCAACCGTCACCATGAGTTCGGGCTTGCCGGATGCGCCAGCCGGTGACAGCACGAAGCAGTTGTCCTCCGACGTCCCGAAATCGAATACCGCCTGATCCTTGCCGCCTGCCCATTTCAGGCCCACTTCGACAGTGATCTCGCCAAGGTCGGCAAGGATGGGCGAGGCCTCGGCATACTGCGTGCGACCATCGAACCGGAAGCCGCGTCGTTCGCCGTCGACAGCGAATGTGGGTTGACCGTAGAGATGGCCGTTGAGGTTGAGTACGAAGAACTTATACTGCACGTCCCGGTTGTCTCTGTAGCGGAACCAATCTTCAAAGAGCTCACTCTCTCCGCGATCCATGGCGTAGTTGGCCCAGAGCTTGCCGCAGATGGCGGGATCCTGGTACGGCCGCAGTGTTACGTCGTGTGGTGTGATCGTCTTGCGGCCACCGGCGTTGATCGGTTCCGTCACGCGCGTGTATCCACCGATCCTGGCGTTACCGGCAACACATGCCTGTCCGGAAATCCTGGCATGGCCCGAGACGATCACGTTGGATCCGCGGACCACGGCGTAGTCCTCGAGCGCGGCATGGTCCAATACCCGGGCGCCGTCGAGCACCATGGCGTCGGGCCCGACGTAGGCTGTGGGCGCGACTTCGGCAGACGTTGCGACCCAGCCGCCACCGTTAGGATGTCGGCCGCCGGTCATGTCGGCCATGGCCCGGTCGACATAAGGCTTCATATTGTTGAGCGTTCGCATGAGTTGCCACTTAAACCACCAATGCTCCGTATCGATCTTTCCTTCTTCGATCAGGCGATCCAGGTCCGTAGTGAACGTGTTCAGCTTCTTGCGCAGTAGCGGGATGGTCTTGCGCATAATGTCCGCTTCAGGTGTGTCGCCCGGATAGGGGAGTTTACACAAGTCCTCCGGATGCCAGTTGCGTCCGAGCCCGACATGCGTCAGTTCATAATCATCCGTGTCCCCCGGCAGGCTGTGCGGGGTGCCGGGCCGGCAGCCGGCGAGCTTGACCTCGTAGGGATACCGGGGCGCGTGTCGGCCAATGTACAGGGGAGCTTCGTCAAACAGTGCCCACGGCGTTGCGGCAACTGTCAGCCAGAAGCGGCGATCGCCCTGCCGAATCTTCATCTCCATCACGCCCTTGTTCCACAGGGGGCTGTACCGTGGTTTCCCGTCGGCGTCGACGGCAACGATGCAGGCGCGCCAGTCGCCGTATGTGGTCGGGTCGCAGAAACCGCGGAAATCAATGGCGATCTTCTTAGCGCCCTTGTCGGGAACCAGCCTGATCACGTTGGAACCAAACGCCTCCGGCGATTCGCTCCATGGGATGCGGTACAGACCAGCTTTGCGATCGACGGCCTGCAGGGCGTTGCGTCGGACGCAGGTGAAGGCACGGCGCAGGTTGTCCTGGAACTCACAATCAAACTCTGCGAGCCGGGCGGCGAACTCGCCCATCATATCGCCGGCGCCGCGGACACCGTTCGGGAACAGACCGCGCTGTTCTCCGATTCGCGCCAACGTGTGGAAATAGGATTCCTCGCCCTTGCCAGCGGGCAAGGCCGCCACCATGCAATAACCCCAGTTAGGGTCGTCGCCCATCATTGCGTAGAACAGGCCCGAGGGGTAAGCCGCATGGAACGTGTGTCTGTACGGACGTTGTACATTGTTCTTGAATGCCATCTTCGCAGGATCATTTATAACCGAGACGGCATCAGCGAAGACTTCGCCGTTCTGACCACGTGGTTGCGGTCGCAGGCCGTGCCCCCACTCGTGCATCAGCCCGCCGCTCCAGGGCCCACCGAGGGCATGCTTGAGCTCGCAGGCGCCGGCGCCGCCGCCGGCATATCCTTTGATCCACTGGTGCCCGTTCATGTAGGTACCGCATACCTTCACGAGGTACTTGGTCGGTTTGTCCGCGCCGAGGCCGGGCATTATGAGCCCTGCGTGCTCCAGATAGGCCCACATGTATTCGCCAAGGGCCAATGTGCCCTCGCGGTATAGCGCGGCTTTCTCGGGTTCGGTGCGGTTCACCCAGGGACTGTAGCTCTCGTTGGGCGCTTGTTGGGAACCGGAGACCCACACGATGTGATCGCTCTCAAAACGCATGGTGCCAGGTTCGCCAGGTTTGGCGTTGTTGGGCCACTCGCGCAACGCGTGCTCCGAAACCCGATACTCAACGTCAGCCAGCGTTGTGCGGATCCGCTTCATCTCCTTCATGTAGAGCTCGAGAATGACCTTCTCGTCTTCCTCAACAAAGCTGGTGCGCGTGAAGCAGCGTTTGCGACCGTCCGGCAGGCGCAGCACCACGGCCGGGCAGTAGTAGTCTGGATACCCGAAGGAATTCCCGTATTCATTGCCAAGCCCACGGAAGCCGATCAGGTGCGCCTTGAAGGTGCGAGCTTGCGTCGATTGTAGGCGCCTGGTCAGCGCCTCGGTTCCGGGCTCAGGATGTTCGCTGGCGACGTTCGCGTCGATTTGCCGATCTCGCAACGTCCAGGTCCTGAGCGGCATGCCCTTCTTCACCTCTATGATGTCCACGCCCTTACGCGGCCACCACGTGACCGTGCGCCGCTGGTAGCCCTCCGCGTAGCGACCGCCCTTCTGCTTCACCTGGTAGAGGTCAACGCCCGGCCTCTTGATTCCGCCCGGGTATTGGGCACCGCTGAAGAGGTCATAATCCGCTGATGCCGTGCTGTATGCGAAAGCTGTTGCCGCGATCAAGAACACAAGCTGTTTCATGTTATCTCCTTACTCTGAAGTCACTAGCGTCCCACAGTTGAATAAGAGAATTTGTAATGGCTGACTGACTGGCTACAATCTTTCTTAACCGCTAAAT
>JABGQM010000092.1 GCA_018648805.1 Verrucomicrobiota bacterium
CTTTCGTCTTCTTGGTTTGGCCTGAGAACGAAACGGTGACGTCGGCGCCTTTGTCCGCACTGCCCCAGACCTTCACGGGCTTGTCGCGCTGCAGCACCATGCTGTCCGAAAAGTAATTGTTTAGCGTTATGTCAGCAGTCGACACCGACGCCGTTACCATCAACAGCCCCAAGAGGCCCAATGCGTTTACCTGAATTCTCATCGCTCTCCTCCCTTCTTGTCAGCGGCAACCGAAAAGGCTTTCCAAACAACGGGACTACCGCCGCAACTAACATATTGATTCAAATATCCCTGGATTGGACACTCTCAGCCCCCATCAATGGGCAAAGTAATATATATCGACCCAAGTACCCCGCCGCCTAGCAGAATCGCATTCGCATCGCTTGCCATCCGTAGCTTCAGCGAAGTAGGGTTGACTATGGCGCCTACGTCCAGTTTTGTAATGTAGCCTTGAGTAACCTCGATCACGGGATGGATCCTAGCCGGATCGGACCCTTGAGTCACATTTGAATATGCAATAGATCTATGGTGTGAGCCGCTATATGTAACGTACACGGGTCGTTGCCCAAACCGAAAAGACGCCGTTGATTAATGTTCCATGATTCGCTCAAGTCGGCCCCATCGTAGGGGCTGGCCATATCAGAAGCCATCTTTCGGCTTCGCCACACCTTGCAGACGCTGTTAGTCCCTTGTCTGCTTATGTCTGAAAGGTCGTCTGACGGAGCTTGGTACAGCCCATGGGCACGAGTGTCACCGCTTGCTGGTTTCCATGCGGATCGCTCAGCGTGCCTTTGAGCACAATGGGAGCGTCGTGCCACGGACGGGCAGGATCGGCGGCCGGATTCTGCGCTTCTGCAAAGAGGAGATTGTCGGGATCGATCCGAAGGTCCGGCAGCTCCCCGGTTGGGGTGATCGCAATGTCAGCAAGCCCGGGGATCTCGTATTGCTTGAGCACCGTCTGCTCCCCCGCTATGGGCAGGGCGTAGAGCAGCGGACCTCTTCGGACAGCGACCTCGCCGTTACAGGCTACCAGCGGCTCAACCTTGCACTGAAAAGAGAGTGTGACGCGGTTTCCTTCTCCCCAAAGCCTTCTGATTCGGCAAAACCCATCGTGTTCCGTGATTTCAGCATCACCCGCATCAAGTGTATAGCCGGTTGCCCAGCCGGGGATACGCAGTCGCAATTCGAACGCCACGGGGTCTTCCGGGGCGATCTCGAAGGTGACGGTCTCCGAGAAGGGGTAATCCGTATCTTCCCGAATCGTGACCGCCACCCCGTTGATCGTGGTGTTCAACTGCGAAGGGCCATAGCAGAAGGCGCAAACGCCATCCGTGTCCCTGAGCTGAAGCCACATTCGGCTCGTGTAGTAAGGCATCAGCTTGACGGCGTTCGGGTTGCAGCAGACCGCGACGTCCTCATGGGTGGGTGAGAACTTGCGCCGCCCACCGTTGCCCTCTGTTGTCGCTTCGTAGCGGTTGTCCATCGACATGTAGTTGATTCCTGTGCCGTCGGCCAATCGGGCGCCCTGGGCAGCATTGAATACCAGCCATTCAGCCATATCTCCAAATTGTGCCAGCCCCGTCTTCTGGTACGCACTTTGGAGACTGGTCAGCAATTCGGTGATGGCGCAGTACTCGTAGGTCATGTCGGGTAGAGGCGGAAGATCCTTGATGGACTCCGAACCGATGCACGCCCCGCTGGGGGGCAGATATCGTTCGACCTTTTTGAATGCATTCTCGATAGCCTTGCGGTAGTGCGCCTTGCCGCTGACGTAGGCGGCCCATAGCGGGACCCGCAGGTGTTCCGTGGTGTGCGGGGTATGTCCGACGAGAGGCTTATGCAGGAGCAAGAGCGAGTCGCCCTGAATGTCCTTTTCCCGCACGTTAGCGGTACTGCAGTAATCCTCGTAACACCAGATGCCGTACTCCCGATACGAATTCTTTCCGGTAAGCCTGAACAACCACTCGCAGACATCCACCAGCATCAGGCCATGACAGGT
This sequence comes from Verrucomicrobiota bacterium, assembly GCA_018648805.1. Classification (GTDB taxonomy): domain Bacteria; phylum Verrucomicrobiota; class Kiritimatiellia; order UBA8416; family JABMPJ01; genus JABMPJ01. Next base: position 2,000 of record JABGQM010000092.1, read on the forward strand.
ACCACCTGCGGGCGTCTCGTTGCCGAAATAGGAACGATGCGGCCCGTATTCGCTCATGGTGAGTGCCATGGCCATCTCCACGGCTTCGAGATACTCTCGCCTGCCTGTGAGTTCATGGTAGGCCAGCATGGCGACGAAGGCCCGACTCTGGGTCCAGAATTCGCCATTTTCCTTGGAATGGCGGTAGCGCGAATCCTCGGTATAGATGCCGATGTATCCGCTGTCCTCCTGCGAGGCGAGGAGCTCCGCCATGATCTGATCGGCCTTCTCCATAGCGGGGGCATCCCCTGATAGATAAGCCATGCGGATCAACCCATCCCACCACACCGCCTGCGTCTCCCCATCCCACCAGCCCCGGGGGATAGCTTCCACCATGCTCGATTCCGTCGCTTCGACGGTTGTGGCGTGGTTTTCGGTAAAGATCCGGGAAGAGGCGAGCTTGCAGAGCTCGTCGAGCCGCCCGGCAAAACCGTGCTCAAGATCGTCCTGCATTTGCTGCTTCATCCAGCCCCGGGGCGATACCTGGCACAGGCGCTGACAGTCATACTGTTGGTGAATAGGAAAGCTGTTCATCGAGTTTCCTTACAGGACGAAAAATACGCAAGTCGCCCTTTCAGGGATCATGTACCCGTTCCCCTATTGCCTAGGGCGTTACCATGGGCTCGTATATCCGGCCCTTCGGGGCGGAGGAATCAAAGCACATTCCGTTACCCCGAACTTGTACTCTTTAACTGCGGGACGATGATAGCTACTTACGGTAACGCCATTGCCCCCATAGAAGTCACCCACATTGACCGCTCAACTGTATAGACTGAAAAACCATGCACGTGGACAGTCTATCATTTCACCGCCGCATCGATCACGTCGCTGACATCGGCCCAATCGCCGATCTCGATTGCGGTGCTCTTGCCTTTGATCTTGGGTGCCGAAAGCTTCGGGGCCAGTGTCTTGGTGGGAATGGTGTAGATGAGTGGGATATCCACCCCATCCGACCAGAGGCTGAAGCGGGTCTTGAAGCTGTTGGCCAGCACGGTCATTTCAGGCCCGAAGTTGGCGCCCTGGTCGCCTGCCACCATTGACTCGCCGGTGAGGAAAATCATGCCGCTGAGTGCCGCCGGCGTGAAGCAGTACATATAGACGTTGTATTCAAAGGTTGCCGTGGTATCGCCGACGTCCGGTTTCGGCGAGGGATACGAGCCCCACGAGCTACCGTCCGGCACCGTCTTGGTCTGCATCATCGCCGGGATATACTCATTCCAATACTGCTTCCACTCTGCAACATAGCGGCGCACGTTGGCCAGATAGTAGGGGTTGTCGAAGTACTGACTGCCAACGGTCTTGTAGTCCTCCATCAAACTCGGAGCATCCTTGAGGAAACTCGGGGCGATCCAGTTCTTGATTGGGATGTCCTTCTTGGCCTTCAGGTAGATAATGCCGACCGGACGTCCTGTCGTGGCGGCCATACGGTTACCGAGCGCAGCAGGCAGACCCTCTGCATCCCGCCAGCGGGCGGCGAGACGGTTCAGCGGGGTTCGCGAGGTACAAATGCTGAAACGGCTGGGAGCATCTCTGCCATCGCGGTTCGACTGGTTCTGAATCATGCGCACGATCTGGCCGGATGGCTTTGCCTCCGGCACTTTGAACTTGCCGACCGGTGCGACGACACACCAGACATCGCCAAAGACGATACCGGGGATAACGCGCTCGTGTACCGTCTCGCCATTGATGGTGAAATGCACCTTCAACGTATGCGGCTTGGGGCCGGCCTTCGTCGGCGGTAGCGTCACCTTCCATTCCGCCATCTCAGGCGTCACATCGATAACGGTCTTGATGGTGGCCTTGCCCGATTCGGGTCCAAACTCAAAGTGCACCTTGCAGTCACCCTTCTCAGGTTCGCTCTGCCAGTCGCCATGTTGCCGGGTGGAGCCCCAGACGATCATAGGTTTCTCGGCCTGGAACACCGCGTTGTCGCGGAACTGCACACTCAACAGCGGCATCTTGCGGTATTCGTAGACGTTTCCGATGGTGCGGGGATCAATGGTCTCTCCGGCGATCTTCAGTTTCTCGTCCGGCCAGGTTTTGGCGAGGACCATTTCGTTGTCGAAAGTGATGAACGGGGTCATCGGTAGCAGTGCCTTGTTATAGAGGTTGGGCTGGAAACCGACCTCGCCGGTGCCGTAGGAGACGCCGCGCGGCCTCTTGACCCCGGACGAGGTGACGATCACCTTGTCACCGTCAAGCTTCATGCTGGCCGGGTGCCAGACGCGGTCCTCGCCGGCGAGAAAAAAGAGTTTCACCTGATCGTCACCGTTGGGGATCACCTTGGGATTGGCATAACCTGTCGAATCTTCGTGGCGCCCCACCCCATTGTACGCGGTCTCGGCAACGACCAGGCCGCCCTTGGCATGGTCGAATTCGATGATGACCTTGTCGCCTTTGACTTCGTAGGACTTAAACATGGGGCCGTCGACGACAAGATCCTTAGCCTTGCCTCCTGCTCTGAGCTTAGTCGAAGAGTACTGGTTCTTAAGCGCGTGCAGCGCTAGGCGTTCGCCGGGAACCGCTTTGGCCTGGTAGTGAATCGCGCCGGCAATGTCGATCTGTGAGGCCATGCCACTGTTGGGGATGTCGCGGGCCATCCAAGTGCCGAGACGCATCTCAGCGGTGCCGCCGATGGCAGGCCTGTTGACCTCTTTACCAACATGCCGCATTCCGGCGCTGTAGAACTGATGAAAGTAGACCGGCAGTTCAGGCTGGTCCCAGACGATGCGCCAGCCGCGGATCAAGCTGTGCAGATTGTTATAGTAGGGAAGACCTTCGCCCATGTTGGCGTAGCCCTGATTCCAGATGGCCCCGCGGATGCCGTATGGCACGACTGGGCTCAAGCGACCATTGAAGAGCCAGTTCGCATCGCGATTGGAGCTGAGATTGCCGGGAATACGCTCGTCGATTTCCTTTGCCTGCTCGCCCTTCTTGCTCGCCGCTTCGCTGGCCGCAACCTGATCTTCGAGCGACTTGTAGAATGCGCCCCAGGCTTCTTTGTGCTCCGGGGTGGTTGGATCGGTGATCAGGCACTTCTGGTTGATCGCCTTGCTGTAGTCATCCTCGGCGCTGGCGTATCCTTCGCGTGGCACCCACGCTTGGATCGCCGTCTGACTAAAGGAGCAGTTGAGAATGCCGATCGGCACATTCAGTTCCTTGTAGAGCTTATGGGCGAATGCAAAGGCAATGGCGCTGTAGTCCGAGTAGGTGCCATCCTGCCAGGCACCGGTCGCCTTCTCGATGGGATGCAACTGGCTCGTCACCGAGCTTACCTGAAATTCGCGAATCGGTGCTACCTTGCCTTCGGTCTCCGCCGACAACGCAGTCGCAAGCTGGAGACACTTGCTCTTCGCCACCTTCCACTGCATGTTTGACTGGCCGGAAGCCATCCATACTTCACCAACCAGGATGTTCTTCAGAACAACCTTCTTGCCGGTACTTTCGGTGATGACCATCTCGGCAGGCTCGAAACTGGCCTTGAGGCCGCTGAGCTCCACCACCCACTTGCCGTCCTTGCCCGCTTTGGCTTTCTGCTTCTGTCCGGAAAACTCAACCGTGACCTTCGTGCCAGGCTTGCTCCAGCCCCAGACCGGGACCTTCATATCGCGCTGCAGCACCATGTTGTCGCAGAACGGCGCTCCCAGTTGAATGGCGAGGGGTAGTGGTTTCTCTGCCGGTGCTGCCGGTGCCGCGGCAAAGACCGTCATGGACATGAGCAGCGCGACTGCCGTAAGGGCAAACACTGTTTTTAGCGTTACCTTCTTCATGGGATGTTCTCCAGAGTTAATAGCCTATTTTGTTGCTGTCTTGATCGCCGGAATTGTCGGCAGCTTCATCTGTTCGAACCAGAAGGTCTTGTAGCTCTTGATCGCATCGTACCTGTGGCCCCAGCGCAGGAAGCCGTTGCAGGCCAGCAGGACCTTACCGTCTTCGAAGTGCTTGCGGCGGTCGTTGTCGATACCAACACCCCACGGCCTCCCTGAATGGCGTCCGCTGCCTGCGGGGATGGTTGCCCAACCACGCCTACTGTGCTTCAGATGCTCACCGTCGATCCACACGTCGCTGCCGCCGCCCGCGTTATAGTGCGAGCGGCCGCCGACCAGCAGGCGATAGGCATAGCCGTCACGCAACGGCGGCAGCTTGATCTCAGCCCGCATGAGCAGCACTTCTTTGTCCCAGAAGGTAGCGGGCGGTTCGCCACAACCGCAGAAGTTGTGGGGCCCGTCAGCGGTGCACTCACCGATCGGGGCGAGTTTGCCGTCGAGGTTGGCGAAGGGCGCATTGGCGGTCTTCCATCCCGCTGCTCTGGGATTGAACTCCGCTGTGAACCAGTTTTCGGCGCCGGTGGGCAGAGTCACTTCGCGGAAGCGGTGGTTGCCCTCCCAGAGCTTCGTCTCAGGCGGATCAAAGGTGACATACTGCCACTTGATTTTGTCGCGAGCCGGACCGTGTAGCTTCCAGTCATAATCGTCATGCCCGGCCTTCTTGTAGAGTGCGACGAGCCCGTCAATGGCACGTCCGGGTTGACGGGATTTCATCTCCGCTTCAAGCGCTTTGCGGTTCTTCTCGATATAGGCGGGGATCATGTCATCCATGATAATCGGCAAGAATGCCTTCTTCAACTTCGGTCCGAATTGCGTCACATCGGCCGCAAAGAAGATCTTCTCGTGCGGGAGCGCAGACTCGGGGAAACGACTCGGGGCAATACGGTAGAGTTCATCATAGCCACCAGGCGTGCCGACTATGGCAGTGGCGATGGACTCCAAGAGAGCGGGAATATTCGAATTCAGATCCTGCCCACTGGGTTCAGCCAGCGTCGTCGGGAACGCCTGGTACGCCTTGGCGAAGGTCTGGATCGCGAACTGTTGAATCTTCGGGTCGGCGGCCTTCAACGTGTCGACGATGCCACGAACCTGGCCAAATGATTTGCCGCGCTGGTCGGTCACGATGATCGTACCGGTCTTCGACAGGATCTGCTTATAGAACCGTTTGTCGGCAGCAACCGGCGTGAGCGCGGTCAAGGCCGCATTGCGCAGCCACCAGTCCTCATGATCCAACCAGGACAACAAGCGTTTGACATGAGGCGCAACCAGTTCGGGACGTGCCCGGCCCAAGGCCTTCATCGCCCCGAGGGCCACCCACCAGGCTTCATTGGGGTCGTTGACCATCCCGGCGGCGAGAGTGAACATCTCATCGCTGACCTGCTCGATTGGCAGCGCTTTGCCCTTACCCATACCGATGATACAGGTGATACCGGCGAGACGACCGCGTGGATCTTTGGATGTGAGCAGCGGTACCACCAGGTGATAACGCTGATGATTATTGATGGCTCGGGAGGCAGCCGTACGAATGCCCTGATCAATGTGATGGGCGTACATCAGCAAGGTATCATCGCTTACCTCGGGATCATTGATACGTCCCATGATGGGCATGGAAGCATCGGTAATAAGCCGCTCCTTCGAAATATCCTGGGTCTTCCCGGGCTTGTACTCGGCTGGGATCAGCGAATAGAATACGTCGTCAGCAGCCGTACCCCAGGGGCGGTCTGGTATGTTGTAGGTCTTGGAATACTTTGAAGGCGGCGCCCCATACAGACGCAGTTGTTGGCGCGGGATGGTGTAGATGAGCGGGATCCAGTTGCCCCAGCCTCTGCCACCCTTGGCCGTGTCGGTGTAACTGACATTCCAATCGCTGATCCAGCCAAAGACACCATCGTGGGTACGGGCCAGCTCGTACATCCAGCGGCGCTCGTCCATAAAGGACTGATACTCCGCTGGACGCTTATCCTTTACCAGCCCCATGGACTGGCCAGTCCACAATTCCCCAATGCCACCGCCGGTATGCCCGTGGAAGAGCCAGGATGTGGAGTAGAATCCCTTGGTAGCGCTGATGTCACGGGCGCCGGCATAGACCGATTTCTCCCCATCGGGGTGCAGGTTGGCGGCCGCCTGCATGGCGAGGGCCAACCCGGTCGTCCTGCCGTTGCTCACCATGCCCCCTTCGGGTTCCCCGTCACCATAGGCAACGTTCCCGCGTCCGGCAAAACGATAGAACTGCAGCAACGAGCTCTGCAAGGTATGCTCATCTACCTTGACGCCGCACTCTTTGGCCATCATGAGAAACGCTACGCAGTGTACGCCGGCGGCATTCATGTGGCCACCGCCCATATAGCTGTAACTCGCCCCACCGCGTCCCATCCACGAGCCGTTGTAGATGGTGCGCTTGAGATAATCCGCCAGCTTCGCGATGACTGGCAGCACCGATTCGTCGCCGGTGCGCAGGTAATACTCACACAGCGCCGGGCCGCTATAGCCGGCAAACCAGGGGTAGGTCTTGATCTCTTCGTCGTCTTTGTGCTTCTCGACAATAGTCGCTACCCACTTGCGGACGACTTCGAGGTCCCTCTCTTCACCCGTGGAGAGCATGAAGAGCATCGCGCCATCCAGACCGATACCGGCTGACTCTCTGTTCGCAGCCAGGTAGTCGGCAAAGTTACGCACGATTCGGTCCGATTTCTTGCAGTTCACAGGCCAGGTCTTGCTGTAGGCGCCAAGTGCCGGAAGGGTGACCACCACCTCCTGCGCGGCGGCTTTAGGATCAGCCTTAACCATCAGCTTCATGATACCGTCATTGGCCTCGGCATCCGTAATCATGTTACCCAACAGGACGCGCGGATCTTCGTCCTTGAGCGTTTGACCATTGATGCTCTCAATGATCTGCCCCTTCTTGAGTTTGCCGCAGGCCTCGGCTGGGGAGCCGGGTTCGATGTTGGTGATGAATATGGTAAAGTTGGGTTTACGCAGCTCCAACCCGATCCCCACCGGGCCAAACCGCTTGATCGAATAGCGCGGCGCATTCGCGTCGGGATACATGTGAAACTGCGGCATCCCCTTGTAGTAACTCTCCGACGCTGCGGATACAGCGGAAACACCAACAGACCCAAACACCCAAATACCCAAGGCAATACCCAGTATCCATTGTCTCATCTTCAACTCTCCTTCTTGGTTCACCTTCGAAAACCGAAACACCGCGGAAGCAGCCACCCCGCAGGAGGCCAGCCTCAGAGCGCACAACGCTCTTTCACGTCCCAATAAGATAGCACCCAACCGCAGAATCACACCGTCGTCATTTGCGACAATCAGAGCGACGACTTGCGACATTCAAGTTCACGAAACCGATAGGCTTAGCCGGGATCCCCCAGCCGCCAGTTCCTCTAGCTTCCCACGCCTGCTGAAATCACGAGCGGCGCGCCCGCACGAAGGCGTACATCCCAACCGCCAGTGACGGTATCTCGTGGTACTACCGTATCCGGATCGAACCGCACTTGGCCCACTGCTTCCGGCAGCTGCAGGTGTATGCGCTGAGCCACCCGACTGGTCAAGGTGGCGCTGAAAGCGCCCTGCTCCAGATCCCACGCCATATCCACGGTAACACCACCGCGACAGCAGATGCCCGTCACCTTGCCGCTCCGCCATTTCGCAGGCAGCGCCGGGAGCAGCTTGATGAGGCCGGGCTTGCTGAAGACCAGTACCTCCAGGACGGCCGCGGTGATACCGAAGTTGGCGTCGATTTGGAAGGGCGGCATGGAGCCGCCGCCGCACGTCAGTCCCATCTGGCGCCAGTCGTTGTGATAGGTGAACAGGTTGGGTCCCGTGCTGCCACGCGTGAGCAGTTCCAGACATTCCAGTGCCCGGTCCCCCTCCCCCAGGCGGGCGTAGCTGTTGGCCATGTGCCCCATCGACCAGCCGGTCTGACTCGTCAGACCAACCACCAGCCGCTTCTCAACCGCAATGCGCCCCGCCTCGAATATCTCGGGATTGCTCTCCTTCGTGATCTCCAGCCCCGGGAAGATGGGGTAGAGATGGGACTGGTGGCGATGGTGATAATTGTCGTCGAAGTCTGGATGCAGCCACTCGCGGAGGGCACCATCCCCATTGACCGCGTACGCAGGCATCCGCTCGAGCATGGAACGCCAGCGGGGCACGGCTTCCTCTTCGAGCCCCAGCACGTCGCAAGCATCGCAGAGGTTGGTGAGCACTTCACGGCACACCGCCACATCCATCGTCGCATTGATAGAGACCAGGCTGTTGCCATTGCCGGGACGGTTCTCAGGCGAGAGCGAGGGAATGAAGCAGAGCACCCCATCCTCATCCGGCCTCAGAAAATCTTCATAGAAGAGCGCGATCTCTCTGAGAAACGGTACCACCCGCTCCCTCAGAAAATCCAGATCGCCGGTGAAGAGGTAGTAGTCATAGAAGTGCTGGGCGATCCACCCGGCACCGGCGGTCCATTTGCTGTAACTCAGTGGTGTGACCGTGCCATTAGTAGTCATCGCCAGAGGCACATGAATGCCGCGGCAGCCGTAGTTGTTTTTGGCGTTCTCGCGGAAGTCGTCCAGATGCTTCTCGAAGTAGTCGAAGAGCGGCAAGGCCGTCTCCGCCAGCCCGCCCGGCAGGGCTGGCCAGTAGTTCATCTGGACATTCTCGTCGGTGTGGATATCACAGTTCCAGGCCGGAGCGTAATCGCCATTCCAGATCCCCTGCAAGTTGGCTGGCCAGCCGCCCGCGCGGCTGGAGCAGATCAGTAGATAGCGACCGAAGTCGAACATTGTCTGGATAAGTGACGCGGGCACCTCACCATCATAGGCCGCCATCAACATCGCTTCGTTGCCCTGCACCTGCTTACCACCCAGAGCGAGGCTGACCCGTCCAAACAGCTCACCATGTTCGGCCGTGTGCGCGGCGAAGGCAGAGCCGTAGTCAGTGCCACCATCGGACAATTCTGCCAGCAAGCGGGGCACGGCTGCCGCAGGATCTTCATCACAGAAGAGCCGCACCTGCAGTACCACCTCGTCGGCGCCCTCGATGACCAGCGCCTCATCCGTCGCCGTCACGCTCCCGCCATCGACGGTCAGCTGACCCACGGCACCAAAGGAGAGTTTCTGCTCGTAGCACCCCCTGAACACCAACGTCTGGTTCTCTCCGGACACCTCGACAGCGGTATCGAAATTGGGGTTGCCGCCGGAGGAGTGGCAGATATCGCGCTCGTTGAGCTGTTCGCTGACCGTTTCGCCCAAGGCAACCCGACACGACACCGTTCCCGACACCGTGCTGCGAATACGCAGGTAGACCGTGTCGGTCAACCGCGAGACAAACGTCTCGCGGGTAAAGGTCGCCGCGTTGTCGCTGTAGCGCACCCAGGCACGGCCCGACTCAAAGTCAATTCCACGCCGATAGCTGTTAAACGCCCCATCGGTTCCCGCCTTCAGGAAGATGGAACAGAATGGCTGATAGGGAGCCACTCCCCCCGCCGTCCCGCCCGAGGCTTCAAGACGCTCCGTATAGACCCGCTCCATCAACTGCGCCGACTCCCGGCACTTGCCCGCCCGTATCAGCTCGTGCATTTCCGGAAGCTGATCCGACACATCCAACGAACAGCCCTGCGCCGTCGGGTAGTAGAGCGCATCGTGGTTGAGCACAACCGTGTCACTCTGAATACTACCGTAAACCAAAGCACCCACCACCCCGCTGCCCGTAGGCAGCGCATCCTGCCAGCGTGTGGCGGGATAGCGCATCGTCATGCCATGTCTCGTCTCATTCGGATTCATTGCAGTCTCCAGTCTCGAATAACAGGTCCCAGTCCTCTGCCCCAGGGCACCGACGAACACATCATGCCAAGGCTCACCGTGTACGCCAAACGGATACAGGCTTAGGAGTTATATATAGTACAAATCGCGGTCACGAAGCGACCACCGCCCAAACACGACATCATCACCGCTAATTTGCGACACACCACAGAGCCCAGAGCGCTCCCACCGCAACCGCGCACTCATCCACCACACCAGAACCCTAATCTATACTTCTCAAATGCCACGACATCGTTTACACCATGAAGTGCCACGACATCGCTAACAGGCGTTTCCATCTGTGTTCTCCTTGCTCTTGGCACACCGCTTAAGCAGTTCGGTTAAGGGTATCCGGTTAAGGGTGGCGACGAAGTGGGCTCGAGTAAGTGTAAGAAGCAGCTTCCCACACACTTAACCCCAACACTTACTCGGATACACTCCCGCGCGCGAGTAGCCAGCGCAACACTTGTGAGATGAAAATGGTCACGCGGTAAGGTACGTTCTTCGTGTACTAG
>JABGQM010000093.1 GCA_018648805.1 Verrucomicrobiota bacterium
CGGATCACGAGCATTACGCATTGATGCTCCCGTTCTCGGTCAACGCTTGGCGAGGACTGGTGTTGTCGGTCGCTCCGAGCATCGCATGGGCGAAGCACGAAGGAGAGTGGGAATCCGAGTACGTGACGCACTTGGAGGCTTCATATGTATTTGAACTCGGCGAATACGATATGGGGCCAGTCGTTGGTTACTCAAGCAGTAGCGAAGAAGAGCATTACATGGTCGGGCTACATTTCGGCATCCATTTCTAACGACGAATCAGCCCAACCAAGGTTTCCAGTGAACGTGGTGAACCACGCCGCTTGAGATCGATGTAACTCCACTAGTTACTTGGAGCATTGCCAACGGTGGGGCGTCCACTCGTGCCGTTTTCTCCACGCAACACGTTGAGCCCATTGCCAGGAGCGTTGTGCATGCTTTTCTTTGCCTTGATTTGGGCTGTGTCCCGCCTGTAGGCTTCCCCAACAGAATCCCAAAAGCACATTCTAGCAGGGCAATATGCAATACAGAAGCCCGGGGTGACGTCGGCGATCGTCGGTGCACGTAACGCCGAGCAGGCACGCCGCAATGTTCGCGGTGCAGAACTGGCTCTGCCGACTGATGTCATTGAGGAGCTTGCCCGTTCAACGGATGCGCTCAAGACCCGCCTCGGTAGCAATGCAGACATGTGGCAGAGCGAGTCGCGTTTACGGTGAGTGGAGTTCCGGCGGGTCGGCACAGTACTGCTTGCGTCCGCACCCCTCACACTCGGCACCCATCCATACCCGGTCGAACTGCGCCATGATCGCGTCAACAATCTCTGGCACCTCGGTGAGAAAGCCGGACTCGAAGTTGCGGCGCCGGCTGCTCTTGGCCCCCATGCCCGCCCCGGTCAGGTTGGCGCTTCCGCTGTAGGCCAGCCGACCATCAACCACCACGCTCTTGAAGTGCACGCGCGGGCACAGCATGCGCTCCAGGCCGTCTACCAGATTGGGGTAGCGGTCGAAGTCACGGCGAAACAAGGGGCCCGGCTCGCTGGCGTGCAGCAATCTGACCGACACCCCGTCCGCAATCAGCTCAGACAAGACCGCAAGAAAGGGCACCATCCTCTTGCCGCGGTGGACGTGCAGATCCTTCAGGTCAGCGGTCGCCAGCCATAGGAAACGCTTTGCCGACGGCACAGCCTTCCTGATCACCTGCTCGTAGATCTCACGGTCAGAAATGAACTGCACGTCACTCATGCGCGAACCATACCAACACGTCGAGGGGAAGAGAAGCGTCCATCTCTGCCTGCAGCGGCACGAATCTCCGCTGCCTGTGACGCGGAACATTGACCCCCGGATCGGGTTATCATATGGTCTCGGCTGGACTTTGGAGGGCTTCCGCTTGCGTGGCAAGCCACTATGGCACGACACGTCCGCTGGCGTGGAAGAAACGGTGCTCCAGGGTCCGGGAAACTGATATCTTGTTGGCTCGGTTATTGATCCCGCCCTTACAGGCAGAAGGAGAATGCGATGCGATTCATTCAGGTTGGCGTTGGTGGTTTCGGTGGTACATGGGTTCGGGCTCTGAAGAACAACCGCCAGGCGAAGGTGGTCGGCATGGTCGATGTTAATCCGCAGGCCATGCAGAAGGTCTGCGAAGAGAACGGCTACGACGCGTCGATTTGCTTTCCCACACTCAAGCAGGCGCTCAAGAGCGTCGAGGCGGATGTGGCGGTGGTCGTGACCCCGCCGGTCCATCACCGGGCCCCCGTCGTCGAAGCCCTCGGCGCCGGGCTCCACGTCATCAGTGAGAAACCCATGGCGGAGTCGATGGCCGACTGCAAGGCGATGCTCTGTGCGGCGCGGAAGGCGAAACGCCACTACGTGGTCAGTCAGAACTACCGCTATGCAGGCGACATGTACGCCATGGCCGACCTGGTCAAGAAGGGGCGGATTGGAGAGATCGGCCAGGTTAAGATCGACTTCTACAAGGGGGTTGGCTTCGGTGGATTCCGCGCGGATATGGCCTACCCGCTCCTCGTCGATATGTCCATCCATCACTTTGATCTCATCCGCTTCATCACCGGGCTAGACGCCGTGAGCGTGCGCGGGCAGGCGTGGAACCCGAAGTGGTCCCACTTCAAAGGGGACTGCTCCTCCTCGATCTGCTTCACGATGGAAAACGATGCACGCGTCCTCTACAACGGCAGCTGGTGCGCCAAGGGGGACTACTGCGACTGGAACGGCAACTGGCAGATCGAAGGCAGCAAGGGTACCATCCGCTACGAGAAGGGCGTTGTCACCCTCGACCAGGTACCCAAGGGCTACGGCGTCAAGAAATCCGCCGTTGTGCCCCCCCGCAAGCTGCGCCGCATCGGTCAAGACTATGTGCTCGATAATGTCATCAAGAGCCTCAGCAAGGGCGAACGCCCCCTCACCGACGTGTACGACAACATCTACAGTGTGGCCATGGTCTTTGGTGCCGTCAAAGCGGTGAAGGGTGAGCGCCGCATCAAGGTCATAGACCCGGCACTCCAGCAGTTGATTGACGGAAAGACCGCTGCGCGACGCACCTGAAGAGGGGTCAGGCCGTTCTACTTTAGCATGTCCGGTGTGAAGCCGATGTCGGCTGATCGGTGATGGAAGACAGGATGCACAACCAGCAACCGGAGGGTGTGCTTCGCTAGCGCGCCCAGACCCTCAGCCGCGACGTTATGTCTACGTGAAGAGTGGGGATTTTGTCAGATGATTGTGTTTGCTGATAGGTCCAGAGGAAACCTAATATGATGGCATTCAGGGACTGTGTCCGTCACGCTTCATGAAAGGAAGTTGCCCATGACCGAGCCGACCGTCGTTTGCCATCCGTTGATCGCTCATTCGCTCACAGTCCTGCGGGACCGGGAGACGCAGACGCCGACATTCAGGCAGCACGCCGCCATCGTGTCCAAGATCGTGCTGGTGGAAGCCACCCGGCTCCTGGCTGTGAAGGAGCACGTTATCAACACCCCACTCGCCACCATGACCGGGTCGCGCCTGCGCGACCGGATCGTGGCCGTACCCGTGCTTCGCGCCGGGCTGGCCATGCTGTTCGCGGCACAAGATCTCCTTCTGGATGTACCGGTGGGCTTTATCGGACTCGAGCGCGACGAGCACACCGCTGTGCCACGCTCCTACTACGAGAAAATCCCGCGACTGGAAGTTGACCACCAGGTACTCGTGCTCGATCCCATGCTCGCCACCGGCGGATCTTTGGATGACTCACTCAACCGGCTGAAGGACCGCGGTGCCGGACCGCTCACGCTGGCCTGTCTTGTGGCCGCACCCGAAGGGATCGAACGCGTCCTTGACCGGCACCCGGATGCGCGAATTGTTACCGCGGCGATCGACGAAAAGCTGGACGAGAACAAGTTCATCGTACCCGGCCTCGGCGACTTCGGTGACCGCTATTTCGGGACGGAAGAGTGAATGAGCGGCCGTGGCGCCACCGGCGCCCGAAGGGCGAAGACGGATCGTTATCCGTTCTCGTCGCCCGCTACCGTCAACCGACTGTTCTCTTCATAGAACTTGTGACAGTACCGCGATCATATCCGGGCAGGAGGAATCGCATCCAGAGAGCGCGGGGCGTGCGCTCCATACCGCGGTAGCCAAGGGCCTCCGGTTGCGCCGCATCGCGTGGCATATAGGCGGTTCCGAAAAGCCAGTCCCACAGGCTGAAGACCACCCCGAAATTCACGCCCGCCCGCGTCGGCGGGTGTTTGTCGTGATGCCAGATGTGCATTCGGGGTGAGTTCAGCACATAGCGTAGCGGCCCCCATGAGATGTTCAGGTTGGCGTGGTTGAGATTGCCGATCAGCGTGGAAAGTACCGCAGTGACCAGGATGGCCTCCCAGCGTGCTCCAAGCAGCGCCAGGGGGAGATACTTAACCGTCTTGTACAAGAGGATCTCACCCCAGTGGAACCGGAAGTTCCCGATCCAGTCCATGGTGACGATCGAATGATGTACGCGATGGATCGCCCACAAGGGACCGCAGCGGTGCAGCGCGTTGTGGACGAGCCACTCAATCAAATCGGCCACCACCAGGACCACGAGGATCTGCACGGCCAGAGGCCATGTCGCGAGCAGGCGCAGGCTGTCCGGCGCCACGTGAAAGGTCGCACTGAACCCTGTGGCAAGCCACCGTTCCGCAAATCCCAGCACGCCGCCGAACACGATCCCGGCCAGGAAGCCGTTGAATAGCAGCCAGAACAGATCCTGGCCGATCTGCGGGCGGATGATCGTCTGTTCCCGGCGCCACGGTGCCAGACGTTCCGCCCCTATGCAGAGGAGTGAGACCATGACGAGCCAGAAGCTGTATTCAGTTAGCATCATGTCCTCTTCCGGTCTGTTCTGTCATGGTACACGGCATGAAACAGATTACATGCCTGGTGGTTGGGAGGGAAGGGGATTTGACCATCGCCTGCGGAGTGGCAGGACTGATTCTTCTGTAAGGAAGATGCGCTTCCCCTTTGAAACATCCCGAAACTGAGAGAACTATCTACGTGAACATTGTCGTTAACTACCTCGGCATAACTGTCTCGAGAACTTTGTCGTGAACTATTCCGATCTGGTTCACGACAAGGTTCACGAAGTAGTTTTCCGATCTTGTTTACGACAAAGTTCACGGGATAGTTGTGTGTTGGGATAGAGCTGAGGGTTGGGTGTGATTCCTCTATGGTGCTTTCCCCCGGTAGTCTGTGCTGTCAGCGGAGTCAGTCATCGCGAAGATGGTGCCGGCGCGGTTCATCACGCAGCAACAGTTTGCGCGTGGTGCCGCCGGTCGATATAGTGGGTGGCAGAAAAGAGAAGGGCAGGGCGACAGCCCTGTTACGCAACCGCTGCCGCGGCGCATGATGGAGACGCTCAAACGGACCCATCGCTGACGGCTGCAGAGAGTGAAAGGAACGGACCATGACAGTAGCACTGAAGACTGGAGACAAGGCACCTGCATTTGAACTGCTGGACCAGCAAGGCCAGACCCTCACGCTGGATGATTTCAAGGGGGACCGGCTTCTGATCTACTTCTATCCCAAGGCCAATACGCCCGGCTGTACGATTCAGTCCTGTGCCGTTAGTCAGGCGCAAGCGGACTTTGCGGCGGCGGGCATTCGGACGATCGGTATCAGTCCCGATAAGCCTGCGGCCCAGAAGAAGTTTGACGACAAGTACGACTTGGGCTTTCCCCTCCTGTGCGACACCGAACACAGCGTCGCCGAGGCCTATGGCGTCTGGACCGAGAAGTCGATGTACGGCAAGAAGTACATGGGGATCCTGCGCTCCTCCTTCCTGATCGACGCCGAGGGCGTCATCGAGGAGGCCTGGTACAAGGTCAGCCCCAAAGACACGGTGCCCAACGCGTTGGATGTGTAGCGTGTTCCACGCCGGCCCAAAGGGGCGTCCGGCCATCATGACCGCGCTGTCGGACATCATCGCCTGCCTCGCCCGTGAGCTGCTTGACGAAGGGGAACACCACTACCAACTCTCCAACCTCTGGATGACCGTTTCCCATGACCTCACCCGCCCCTGGAACATCGCCGCCCTCTGCGAAGAAGCAGCCATGTGCCCGGAGAAGCTGCGGCTACTCTGTCACAAGGAAACCGCAAGAAGCCCCATGGCCCAAGTCACCTACCTGCGCATGCGATACGCCGCCGACCTGCTTGTCGAAGGCGACCTGAACGTCCAGCAGATCGGCGATCTCGTAGGCTACGAGAACCCCTTCAACTTCTCCCTGGCCTTCAAACGCCTCCACGGCCTAAGCCCCACGCATTTCCGCAAGAAGAAGCTGGGGGGTAAGCATACAGAGGACTCTACAGTGCGGCGATAGCGCCGGTAAGGAGATCCCAGGCCGAGCGGTGATGGATTCCGTTACGTGTTCCGAACGAAACGTCATCCATGCTGACTACCATTTTCGGGTAATGGTCGCGAATGGCTTCGAGGCTTCGATACTCGCGCTCAACGATGTTCTCGTCTGCGAGGAGGTAGCACACCTGCACGTAGGTTCTCTGATCGCCCTTCTCGACAACAAAATCCACTTCCATGTTGCTGTGCGTGCCCACGTGGACCGCATACCCGTGCGCCTTGTAATGCAGGAAGACGCAATTTTCGAGCCGACGTGATACGCCGGGATCGAACCCGGGGGTCAAGTACTCACGAAAGGCCAGGTCATTCACGTAGTATTTTCGTGCGCCCGAGAGGATATCCTTCCCCCTGATGTCATAGCGACTACAGTCGTGTATCAGCAGCGCCCGCTCCACGTGATCGACATAGCGGGAAAGCGTCTCGAAGTTTGTCTTTGCCCCCGAACTCTTCAGGTGGTTTACCAGTTTGTTGACCGAGAATAGGCTGCCGATATTTGCGCAAAGAAAATGAAACAGCCGCTCAAGCAGAGCCACGTCCTGCACACCGAATTTCTTGACGATGTCGTTGAGCAGAATTGAATCGCGCAATGCCATCACATAGTGCCGACGGGCTTCACGGCTTTCAAGATGGATCAATTCAGGCAGGCCGCCCCTCTCCAAGTAGGCAAGCAGACCGGCCTTATCAGATGACACACCGTAGGCGTCGACGAATTCTGGAAAGGCGAGAGGGTAGACATCGATTGGAACATGACGGCCGCTCAGGTAGGTCCCCAGCTCCGATGACAGCATATGGGAATTCGACCCGGTAAGGTAGAGTTCATAGTCGTGGCGATTGTCCTGTGCGTAGGATGCGGCCAGTTTCTCCCATCCCTCAATCTCCTGCACCTCATCCAGCAGGAGGTAGATCTTGCCTTGGACAGCCAGTTTCTCCCTGTACAGTCGAATCAGGGCGTCAAGCTCACGGCTCTCGGTAAGCTCAGAGAAGTCGAGATGCTCCTTATCCAGATAGAAGATGTTTTGCGGATTGACCCCCTGCTCGATCAGGTTCTGGATGAACTGTCGCAGAATGGTGCTCTTTCCGGTCCGCCGTTGCCCGACAAGGACTTTGATCAGTCGGTTCCCCGAGAATGCAGCAACCTGCTCAAGGTATGTCTGACGTATAGTCCCGGTGCGAATACTCTCGCCGTGCCAGTAATTATGGCGCTCCAGCGCTTCAAGAAGTTCACTCATGCCATCGCCCTCCATACTCTGCCCCATGTCGCCCATGTCCATATGAAACCTACAGCATAATCCCTCTAAGTTTCAAGTGAATATGAAACTATTCAAACATGAAACGCTTGGGTCACAGTAGGGGCAGGGAAGCAATTCTCATTATGACGTAGTGTGTTTCGCTCCCTTTCTGCCGGTTTTCCCTCCTGACGCCCGATACCCGACACCTGCTTTCGCATCGCCAGCGCAGAAAGCATAAATAGGCTTGATATGCAGGCAGTGCCTCGATAGTGTGCAGGCATGAAGAAGTCGAAGATACAATATACCATCAGGAGCGTACCAGACCGCCTCGACGCAAAGTTGCGTGAAACAGCGACCGAGTATGGACAGACCCTGAACGAAGCATCCCTGGACGCCCTGAAGAAGGGCGTTGGCGTTGGCGATCTCCCTGCCCTGCACCACGATCTGGACGATTTGGCAGGCACGTGGGTGCACGATGAGGCCACCGAACAAGCGCTCGATGAGATGCGTCAGGTTGATGAGGGTATGTGGCGATGAGGATCGCGATTGACACAAACCGTTACCGGGACTTCTGCGAGGGCGATGCGAAGGCATGCGAAGTCCTTCAGAGTGCCGACCGGATACTCATGCCTCTGCCGGTTTTGGCTGAACTGCGGGCGGGCTTTGCCTGTGGAACACTGGCCCGCCAAAACGAGCGCGTGTTGAGTATATTTCTTGATCGCCCACGCGTCGCTATGCTTATGCCCGACGAACAGACGACCTTCCACTATGGCCGCCTCTATGCGCAGCTCAGGAACCAAGGCTCCCCCGTTCCCACGAACGCTCTATGGATCGCAGCCCTCGTTATTCAACACCGTCTTATGCTCTTTACCCGCGACGACCACTTCAAGCACCTACCCCAGATCCCCTGCGTGTGATGAGGGCCTGATTTCGGAGCGATAGCGAAGAAAACATGGCCTTCTGAGCATCTTGACTCTCCTATTCGATTTCTGTATTCTCACACGCATAAGGATGCTGCTTCGGGCTTGTCTGCACGGGTGTATGCCCGGCCCGCCCGGGAAGCGATCGCTTATCAATCACCTTGGCTCGGACAAAGAATCTATTCGCAGCAAAAGGTAGCGGACAACTCCCGAAAGGAGTCACGCCATGGGCGACAAGAAGAGCAAGAAGGACAAGGCGAAACAGCATAGACAGCACGATGCCAAGGAAGCAAAGGCCTCACAGCGGAAGCATGACAAGCAGACACCTCGGACCCCGTAAGCATCGGACCGAGGCCACCGCACCCCTAGCCTGATCTACTCATCACCTTCGGCATAGCGTGACGAATGAGAAGAGGGACTGCCCGCAGATCTCGCAGATGGACGCAGATCGGGAACGGGAGAGGGGGAATGTTGCACGAATTGGCAGGGCCGGAATACCCGCCTTCGCCAAGGCTACGGCGCGGCATGCCGGCCCCACTCAATTCGCGCAACGTTATCCGCCGGCTGCTAATCGCAGCCGGAACTCACCACTCGGAACACATCGATGAGGGGGCTGAACACCTACTCCCTTCCAAGCTCTTCTTCACAGCATTCCGACGATCCCCAGTGTCCCACACCGGGTGCGATTAGCACCCGGGGAGCAACGTGGCGAGAATCGTTCGGCGGGGTAACTTATCCTACGAGGCCTTGGCGAAGTAGGATGCCCCGCCGGGCTATTCTCGCCACATTTTCCCTCTCTCTTTCCCTCTCCATCTGCGTCTATCTGCGAGATCTGCGGGCAGTCTCTCCTCGTAGCTTGTGAATAATCCTAGCTAGCGCCATTCATGTTTCGGATAGCGGCCGCGTAGATCCTTTTTGGCGCGTTCATAGCCGCTCTCCCAGAAACTGGCGAGGTCATCCGTGATCTGGATGGGGCGCTGGTTGGGGGCCAGGATGCGCACCTTGACGCGGAGGTGCCCCATGCAGATGAGCGGCGCGTGGTGCGTGTCGTAAAGCTCTTGAATGCGCATGGCGAGGTAGGGCCCGCTCGGATCGTCATAGTGCAGCCGTGCCTGGCGTCCGTTCTCAAGGGTGACCCGTTCCGGGGCGTAGGCCTGCACGGCGGCGGTCTGCGCGGGGCTGAGCCACTGTTGCAACACCGGCCATACGGGGCGGGTCTTGATCGCCTTGGCGCTGCGGGCCCCGAGACAGACCTGCTCAATCATGGCCTGCCGGTCTGCCGGCGCTATGGCCGGAACCCCCAACTCGGGACAGTGCGTGGCCACCAGCGTGATGCGGTTCAGCCACGCGTCGACCTTCTGGTCCCAGCACTTCATCGCAATCCGGCCGGCCACGACTTCCGCCGCCAACACGGTGGCGGCCTCCTCGTCGCTGACGTCGGCGCTTGGCTGCGACTCAATCGCGAGGTCGCGAAAGCAGACCTGCCGCTCTGCCCGGATGCGTTTGCCGACTGCGTCGTAGTTCAAGCGGCGTTGCTCGCCAAAACTTTCAGGAAAGAGCTCGGTCAGCCACTCTGCCCGGATGGCGGTCAGGCCGGACAGCTTGACGTCGGCCTCGCCCTGACGCGACCCGATCTCCTGGATCTGGGTGGCGACGAGCAGCCGGTGTGCTTTGTCCACGATTGAATCCGGCGCCACACTGCCGCGCCGTCCCCCGACCAGTGAGCAGCGGTTGTTGCCGGTGCGAACGGCGACATGGTCGGAGAATCCGGCCAGGACAGAGCGGTAGATGCTCTCCGGCTCCGGCGTCACCTCGTAACAATCCAACTGCTGCGCCTTCGCCGTGCGCACCAGTTGCTTCTGCAGCACGCCGGCCGACCGCGCGGCGGCACCATGGATACCCAGGTCCTCGCACGGCTCACGCCGGAAGTTATGCTGTTGCGCGTAATCCCATGCTTTCAGCATCAAGAGCAGGTCGGAGTCCTCGCGGTCGTTGAGCAGGTCGCGCTGCCGTTCGCGACTGGCGGCCCCGGGGCGGTGGATCAGGATACTGCGTTCCTGGAGCAGGGCGGCCACGAGACAGAGCGTTGGCACGCAGCCGTAGTGCTCTGCGGCGATCAGCATACGCGCAATGCGCGGATGCAGCGGAAAGGCCACCATACGGCGGCCCATGGGGGTGATGCGGTTCTCTTCATCAATCGCACCCAGATCGTGGAGCAGGGCCAGGGCGCTGTCAATCGAGCGGGGGGGCAGGGGGGTCACCCACGGAAACGCTTGCAGGGATGTGATGCCGGCCTGCTTGAGCTGTAGGAGCGTTTCGGAGAGATCGACGCGCAGCACTTCGGGCAGATCGTGTGGCGGGCGCTGACGGTGATCCCGTTCGGTCCACAGTCGCAGGCAGAGGCCCGGGGCCGTGCGGCCGGCCCGACCGGCGCGCTGCGCGGCCGAGGCCTGGCTGATCTTTTCGATCAGGAGGGTGTTGATGCCGCGCCGCGGATCAAAGCATGCCTTACGCACCAATCCACTGTCTATGACGGCGGTGACTCCATCAATTGTCAGTGAGGTCTCGGCGACGTTGGTGGATACGATGATCTTTTGCTGGGCCGCCGGACCGACGGCGCGGTCCTGGTCGGCAGGGGAGAGGTCGCCGTACAGCGGCACCACCAGGCAGTCGCGTGCGGCCGGCAGGCGCCGGATGGCCTCCAGTGTGCGACGGATCTCAAAGGCGCCCGGCATAAAGATCAGCACATCCCCGTCCGGTTGGTCGCGCAGCACGCCCGGCAGTTCGCGCGCCACCAGGTCCCATGGGGGTTGCTTTGTGACCTGCGCATTGGGTTCAAGGTAACGGGTGGTGACGGGGTAGGCGCGTCCCTCTGTTCTGATCACCGGGCAATCGTCCAGCAGTTCCAACACCGACTCCGTTTCGAGTGTGGCTGACATGACCACGAGTTTCAGGTCGGGTCGCGCTCCGGCCTGCAACTGCCTGGCCAGTCCCAGCATGATGTCGGAGTAGAGGTGGCGCTCATGAAACTCATCGAACACGATAACGGAGACATCGCGCAGCGCGCGGTCGCTCTGCATCTCACGCAGGATGATGCCGTCGGTCTCGAACTTGATGCGGGTGCGCCGGCTGGACGCGTTCTCAAAGCGGACCTGGTAGCCGACCTCTTCCCCGAGGGTCACGCCCCGCTCGGATGCCACGCGGCGCGCGAGCATGCGCGCCGCCAGCCGTCGTGGCTGCAACACCACAATGCGTCCGCGGCCGGCCAGGCCGGCGTCGAGCAGGATCGGCGGCACCTGGGTCGATTTACCCGACCCGGTCGGCGCCTCGATTATCGCATACGGACCCGCGCGTAGTGCCGCGATGATCTTCTCCTGCACCTGGTATATGGGGAGCGGTGACATGACGGTAGCCTATGCGATTGCGTCCTGATTGAGAACCAAAACAGTTGTGCCGCCCGATATGAGGCACTTCAGGGATTAGCGGGTGTCTTTCTATTGATGAACCGCGCTATGAGCGGAAGCGGGAAGGAATCGATCAAGCAGTTCGGTTAAGACCGTCATGTAGTTGTTCAAGTTCTTTTATTAGGGCAGACCCCGAGTGCCGCTGTCGAGCA
>JABGQM010000094.1 GCA_018648805.1 Verrucomicrobiota bacterium
CAGCAGACGACGAGCCCCCACTTGTCCTACGACTTGTCCTCCATAGCCCACAGGGCGACGGAGGAAGCCTTGGCGAAGTAGGATCCGTGTCCATCCGTGTCATCCGTGGTCAATTCCCCCACAGAAGCCGAGTCCCCCTTCGTGCTCTTCGTGCCCTTCGTGGTGAATCCTCCCCCAGCAGACGACGAGTCCCATCCGTGTCCATCCGTGGTCAATTCCCCCACAGAAGCCGAGTCCCTCTTTGTGTTCTCTGCGTTCCTTCGTGGTGAATCCTCCCCCAGCAGACGACGAGCCCCATCCGTGTCCATCCGTGTCATCCGTGGTCAATTCCCCCACAGAAGCCGAGTCCCTCTTTGTGGTCCATGCCTTCGGCAGGCAAGCTCTGCGCTCTCTTGTGGTGAATTACCCCCAGCAGCATGCCGCGCCATACGAGGGCAGATCCGAAACCTGCAAACGGAACCTTGAACCCCTGATCCATGTACCTGTACACTACGGAATGTTCAAGCCTCCCCATGCCCTGATCTGCTCACTCGTCTTGCTCGGGGCCTTGTTCGAGGGACCCGCGCGGGCGTCATCGCCCCTGCAGCGGAACACGATTGATACCCTCGCGCGCCGTTACGGCTTTGGTGCGCCGCTCAACCTGGGGGCCGAACGCGCCCTGCGCAGCAACTACTCCACCGTCGTTTTCACGGCCGGCAGCCGCAAGCTGCGCTTCAACGATACGCTCATCTGGCTGAATGGACCCACCGCAACCGGGAGCCGCGACTGGACCGTCACGCGCCGTGACGCTGACACCATCCTCGATCCGCTCCTGCGCCCCTCCGCCACGGTCGGCGGCGACGACATCACCACGATTGTACTCGATCCCGGCCACGGCGGCGCCGACAGCGGGGCGGTGGGCCATCGCCGTATCTACGAGAAGAAGGCCGTACTCGACATTGCCCTGCGCGTCCGCGACATCCTCAAAGCCCAGGGCATCACCGTGCGCATGACGCGCGACCGCGATTATTTCGTACCGCTCTCCAAACGTACCAGCCTGGCCAAGCAGTGGGGCGCCGACCTCTTTGTCAGCATCCACCTCAACGCCTCATCCAACACCAGTGTCACCGGCATCGAAACCTATGTCTGCTCGTCGGCCGGCTTCGCATCCACCATGGGCGGCCGTGCCGATCCGCGCGCCTATTCCGGCAACCATTTCGACAAGAAGAACACGCTCCTGGGATACTACCTCCACCGTGGAATGCTCAAACAGGTCAAGGCCACCGACCGCGGCATCAAGCATGCCCGCTTCGAGGTCCTGCGCAGCGCCCCCTGCCCCGCCGTCCTGCTCGAGTGCGGGTTCATCTCCAACAAGTACGAAGCCGCACGTGTCATCAGCCGCACGCACCGCGAGTCCCTCGCCCGCGGCATCGTCGGCGGCATCATGAGCTATATCGCCAAGACCCAGACCGGGCCGTGATCGTGTGGGGCCTGATGGGGAATGGAAATCCGGGTCATTGGTTATTTTCGGGATTTGTAGATACGGTTGATGGGTGATTTCGGGCATCCGGTGGTCGATCCTGCGGATCGAGACACCGGCTAATGGCTGTCATGCCTCCGGCATGGCTGGCGCTTGCTTCGTGACGGGACTGTGGGGTGATGACACATACGCCCCCTCATCACCAAGGCGTTCCGACAGAACATTTCCCGCATGCCGGAGGCATGCCAGCCATTAGCCGGTCGGTTGAGGCCGCGAAGCGGCCGACACCACCGGATTCCCGAAATCACCCATCACCCGTATCCCCGTATTCCCCCCGCGGGCGTCAGCCCGCTACGCCGAAGCAATCAGGTCGCGGAAGCGCTGGAAGAGATAGGTGGGATCGTGCGGGCCGGGACAGGCCTCGGGGTGATACTGCACGGAGAACATCGGCTCGTGGCGGTGCCGGATGCCTTCGACCGTCTGGTCATTGAGATTGATATGCGTCACCTCGACCTTGCCCTTGTCAAAACGCTCCATGTCGACCGCGAAGTTGTGGTTTTGCGAGGTGATTTCGACCTTCTTGGTCGCGAGATCCATGACCGGATGGTTGCAGCCGTGATGCCCGAACTTGAGCCGGTAGGTCGAGCCCCCCGACGCAATACTCAGGATCTGGTGTCCCAGGCAGATACCCATCATCGGCACTCTGCCCAGCAACTCGGAGGCCGCCGTGGCGGCATAGCCCACCGCCGAAGGATCGGCCGGACCATTCGAGAGAAAGACCCCATCCGGCTTAAGCGCCAGCACCTCCGCCGCTGTCGTCGAGGCCGGCACCACGCTCACGTTCATGCCGCTGCGGCGCAGACTGCGCAGGATGTTCCATTTGACGCCAAAATCAAGAACCACCACATCCAGATCCGTCGCGGGGAGCTCCTCCCCCATACCCCAGCTACAGGTATGCACCCCATCCGGATCCCACGCATAGGGCGCCTCGCACGTCACGCGCGCCGCGTAATCCTTGCCATCCAGTCCCTCCCAGGCTTTCGCCCGCGCCACCGCGTCGGCTTCATCCACCTCGCCGATCATGGAGAGATACCCTTTGAGCGTGCCTTGATCGCGCAGTTTCGACGTCAGGGCGCGCGTATCAATCCCGGCAATGCCCGGGATCTCACTCCGCACCAGACTCTCCTGCAACGACTCCTCGGCGCGCCAGTTGCTGGGGCGGTTATCGGCATGCACGATAAAGCCGTTGGCGAAAAAGCGACGCGACTCCATGTCGGCCCGGTTGATGCCGGTGCTCCCGATCTCGGGATAGGTCATCGTCACAAACTGACCGGCATAGGAGGGATCACTCAGAATCTCCTGGTAGCCGCTCATGCCGGTATTGAAGACCACTTCACCGACGCCATCCTGCGCCGCCCCCATGCTGGTGCCGCGAAAGATGCTGCCATCCTCAAGGGCGAGGAAGGCGCGGCGCTCGCGGCGGGCCCGCCAGTTGAATCGATCCTGTGGTGCGTCGTTGCTCATGATTGTCCTGCCAGACTGATGGTGGGTGCATCCTGATGGTATTCCTGCAGACTGCAGACCTGCAGCGTTGGGTCTTCGCGCCGGGCCTGTAGTCCATTGATCGCCGCTCGCGAGCCGTTCAGCGTGGTCGTGATCGGTATGCCCCGAATCACCGCATGCGCCCGCATCTTGACCTCATCCATGCGCGAGGTCGGTCCCGGCGAGGTCGTATTGATGATCCAGCCCAGCTGCTTGGCTTCGATCAGGTCGAGGGCCGAGGGCCGGCCCTCTGAAATCTTGAAGACGGCCCGCGTCTCAATGCCCGCATCGCGCAGGACCGTGCTCGTGCCCCGCGTGGCATAGATCGTGTAGCCCAGCGCATCCAGCTCGTGGGCCAGTGGCACAATCTGCTCCTTATCGGCGTCGCGCACGCTGACAAAGATGTTGCCCGCGGTCGGCAGGGCGCTGCCCGCCGCCACCTGGCTCTTCAAAAAGGCCACCCCAAAGGTCGCGTCGATCCCCATGACCTCGCCGGTCGACTTCATCTCGGGCGAGAGCAAGACATCAATGCCCGGGAAGCGCGCAAAGGGGAAGACCGCCTCCTTGACCGAGATATGCTGCGGGATAACCTCTTCGGTGAAGCCCATATCGACCAGTTTGTGACCCGCCATCGCCAGGGCCGCCAGCTTGGCCAACGGGACGCCGATCGCCTTGCTCACAAAAGGAATCGTGCGCGAGGCGCGCGGATTCACTTCGAGCACATACACCACCTCATCCTGGATCGCGTACTGGATATTCATCAACCCCACCACGTTCAGCTCACGTGCAAAGGCCTGCGTATAGGTCCGGATCTGATCCTTGGTCTGCTCCGAGAGCGACTGGGCCGGAATCATGCAGGCGCTGTCGCCGGAGTGTACCCCCGCCAGCTCGACATGCTCCATGATCGCGCCGATCAAGGCCGTATCACCATCCGAGATACAGTCCACATCCACCTCAACGGCATCCTCCAGGTAGCGATCGATCAGGACCGGCCGCTGCTGCGAGACCTCCACCGCCTCGGCCATGTACTGCCGCAAGGTGTCGACGTCATACACAATCACCATGGCCCGTCCGCCCAGCACAAAGGAGGGCCGCATCAGGACCGGGAACCCGATCCGCTCGGCAATCACCTCGGCCTCTTCCACGCTCGTGGCCAGACCATTCTCGGGCTGGCGGATGTTGAGCCGCTGCGAGAGCTCCTGGAAAAACTTGCGATCCTCGGCCGCCTCGATGCTGGCCGGTTTCGTGCCGATAACGTTCACCCCGTTGGCCTCGAGATCGGCGGCCAGGTTGAGCGGCGTCTGGCCGCCAAACTGAACAATGACACCCCAGCACGCCTCGTGGCGGTAGATATGAAGGACATCCTCCAGCGTCAACGGCTCGAAGTAGAGTCGATCGCTCGTATCGTAGTCGGTACTGACCGTCTCCGGATTGCTGTTGACCATAATCGTCTCGAAGCCGGCATCGCGCAGGGCATACGAGGCATGCACACAGCAGTAATCAAATTCGATGCCCTGCCCGATCCGGTTGGGACCGCCCCCCAGGATCATGATCTTGCGCTTGTCACTGGGACGGCTCTCATTGATCTCCCCGTAGGTCGAGTAGAAATAGGGCGTGAAAGCGGTGAACTCGGCAGCACACGTATCCACCTGGCCATACACCGGCAGCAGGTTGAGTGCGGTGCGCGCGTCGCTCACCTCGCGCTCCGTGCAGTCCAGCAGATAGCCGATCTGCGTGTCGGAGTAGCCAAACTCCTTGGCCTGGCGGAAGAGCGGCAGATCCTCGGACAGACCCGCCAGGGAGCCGGCACTGCGAATCTCCTCTTCGTAGAGGGCCAGCTCTTCGATATGGCGCAGGAACCAGCGATCAATCGCGGTCAACTCATGCAGCCGCTCCACGCTCCAGCCACGCCGCAAGGCGACGTACACTTGAAAGATACGACCCGAACAGGGCCGTATCAAGCGGGCGACCAACTCCTCATCGCTGAGCTGCTCCAGGGCGCCATCCTTGCCGTCGGCGCCCAGCCCGGCACGCCCGGTTTCCAGCCCGCGGAACGCCTTCTGGACCGACTGCTTGAACGTCTTGCCGATGCTCATCGTCTCGCCCACCGACTTCATCTGGGTGCCCAGCGCATCGCCCGCCGCGGCAAACTTCTCAAAGGCGAAGCGCGGCACCTTGGTTACCACGTAATCGATCGTCGGCTCAAAGCAGGCCGGGGTCTCCTGGGTGATATCGTTGCGCAGCTCATCCAGCGTATAGCCGACCGCCAGCTTGGCCGCAATCTTCGCGATCGGGAACCCGGTCGCCTTGGAGGCCAGAGCGCTCGAGCGCGACACACGCGGATTCATTTCGATAATGACCATACGGCCATTGGCCGGATTGAGCGCGAATTGGACATTCGAACCGCCCGTCTCCACCCCGATCTCACGCATCACCGCCAGGGCCGCGTCACGCATAATCTGGTATTCGCGGTCGGTCAGCGTCTGGGCCGGGGCCACCGTGATGCTGTCGCCGGTATGGACGCCCATCGGATCGAGATTCTCGATCGAGCAGACGATCACGCAGTTGTCCTTCACATCGCGCATCACCTCGAGCTCGAATTCCTTCCAGCCCGCGATCGACTCCTCAATCAACACCTCGCTCGTGGGGCTGTAGAAAAGGCCCCGCTCAACGATCGTCTCAAACTCCTGCTCATTATGGGCAATGCCGCCACCGGTGCCGCCCATCGTGAAGCCGGGTCGGATCACCAGCGGGTAGCCGCCGAGCTCTTCACGTATGGCATAGGCCTCTTGCATGTTATGCGCCGAGCCACTGCGCGGCAGGTCCAGATTGATCTTCTGCATGGCCTGCTTGAAAAGGTCACGATCCTCGGCCTTGCGGATCACATCCGCGCGCGCCCCGATCATCTCCACGCCGTTGCGTTTCAGCACGCCACGGCGCGACAGTTCGAGCGAGAGGTTCAGTCCGGTCTGTCCACCCAAAGTTGGCAGGAGTGCATCCGGCTTTTCACGCCGTATAATCTCGGCGACCGTATCCGGATCCAGCGATTCGATATAGGTCCGGTCCGCAAACTCGGGATCGGTCATGATCGTGGCCGGATTGCTGTTGACCAGGACCACTTCGTAGCCCTCCTCACGCAAAGCCTTGCACGCCTGTGCGCCCGAGTAATCAAACTCACAGGCCTGACCGATAATGATCGGCCCGGATCCAATGATCATGATCTTATGTATGTCATCTCTACGTGGCATGATCTGTCCTTATCCTAATCCTTCTGTGCCCTTCAGACTTCCGTGGCGGAACCGATTAAGTTTGTCGGTTAAGTGTAACCAAGTAAGGGTGGCGTTTAAGTGTGCGTTTAAGTGTACGGTTAAGTGTGGGAAGGGGCGCGGAGCCCACACCTAATCGCGATCTTAACCGCCACCCTTAACCGGATACCCTTAACCGACCCGCTTACACGACTCCTCTCGTCCAGCAACCAGAATATGTCTGGCCGCTCACCCTAATCGTTCACCCTAAGCGTCCACCGCTATCGTCGCCCGTTATCGTCCACCGATCCCTTTATGCCTCGCCCCTAATCTCCCACCATCCGTGTCTATCCGTGTCCATCCGTGGTTCTCTTCCCCTCACCTTTCGCCCTTCAGCCTTCACCCTTCACCCCTCATCCCTGCCCTCACCCTCCATTGCCGCCGCAACAAAGCCGGCAAAAATCGGATGCGCCTTAAGCGGCGTCGACTGAAACTCGGGGTGAAACTGGCAGGCCACAAACCAGGGGTGCTCCGGCAACTCCACCATCTCGACCAGGCCGCCGTCGGGCGAAAGCCCCGCCAACACCAGGCCCTTCTCCGTCAACGCCTCGCGGAACGTGTTGTTGACCTCATAACGGTGGCGGTGGCGCTCCGAGATATCCGTGCGGCCGTAGAGGGCATGCGCGCGCGTGCCTTCGGTCACCGTGCAGGGATAGGCCCCCAGGCGCATTGTGCCGCCCATGTTCGTGATTTTCTTCTGCGCTTCCATCATGTCGATCACCGGGTGCGGCGTCTCCGGCACAAACTCCATGCTGTGTGCCCCGTCCAGACCACACACGTTGCGCGCGAACTCAACCACGGCGCACTGCATTCCCAGACAGATCCCGAAGAAGGGGATATCGCCCTCGCGCGCATAACGGATCGCCGCAATCTTGCCCTCGATCCCACGATCGCCAAAGCCGCCCGGCACCAGCACGCCCGCCACGCCCTCAAGCACCGCCGCCGCACCGCGGGCCTCGATATCTTCCGACTCCACCATGCGCACGTTGACCCGCGCGCTGTTGGCGATGCCGGCATGTGTCAGGGCCTCGTAAATGCTCTTGTAGGAGTCCTGCAGGCCGATGTACTTGCCCACCACCGCGATCTCGACCTCACCGTTGGCCGGCTTAATATAGCGCTGCACCATGGCGCGCCAATCGGTGACATCCAGTCGATTGACGTGCATCTTGAGAAGCTCCAGCACGTAGACATCCAGATCCTGCGCCGCCAGCTCGAGCGGCACCTCATAGATCGTGTTGGCCACATCCTTCTCTTCCACCACCAGGTTGAGCGGGACGTTGCAGAAGAGCGCCAGCTTCTCACGATGCTCCAGCTCCATCGAATGCTCGCAGCGGCAGACCAGGATGTCAGGAAAGATACCGATCGAGCGCAGGATGCCGACCGATTGCTGCGACGGCTTGGTCTTCAGCTCACCCGCCGCGCGGATATAAGGTACCAGCGTAATGTGCATGAACATCGCGTTGTCATGCCCGATATCCTGGCGCACCTGCCGGATCGCCTCGAGGAAGGGCAGCGACTCGATATCGCCCACCGTGCCCCCGATCTCCGTGATCACGATATCCGTATCGTCGCCGTCCAGCGAGTAGATCGCGTCCTTGATCTCGTTCGTGATGTGCGGAATCACCTGTACCGTCTTGCCCAAGTAGCCCCCCTCACGCTCACGTGAGATCACCGAGCTGTAGATCCGCCCGGTCGTGTAGTTGCTCGCCTGCGAACAGGGAATCCCCGTAAACCGCTCGTAATGCCCCAGATCCAGGTCCGTCTCGGCCCCGTCATCCGTGACATACACCTCACCGTGCTGGAAAGGCGACATCGTGCCCGGATCGACATTGAGATACGGATCCAGCTTCTGCAGCTTAACGCGGTAGCCGCGCCGCTGCAGCAGCAGCGCCACCGAAGCCGCCGTCAACCCCTTGCCCAGCGAGGACACCACGCCACCCGTCACAAAAATATGCTTGGTCATCTTCTTTATCCCATCGGTGCTTCCGGGTTTTCCGGGTGTTTTTCTAGTCGTCTTCATGCTCATCTGCTCTCTACTGAACCGGCCTGTAGAGGGAACTCGACAACGATCGAGACAATGATCGCGACTACGATGAGATGACTACGATCGGGACAACGATGAAGACAACGATAAAGAGGAAGACGATACGGACGGACAGGCCGAAGGGCACACCGTCCGCATCCGCTCCCGCGCTCCCCATCTTTGTCCCGATCCTTGTCCCCTTCCCATCGTCGTCCCGATCCTTGTCCCGATCCTTGTCCCCTCCCCATCGTAGTCCCGATCATTGTCCCGATCGTCGTCGGCCCTTCCCTATCACAATCGCTCCATCATCCGTCGATTGCTCAATCGAGAATCCCCCGCTAATGCCGGAAGGGTCCTCTCTCCATTCCGATCCCTCTCCATTCGCCATCCCATCCTTCATTTACTGAAACGGCAACTCAGGGCTGAGCGACTCATGGCGACTCTTATCGCCCTGCCCCTCCACATCCAGCGGGTAGACCCCCGAGAAACAGGCCTTGCAGTAGTCCGGCGCATTCTCGAACGGCGAGAGCAGTCCCTCCTCGCTCAAATACCCCAACGTATCCGCCCCGATAAACTCGCGAATCTCCTCAACACTCTGTCCGCCTGCGATCAGCTCCTCGCGGGTCGGGAAATCGATACCATAGAAGCAGGGATGCGCCACGGGCGGACACGAGATGCGCACATGCACCTCCACAGCCCCCGCACTGCGCAGCCAGGCCACACGGTGCCGTATCGTGGTGCCGCGGACGATCGAGTCGTCCACCACCACCACGCGCTTGCCGCGTACCACCTCCGGCAACACGGCCAGCTTCATATCGACCGATGCCGCGCGCTTCTCCACCTGTGGCATAATAAAGGTGCGGCCGATGTAGTGGTTGCGGATAAAGCCGAAATCGAACGGAATCCCACTCGTACGCGAATAGCCCAGCGCGGCCGAGTTGCCGCTGTCCGGCACCGCAATCACGATATCGGCCTCCACCGGATGCTCCTTAGCCAGGCAGGCGCCGTACAGCATGCGCACCGCGTGCACATTGCGACCGAAGACCATGCTGTCGGGGCGGGCAAAATAGACCATTTCGAAGACACAGTGCGCCTTGTGCTCAGGCGGGTCCGCAAACATCGAGCTGTGCAGGCCGGTTTCGTCGATCGTCACCAGCTCACCCGGCTCCACATCGCGCAGGTAGGTGGCCCCCGTCTGGGCCATGGCGCACGTTTCGCTCGCAAACACGTAGCCATCGCCCACGCGCCCGATCGAGAGGGGACGGAACCCGTGCGGATCGCGCGCCGCCATGACGCAGTCCTTGGTCATAATCAGGAACGAAAAGGCCCCGTGCAGCTCCGCCAGGGCACGCGCCACCCGCTGTGGACGCCGCCGGTACATCGGATCGGCCAGGATATGGACCAACACCTCGCTATCCGTGCTCGTCTGAAAAATCGCGCCCGCATCCTGGTACATCCGCCGCAGCTTGTCGGCATTGGTCAGGTTGCCGTTGTGGGCCAGGGACCAGATTCCGTCCACACACTCCACCACCAGCGGCTGCACATTGTGGATCCGGGTCGAGCCCGTCGTAGAGTAACGCACATGCCCGATGCCGCGATTCCAGTCAGAGGGGAGCACCGAGGGATCCGCAAACACCTCGCTGACCAGCCCCTGTCCCTTGTGCGAGCGCACATGCTCCCCGTCACTGACCACGATCCCGCAGCCCTCCTGGCCACGGTGTTGCAGCGAGAAAAGACCGCGATGGATCAGCCCGGCAGCCCCCGACACGCCGTAGACGCCAAAGATCCCGCACTCCTCTGCAGGGTGGTCCGATACTTCAATTGCGTTGCTTTGCACAGGCTCTCTCGTGTTGTGTAGCTTACCGTCCGGTCGCACGGCACGGTACTACAGCCCATTTGGGGACGCAAGACTAAACGATATTGCGGGGACTTTTGCGGGTGATGGACCCCTCCCATCGCCACTCCTAGTCGTATCCCGCTGCTCGTCGTCTACAGGGGAGATTCTCGCGCAAAGCTTGCCACGCAGAAGGCGTGGGCGCCAAGGGGGAGAGACTCGGCTTCTGCCGGGGAGATTCTCGCGCAAAGACGCAAAGAACGCCAAGGGGACTCGTCGTCTGCAGGGGAAGGCAAAATCATTTAGGGGCGAAATCATTTTGATAGGGTGGAAGTCAGGGCCTCTTGACAATGAGGGGGGGATTCTTTTGGGGGCCGCTGCGCGGTGGGACTCGGCTTCTGCAGGGGAGTTCTCGCGCAAAGCTTGCCACGCAGAAGGCGTGGGCGCCAAAGGGGAGGGACTCGGCTTCTGCCGGGGAGATTCTCGCGCAAAGACGCAAAGATCGCCAAGGGGGAGGGACTCGGGTTCCCGCCTCCGCCCTTCGGGACTCCGGCGCGGCAAGCTGCTGGGGAAAGACAAAATCATTTGGGGACAAAATGACTTTGATAGGGTGGCAGTCAGAGCCTCTTGAGGTGCCGGGCCCTACTTGTTTTGGGTGGCCGCTACGCGGCCAGGTTTCTTTCCTACAGGCAAATTG
>JABGQM010000095.1 GCA_018648805.1 Verrucomicrobiota bacterium
ACCGCGCGGGAACTGCTCGGCCTTCATGCAATCCCTGCTGACTTCCTATACGGTCTACTTCAACTTGCGTCATCAGCGGCACGGGCACCTCTTTGACGGGCGTTTCAAGGCCAAACTGGTTGAGGGGGATGCCTATCTGTTGAGTCTGTCACGCTATGTCCACTTGAACCCGGTCCGTGTGGAAGAACTGCGGGATGTGCCGGAGGAGGCGATTGAACGATTGGGCAGCTATTACTGGAGCAGTTACCTCCAGTACATCGGGCGGCGTAAGCGGCTGGACTTTGTCACCTGCGCTCCAACGCTGGCGCTCATGGAAGGTGCAGCGGTGGATCGTCCGCGGCGCTATCCAAATGCGCGGTCCAGGATGACCTGGGTGTTTTCGGTGCTGAGTTCAGCGGGATCGAGCTCGAAGAGGAACCCCATCGTATCGCGCGCATTGGCGGCGATGGCGGGCAGCTCCTCTGCGGTGATGCCGTAGTTGGACATCTTCAACTCATCGACACCGCAGGCCTTTTGCAGCTTGAGCAGCTCTTCAACGAAGTTGGTACCGCCCATGACTTTGGCCATGGCTGCATAACGCTCGTTGCAGACCTCGGCAAAGTGCGAGAAGTAGGCTTCAGAGAGCATGATCAGGCCAGCGCCGTGCGGCAACTCCGGATGCATGCCGCTCATGGCGTGCTCAAGTGAATGCTCGGAGATACAGCAGGAGGTCGACTCGACCATCCCAGCCAGTGTGTTGGCCAACGCAACCTGTGTGCGCGCTTCGATGTCACTGCCATCTGCCACAGCGCGTGGGAGATACTCTGCGATGAGCCGAATGCTCTCCAGTGCATAGAGGTCGCTCATCGGCGTGGCAATGTTAGCAATGTAGCCTTCGACGGAATGGAAGAGCGCATCGAATCCCTGGAAGGCGGTCAGCTGCGGCGGCACGGAAAGCATAAGCTCCGGATCGACGACGGAGAGGACAGGAAACGTGCAGCTCGGATCGCCAAAACCAATCTTCTCGTCACCGTTGGTGATGACCGTCCACGGATCGGCCTCGGTGCCGGTACCGGCAGTCGTCGTAATCGCCACAATCGGTAGTGCGCCGTTCTGAAGGGTCTGTCCCTTGCCGGAGCCCGAGCCGATGTAGTCCCAGTAGTCGCCGGGGTTGACCGCCATCACGGCGATCGCCTTGGCAGCATCGATCGATGAACCGCCGCCCAAACCAATCACAAAGTCACAGCCGTTCTCCTTAGCAATAGCCGCGCCTTCCATCACGTGCTCTTTGATCGGGTTGGGCAGAATCTTGTCGTAAACGATCGATCCGATGCCCTGCTTCTCCAGCAATCCCTCGAGTCGTCCGAGATAGCCAAACTTGCGCATCGAGGTACCGTTAGAAATGACGATCAGCCCCTTCTTGCCAGGCAGGGGCTCTTCGGCGAGCTGGTTGAGTTTGCCTGCTCCGAATAGGATCTTGGTAGGAATGCAGTAATCAAAATTCATAGTAGTCTCCTTGGTTGACGCCGGAATGTATCAGAAAGGTGCAGCCATTTCCAAGCCTGCCACGTAGCGAGGGGAGTATTTGCCTATCTGTATCCGTTAAGCTTAGCCGACTCTTGTTGAAGTGGGGTTCCTCCTGATAGGGGTAGGAACGCTGTATTCCCACAAGGCTCTACGGCAGTCTCAGTTCTTGGCAGAAGCTTGAGAAAGGGAGCACAAGCGTGGCGGAGTCAGCGTTGCCGAAGCTCTTTTCGCCCAGGTGAACCTGGTAGAATCGTGGAATGTCTGTCCGCTCCCGAAAGTAGCGGCATGCGGGTGATGCTCTGCGATCACCGGTTTTGCATTCGACGGCGAACTCCGGGCTGCCGTCGCGGAGCACGACGAAATCGACTTCTCGTTTGTCTGTATCTCTGACATAGCGCAGTTCCATATCGTAACCCTCTGTATCTTCCTGCCAGTGGCAGTACTTAAGCAGATGGCCTGCGACCATGTTCTCGAACCTTGGGCCGGGCTGCGGAACACGAGACCAATCCCAGAAGTAGAGCTTCTTCTCTTTTCGTACAGCACGGATCTTCGCACCTCCGAATGGTGGAATGCGGTAGCTGAGGTAAAGACGCTCAAAGATTGTCAACCAGCGGTCAACCGTTTGAGGGGCCACCTGCAACAGCTTGCTCAAGCGATTGACAGACAGCGGGGAGCCAACGCAGGCGGGTAGGTGATGGAGAAGAAGATCAAGATGCGATATCTCCTTTACGCTCTCGAGGTCACCCAGATCCTCGTGTATGACTCTGTGCGCGTGCTCACGAAGCCATCGTCGATGGAAGCGATCTGTAGCCTTGAGAAACGGTTCAGGGAAGCCGCCGAATTGGAGCAGCTGTTCGACTGTGGCCGCGTCAGGTGTGGTGGTTAGCTCTGTTACAGAAAAGGGATGCAGTCTGTGGTAGTGGTAGCGGCCCTGCAGCGAATCTCCACCTTTGCGGTAATAGTCAAGTTTAGCGGATCCGGTTACGAGGAAGGACACGGATGACTTGTTCTTGTCGTAAAGTCCCTTGATCAAGTTGCGCCAGTTCACATACTTGTGGATCTCGTCGAGTATGACCAGTTTCTCGTTGGGTGGAAGCTGTGCCGCTATGATGCGCTCTCTATCTTCAAGTAGATCCCAGTTCAGGTACGCCGGTGATGTTTCATCCTGGTTCCCGGGAAGCATGGATAGGGCACATGTCGTCTTTCCCACCTGCCTTGGGCCACCGATGAAGACCATCTTCTCGGATAGGTCCTGTGTCACGCAGTCTTCGATGTATCTGATGTTCATTCCGCGCTCTTTCAGAACGTGAGTGAATTAAACTATGCTTTAATATACTCATGAGTGTTTTGAGGTCAATATTAAAACGATAGCAAGCTCTCAGGTCGGATCTAGACGGAGTTGGCCGACCTTTCGAGTCCTCGTCTTGCCAAAGCTGTCCCGGGCTTTGAATTCGCTGTTGCGGGCCCGCAGCTTGTTCAGTTTCTCCGAATATTCGGGGCTCTTCGATAGGTCGTTCATCTCCCGCGGGTCGGCTTGTAGGTCAAACAGCTCTTCCTGTACCGGCTTGGTGCCGCGGTAGTGAATGTACTTCCATCGTTCGGTCCGTACGCCTTCGCAATTCGGCAGCTTTCCTTTTGAGCGGGAGTGGACGTCGTGGAGGTAGTACCAGTCTTTGCGCCACTCCGTTCCCGGATCATTGATGACCGGCATCAGGCTTCTGCCATCCATGTGCGGGGCAGGGACCCCTGCGAGATCCATCACGGTGGCGCTCAGGTCATAGGCAAGCGCCATCTGCGATCGAGTGCCGCTGACGGATTTGGGCAGGCGCGGATCGTAGATCATCATTGGCACCCGAATACTCTCCTCATACATATTCCACTTGCCTGCGATCCCGTGCGCACCCCACATGCTGCCGTTGTCGGATGCGAAGATCACCACGGTGTTCTCTTCGCGGCCGATCTCTTTCAGCGCAGCGCGGATGCGGCCGACAGCCAGGTCGGTGCGGGCGGTGTAGTCGCGTACCGTGGTCATGTATTTCGTGTAGGTTGCGGGGGGACGCCCGACGATCTTGTTGTTCTTGCTGCTCTTGATGGCCTCGGGCAGTCTGGCGTAGGCCTCTTCGGTCATGG
Source organism: Verrucomicrobiota bacterium (assembly GCA_018648805.1). Taxonomy (GTDB): domain Bacteria; phylum Verrucomicrobiota; class Kiritimatiellia; order UBA8416; family JABMPJ01; genus JABMPJ01. The sequence continues at coordinate 3,637 of JABGQM010000095.1, forward strand.
TTTCGACCACGGGCGGTGGCCCGTCGGGTGCCGGAACTTTGAAGTGCGGATCGCGGTAGTTCCACGGTCCGCCGCCCTGTCCATGTGGTTCCGGCAGGCACATGTAGAGCATGAACGGCTGATCTTTCGGTGTTTCCTTCATGAACCGGATCGCCTTCTCCTCCATCACGGAGGTGAGATAGCGCTTCTTGCCATTTTCCATTTGCCAGTAGCTGGGCCCCTGTTCAAAGCCGTACCAGAGGTCGAAGTGTTCGGCCGGCAGGCACAAGGCTTTCGGCGCGCCACGACTCTTCATCCCGACGCCGTACTTTCCAAGGAGCGCCGTGCGGTAGCCTGCCTTGCGCAGCAACACCGGAAACGACTTCTGAATCTGTTTGGCACTCAGCGCCGTGTCAAAGCTCCGGATCCCATGCGTCAGGTTGTGCTGTCCCATCATGATGCTGGCGCGGCTGACACAACAGATCGAGCTTTCTACGAACCCGTTCTCAAAGACCACGCCCTGACTTGCCAGCTTATCGATGTTCGGCGTGTGGAAGTATGGGTCGACATGGCCCATCGCCCGTAGCGGCTGGTCGTCGCTCAGTAAGAAGACAATATTTACCCGCCGGGGAGGGTTGGGTTTGGACGCGCTCACCACAGCCGGGCGTTCTGTTTGTCCAAACGCCACGGATGTCAGCACGGCCATTCCAATTAAAACCAGGGATCTCTTTTTCATGTGGATTCCTCCTCTTTCTGCTATAGCCGCGGCTTGCCGCAACCGACTGACATCTGTGCTTTCAGTTCTGCCGGATGGTCTTGATAGACCCCTCGTCTCCTCTTCTTACTACTACCGGAACATGAAGAGGGCTCCAAGGAAGCCGGGGCTTTGGCTGCCCACCACCAGTTGCGGCGCGTCGGGCCCCGATTCGCGCGAGGCGTAGTTGACTAGCGCAGAACCATCGGAAACTACGGCAACCGAAAGCTGTGCATCATCGGAATCGAATGCATCCGTGATGTCGAATTCAGTCCAGTCATCCACCTCGGCATAGGCTGCGGAGGCGAGTGGTATTCCGAGCGCCGGCCGGTTGCTCCAGGTAATGGTGGTCTCGTCCCAGCTGTCGTTGACCCGATATGCGGTGTGCGTACCTCCACTGCCGGTCACGCCCACCACCTTGAGGCGCAGCACGACCCGTTCGACGGTGCCGCGCACGTTCGGCAAAGCAAAGCGCAGATAGGACCAGCGACTAAAGTTGCCGCCGGGATCATCCTTGCAGCGCATATACGTGTTGGTCCCGAAGTTTACATTAGGAGCTCCGTCGCGGACATAGGAATCCGCATCGGACTCGATCAGATGGCTGACGTCCGATGGGTTCGGTGGCGTGGGGGCGGGATAGCCGGCGGGAGCCTCATAGGTAACTGTTGAAGAGCCGTCCTTGGTCACATAGCTCGACAGACCGGCGGCGCTGCCGTTGCGGGTGGAGTTGCCAAACAGCCAGGCCCGCGAGGCACCACCTACACTGAGGATGTTGCCGGTCATATTGGTCCAAGTGTTGCCATCGAAATAGACATTGTCGGCGCCCTGCTCGACAATGGGTGCAAGGCCGTCGAATACGCAACCCTTGAAGAGCGCACCCAAGGGCCGTGATAGCTTGAGGTAGCCATCCGGTGAGCTGAAATAGGTATTCTTGACCACAAGATCACGGACGCGGGGTGTGCCGAAGGAGTTGCCCCATTCCAGCAGAAACGTGAAATCCTCGAAATGGTTGTTTTCAAAGCGCATATCGGTGCCGCGCAGCCGGGTGGAGGCGTCCTCGGTGCCAATGTCGCTGGTGGTGCAGTTGCGCACCAGCGTGCCGCGATTGAGGCTCTCTTCGTGCAGAACCACATCGCCTGCTGCCACTCCGGCAGGCAGCGATTCGAAGGTCACCTCATAATTGGGTGCGGTCAGGTTTTGCACACTCACAACGCGGGCCATCCCGCGCAGAACCGCCTGATCCGATGTCCAGAAGCTTGCCCAGTCACCGGGCTGCCACAACCAGCTCTCGCGATTGTAGACCGACGGCTTCAGCGCAGCCGTATTGGCAGAGCTGGATACCATAACCTGCCGGCGGGAGTAGATGGCAAAGGTGTCGTCATACTGGGCGGCACCATCCCAATCTCCATCTTCGATCAGGATACCCCAACGCCCGTTCTTGATGTGCATGCCATCACGCCAGCTGGCCAGCAGTTCGGTTTCAGGTTCCGTCATCTTGAGATCGACGTTCGAGAGTGTAATCGGCCCAGTATTGTGCTGGATGCCCAGCCAGAAATAGGACATGCAGACATAGTGCAGATTACTAAACGTCACCCTCGAGCAGTTGTAGATTTTCGTTTGCCCGTTGCGTTGTCCATACAGCAAATGCGGCACCACAAACTCGGTGGCGTTGTTGTCGTAGGCTGCCTGCACCCGCGGTGTCATCGACGCCGATCCCACGGTGGCGGGTACCTGGATGCGGACCTTCCGCGGGCTGCCGTTCAGCGCGGTGGATGTCACATAGATATTGTCACCCCTGCCGCTGCGGGCGCCCGGGAAGCTAGGAATGAAGGAACGACCGAAGAACGGGCCGAGTTTGGTCGGGTCCTGATCCGCAATGGCGCCCACCAATGGTTCCGGATAACGCTCCGGCACATCGATATCAATAGTCAGATTGGCCACATTGATATCCGTGATGGTCCCCTGATAGTAGGGGAGCGGATCGTAATCGATCTTGAAGCCGTCGATCTGGACGTTCTCGCAATAGTAGAGTTCCGCAAAGCTGTCTGGCGGATGCAGCAGAATCGTTGCGCCATTGCCTTCAATCTTGATGTTGCGTGCGCCGTACAGGTCGAGCAGGCACTCGACCGTCGCATTGGTCAGGCCTGTCGGCCGGTACGTCTTTGTACCGTCGAAGCGGACGATGCCGCCGCCCGCGTGACGGGCAGCGGTAAGCGCCGCATGGATCGCCGCCATGTCATCGGTCACGCCGTCGCCGACTGCGCCGTAGGAAGCCACATCAAAGATCGGCAGCCCATCAAAGCGTGGTGTGCAGAAGGCCATCTGATAGCCGGCGCGGTAGGTTGAGCCGTTGGGCGTCAGTTTCACCGTGATTTCGTCGCCTGGGTTCAGTGCATCGATGCGCGTTTCGAAACGGGTCACCTCTCCGGCTGGGGCGTACAGCCCCTTGATCCGTTCCAGCCCGTTCTTGAAGATCTCCACCGCCACATCGCCTCCCGACTGCGTTTCCACCCAGGCCAGACCGATCTGGTAGTTGCCCGCCTCAGCGACCGTGTAGGTCCATTGTTTCGTGCCGGTCGTCGATGGCCGATCCACCTCGAGAACAAAGGTGTCTACCGGCGTGAGTGCCGGGATTACCTCGGCATAGGTGGTGGCAATCCGGATGTCGTCGATCGTCACTTGACCGGCATCTACATCCAGGTCAAGCCGATCGATGGTGACCCCCGTGTTTCCATCGGCCACCAGATCCCACGTGGTCGGCTCGGTCGTGTAGTCCCCGGGGCGGGTGCTATCGAACAGCTTGACGCGGGCGATATCACCGGACGTCTCAAACTTGGAGACCACCAGGTATTCCCGGCCCGCCTTGAAGAGCCCCGCCGGGGAATTGGTCGTTGTTCCCCCAGCTTGAACGGAGATGCAGCCATCCGCGTGCCTCGCAAACTGCCAGCGGACGAAATCTCCTGACGTCTGCTTGAGCTGGATGGCAAAGGCCCCGCTCTCAGTGGCGCGAGCCAGACAGGCAACGTAGTAGACGGCTGAGCCGTTTAGCTCAAAGGGGGCGGCCAGCGCACGGGTCGATTCGCCACTTGCCCCTTGGTTGACCTGCGCCCCTCGAACGGTCAAGCCGTCGCCAGTAGTCTGCTCCCAACAATTGCTCCAGCCGGAGCCGCCGGCGGCCAGTCCGTTCGACAGCACCATGCCGTGGGGGTAGTAGAACTCCTCCGATGCGATCGGTGCGGCATGGGCTGTATCCTGACCTAGCATCAGGACGAAGCACGCGGCGAAAAGGGCGAGTATCGCGGCTATCCGCGTCTGCGGAAAGAAACGTACCGCCCCTCCGGTTCTGCTCTTCTTTGCGGAATGAATCTGAACGTTCAAGATGTGGTGCCTCCCTTGCTGTGTTGGGTCATTGCGCGCCCTTTCCGCAGCCGAGGGACATCTGGGCTTTCAGCTCGTCCAGATGCTTCTGGTAGACGGTGCGCGGATCGACGCTGTGCTTGCGGCAGATGGCGGTAGCCATGCCGACGATCTCGCCCATCATGCCGGTGGTGCGCTGGACGCGGGATGAGCCCATGGCCATGCGGGTGGCGCTGATGTTGCGGCCGGCCATGAAGAGATTGGGGACGTCCCTCGAGTAGAGGCAGCGATAGGGCAGCCAGTAGGGGCGCTTGTACTTGATGTGATCGGCAGTCGCGATGAAGGCATCGCCCTCGAAGCCGGGATGGTAGTCGGGTTCGGGGCGATGGGTGTCCATGTCCCAGGTGAGCGGCACGCACGCATCCTCGTAGGCGATGCCGTGATGCAGATCGGTCTCATTCAGAACAAGATCCCCGAGAAGGCGCCGCGACTCCCGCATGCCGGAGACGTAGGCGAACCACTTGATCGCCCAGGTGTCGTAATCCTCTTTCCCGTGCTTGGTGGCGGACCAGGCGCCGAAGACGGCACGCAGGTTCCAGTCACGAATATACTCCCCATCGCGGATGGGGTTGTGCTTGAAGCCGCTCTCCCAGTACCAGCCATCAATCTTCTCGGGGGGTGGGGGGTAGGGGCGTGCCGAGAGGTCCAGTGCCCAGGGGCAGCTGGGGAACTCTTGCGCCGATCCGGTGTCGTGGACAAACCAGAGGTTGGTGCGGCCCATGTGTCCATTGATCGTCATATCATAGTCGGCGCGGGCGAGATGCCCGACGGCAGCATCGCCAGTGCAGTCGGCGAAGAGGCCCCCCTGGAAGCGGGTCTGACGGCTGCTGCGGGTATTGACCGTGATCAGCGAGCAAATGCGCTGGCCCTCCATCTCCACCTCCTGGACGCGCTCGTTGAGGAAGAGCGAGAGATTCTCCTCGTCGCGCAGCATACTCTCGCGGATGGCATCCATGCCGCTGCCGTCCTCGAAGGGACCCTTGTGCCAATAATGCTCGGTATCAGGCTGGAGCTCCTTGACGATATCACCCACACGGGGATAGGGCTCGAATCCCGCTTCGCCGTGCATGTTGACACAGACTTCCGAGCTGGCGTTGCCGCCCAGCACCGGTCGGTCCTGCAGCAGCGCCACCTTGCTCCCCAGGCGAGCGGCCGCCAGAGCCGCGCACATGCCAGCCACGCCGCCGCCGGCCACCACGAGGTCGAAGCTCCCCGCATCGTTCGGGGCCTCCGGCAACCCAAGCAGTGCTCGTCTCCAGTGTGCGGGGGCATGGTCGGGCGGTGGGGTGTCGAGCTGCTGCGTGAGCAGTATGGCGTCGCAGCGTCCGTCGAAACCGGTCAGGTCGTGCAGTCTCAGTTCCACTTCAGATCCCGGCAGTTCCACGACGCCGCCATCCTGCCAGTGCCACGCCTCGCTCTCGGTCCCAAACGTGGTATCCAGTGCTGCGCCGTTCAAGAGAAGTTGAAATGCCCCGGGAGTTCCATGGGCACGCCGCGACTCCGGGGTGGACTCCCGTTTCCACGGCGCGGTCCAGTCGCGGGTCCGGACCCAGACCCGGTAGCGACCTTGCTCAGGCAGCGGCACCGTGGTGACCGCGTCGGCTACCGGTTGGCCCAGGCCGTGCGCCAGGAGGAACGGCGAGCCCATCTGGTCCATGAACTGGGTGTCGTGCACCCAGCCGCCAAAGGTTTCAAATGCTTCGGCTTCAATCAGGACCGCATGGTGCGGTCGTGTGTCAGGCTTCATGTTAGAGTATCCCGATCAGCTGGTCTCATTGTTGATTTGTGGTGGTTGGTGCGGTGACCGCATTGGATATGTCCGCTGCGATTGCCGCGACCTCCGCGATCAGCTTCTTGTCGTGCGTATTCGTGTTTGGCCTGAAGAAGGCGATGCCGGCCACCGCCGGATTGCCGATGGCCATTGCGATCTCATCGGGCTCAACGAGCACGCCTTCCGCGCGAATGATCTTGATCGACGTGAATAGCGTCGCGTACTCCGCAGCGGTGAGGCTGTCGCCGAAGCGCTCGCGGATCTCGCTGTCGTCGTGGGTTGCCAGGATGACCCGGCCGATGCAGGAGAGGTGCGCGGGAAAAAGAGCGTGCCCCCCAATTGCTTCGGTGGGTTCCTGCCCCTCGGTGCTGTGGTAGACGTAGCCGACCTCGGTGCGCCATACAACTCCCAGCGCCGCGGTGGTTCCCCGAGTCTCTCGCATTCGTCTGATGTGGGGCAGGGCACTGCCTAGCAGACCCGACGCACGGAACGCCATGGTCGAGAGCAGGTGAATGCCGGGCCCCGGAATGTAGCGAAGGTCCGGCAGGCGCTGAACCATACCCAGGTGTGCCAGCGTACCCAGAATACGACTCGCCTTGGTCCGCTCCACCTGCAGGCGTTCAGCCATGGCATTGCAGCCCATCGGTTCGCTGCGATTGGTCAGCTCCAGCAGGCAGGCAATGGCGCTCTCAATGCTCTGGTTGGACTGGGCTGGCTTCACTGGGCTTCGGGTCTGCATCAATTCGCCTCCTAAATAGATGTGCTATAATAGCGCATTTTGTGTTGACTCAAGCTGGAGCTAGGTCTACCATTCGAAACATGTGCTATAGTAGCACGTGGCGACGGGGTGTCAAGTCGGTCACGATGGTGATTGTTACAGCGCTCTGTCGGGGTACTCAATTGGGGCCGGCTTGGGGTGTAGAGCTTGGCCGAAATCTGCAGCTGCTAAACTGGAGGGAAACAACATGAAGACGACGAAGAGAAGGTATCTTGGGCTTGGGGCTTGGATGTTGCTGATCGTGCTGTTCTGCGCCGCAGGTGCAAGGGCCGCGACCATAGCGGCCGACCAGTTCATCATCGATGCCGCTCCCGATGGCTACACGGCGGGCAACCTCTATAACAAGGGCCCCAATACGACAGGCATGTCGAGCGCGACTAAGTGGCAGAACGCCACCAGCCGTTGGCAAGTTGACGCCACCGGACTGGACTTTGCGGCATCGGGCGGTGAAGCCGGTGGCTCAGCATGGTGGATAGGAGTCGATGAGACTAGGAGCGTTTACCGCGAGTTGGATAGCC
>JABGQM010000096.1 GCA_018648805.1 Verrucomicrobiota bacterium
TAGAGATGTTGAAGTCAGCGGATATTAACGCCACCCATGACGGGCGGCAACGACTAAATGAGCGGCGGTATTCCGTACGCTCGATTTGCTGGTTGGGTTTCCCCGATCAGACGGAAAGGAACGCATGATTGAATTTGAACACTATCAGAGGCGCAAGGCCGAAACAAGAGCGGCACGGCAGCAACGCGATGCCGCATCAAACGCGCTTGAACTCGCTCTGATACGTGAGCGGCTGGCGGAAATGGCGAGCCAACACGAACCGCTTGCCGCGTTGCGTGATGCGGCGATGAACGAACGGGACAGGCTGTATGCGGCTGCACATTACGCGGTCGTCGGTCGCCTGCCCAACAGGTGTTAGACCGCGCGGATTGTTGGTGGCCTTGCAGTCTAAATCGGTTATATCTTTCGCATGTTTATAGCCAACTAAGCTGCAGGGGACTGGAAAAGGGCGGTTCAGGCTTGTCGCTGTGGCGCAGTCTAAACCGGAGAATTCCTCTTGCCTGCATCGCTTGGTGTCTATACGTTACGGGCAGCATAGCGTCGGGAGATAGGTGATGCAATCGTATTCCGGTGGCTTGATGGGGTGCTGCTGAAGAGGTGTGAGTATGGATGCTGATACGTTCTGGAAGATCTACGAGCGGGAGCTGATGTCATTTGGGATGAGCGCCCCGGCGGTGGATTGGGCTCGGAAACGGGTCACCTATTTCGTTGAGAGCACGAAACGGGTGCGTTTACGTGACAAGACGGCGGAGGATATCAAAGGATATCTGAGCAAGCAGGTGGTTGCCGGGCGGATGGAGGATTGGCAGTTCGGCCAGCTCGTCGACGCGTTGAAGGTGCTGTTTGTTGGGGTGGTAAAGGCCTCATGGGCTGAGGCGTTCCCGTGGGAGCAGTGGAAATCGCCCCACCTCCATTTTGCATCGGAGATCGACTACTACGCACACCCGTCCGTCGATCTCCACGCGAATGTCCCGCGTGAGGTGTTCCAGGATACGCTTGATGGTATGAAGGCTCGCGATCTGTTCGGTCGCGAGTTGGGCGCACTGCGCGAGGAGATCCGGCGCCGTAATTACTCTATCCGCACGGAACATAGCTATGAAACATGGGTGATGCGGTTTCTGACGTTTCATGGCTATCGCGAGCCGCAGATGCTGGCGGAACCCGAGATTGTGGCGTTTCTCACTTACCTGGCGAACAAGCGGAAGGTGGCCTCATCCACACAGAACCAAGCGCTTTGCGCGTTGGTTCTCTTCTACAAGGTCGTGATCGGCAAGCCGCTTGGCGATCTGGATGACTTTCAGCGATCGAAGCGCCCGAAGCGCTTGCCGGTGGTGTTGACCCATGAAGAGATCGGTCGTCTCTTCGCCAAGCTCTCCGACACTCCGTATGTGATGGCGGGATTGCTCTATGGGGCGGGGTTGCGCCTTATGGAATGCGTCCGTCTGCGTGTGCAGGATGTAGATTTCGGTAGTGAACAGTTGACGGTACGCGATGGCAAGGGGAAGAAGGACCGCATGACGATGCTCCCGAAGAAATATGCGGCGCCTCTGAAGGAGTACCTTGTGGGTGTGCGCAAACTGCATGATGCGGACCGCAAGGCGGGGGTGGGGCCGGCCTATTTACCGGATGCATTGGCCCGTAAGTACCCTAAAGGCGGCCTGGAATGGCGTTGGCAGTATGTCTTCCCTTCGTTCAAGCTCTCGATCGACCCGCGTGGCGGTGCAGAGCGGCGCCACCATATCCATGAAAGTGCTCTGCAGCGATCGATCAAGAAGGCCGCTGACGAAGCGGATATTACCAAGAAAGTGAACTGCCATGCCTTGCGCCACTCATTCGCCACGCACCTTCTGATGGCAAACTATGATATCCGCACGGTCCAGGAGCTGTTGGGTCATGCGGATGTGTCTACGACGATGATCTACACGCATGTATTGAATACGCCGGGCCTTTCTGTTCGAAGTCCTGCCGATATGTAGGGGGCATGGGGTGAGCGCAGGCTGTATAGTATTAGCTTCAGCTTCGCCGCGGCGTCGTCGCTTGCTGGCGGAGATGGGGGTGACGTTTGAGGTGGTGGTGCCGCAGGTGGTGGAGGTGCACTATCTCGATGACCTGCATGGCAGCGTGCGCGAGAATGCGGCGCTGAAGTGTGAGTGGTGCCGGCAACGGCATCCCAAGGCCACCATTCTGGCGGCAGATACGGGTATTGAGTTTGAGGGGCGCACAATCATGAAGCCGGACTCACGCGAGGAGGCGGCGGCATTTCTTCGGATGTTTTCGGGCCATTCACACACGGTGATGACAGGGGTAGCCTTGCATGTGCCCGGCAGGGAGATACGGCTGCATGTGGAATCGTCGTGGGTGCAGTTTCGAGCGTTGAGCGATGAGGTCATTGAAGCGTACATCGAGAAGGTTAACCCTCTCGACCGCGCAGGGGCCTATGATATCAATGAGTGTGGTGAGATGATCGTGGCCGGGCATAGAGGGTCGTATACGAATATTGTGGGGTTGCCGGTTGAGGTGGTGGCGGGGTGGCTGGGCGTGGGGAGTTAACCACGGAATGCATGGAAGGTACGGAAGGGGGAGAGGGCAGGGGGAAGAGAAGGGGAGATTGAACGTCCAACAACCAACATCCAACGCCCAACGTCCAAGGGGAGAAGAGGGAGAAGAAATGCCGAATGAAGTACGAAGATATGATCTGGATGACAGGCTGCTAGAGTACTCGGCCTCTGTTGTTCGTCTGGTCGAGAATATGACAGGAACGAAGGCTGCAAATCACGTAGGAGGCCAACTCCTGCGGTCTGGCACTTCACCCTATTTCAATCACGGTGAGGCCGAAGCGGCCGAATCTCCACGCGATTTTGTTCACAAGATGGGTGTGTGCCTAAAGGAGTTGCGAGAGACAAAGCGAGCGTTGAAGCTGACTAGAAAGGTTCCTCTCGTGCAAGATCGCACTACGATCGACCCCTTGCTTCTTGAGACAGAAGAGCTTATAAAGATATTTTTCGTGAGCATACGAACGGCAAAGAAGAATGTCGTGCGAGAGAGTCCACCTGAACCTTACGGCAAAGTATTGTAGGGCCTCTTCCTTGGTTGTTGGACGTTGGATGTTGGTTGTTGGGTGTTCAGATTCCTCGTGTTCCCGTTTTCTTGCTCACTGCTCACTGCCTACTGCTCACTTTCTATACCGATGAGTAACGACACCACAATTCAGCTCCTCTCCGGCAACTCGCCCCACGCACCCATTGGACTGGCGCCGATGGCGGGGTTTACGGATCGGGCAATGCGGGGACTGTCGCTGGGGCAGGGGGCGGTGCTGGCGATGACCGAGGTGGTTAATGCGGCCGGTCTCACGCATGACTCGAAGCGCACCTATCATCTGCTGGAGACGGGTGAGCATGAGCATCCGGTGGCGGCGCATATGTATGGCATTGAGCCTGCGGTGATGGCGGAGGCGGCACGGCGTGCGGAGGCGACGGGGCGCTTTGACTTTATTGATGTGAACTCGGGCTGCCCGGTGCGCAAGATCGTGGCCAAGGGCGCCGGGGCGGCGTTGATGGGCGATGTGCCACGCCTGGCGGCGATCGTGACGGCGATTCGTGAAGCGGTCGAGCTGCCCGTCACGGTTAAGACGCGGATCGGCCTGACGCCTGACACGTGCAACATCCACGACCTCTCTGCTGCGGTGGAGGATGCCGGGGCCTCGGCACTATTTATTCACGGTCGCTTTGCCTGTAACAAGCACAGCGGGCCGGTGGATTGGGATCTGATTGCCGAGGTGAAGCAGAAACGTTCCATGCCGATATGGGGCAATGGCAGCGCGCGTACGGGTGAGGAGGCGGTTCAGTTCCTGAAGCAGTATGGCGTCGATGGCGTCTTGATCGGACGCGGAGCGATCGGGAACCCCTGGATCTTTCGGGAAGCACAGGCCGCCTGGGAGGGCCGCGAGATAGCCCCACGCTCACTGGTGGAGCTGCGTGAGACGGTTGACGTTCACCTGAGGGACCTCGTCGCCCTCAAGGCTATGGAGCGCAAGTACCGCCACGCTGGTGCGCTGGCGGCCCAGACCGCGGCCGTGATGGTGATCCGACCGCATCTGCTCAAATACGTGGGCGGCCTGCCCGGCTGGCGTGAGGTGCGGCGCGCCTTGAATGACATGCGGACGATCGATGAGGTGATGGCGGCGGTGGGGAGAGTGAGCAGTGGGCAGTGGGGGATGGGAAGTGAGCAGTGGTGGGGGAAGTGAGCAGTTAGCAGTGAGCAGTGGGGCGCCCCTGTACGCATCCCTGATCCGTTCGCCATTTCGGTGAACGATAACGGCGACGATAACGGTGGACGATTGGAGGAGTTCCCCCCTCGTTATCCGTTCTCGTCGCCGTTCTCGTCAACCGAGTCCCTCCACCAGTGGAACTAGACAGAATCAGTCATACTTTATCTACAGGTCGGAGAGGATGCGCTTGCCTTCGTCAAGGAAGATGCCCTTCAGGTTCATCTTGAGCGACTCCGGGTTGGTGGCGAACTGCATGCCCTGTTCCTCGGTTACGAGGCCACTCTTGATCATCTCATAGATGGAGTGGTTGAAGGTCTGCATGCCATCCTCGGCGCCAGTCTCGATCGCGGCCTCAAGCACATCCAGACGATCGGTCTCGATCAGTTTGCGCACCGTGGGCGTGTTGATCATGATCTCAACAGCGGGGATATACTCATTTTTCACATCACGCAGCATGCGCTGCGTCACGACGGCCTGCTGCGAGAGGGCGATCGAGTGGCGGACCTGTTCGCGTTCATCGGGCGAGAACATGTCGAGCATACGTGGGATGGCCATGCTGGAGGTCGTGGCGTGCAGGGAGGAGAGCACGAGGTGTCCGGTCTGGGCAGCCAGCAGGGCGGTGCGGATGCTGGCCTGGTCGCGCATCTCACCGATCAGGACCACATCGGGATCCTGGCGCATCAGGTGGACCAGGGCCTCCTGGTAGCTCATGGTGTCGATCCCCACTTCGCGCTGGGTAATCATGGACTGCTTGTCCGTGAAGAGATACTCGATCGGATCCTCAATCGTGATGATACGGTGGCGATGGCGGCGGTTGATCTCGTCGACCAGGGCGGCCAGCGTGGTCGATTTTCCGCTGCCGGTGGTGCCGCACACGAGGATGATGCCGCGGTGGACGTCGGCCAGGTCCTTAAGGTTCTCGGGTAGGCGCAGCGACTCAAAGTCGGGCACCTCGGTCTTGACGTGGCGCATCACCACGCAGGGGCGCCCCTGGGCCATGAAATAGTTCACGCGAAAGCGGCCGATGTCGGGATCGTCATAGGAAAAATCGGCCTCGTGGTTGATCTCGAACGCCTGTGCGGCGTGGGGCGGCAGAATGTGGTCGCCCATCTGGGCGATCTGATCGCCGGTAAGGGGCGTGGTGTCGGCATCGGTCAGTTCGCCGTGAATGCGAAAGACCGGCACCTGGTCGGGTTTCAAGTGAACATCGGACGCGCCATTATCAACCGCGGCCCTCAAGATCTGCTGTAGCAATGTCATGGTGGTCTCCCTCTATTTCATCAGTCTAAGGTTTCGTAGCCCGGCGGCAAAGAAAACGATGTTGGATAGCCAGGCGCCCAGCCAGGGAGCCAGCAGCTCGCGCTTGCCGAGAAAGGCACCGACCTGTGTCAGGGCGTAGAACACAACAAAGAAGAGGAGGGTGGTCAGGACGCCGTTGATCACACTTTGGCGTGCTGTGCGGGCGCCGGCGGGAATACCGAAGAGGGTCACGATAACACAGGCCCACGGCATGGCCATGCGCAGGTGCAGGTCGACCCGCGAGCGCGCCAGGGCTTTGTCGGAGATGTCGGGGTGGCGCCGCAGGTAGCGCAGCACCTCGCGTGTGGTCATGAACTCGGTCGGCGTGACCTCGTTCGCAAAATCATCGGGCTTCTCAAGCCAATTGAGCCTCTCGAGTCCCTGCTCGGAGCCCGGCACGGGCCGCAGCGCGCCCATGGGATTGCCCTCGCTGTTGTAGTCCTGCACCTGCACACCAAAGAGCCACCACTGGTTGTCGAGCCACTCGGCACGACTGATATGCCAGTCGCGTACGAGGGTGCGGTCGGGGCGCTCCTCACTGATGCGTGTATGGTGCAGGATGCCGGGCTTATTGAGGTCTGTCATGCCAATCATCCACATGCGCTGGTCGATCGCATTGTAGTAGGCCAGGTTGTGGAACAGCCGTTGCTCAGGCTCCTTGAAGTGGTTCGCTTCAAACTCTCTGGCCCAGAGGGCGGCGTCAGGGGCGATGGTTTCCTTGAGCAGGCCCATGCCGAGGGTGAAGGCAAACCCGATCAGCAGGAAGGGCAGCATGATGCGGTAGAGGCTGATACCGCTGGCGCGCATGGCGGTCAGTTCACCGTGACGCGATAGTTGCCAGAGGGTATAGAGGGTCGCCAGCAGAATCCCCGCGGGCAGCATGAACTCGAGGTGGGGGGCGAGGGAGCCCAGGTAATAGCGCACGCCTTGGACGAGCGTGATGCGGGCCTCGAGCAGCTTGGAGAAGTGATAGACCAGGTCGTAGACGACCTGCAGCAGGGCCAGTCCCGTCACGCAGTAGAATGCCGTAACGAGATACTCGCGCAACAGGTAGCGATCCAGAATCTTCATGTCGTGCAGGTGTCTCCTACGCTTCGCGCGTCACGGCTTAGCCCATCTCTGTATAGCGCACATACCCACACCCCCACATACTCACACACTGTCTCTAGTCGAGCTGGTCGACCAGTTGGTTGGCGATACCGATGTAGGTGGCAGGGGAGAGAGCTATCAGGCGGGCTTTGTCGGCTGCGGGCAGGTCGAGCGTCTCCAGGAAGGCGTGGATGGTCGCCTGCGTGACGGCCTGTCCGCGCGTGAGGGCCTTGAGCTTTTCGTAGGGTTCGTCGATGCCGGCCTTGCGCATCACCGTCTGAATCGGTTCGGCCAATACTTCCCAGGCCCGGTCAAGATCGGCGGCCAACCGCTCACGGTTCAGCGTGAGCTTTGAGAGGCCCTTCAGGGAGGCGCGGTAGGCAATCAGCGAGTAGCCGAAGGCGGTGCCCATATTGCGCAGCACCGTCGAGTCGGTCAGGTCGCGTTGTAGACGCGACACAGGCAGCTTGGTGGCGAAGTGATCGAAGATGGCGTTGGCCAAGCCGAGGTTGCCCTCGCTGTTCTCGAAATCGATCGGGTTGACCTTGTGCGGCATGGTGGACGAACCGACCTCGCCCTTGACCGTGCGCTGCCCAAAGTAGCCCATCGAGATGTAGGTCCAGACATCACGGTCGAGATCGAGCAGGATCGTGTTCCAGCGCATCATGGCGTGGAATAGCTCGGCCATGTAGTCGTGCGGTTCGATCTGGATGGTGAGGGGGTTCTGCTGCAGCCCGAGCTCACCCTCGATGATCCGGCCGGCCAGGGCGGGCCAGTCCACATCCGGATAGGCCGAGAGGTGCGCATTGAAGTTGCCCACCGCGCCGTTGAGCTTGCCCTGGATTCTGACGGCGGCCAGCTGGGCGGACTGCTTCTGCAGCCGGCGCACGAAAACGGCGATCTCCTTGCCGACCGTGGTAGGGGAGGCGGTCTGCCCGTGCGTGCGCGCCAGCATGGGCACATCGCGGCCCTCTCTGGCGAGGGCCGTGAGCGCGGCGATCACTTCAGCCTGCACCCCCGTGATGACCTGCAGACCGTCACGAAGCTGTAGCGCGTGCGACATGTTGTTGATGTCTTCCGAGGTGCATGCGAAGTGGAGAAACTCCGCCAGTGGCTCCAGAGAGCTCCCCGCGACCTTCTCTTTGAGGAAGTACTCAACCGCCTTGACGTCGTGGTTGGTGGTCTGCTCAATCGCTTTGACGCGCGCGGCATCCTGCTCGCAGAACTCGCTTACGATGGTCTCAAGCACGCCGATCTCGTCGGCGTTGAGTGTGCGCGCCTCGGGAATACCCGGTTCGGCACAGAGGGCCAGTAGCCAGCGCACCTCAATCGTGACGCGATAGCGGATCAGGCCGCATTCAGAGAAGATGCCGTTCAAGTCGGCGGTTTTCGTTGCATAGCGCCCGTCCAGCGGGCTCAGGGCAGTCAGTTCAGACATGAGACGCTCCCATAGCTTTCAATTCACTGCCGCTATGTTTACTTGAGCCTCGCGAGAAAGGCAAGTGCGGAGGGCGCTGTGAGGCGAAAGGGGATGTGGGTGTGTGGGTATGGGCGTGCATTTCGACTGGCCATGCGGCACACGATAGGCTAGCTTTCCTCCTCCTTAGACGTCGCCTAGGAGGGATGGCTGAGTGGACGAAAGCACTGGTCTTGAAAACCAGCGACCCGCAAGGGTCCGTGGGTTCGAATCCCACTCCCTCCGCCAATCTACGCTCTCGCTGCGCTCTTAGCTTCGATTGGCTGCGCCGGGATCAAGGATCAATACCATTAAGTGGGGCAACCCACATATCGCCGTGGGACTATTGGGAATAGAGAGACAATGGCGGAACATGCTATGCTCCTGGGGTGATAATGCTTCCCCATGAGGAAACTGAGATTGTTCCGTCT
>JABGQM010000097.1 GCA_018648805.1 Verrucomicrobiota bacterium
CACTGTAGTTCATCCATAAAGGCACGTATTGTTCGATGTTATGCGCAAATCACTCGTTGGGAAATCCGGATATAGCCAAAATTATAGAGATGGGCCAGGGCCTGAAGATGCGCGCGGAGGGCGGCGACGGGCGTGGCCGTGTCGGCCAGGGCCGTATGGGCGGCCGCGAGGGCGGCGCTGCGGGCGCGGGTACGTTGGGCACGGTAGGTCTGGCGCGAAAGACGGTAGTAGACCCATAGGTCACCACGTCCCTTATGGTCGTCGACAAACTCGACCTCTTCGAGGCGGGCCTGAACCGTGGCACGGGTTTCATCGCGCACCTCTTCCTCGGTCAGTCCGGTCGTCTCGGTGACGCGGATGAGGAAGGTGCTGTCGATCGTCACGGTGATTTCGGAGGCCAGATCACGCAGGGCGGCCAGGCGGGCCTTCTCGCGGTAGTCGGCTTTCTTGCCCGTGCGGGCGGCCACGCCGATACCGATATAGTGGTCAGGATCCTGCGGGCGCTTCTTCACCCAGTCGGGCTCGCCCCAGGCACCGGCTGAAGTGAGCAGCACGCCGACCAGCAATGTGGCCGCCGCGAAGAGGTGGATCAGTCGGTTGTGAGCCCGCCCCATAGAGTAGCATCTTTCCGGTCGCCTGCGTCCCATTGCTCCAGCAGGGAGCATGCACCGCAACCTTCTGCATCCTAGTCGGGGGAGCGGGTCGCGTAAACCGAAAAATGGGAGCGATCACGGCCAAAAACAGGGGGCTGGGCACCGTCTTTTCAGCGCCGCAGGGAGCGAAACCATTCGAGAGTGGGGCCGATGGCGGCGCTGATGCCACCGACATGGTCGACGCCCTCGAGGGTCACGAGGGCCACATCGGGGGCGCCACGCTGCTGGTAGGTCTGCAGGGCCGTGACGGCATTGGCATAGGGCACGGTGGTATCGGCACTGCCGTGGTAGAGACGCAGGGGCGTTTGCGGGGTCCAATCGAGCAGGGCGTTGTCGGCGATGGCGGCGAGGACGGCGGGTTCCTCGCGCCGCAGGTAGCGCGCCACAAAGGCGGGGTTGAACAGCTCGCCGACCGTCGGGGGCAGTGCGGCCTGGATGGCAGCGAAAGAGCGGGTGCCGTCAAACAGGCTCGCCACGTGGCCGGCGTAGCGCGGACTGAAGATCTCATCCAGACGGTCCCAGCCGTAGAGCCTGTTGTAGGCGGTCACAAAATAGGAGGCCAGGACAACATCCTCATCCGCCGGATTTCTCAACATGGTGTCGACGATCCCAACCAGGTCGTAGGCGCCGGAAAGGGAGGCCACGGCCGACAGCGTGAGATCGAGCGGCGCGCCGGCCTCGATGGCGCGCTGGGCCGCCAACGTGACATAGCCGCCCTGCGAGTAGCCCGCCAAAAAGAGGTCGCCGTCGAGTGCGATGGCGCGCTCGCGGCAGAACTGGATCGCCGCCCGAATGCCATCCAATACCGTGGCCGCTGACGTATCGGCATGCAGATAGGGGTGTGGTGCGGTGGAGCTGCCCAGGCCGAGATAGTCGGGCGAGCAGGCCACAAAGCCCTCGGCAGCCAGGAGCAAGGCATCGGCGCCATAGATCAGCGGCGCCACCGAGGCGACGTTTTCGCGCAGGGATTGTGTGCCGTGCTGGGTGCTGGCCACGGGCGCCGGCGGTGCGTTGAGCGGAATAAAGATCGCCCCTGAAACCTCGACCACGTTGTCGTCCGGATCGACCGTGGTGTAGCGGATGCGGTAGATGCCGATGCGGTAGCGCAGCTCGAGCCGCGCCGGCACGCCGGCGGCGTCGAGAAGCACCGGCAGGATCTGCGGCGAGATGTCGCCGAGGTGCTCGGTGTGGACAAGGCGGCCGGTGCGCGCCGCGCTATGGCTGCCATCGTCGCAGGCGGCGAGCAGCACCACGGCACAAAGAAGCAGCCCGACGCGGCGCATCACTCAGCCGCCGCCTCCGGCTCCTCCACGGCGGGGGCATCTGCTTCCGCGGCTTCCGCCTCGGGGGCCTCGGGAGTGGACGCCTCCTCCTCGGCAGGGGGCTCAGCGTCCGCGGCGTCTTCAGGTTCCGCTTCAGGTTCCGCTTCGGGTTCAGGTTCTGCATCCGCCTTGGATTCTGCTTCGTCCTTTGCCTCGGAGAGCGATGTGGAGGGGCCGGGATAGGGCATATTGTCAACCACCTCTACCGTGGTGGCCCAGTTCCCTTCCCAGCGGGTGCGGGCGCCGTCGCGCCACTCATCCGCGCTGTCTTTGCCGATGCCCTTGCTGGCGGCCTTCCCGACGCCATCGACAGCGGTCATAGCGGTATCGGTCACGGTGTTGACCGCTTCGGAGACGGTCCCGACGGTGGTGTCCTTTAGGCCCTGGCCGATGCCCTTGAGATCACCGGTCGCCGCGCCCTTGACTATCTTGAAGAGCCCGCCGCCCACGTTACCGACGATCTTGCCGGCACCCTTGGCCGCGGCGCCGGCCGACTTGACCGCCGTACCGGCCACTTCCACGCCGGCCGAGCCGACATTGCCGGCCATGGCAACGGTCTGTCCGGCCAGGCGGGCCGCGAGAAGCTTACTCAGGTCGCCCATGATGTTGCCGAAGCCGCTTTCGACCGGCAGCTTGAGACGGGCGCCCTTGGTCACGAGCGCGGCCTCGATGTCGCGCATGGCAGCGGCCATGGATACATCGGCTTCAAGATCCAGACAGCTGCCGCCCAGGACCGCCGCTATGCTGGTACCCATGCCCGTCGGCAAAACGGCTTTGTACCCTTTGATCTCAATCCCCGCGAGACGCACCCCGGCGTTCACGGCCGGGACGTTGGTGCCGAGCACACCCAGGCGGGCGATGGCGCCCAGGTGGGCATCGGCCGCATCCCCCTGGTGAATCCGCGTGGTGAGTTCGACCCGGCCCGGCATGACCCGGTCGACCGGAGCGGCGGGATCGAAGAGGATATCGTTAACCATGAGCAGCAGGTCATCCACCCCCACGACCAGGGGCTCATCGCCCACCGAGGCGTCTCGATAGCGCAGGTCCACATCGTTCACGACGAGCTTTTCGAGGGCCACCGCGATCGGGTCACCGGCCGGTCCGGGCTCTTCCTCGGGCTCCTCCTTGGGCTCAGGCGGATTCTTGGCCAGCTTCTCGACGTTCATGACGCCGTTGGTATCCTTAATAATGTTGGCCGTGAGTCCATCCACCCGCACATCGCTGATGATGATAGGCGGATTCATGAGTGAGCCAACGTCCAGCTTGACGTGCGCATGCTTGAGGGTCAGCAGGTCGTCGCCTTCGAACCCTTCAGGCTGTCCAACCCGCAGGCCTTCGATCTCGACATAGCCGCGCAAAAGGTTGAGATCGATATCGGTCAGCGAGACCTCCGCATTGACGAAATCACCCGCCTTGCTGTTGACCACCTTGACGACCACATTGGGCAGGACCATCAGCAGTACAACCACCAGAACCACGAGGACCAACAGGATGGTGCCCAGGACTTTTGCCACCTTCTTCAACGCCTTCTTCATGCTGAACTCCTTCGATCTGTTTAGAGGCACATCGTGATGAGAGTATAGGGGGGGCTGAATGGGTTAACAAGAGTCAAGAAATGAGGAGAATGATTATGGCAACATTGAAAGCAGGCGACAAGGCACCGGCATTTGAGCTGATGGACCAGGATGAACAGACGCACACGCTGGCTGATTTCAAGGGGGAGCGGCTGCTGATCTACTTCTACCCCAAGGCCAGCACGCCGGGCTGTACAACGCAGTCCTGCGCGGTGAGCGAAGCGCAGGTTGATGTCAAGGCGGCCGGGATCCGCACGGTCGGGATCAGTCCCGACAAGCCGGCCGCCCAGAAGAAGTAAAAGCAAAAATTTTGGCTGGCAAGGGGGTGTCATAGAAGAATCGAACGTCAACGAGAACGATTGTTCAGTCACTATCGTTGAGCGGTCAACGGGGGTTAATGCTCCCACACCAGGCTGACGGACCGGACCGCTTTGGTGACGCCGGGTATATGCAAGGACCGACACCCATATAGGCTGAATATCTTCACAATATTCCGGTCATACGATCTCATGGATCCAGTATAGGAGGAATTGTTGTGAATCTGGCAGAGTTCGTGGCTCGAGAAGAGAAACCGGTGGTCTCTCCCTTCGCGACTAGATCTACAGCGGCATTTCGCAGAAGGTCTTACGCGTAGGCCAGCCTTACCTCTCTTTGACGTGGCGTAGGACGCTTGGGCTTTGACCATTTCGCGTCGACACTCACTGAGAGCTGGAGATCTTCCTCGATCGCGTGAATAACCTTGGTCAAGTTTTCCAGATTGGGGTTTCCGTTAGCCCCCAGCATGCGATGCAGAGCCTTCTCCCCAAAGCCTGTATGCTTGGCTAGCGTCTTGAATGAGATGTGTGCATGAACGAGATCGCGCAGCGTGGAGAGCGCCGTCTCACAATCGCCTTCAACCAGGGACGCAATGGCTTCGGCGTAGAGCGCCGCTGTGAACTCGGCATCCTGCTTGATGCGCTCAAGTACTGTCTCTCGATAGTGCCGTGTCAGTGCCATGATCTACCTCTTCTCCTTCTTGTATCGTTGCCATCGAGCCTTTGCCTTGCCAATGTCCGCCGACTGCGTGCGCTTGGTACCGCCGGCAACAAGGATGACCAGCTCTCGACCATCCCGTCCGTAGTACACCCGGTAACCGGGGCCATAGTCTATGCAGAGCTCGATCACGCCGCCGCCCACAGGCTTGGAGGCGCCAAAGTTGCCTTGCTCCATCCTGCGCAGATACTTGTCAATTCGGGCCGCTGTAGTTGGCGCAAGCTTGTTGAACCAGCGCGCAAAAGGAGACTTCCCATCTTCAATGTACTCTTGCAGCTCGTATCTCATATCACGCCTAATGGTAACACTTGCGTTACTGTATTCAAGCAGAATTATCCAGATCTCGTGCGGTACCCGCAGGACATAGAGGAAAGAGAGTGGCCGCCGGGGTCTGTCCCTGTTCGATCCAAGACCCCGAAGATGACGATGCGCTATGTCGAAGTCGCCCAGAACGATGTGCGAGAAGCCTACGACCAGGCCATGACTCAGCTCAGCGTGATCCGTTCCGTGCAGACCCGCACGCTGCCGTCGTTGCCTCTCCCTGCAGCGGCTTTGCCGCAGCAGACCGGCTCAGATAAGCTCCTCAAGCTCATGGCCGCCATGATCACCTGCCTCGAAAGCCACCGCCGTGATGAACTCGACGCCGCCCGTTCAAAGCAGCTCCACCGCTTCATCAAACGCATACGAAAGGCCGGTTACGACTTGAAGGATATCCTTTGAAACCGCGCAGCACTTGTGGGTTGGTAAAACGGTCGCCGATTAACCGGTAAATGCTCCAACCAACGAGTGGGCTAGTAAACGCCGGCGGACGCCTATGCCTGCATCCAGCCCCAGAATGGTTTCACGGCGAGCGCAACCGCGATCAACTCGGGATGGCGACGCCGAACGGCTGTGATGTGCAGCGGTTCATTGCGCCTGTGCAGACGGCGGTTCTCACGGCATATGCGCTTCTACTCTGCTTACAGGCTTGAGGGGCTCATGATCTACTCGTGGTCGTCGTGCCATGCTTCTACCTGCCAATCAAGCCTCAGACCGTAAAGCTTATTTCAAAGACCCCAGACCTCCGCGGGTTGAGTTGACCACTACCGCCGGCAATGGACGAGGAACAGCTGGACCTTCTTCTCATGGCATGAAGGAAAGAACCAGCGCCCCTTGCATGAAAAATGGCAGAATTGAACGTCGAGTAGATTGCGATCAACGCAAGAGAATCACCGTGCCGCTGGGAGGGGGAATGGCCGGGGTGCCGCGCAGGGCCAGGTCATCAAAGGCCACGAAATGACCGGATGAGGATCCCTCTTCTGCGGTCACGGTCAGTGTATAGGTTTCCGTGTTGGTGAGGGAGAAGGCACTGAGGTCAATGACCATGGGTTTCCACGTCCCTGCGTTGTAGCTGATCGTGCTGGCAGGACCCAGATTTCCACTAACGGACCCTTCCAGCGTGACGGACCATTTCGTGGAATAGTTCGACGTGTTTGGAGCACCGGAACTGCTGACGTGCTGCACGCTCAGCGAAAGCTCTGAAAGGTCAATCGACGAGACGTTGCCCTCGAGCGCGAGGGGGATCGTCGTGTACCACGGGGATCCGGTGCCCACCTTGTGTTTTACCGAAATAAGATCGGCTGCGGTGAAGAACCCGCCGTCGAGTTCGCCATCTGCGTCCGGCGGCAGAGCCCCGAAGGTGAGTTCGTTGGCCGGAGAGAGGATGCTGTTGACTATGTCCCACGTGATTGAGGTGGCGGTGTAGGGGGCGGTGGCGTCGGAGACGTCGACCCCAGTGAAGTCACTTGAAAGGATGACGATGTCGCTCCTCGTGGAGGCCGTTGCGAGCGGGGACCACTGAGTTGGGTTGCCGAGCGCATCGCGTGCTTTGACCTGGTAGCCGTACACCTGACCCACCGTTAGACCCGAGTTGGTCCAGACGCGGCTGGTGCTCCATGAACGGACTGCGCTGTTGCTGGTGTTCTCGAAGTAGTACTCGACGGGGCTGCTGTATGTATCCGTGGCCTCGGTCGCCGTGAGGATCATCGTTTCGCCGTCGACCGACTCCGGTG
Organism: Verrucomicrobiota bacterium; assembly: GCA_018648805.1. Taxonomy (GTDB): domain Bacteria; phylum Verrucomicrobiota; class Kiritimatiellia; order UBA8416; family JABMPJ01; genus JABMPJ01. The sequence goes on from JABGQM010000097.1 coordinate 6,633, forward strand.
CGAACTCAAACGACATTGGATCCGGTGACGGGGCCGTCGAATCCGGGGCCGTTGTGGCCGCTGCGACAGCGGAGACGGTATTCGAGTTCTGTGCCGGGGAGAGGTCGCGCGCCTGCACGGTGTAGCTGTACTCGGTCCCGGGAATGAGTGCCACGTCGGTGTAATTCGTGTCGCTCTGCCAGACGCTGTCACTCCCGCCGGAGTTGCCGGAGGTCTCGGCGAAGTAGTATTCTACCCCACTGCTATCGGTTGCTGTTGTCGCGATCATGGAGATCGATGTGTCGTCATCTGCGGCGGGGAGGATGTGGAAGGTCATCGTCCCCGGCGTCGGCGGTGTTGTGTCGGGTGCGTCGGTGGTGGCCGAGGATAATGCGGAGACGGCATTCGAGTTGTTGTTCAGCGACCTGTCACGTGCCTGCACGGTGTAACTGTATTCGGTGTCCGCGTCCAGCCCCGTGTCAGTATACTCGGTACCGAGCTGCCAGGCGCTGTCGTCGCCGCCTGGATTTCCGGAGGTCTCGGCGAAGTAGTATTCCACGCCACTGTCGTCCGTGGCCGTCGTGGCCGTCATGGCGATCGAGTTCTGTCCCGTGGCATACGGTGGCACGGCGAACGTCATCGTGGCCGGATTCGGGGGCGTATTGTCAACCGGTGCGCCCGTTACCGTACCGTTGAGTGTCATGCCCTGGAACGACTTGTGGTGGCCGTAGCCGGTCCCTCTTGCCTTGATGTAAAGTGTGTAAGTTTCGGTCTTATCGAGTGTCGGAAGGGACGACAGGTCCACCGTGCGGGTGTAAACATCGGAGGGGTAGCCGCTGTTGCCGGGATCGATCACACCCAGTGAACCGCTTGAACTCCCGACAAGTTCGACGACCATCCGTCCAGTCTTTGAGCTTGTGCTCTGACTCCCCCCAGACCCGTTGGTCAACCGCATATTGAGCACAATATCCGTGAGGTCGATTTCTGTGGTACCCGCATCTAGGATCAGTTCAATCGATGTGTCCCACCCGCCAGCTGTCATGTTGTTATTCACATCGATTTCGTTGGCTGTGACATTGAAGAATTGCAACACCGTGGTGCTGTCACCATCAATGAATTGAAGGGACGTGGCCGGAGCATTCATTCCGCTGACCGCTGTCCAGCTAAAGCTGTCGGCAATCTTAGTGGTGTTGTTCTTGACGACTCCTGCAAAGTCGCTCGAAAGGACGACCTCGGCTTTTGCCGTTCCTTGGATCGCCAGAACCAGGCCCATCAAGGCTGCGATGCTGCTGAGTCTCTTCATGTCCGTCTCCCGCTTATGGTCATTTCCATTGGTACGCTCAGAACAATAGATAGGGTAAAGTAACGAGTCCGGATAAACATATAGACAATCTCTCCTAATATGTTACATTTCTTACCCGATTACCCGACTGATCTTGGCAAGGGAGCGTGCGCATTGAAGTCTCGAGCGCCGAAACGAGTCTTGTTCGCTTCGAACTGGTGGCAGCAGCAACTCATGGAGGGCGTTTCGCGCCATGCCTCCGAGCATCACTGGCATCTGGATCTGCAGATGCTTGTGACTGGGCTGGTACCCAAGCACTGGACAGGAGACGGCATCATCACGAGCATGCCCGGTGGTACGGGTGCGCTCCTGGAACTTCTCACAAGCGGCAACTGCCCTGCTGTATCCCTCAGCTTGAATCACCCGGAGATCGAAATTCCACGCGTCGGGATCGATAACGATGTCGCGGGTCAGATTGCTGTGGCGCGCCACGCTCTGGCGTGGGGATAGTCTCTGTTTAGATCGTGGGCACGTGGCCGGTATTGCCTGACTGTTT
>JABGQM010000098.1 GCA_018648805.1 Verrucomicrobiota bacterium
TATCCATGCCCAAAACATACGCGCCCGGAGACTGAAAGTCCAGCTATCTTTTGTGTATAAAAGACAGGGCTTGCCCGGCAGGTGAATCAGCTTAACGGTTACGAAAAAGTCGCCCTAAGCACCAGATCCGACCCACATATCCCCGCGACCACCTCACCCACAACAACTTACAGACGGGGACCGTCTCCGCCCCCCACCCCTGCCACTTTGCGACAGAGCAGATTGTAGCCCGCGCTCGGCGAGCGCGCGGCTCCTTGCGGTGGCGAGTGTTTCCGGCCGTTCGGCCTCGCGCTCGGCGAGCGCGGGCTACATGGTCGCGAGCGTTAACTCCCCACCCCACGGCGTCACCAGGTCATCAAGTCACCACGTCAAAACAATGGAAATCGGCATAGTTGGCCTGCGCCACGCCATTCTGACAGGCAAAGATGCCCATGGCGGTGCCGGTCCAGACATTGTCGCGGCCAATGCCGACCCAGCCGAGGTCCGGTGTGCCTGGTTTTTCGCCACGGCGCGAGTTGTGCCAGGCATCGCCGAAGAAGACTTCGGCATCGAGATCGGTCCACGTCTCGCCATCGGCGCTGACGTGGAAGCGCGCGGTTTCCTGGCCATCGATGCTGATCTTCAGAAAAACGGTGTTGCCAATGGTGTTGGGCACCCGCGCCAGAATCGTCTTCACCTTGGGCGCGGTGCGGTAGGTCTGCATGATCTCCCCTGGCTCTAGATCCGCGGGATCGACATCCGACACATACGGTTTGTCGTAGGTGCCGACCTCAAACATCTTCTGGCCGTCCACGACCGTGGAGGTCAGCCAGATGTTCTTCTCCGGGTCGTGATAGAGGTGCAGGCCAGCGGCCTCGTTGCCTTCGCGTGCGTCAAAGGAGAGCCTAGTCGTGATGTCAAAGGTCTTCTCCTTAACGCGCTGCAGGAAGGTGCTCGTGGCCACCGGCTCTGAGCTCAGGTCGCCTTCCCGCGTCTTGATGCGCAGACAACCGGGCGCTTCGGTGAGACTCCAGGAGTCGCCGCTGCTGTCCATCGCCGTGTGGAAGAACCACTGCTTGCCCAGCTCGGCCGACTCAAAATCGTCCGAGTCCTGGAATTGACACGGCGCCGGTGTCAATGCCGGTGCGACGTTCTGCTCACTGGGAATCCGGCCGCCGACCGGTCGCCACCAGCCGTCATCCGTCCAGCTGACGGGCTCCATGCACATCTGCCGCCCCAGGCTGTAGTGGGAGAGCTCATAGGCATGGTAGGTCAGAAACCACTCGCCATGCTGGGTGTTGAACATCTCACCGTGCCCGGGCCCCTGGAACTTGGCATGGGTCTCATGCCGCGCGTGCATGACCGGGTTCGCGGGATCCTCCTCCCAGGGTCCCTCGAGACTCCGGGTGCGATAACTCATGATCATGTGGTCCTGGTACGGGCGCGTGCCGCCCGGCGAGATGATGTAGTAGTAATAGTCGCCCCGCTTGAAAATCTCGGGCCCCTCGCCACCCGCCACGGTGAAGAGCGGCGCGTCGTCGGCCTGCAAGCCATCGGCGGAGAGACGATAGATCTCGCCCCCCGTTTTGGTCAGATAGAGCTGCCCGTCGTCATCCGCGAAAAAGCCGGGGTCGTACCCCTTGACGATGATGCCGCCAAACTCGTAGGGACCCGCCGGATTGGTCGAGGAGAAGACCCCGATCTGGCCACGCACCGGCGCATACACGAGAAACGTGCCATTGTTCGGGTTGTACCCGATGTCCGATCCCCAGATCCCCCACTCGGTGATCCCGTGATCGATGTCAAAAGCGTTGTGCACATCCGCAAACCCAATGTATGTCCAATGGATCAGGTCCCGCGAGTGGGCAATGTGCAAGCCGGGCTGCCAGCCAAAGGTCGAGCGCACAGAGTAGTAGTCTTCGCCAACGCGAACGACCCCGGGGTCGCTCCAGTCGCCGGCAATGATGGGGTTGGTATAGGTCCTGGGGGCGATGACATCGGTCATGGGCTGCTCCAAATTTGGGGGTAGCGAAGGAGAATAGCGTAGCTGCGGCGCGCCTGCCAGTGGCTTTTTGCCACTTGTCCGCGGCGGTGCGACCCGGTGGCCCCCGGGGGATTCTAGAGTGTTCAGGACTTCGTGACCTCGAGACTTCGTGACGCCGGACGACGCGATGACGGAGTGACTGCGGGAGAGCGCCATTATCCGCCGATTGCGCCACCAAATGAGCTCAACACGCCGACGAAGCAGTTCGACGAAGGGTAACCGACAAAGAGTGCGATCAAGTGTGGGACGAAGTGTAGGACTAGAGGAGGACGCCATCGGCCTCCAGCCCCTGCCTCCACCTGACCTCTACTCCTGCGCAGCGGGAGGCAGTTCTGGGAGCTTCATCGCTTCGAACCAGAAGGTCTTGTAGCATTTGATATAGTCGGTTTTGTGTCCCCAGCGCAGGAAGCCATTGCATGCCAGCAGAAGCTTGCCATCCTCGAAGTGCTTGCGCTGGGCGTTATCGATGGTGACGCCCCATGGCCGCCAGGAGCCGCGCCCACTGCCTGCGGCAATGGTGCCTGCGCCACGCCCACGTCTCTGCAGGTACTCGCCATCAAACCACACATCGGTACCGCCGCCGGCGTTGTAGTGGGAGCGGCCACCGACCAGCAGGCGGTAGGCGTAGCCATCCTTCAGCGGCGGCAGTTCGATCTCAGTGCGCATCAGTAGCACTTCCTTGTCCCAAAAGGTAGCCGGCGGTTCGCCGCAGCCACAGAAGGTGTTGGGGCCTGTCGCTTTGCAGTCACCAATGGGGGCGAGCTTGCCGTCGAGGTTGGCGAAGGGCGCTTTGCCGCTCTTCCAGCCGGCCGCCTTCGGATCGAACGCCGGCGCAAACCACTCTTCGCTGCCCGCCGGCACGGTCACCTTGCGGAAGCGGTGGTTGGACTCCCAGAGTTTCTTCTCGGGCGGGTCGAAGGTCAGGTAGTCCCATTCGATCTTGTCACGTGCGGGGCCGTAGAGCTTCCAGCCGTAGTCGTCGACCCCGGCCTGCTTATAGAGCGCCACCAGTCCGTTGATCGCACGCCCCGGCTGGCGAGATGCCATCTCCTTCTCAAGGTTCGTCCGGTTCTTCTCGATGTAGGCCGGAATCATTCCGTCCATGATGATCGGCACGAAGGCCTGCTTCAACTCGGGGCCGAACTGCGACGCCTCCGCTGCAAAGAACACCTTCTCATGTGGCAAGGCAACGCCAGAGAAGCGGGCCGGAGCGATGCGGTAGAGCTCGTCGTAGCCACCGGGAATGCCGACAATGGCCCTGGCGATCGATTCCAGCATGCCGGGAATATTGTGAGTCAGATCCTGCCCACCCGGCTCGACGAGCGTGGTGGGGAACTGCGCGTACGCCTTACCAAGCGCCTTGATCGCAAACTGCTGGACCTCCGGATCGGCCTCCTGCAGGCTGGCCACAACACTGCCCAGTGACCATAACAGCTTGCCGCCCTGATCGCCCACGATAATATCGCCGGTCTTCGTCAGGATCTGCTTGTAGAACCGCTTGTCGGCAGCAACCGGAGCCAGTGCCCGCACGGCGGCGCCACGGAGCCACCACTCGCTGCTATCCATCCAGGTCAGCAGGCGGTCAACATGCGGGGCCACCAGCTCGGGACGTGCGCGACCGAGTGCCTTCATCGCACTGAGCGCCACCCACCAGGCTTCATCCGGATCGTTGACCATGCCGGCCACGAGCTTGAACATCTCGTCGCTCACTGCTTCGATCGGCATCGGCTTGCCCTTCCTCATACCGATGATACAGGTCACACCAGCGAGACGGCCGCGCGGATCCTTGGACTTGAGCAGCGGCACTACCAGATGATAGCGGGCATGATTGTTGATAGCGCGGGCCGATGCCGTGCGAATGCCCTGGTCGATGTGATTGGCATACATCAGCAGCGTATCATCCTCGACCTCAGGATCATTGATGCGCTGCATGATCGGCATGGAGGCATCGGTAATCAGCTCCTCCTTCGAGATATCCTGTGCCTTGCCGGGCTTGTACTCGGAGGGCGTCATGGAATAGAAGACGTCATCGGCCGCGTTACCCCACGGGCGATCCGGAATCTTGTAGGTCTTGGAGTACTTGGTGGGAGGTGCCCCGTAGAGGCGCAACTGCTTGCGCGGCAGCGTGTAGACCAACGGGATCCAGTTGCCCCAGCCTCTGCCGCCCTTTGCTGTGTCGGTATAGCTGACATTCCAGCCACTGATCCAGCCGAAGACCCCATCATGGGTGCGGGCCAGCTCGTACATCCAGCGGCGTTCATCCATAAAGCTGCGGTACTGCAGGGGACGCTTATCCTTCACAACGCCCATCGACTGCCCCGTCCAGAGCTCGCCAATACCGCCACCGGTATGCCCATGGAACAGCCACGAGGTGGAGTAGAATCCCTTGGTGGCACTGATATCGCGCGCCTGGGCATAGACCGACTTCTCGCCGTCGGGATGCAGATTGGCGGCTGCCTGCATGGCCAGCGCCAGCCCGGTAGTCCGGCCATTGCTCACCATGCCCCCTTCGGGCTCGCCGTCGCCATAGGCGACATTGCCACGCCCCGCAAAACGATAGGACTGCAGCAGCGAGCTCTGCAGCGTGTGCTCGTCGACATTCACGCCGCACTCCTTGGCCATCAGCAGGAACGTCACGCAGTGGACACCGGCGGCATTCATGTGACCGCCGCCCATATAGCGGTAGTTCGCGCCACCGCGTCCCATCCAGCAACCATTGTAGATGGTGCGCGTCAGATAGGCCGCCAGCTTCTCGATCACGGGCAGAATCGACTCGTCGCCTGTGCGCAGGTAGTATTCGCACAGCGCCGGGCCACTGTAGCCGGCAAACCAGGGGTAGGTTTTGATCTCCTCAGTGTCCTTGTGCTTCTCGACAATCCCCGCCACCCACTTGCGAACGACGTCCAGATCCTTTTCTTCACCCGTAGAGAGCATAAAGAGCATAGCACCGTCCAGCCCGATACCAGCCGACGTCTTGTGCTCAGCCAGATAATCGGCGAACTGGCGCACGATGCGGTCCGACTTCTTGCAGTCTACCGGCCAGGTCGGGCTGTAAGGGCCAAGCGCCGGAAGCTGGACAACGATCTCCTGCGCCTTGGCTTTGGCATCATCCTTCACCATCATCTTCATGATGCCGTCGCTAGCCTCGGCCTTCGTGATCATGTTACCCAGCAGCACGCGCGGGTCCTCATCCTTGAGCACCTCGCCATTGATGCTCTCAATGATCTGCCCCTGCTTGAGCTTGCCGCAGGCCTCAGCCGGCGAGCCAGGCTCGACATTGGTGATGTGAATCGTGAAGTTAGGCTGGCGCAGCTCCAGCCCGATACCTACCGGCCCGAACCGCTTCAGCTCGTAGCGGGCTGCGTTGGGGTCGGGATACGCATGAAACTGCGGCATCCCCTTATAGTAGCCCTCCGCCGCCATCAGGCCAGAAGTCATACAGAGGCCCAACACACACATCGACACCATACGTTGCATCCACAATCTCATCGCTATCTCTCCTCTTGGTTCGCTCGGTTCTGTCAAATCTGACAGAATACTTTTCATCTAACTCACATCGTTGTAACGGGTCAAAGGCCTTGAAGCGTTCTCCCCCGTTTTCCCGTCCATTTCGGTTGACGAGAGCGGCGACGAGAATGGTGGACGATTGAGAACATCTCTACCATGTCGCGCCGTAGCCCGCAGGGCGAAGGCGGATCGTTATCCGCTCTCGTCGCCGTTCTCGTTCACCCTCTCCACAGTCTTTCATTACTTCTCATAAAACTGGCGCTTCCGGGTTTAGCGGGTGTTTTTTCATTGGCCTATATGCACATGGCCCCGAAACGGATACATCGACTAGGACGTTCGACGAGGTGTAAACGACGAAGTGAAGGGACTAAGAATGCGACGAAGTGTGCGCTTCGCGCTCTCCAAACACTTTGTCCCACACTTCGTCGCCACGCTTAGTCCTCATACACTTCGTCCAACTGCTTAGTCGGCCCATGCACCTCAAATGCTATGACACTATCCTCAGTAGAAAATCCCCCGCTAAACCCGGCAGCGCCTCATACTTGTTATAAAACGTTTGACACTACCGTTCGCTCATTTCTTCTTACCCCACACGTGTGAATCGTTAACCAGCTCCCGGTAATGTATTGTAAGCCGCTGCTTCAGTTCGGACAGTTTCTCGGGGTGCGACGCTGAGAGATCTTTGCTCTCGCCAATGTCATCTGTAATTTTGAATATCTGAAAGTCAGAGAGTGTTGCGGCCTTGACTTCTGCCGCATTGCGATGGCGAACACGCTCATATTTCTTGAGGTTCATTTTAGCCAGTACTTTCCAATCGCCGTCACGCATGGCGACTCTGCGTTCATTGAGAGCGGCATAGTAGATCCATACCAACGGTTTCTTGCGTTCTATGGGTTTGTTTTCAAGAGCGGAAAGGAAACTTGTCCCGTCCAGTACCAAGTCGGCTGGTGGCTCCGTTTTTGCCAGTTCACAGAAAGTGGGAAGGAAGTCCAGAGCTGACACCGGATGGTTTACCGTCTGTCCTGCCTTTATCTTGGCTGGCCAGCGCATGATTCCTGCAACTCTGAATCCGGCCTCGGTGGTCCAGAGTTTCATGCCGCGCAGTGGTTCTGCGGTGCCGTATGAACGCCCAGCTCTACTGTAGCGATTCAGGGTTTCCGGACCGTTATCCGAAGTGAATACGACGAGCGTATTCTTGTCGACATCCATGGCTTTCAAGGCGGCCATGAGCCTGCCGACGGCTTTGTCCACGTTTGCTACGTTGGCGAAATACTCAGCTTCTTGAATGTTCTTCGCCACAGGCGTGTAGCTTTCTACCATCTCCTTGGGAGAGGCAACGGGTTCGTGCGGCTCGTGAAAGGCTACATACATGAAGAACGGTTGTTTCGGATCCTTTTCCTGTTGTCCTTTGAGCCAGGTGAGGGCTTCGTCCACTACCAGCTGGCAGCTGAATCCCTCCAGGGGACCTACCTTCTTTCCGTTACGTACGAAGTTGCCAGGATTTTCGTGCGAGGGACTTGCATTGTTATGGGTGCCGAACCAGTGATCAAATCCAGCATCGTCTGGCTGTGGTTGCAGTGGCGAGTTGAATTTACCATTGCAGTGCCACTTGCCGGACATACAGGTAGCATAGCCGGCTTTCTTCAACAGCTGCGGCATCGTGACTTCGGAGGAACGCATATGAATATTCCGGTTCCCGGGGATCCAGTCGTAGACTCCGGCGCGGTTTGGACTCCGTCCTGTCATGAGTCCAACTCGTGAGGGAGAGCAGACGGGAGAGGTGGAGTAAAAGTCCGTGAAGCGTATCCCTTCATTTGCAAGCGTGTTGATGCTTGGCGTCTTGATATGCGGATGGCCATAACACTCCAGGTCGCCATACCCCAGGTCATCACACAAGACGACCACAATGTTGGGCCTGTCATCCGCTCTCAGTTCAATGGCGCTCAGACACATAAGAGCGATTGCCATGACAGTCATAAGTAGTCGGGTTCTTCTGGTTTTAATGGATGTTTCCTTTTTTAGCGGCGCTTCCGGGCTTTCCGGGTGTTTTTTCATTGGCCCATAGGCACGTGCACCCGAAACGGCTACAATCGACGAAGCAGTTCGACGAGGTGTAAACGACGAAGTGAAGGGACTAAGAATGCGACGAAGTGTGCGCTTCGCGCTCTCCAAACACTTTGTCCCACACTTCGTCGCCACGCTTAGTCCTCATACACTTCGTCCAACTGCTTAGTCGGCCCATGCACCTCAAATGCTATGACACTATCCTCAACAGAAAATCCCCCGCTAAACCCGGAAGCGCCAACCGGTGCTGCCGCCATGGCAGCCCCTACTGTCAAATTGATTACTGCGATGGAGCAAAGCAAACGTTTGACCCTCATTCTCTATCCTAAGATAACGTGTTCGCATTTCAGTACGTTCCAATTTCAATGTACTAAAGGGCATGCACAACGCATAGAGCAGTTTTGCGCAACAAAGGTTGGCGTTTGCGCCACGCTGCACGCGGGAAGCAGCGGCGTGCGCGACTGGTGTCAGGGCGTCACGAGGTCGCCGCGTCGGCGCAGTGCGACCCGGTGGCCCGGGTGGCCCGGGGAATTCGAGAGTATTCAGGACTTCGTGACTTCGAGACTTCGTTTCTCAAGCTATGGCTGCTGCGTAC
>JABGQM010000099.1 GCA_018648805.1 Verrucomicrobiota bacterium
CAAGGAATATCCAATATCCAAGGAAAGACCTCGATCAATACACACGGGAATCGCAGGAGGTCTGTGAAGAATGGCCAAAGATCCCCCCTTGGAAATTGGATTTGAGTGTTGGCTGTTGGATATTGAAATATCCCGGACCTCAGATACCTTTTCGGACAGGCTCTAGCTAAGTGCCATTCGCCACTACACCGCGAAGTACTTGGCCTGGGGATGATGCGCCACGAGGGCGGAGGTGCTCTGCTCGGGCACCATCTCCATGTTCTCGGTCAGCGTGACGCCGATCGACTCGGGCTTGAGCAGCTTAAAGATGTGCTCGTGGGCATCCAGATCGGGACAGGCGGGATAGCCAAAGCCGTAGCGTGAGCCCTGGTACTCCTGAACGGCGTAGCCGGTCATGGAGTCGGGCGTCTCCTGCCCGATGCCCAGCTCGTTGCGCATCATCTCGTGCCAGTACTCGGCCAGAGCATCGGTGATCTCCACGCTGAACCCATGCAACATCAGGTAGTCATGGTAGTTGTCCGCCTCGTAGAGCCGGTGACTCTCTTCACTGATGCGGGGGCCGATCGTCACAACAAAGAACCCGGCCACATCGCCCCCGTCCTTCTTGCCCTTGAAGAAACTGGGGATACTGAGGTAGGGCGGCTCGGCCTGGCGTGGGAAGGGAAAGTCGTAGACCGTTCCCTGGTCCTCGACAAAGAGGGCATCCCCCTCGCTGTAACACGGGAAATAGCCATACGCCACCTTGGGCTGCACGAGCTGATCCTCAACGGCGCGCCGCTTCATCTCTTCGTAGAGCGGAACCACCTCCCCCTCGACGAGGGCCTTGTACTCCTCCGCGCTCATCTTACCGCGGCGGTAGCCCCAGCGGCCGCGGAAGAGCGCCTGCTCGTTGATGTAGGAAAAAAGCAGGGCCGGATCGATATCGACCACGTGCTTGAGTCCCGTGAACGGTGCACTCGGCACCGGGTTGTCGCTGCGGATATCGATACTCTTGAGCCCCGGCTTCATCGCCTGCGGTGTCGTTATGGCGTTGTAGGTCGTGGCCTCAAGCGTGCCGGCTTCAAAATCACGCACGGCCTTGAGGCCGGCAAACGCGTCGGGGCAGTAGACCACCGGCGGGGTGAACCCGGGCACACAGGACTCGGCCACGAATTTCTTCGTCAGCGCCGCCCCACCCAACAGGATCGGGGCCTTGAGGCCGGCCGCCTCATACTGCTCCATGCTCTCCTGCATCACGATGGCCGACTTGACCAACAGCCCGCTCAGACCAATCACGTCCACGTTGAACTCGAGAGCCTTCTCAATGATCATCTCGGCCGGCATCTTGATCCCCAGGTTGTGGACCTCGTACCCGTTGTTGGAGAGGATAATCTCGACCAGGTTCTTACCGATGTCGTGCACGTCGCCCTGCACCGTGGCCAACAGCACGCGCGTCTTGCTTTCGCCTTCGAGCTTATCCATCAGGGGTTCGAGAAACGCCACGGAACGCTTCATGACCTCGGCCGACTTCAGGACAAATGGCAACAGAATCTCGCCGGTACCGAACAGCTCGCCGACATGGCGCATGGCCGGCACGAGAATCTGGTTGATGATGCCCAGCGGGGTCATGCGCATCAGGAGAATGGAGAGCTGGTCCTCGATCCCCTCGCGATCACCGGCCACCACGCGGTCGAACATCACCTGCTGCGGCAGACGCGTATCCTCGCCTTCCTCGCTGTCGTCCGTATCCTTGGCCTCACTGAAGTGTTCAATAAAGCGTTCCAGCGGCGGGGGGGCCTCGGTGTCCTCGCCCTGCCGGTCAAATAGCAGGTCCATGCAGATTTCACGCTCCGCTTCGGGCACCTGCGCCAGCGGCAGGATCTTACCCGCATCAATGATGGCGGCATCGAGTCCGGCCTCAACCGCCTCGTGCAGAAAGACGGCGTTGAGCAATTTGCGCGAGAAGGGCGAAAGCCCGAACGAGATATTGGAGAGCCCCAGCACCGTAAAGACGCCCGGCAGGGCCTGCTTGATCTCGCGGATCGCGTCCAGAGTCTGGATCGCCGCGTCATTCAGGGTCTGGTCGCCCGCGCCGACCGTAAAGGTCAGCGGATCAAAGAGAATATCCTGCGGCCGCATGCCGAACTCACCGACCACGATGTCGTGAATGGCCTTGGCGGTCTCCACCTTCTCGGCGGTGCGCATCGCCATGCCCGTCTGGTTGATCGTCAGGGCCACGACGGCCGCGCCGTAGCGCTTGGCCAGGGCGCACACCTTGCGGATATTGACACCGCCATCCTCAAGGTTGACCGAGTTGATGATGGCACGGCCCGGATAAATCTTGAGGCAGGCTTCGATGACGTCCGGCCGGGTGGAGTCGATCATGAGCGGAATCTTGACCGATCCGGCAAAGAGCCGCACCAGCTCGACCATGTCCTGCTCCTCGTCGCGTCCGGCATAGGCCGCACAGACATCCAGCATGTGCGCGCCATTGGCTTCCTGGGCCAGTGCAATCGCGAGGCAGCCCTCGTAGTCATCGGCCAGCAGGAGGTCCCGAAACTTCTTGGAGCCATTGGAGTTGGTGCGCTCACCAATAACGAGTGGCCGGATATCCTGGGTCAGGTCAACGGCCTGATAGAGACTGGAAACAGAAGGCTTCATGACGAGATGCTCCTCTCGGCCGGGGTTACATCCGCCAGCGCGGCCACCAGCGCGCGGGTATGCGCGGGGGTGGTACCGCAACAGCCCCCCACGATGCTCACCCCGAAATCTTTCACAAAATGGGTCATATGCGTGGCATATTCCGCGGGACTGAGTGGATACATGGTCTTGCCATCCACCACCTCGGGTAGGCCCTGGTTGGGAATACAGGAGATGCGCTGCGGCCAGTGGTGACTCAGGTAGCGCACGTGCGAAATCATGTCGGCCGGGCCCGTGGCACAGTTGAGGCCAAGCGAGAAGAGCGGAAACGGTTCCAGCGTGGCCGTGGCCGCCGCAATATCTGTCCCCACCAGCATGGTGCCGGTGCGCTCGATCGTGATCGAGGCCATAACCGGGAGGTCGACGTTGAGCTCGTTCAGCAGGTCAAACGCCGCCACAAGCGCGATCTTCATCTGAAGCATATCTTGACCGGTCTCGACGATCAGGAGATCGACCCCCGCCCCAATGAGCGAGCGCAGCTGCTCCTCGTAGGCGGCATATAACGCGTCGTACCCGATGTGGCCCAGCGACGGCAGCTTGGTGGTCGGACCGAGCGATCCGGCCACGTAGCAGTGTGGGGTGTCGCCAATCGCCGCGCGCGCATTGGCCACCGCCGCGCCGTTGATCGCGTCAACCTGCTCCTCAAGTCCATATTCGGCCAGCACGATACTGGCCGCACCAAAGGTGTTGGTCTCGAGGATCATCGCACCCGCCTCCACGAAGGAGCGGTGCAGGGCCTGGATGACATCCGGAGCGGTCAGGTTGAGGTACTCGTTGCACCCCTCCTTATCGTCCCAGGCGGTATCTGGGATCTCCATCTCCTGCAGGTTGGTCCCGCAGGCACCGTCCACAATCAAAATGGGATGTTGCTTAAGATCCATCAGTTCCTCACCGTCTACAGATTAATTGTCACATGCCAAGACATCGCTTACACCGAGAGGTGCCACGACATCGTTCACAGGCGTTTTCGCTATGTTCTCATCGGTCCAGACTCAGATCCCAACCCTCATCGGTTAAGCAGTTCGGTTAAGGGTATCCGGTTAAGGGTAGCGACGAAGTGTACGAGTAAGTGTAAGAACCGCCACGCACACTTAAACGGACACTTACTCGACACCCTTAACCGACACCCTTACTCGGATGCCCTTAACCGCCTCTACTTACTCGATCCCTGTCCGCTGTAAACGATGTCCGGGCACTAAAACCTGTAAACGATGTCGTGGCAGCCTACCATTAATCTTTTGCCCTAATCTGACTCGTACTCTCTCAACTACGCATCCGCAAAAAGATTCTCGGCCGTCATCTCGGACGGGATATCGAGGCCAAGCAGGTAGAGGATGGTCGGGGCAATATCAGCCAGTTTGCCGTGTTCGATCAGGCGGCGTTCGGCGCCATCCTTGGCTATATAGACGATGTCGACCGGGTTAAGCGTGTGACTCGTCTTGGGCTCACCCTTGGCATCGACCATCTCTTCGGCATTGCCGTGGTCGGCCGTCAGCAGAATGTGGGCATCCAGCTCGAGCAGCCGATCAACCACCTTGCCCACACACTCATCCACCACCTCAGCCGCCTGCCGGGCGGCATCAAAGTCCCCGGTATGCCCTACCATGTCGCCGTTGGCGAAGTTGACCGCAATAAAGGTATAGGGATTCTCCTCGAGCCGCTTGAGCAGCGCCTCGGTTACGGTGTAGGCATCCATCTCGGGGTGGGTTGCGAACGTGGCGGGATCAAAACGACTGGGGATCTCAACCTGGTCCTCGCCCTCGTACGGATCGGTCGACTTGCCGTTGAAGAAACTCGTCACATGCCGGAACTTCTGGGTCTCGGCAATACGCAACTGCTTCATGCCGGCCCGGGCAATCACCTCGCCCAGGAGGTTATCCATCCCGCCCCCGGAATCCATGGTCGGCAGCAGGTAGTTCTCAAACTCGTTGTAGTAACGGGTCAGGCCCACAAAGAAGACCTGCGGCACGCGGACCAGGCGGCCGGGATAGTCGGCGTCCACAAAGGCCCGGGCAAGCTGAATGGCACGGTCCTGGCGGTAGTTCGAATGCACCACCACGTCGCCATCCTGCATGCCGGCATAGTCGGCCACAACACAAGGCGGCACGTATTCGTCACACATCTCCACGCCATCGGGGGTCTTATCGGCCGCATAGGAGTCGATGATCGCCGCGGCCGCCGACTCCACGGCGCGTCCCTCGGCGTCGACAATGCAGCGAAAGGCCCTGTCGGTAAGCTCCCAGCTTGCCGAACGGTCCATAGCGTAGTAGCGCCCCATGACGGTCCCGATGCGGCCATCCACCTCGGTCAGCACTTCGGCCAAAGCGCCCATGTACTGCTTCGCGCTGCGCGGTGGGGTGTCGCGTCCATCCAGGAACGGGTGCACCACGATGGCCCCCTCGGGGTGATCCTTGCGCGCGCGGCGCAGCAACATGAAGAGGTGTTCCTGATGGGCGTGCACGCCTTCGTCCTGGATCAGCCCCAGCAGGTGCAGTGCACCGCCGCTGCGCTTCCACGCCTCCACGATGCGGCTCCACATGGCGTGCTCGAACAGCGCGCCGGTACGCAGCGCTTCGTCAATGCGTGTCAGCTCCTGCACCACAATACGCCCCGCCCCCATATTGAGATGCCCCACTTCGCTGGAGCCCTGGTAGCTATCCGGCAGTCCAACCGGCTGACCCGCACAATCGAGGCGTGTGTGAGGGCAGTGTTTCAGATAGTCGTCGTCATTAGGCGTGTTGGCGGCATGCACCGCGTTGCCGTTGAGGCCATCGCTGGCCCCCCAGCCGTCTCGAATAATCAGTGCAACCGGTCTTGTCATCTTCATCTCCAAGGCTGCGCGTGGCAGCCGGCTGTATTCCTGTTTAAAGCGCCGCTGCGGCCTGTTTCATCGCTGCGATATGGGCCGGACTCGTGCCGCAGCAGCCGCCAATAATGTTGGCTCCGGCGGCCACGAGTAGCGGCACCTTGGCCGCCATCTCTGTGGGGGTCTCTTTGAATACGGTCTGCCCATCCTCGATGACCGGCATGCCGGCATTCGGCATCGCAATGATCGGAGTCTCCGGTGCGGTGGCGCGCAGGGCGGCCACCACCTTGATCATATCATCCGGACCGGTGCCGCAATTGGCGCCGATCACGTCGGCCCCCATCTCCAGCGCGGCCGTGGCAAAGGCCTCGGGGGTGACGCCCATCATTGTGGCGTAGCCGCCGTTGAGCTGCGGGTCGAAGGTGAAGCTGACCATGGCCACGAGCCGGGTCTCCTCTTTGATGGCCTTGACCGCGGCTGCGGCTTCCTCGAGGGCGGTCATGGTCTCCACAATGGCCAGGTCCGCACCCCCCGCTTCGAGGGCGCGCGCCTGCTGCGCAAAGGCGGCGACAAACTCAGCCTGCGTGGCCTCGCCGTAGGGTTCCATGAACTCACCGGTGGGTCCCATACTGCCGAGGACGTACTGCCGGCCATCGGCCACGTCTCTGGCCAGCTCGGCGGCACAGCGGTTGATTTCCTCAACCGTGCCGCTCAATCCATAATGGTTGAGCTTGTAGGAGGTGCCGCCAAAGGAGTTGCACTCCACGATGTCGCTGCCCGCGTCGCGATAGCTGGCGTGGATGGCGCGTACATCATCCGGCCGGTCGACACACCACAGCTCTGGACACGCCCCGGGTTGCAGCCCGCGCGCCTGCAAAAAGGTACCCATCGCGCCATCACACACCAGGATCTCGCCTGCTGCGAGTCGCTTCAGCAATGATTCCATTCTGCCCCCTAGAATTTGCCCTCACGGCTGGCCGTGATGTAGTTCATCCCGTAGTCGTCCTTGCCGGTCAGGAGATCGTGCGCCAATTGGAAGCCTTCAGCGTCAGCATCCAGTCCACTCAGAATTTTCGCGTTGATCTGCATCGGATCCACGATCCCGCCATCGGCGCCCTTCGCGACGGCCATATGGGTGAAGACCTGGTTGATCAGCTTGCGGCCCGGCATACCGAACGAGACGTTGCTGAGTCCGGCCACGATATGCACATCCGCGCCGAAACGTTTACGGATCATGGCCACCGCATCGATGAAGCCGTTGCCATTGTTGCCGTCGACCGAGATCGGAAAGACGAGCGGATCAATGTGCAGATCGCCATCCGCGAAACCGGCGGTCTTGAGCATCGGAATCAAGCGGTCGAGGTTGGCCATACGTTCCTCCGTATTGGCCGGGAGCCCCGCTTCACCGGCTGCCGAGGCAATCACGACGGCCTTGTGCTCCGCCGCTACGGCGATGGCATCCTGACGCTCAAGCGAGACCGAGTTGACCATGGGGCGGCCGCGCGTCGTATCACACGCTTCGAGGCCGGCCTTCAGAATCTCCTCGTTCGACGAATCAATGCTCATCGGAATCGAAACGGCTTCCTGGGTCACGTTCACCGTCCACTGCATCAGCTTGACCCGCTCGGCCACATCCGTACTGAATTCATCGACGTTGATATCGAGATAGGAGGCGTCTGCGGCGGCCTGACGCTTGGCCAGCTGCTGGATGTAGTCCACTCCCGCGACCTGCGCATCGCCCGTGCCATAATTGCCCTGCCAGATCGCTACGGCACAATGCTTAACCTTACCGTTTTCCCAGTCGCCTGCGCCCACAAAGACGTCCGGCACCGGAAGCTTGCGAACCTCATCTCCAGCGCGGTAACAGATCGCCCAGCTGCCGTCCGGCTGCTCCTTCACAAACTTGCCGCCTACCTTGTAGATTCGTGTGCAATGAATGTTCTCACCCACCGCTATAAATGTATCAACCTGCATGACCTATACTCCCCTTGTACGCTCTGACCACTATTCGCGAAGAAGGAACGCTACGGTACCCCCTCCTCCGAGTCAAGTATGCTCCGAGATGGGGTGCCCTTCCGTGGCTGGAGTATGCTCGCGCGGGCCACTGTTATGCAGGGCTTAGCCGTGACATGGTGCTCGCATAATAGGCCACGGAAGGGCACCCCATCTCTACGCCAGGGCTAGGGCTGGAGTATGCTCGCGCGGGCCACTGTTATGCAGGGCTTAGCCGTGACATGGTGCTCGCATAATAGGCCACGGAAGGGCACCCCATCTCTACGCCAGGGCTAGGGCTGGAGTATGCTCGCGCGGGCCACTGTTATGCAGGGCTTAGCCCAGTTTTTGGATATCGCTCTTCGTAAGTCATTGGTAACGTTCAAATGTTGATGCCTATGCGATGCGAAGTCTGTTCGTCAAGGACAGGGACTCAAGGAACAGCGAGAGATACACTTAACCGTACACGTCATCGCCACCCTTACTCGGGTACCCTTAACCGACTTACTTACTCGTTGCAGAGCAAGAGGTTATCGACGAAGCGGTTCGTTTAAG